>DASRCN010000046.1:0-52139 GCA_035653075.1 Chthonomonadaceae bacterium | reverse complement strand
TTCCACAAAGGCTGCCGCATCGAGGTCACCGGCCAGGATGCCTGGGTACACATGTACTATCAGGTCGAGTATCAGCTTTTTCCCGACGGCACGCCCGTCCATTCGTTTACGCGGCAGTTGAGCAAGGACGACGCGAAGGCGCTGAATACCGTGCTCGCGCAGTGGCAGCATATGGGAATGGACCCCAAGGACCCGACGCTCGTCAGTGGACGGCTCGGCGGCTCGGTGGTCTGCCCGCCGGGGCAGCCGCAGGAATTGGCAACGCTGGGCGGTCCGGCGGAGATCCTTCAATTGCAAATGCAGGTTTTTCCGGCGGAGCGTTTCAGCCTGCGCCAGACCGTGCTGCGGGTCTATTGGGATGGGGCGACCCAGCCCGCCATCGAGGCGCCGGTGGGCGAGTTCTTCGGCGCCGATTTCGGCGATCAGCGGTTTACGGCGCTTCCGGACGCCATGACCGACAACGGTTACGTCTGCTTCTGGCCGATGCCGTTTTCCCACACTGCCCGTTTGGAACTGGTCAACCTGGGCAGCGGCCACGCGCCGCAGGTTACTTGGAGCCTCGCCTATCGCCGTTTCGACAAGCCACCCGCCGACGTGGGATATTTCCACGCGCAGTGGCATCGCCAGACCACCGTCGCCGGAGAGCCGTTCCACATTTTGCAGGCGCATGGACGCGGCCACTACGTGGGCACGCATCTCGATATGCAGGGCGACCGCGGCATCAGCTTCCTGGAGGGGAATGAAAAGATCTATGTGGACGGCGAGACCTTTCCCTCCATCTACGGGACCGGCACGGAGGACTTCTTCACGAGCGGCTGGTATTTCGACGAAGGGACCTTCAACGAGGCGTATCACGGCTGCATCCTGAAATCGGATGACCGCTCGCGCGTGTCCGCCTACCGCTACCAGATTCAGGACTGCGTGCCGTTCCAGCGGGACCTCAAAGTAGACATCGAGCACGGCGGCATGAACGACTATCCCGGCGCCGACTACGCCTGCGTCGCCTACTGGTACCAGGATACGCCCACGCACGACTGGTCGCCTATCGACCCGGCGCAATTGACTCCCGCGCGCTACCGGCTGCAAGACGTTCTCGAAGCGGAAAACCTGACCTGGAAGGGTGGGAAGACGCAGGTTCTGGACGACAGCCTGTTCGTCGAGGAGGCGAGCAACGGCCAGGTGATGGCGGTGTCGGGCGATCAGTCGTCCTGCGCTTTCCCGGCCACGGCGGAAGACGACTATACGCTGCAGCTCTCGCAGTTGCTGCTTCCCAACAGCCCGACGACGCTGTCCTGGAAAATCGACGCCGGGTCTCCCGGCGAGGCGAGCGGGACCTGGATGCGCGCCCCGTCCGCCGCGAGTAGCAGCCGGTGGGAGACGGAGACCACCTCCGTGCATCTCAAGCCGGGGACGCATACGCTCACGCTGACCCTGCCGGACGGGACCGCGATCTATCTGGACTATCTACGGCTCACGCCGGTCCCCAAAAAGGCGAAATAAGGGCGTGGGGGCAAGCAAAGCCGGCGGGGGGACGCGCCAGGAGACGTTTCTGCTTCGAGACCGCGCGGAGACGCGGCGGTGGGGTGAGGCGCTGGGCGCGCGGCTGCAGGGCGGTCAGGTCGTGGCGCTGATCGGCGATCTGGGGGCGGGAAAGACCACGCTGACGCAGGCGATCGCGCGTGGTATGGGCGTCACGGCGCCGGTCACCAGCCCGACCTTTACACTCGTCCACGAGTACGCGGGCCGTATTCCCCTGTTCCATTTCGACGCCTACCGGCTGGAGCGTCCGGAGGAGATGGCCGATCTGGGCTTCGACGAGTATCTGGAGCGTGAGGGTGTGGTCGTCGTCGAATGGGCCGACCGCGTCGAGCCGCTGCTTCCTGCCGAGCGCCTGACGCTCACCCTGGAGATCGAGGAAACGGAAGAGGGAGGAGGAAAGAGGGAAGAGAAAAATCCTGAGTTCGCCGGGGAGACGGACGATCGAGATGGGGAAGAGGACGCGCCGCGCCGTCTCACCGCCGAGGCCGCCGGCTCCGCTTACGTCGTGCTGCTGGAAGAACTGGCTGCGCTGCCGGAAGTAAAGCCTATGACGCGGGCCGCGAAGGGAGCCAGGTGATGGCTGGCCTGGAAGAGGGGGTAGTCCTCAGCCTAGAGACTTCCGGCGACGTATGCAGCGTCGCCGTGACGCGCGGCCGGCAGTTTTTGATCGAGCACGCGTTCCAGCACGAGATGCATCTTTCCGAGCGGCTGATGGACATCGTCAATGCGGCCCTGCGGGAGGCCGGCGTCTCTCTGCCGGAGATCGCTCTGTATGCCGTCGGGATCGGGCCGGGCTCGTTCACCGGCACGCGCATCGGCGTGATGACCGCCAAGACGTTCGCAGCCGTGCAGGAAAAGCCGATCGTCGGGGTAGGGGGCCTGGAGGCGCTGGCGGCGGAGTATGCGGGGGTTCATAAATCGATCGTCGTTCCGATGGCGCCCTGCCGCGCGGGCGTCGTCTATACCCGCCCGTTTCGCGTGGAATCGGAGGTCCCGGAGCCGCTGGCGGAAGTGGGCGCGCTTTCTATTTCCGATCTGGCCGCGCTGCTGATGGGCTTGCCTGGAGAGAACATCCTGTGCTGCGGTCCGGCCGCCGCGCGCTACGCGGCGGATTTGCGCCAGGCTTTGCCGGACGCCGTGCATGTTACTATAGGCCGCGCCGAATTTCCGCGCGCCTCCATCATCGCCCGCCTGGCCGTAGACCGTCTGGCATCCGGCGCTCCGCCAGACGATCCCATCGCCCTCGTTCCGCTCTACGTCTCCCCGCCGCCCATCACGATTCCTAAATCTGCCAACCGTTTCCAGAGAGCCGGGCCTTGAAAGAAACGTTGCCAGGGGTTGAGAACACCCGGCACAGCCAGGTTTTTCAATCCCCCGGTAAGGAGGATAGTCTCTTGTCGGTCGCATTCTTCGAAAACCTGATCGTCGTCGCCATGGCCATGCTCACCATAGCACAGACATCTCCTTCTCCGAAAGCGGTCTCGGAGGCAATAGACGCCGTGATCTACGGCAGAGCCGGTAGCTCGGCACGCAAAGCGGCGGAGATGGTCCGCGTGCTGGCCGTCGGGGATGACCTTCGGCAGGGCATGAAGCCGCGCTACGAAGAGGACAGCGTCGTCTTCGCCATCGACTCGCCGCAAGGCGTGCCTACCGTCACGGCTCGTATTGGCGCTGAGGATAGGCTCCTGCCGATGACCAAACTGGATAAGAGCCTCTATGCTGCCGTCTTCCATACTCAGGGCGGCGAGCCGGGTTTTCCGACCGGGATCCAGCTCGAATGGAAATATCAGATCGGCGACCGTGCCCTCGGCAATGGGCGCATGGAAGCGTATTCCCATCCTCCCGAGCTGTCACCCGATCCCAGCGTTCCGAAAGGAACGCTCACCCAGCAGCCGAAGTGGAGAAGCCGGATCTTTGCCGACACCGAGCGGGACTGGTGGGTCTACGTCCCCGCGCAGTACACGCCGGACAAACCCGCCTGCGTCATGGTCTTTCAGGATGGCGCGGCCTATAAAGACGTCGTTCCTACCGTCTTCGATAACCTGATCGCCAGAGGGGAGATGCCGGTGACCGTCGGCATCTTTATTCAACCGGGAACGCTCCTGCCCGGCGCAACGGACCACGAGCGCGGCGAGCGCAGCTTCGAATACGATACGCTCTCCGACCAGTACGCGCGCTTCCTGCTGGAGGAGATCCTGCCGGAGGTAGAAAAGCAGGCGCATCTTAAGCACGATGCCGCCTCGCGCGCCATCGCCGGGTTGAGCAGCGGCGGAATCTGCTCCTTCACAGTCGCCTGGCAGCGCCCGGACGCATTCAGCAAAGTGCTCTCCTGGATCGGCTCCTTCACCGACCTTGCCGGCGGTCCCACGCAGATCGCAGGCGGCCACAACTATGAGGCGCTGATTCGCAGGACCCCGCGCAAGCCGATCCGGGTCTTTTTGCAGGACGGTCGGACCGATCTCGACAACGAGTTCGGAAACTGGCCTCTGGCAAACGAGGGCATGGCGAAGGCGCTGGCTTACTCCAAATACGACTACAAATTCATCTTCGGGTATGGCGGCCACAGTCCCGCGCATGGAATCTCTCTGCTGCCGAACGCGCTTCGCTGGCTCTGGCGGGACTATCCCAGGTAGATTTTAAGCGCGAAACACGTACTGTCCACGCGCGTCAAAAACGAAGCTCCAGGACTTCGCCTTCCTCCAATTCTCCCCACTGGCGAAGCAGCTCGCGCGCTTTCATGCGAATCTGTACTAACTGCTCCACCGTTAAAGGAGGGACAGGCTGGCCATGCTCCTCGAAGTGGTTCTCGATGAGGGCAAGACTCTCGGCTTCGCTCAAGCGCGATCCGCCCATCGCGGGCCATTGCAGCATGCCGACGATGCTTTCCGCCCATAGCTCCTCGTCTGAGTAGACGTCTTTCACGCCGTTCTTCGTGCCGAACGAGGCGATGTCCCGTCCCCCGGCCACAAGGCCATAGAAGGCGTTGCGATAGCCCAGTGTCGTCTCTACTGCGTAGTGAAGGAGATCGTGCGGGATGCCGACTTTGCTCGGCTCCCAGGTGGAGGAGCCGTCCTCCCGCACGCAGGTCAGAGTATCGGGCTTATCGTTTTTTCCTCGGGTAAAGCGGAGCAGCATAACCGTTTCTCCGGGCGTGATGCGCTTATTGTACTCGATTGCTTGAAAAGAAGGAAGAGTTGCCAACAGATCCTCAAATATCTCCAGATGCCGAAAATCGTTTTCAGCCGTGATCCAATGCAGGTAACATATCCCAGGCCGCTTCCAAAAAGGAAGAGCGGCACACCATCTGAGGAGGGAAGAAGACGATGCGACGGATAGCGTTTTTCCTGATATTGCTGGCGGTCGCTTTGCCGGCCTATGGGCAGGACACCGAAGGCCAGGTCCAGCAGCCCATGACGTTCAAGCAACTGCTTTCGGGCACGGAGCCGCCGCTAACCATGAAGCTCAAGGACCTGAATGGAGATTGGCGGCGGATGAATGTGACGGGAGCATCCGAGATCGGCATGGGGGGATACATGGCGATGCTGACCTCCATGGTCTCCGAGATGGGAATGGGAGGCGGAGTCTACTACACGCGCGGTGATACGGTGACGATCGGCAGCGAGACCTACATCATCGCCTATAGCCCGAAGGCCCGCAAACTCGACTTCTCCGTGCTGATGCACTCTTCCGCGCCACCGGCTCCGGAGAAGCTGACGCCGGATACCACGCTGACGCTCTCGCTCCTCAACCAGCGCAGCATCGGCAGTCTCACCGATATTCGGCCTTTCGATATGAATGAAGAGATCGGCGCGAGCACGACTGCTGCCGAAGACAGTGCGACGGCAACCTCGCTGAGCAATCTCAAACAGATCGACCTTGCGCTGCTGATGTACGTGCAGGACTACGACGAGGTTTTGCCACCAATGAAAGACCCCAACTCGGTGAAGCAACGGCTCAGGCCCTACGCCAAGAGTGAGACTCTCTTTATCAATCCCATCACGCATCAGCCGTATCAGGTCAACCGAATCCTCTCCAGCCATAAGCTGAAGGACATTTCGGACCCGGCGGCGATGGTGGTCTTTTACGAGGACAGTCCGGCGCCCGACAACACGCGCGGCGTCGCCTTTATGGACGGCCATGCCAGGCGCATACCGGAGTCCCAATGGCCGGCGCTGAAGCGGCTATCGAAAATTCCCTGACGCCCGGCGCCGTTCCATTTCGAGAGGATCTGGGGATCAGGCCAGCGCCTGGTGGACGAGCGCGGGGATATCGTGGGTCGTATCGGCGACAGGGACGCCTGCGGCTTCCAGAGCCGCCACTTTGGCCTGCGGCGTGCCGCTCGTGCCGGAGATGATCGCTCCGGCATGGCCCATGCGCTTGCCGGGCGGCGCGGTGCGTCCAGAGATGAAGCCGACGACCGGCTTCTTCATCGTCTTGATGATTTCGGCGGCGGCCTCCTCGTCGCTGCCGCCGATCTCGCCCACGAGCACGACGGCCAGTGTCTGCGGATCGGCCTCGAAGAGGGGAAGAATGTCCACGAACGTGCTGCCGATCATCGGATCGCCGCCGATGCCCACGCCCGAAGACTGGCCCAGCCCGGCGCGGGTCAATTCATCGGCGATCTCGTAGGTCAGCGTGCCGCTGCGCGAGACCAGGCCGACGGGGCCGGGCGTGAAGATACTGCTGGGAATGATGCCGATCTTGCACTTGCCGGGAGAGATCAGGCCGGGGCAGTTGGGACCGATAAGCCGCGTGTGCCCCCTTGCCTTGAGGATGGCGTTCACCCGGATCATGTCCTGAGTCGGGATCCCTTCACTGATACAGACCACCAGCGCAATGCCAGTGTCGGCCGCCTCCAGGATGGCGTCGGCGGCGTTCAGGCGCGCCGGCACGAAGATGACCGAGGCGTTGGCGCCGGTCTCCCGGACCGCTTCCTGCATGGTGTTGAAGACGGGTACACCCTGCGCGACCTGGCCGCCTTTGCCCGGCGTGACTCCGCCCACGACCTGGGCGCCGTATTCGATCATCTGTTGGGTATGGAAGCCGCCGTCGCGCCCGGTAATTCCCTGCACGATCACGCGAGTGGTTTCATCGATGAGGATGCTCATGCGTCCTGGGTCTCCCTGCACGTGTTTTTCCGGCTCCAGTATACCCGGTATAGGCCCTCACCCCCTACCCATGCTCTGTTCTTGAAGGATTTCACGAGGATTTCAGCGAACACGCAAGGGGCGTGGTGCGCCCAAAAACTTTCGGGAGTGAGAAAATGGATCCTCATCAGGCGGCTCTGACCGGCCATCGACCCTTCGTCCACAGGATATTGCCGGCAGCCGGCAGCCTTCTATTGATCGGCCTGGCTGCGTTTGGGATCGTCCTCTTTCTGCATGGAAGCCGGCACGGAGTAGCGGGCGCGGCGGTCGCTCCGGAGCGCGAGCCCCACAAGATCGTGCTGTTTTCGGGCCAGGAAGCGGAGCTAAAGCAGAACTGGCTCAAGCGCGGCAGTGACGAGCCGGCGGCCTGGAAGATCGAGAACGGCGCGATGGTATCGGGGGGTGGGGACATCGTGACGAAAGAGAAGTTCACCGACTTCCAACTGCACGTCGAGTTCCGGGTTCCCTATATGCCCAATGAACATGGTCAGGCGCGCGGCAACAGCGGCGTCGGTCTGCAGGCCCGCTACGAGATTCAAATTTTAGACTCCTACGGTATCGCCGATCCGGGCACAGGCGACTGCGGCGCTGTCTACGACCAGGCGGCCCCGCTGTTCAACGCCTGCAAGCCGCCGCGGGAATGGCAGACCTACGACATCACTTTCCGCGCGCCTCGCTTCGATGCCAGTGGAAATAAGACCGCCAACGCCCGCGTGACCGTGTTCCAGAACGGCATTCCCGTTCAGAACAACCAGGAGATCACCGGACCGACCGGCCTCCAGATCGACGAGGATTTCGATAAGCCGGGTCCCATCTTGCTGCAGGATCATGGCGATAGAATGGCCTTCCGCAACGTCTGGATCATTCCGCTTCCTCTGCAGGGCGCCAATCACTACTGAGGGGGTGATCGCTCCTTCGGAGCGGGTGAACGTCGCTTCGCTCCTTGGGTGAGAAAACCTCACCCCCATCCCATCGCCATCGTCGCTTGAACCTTCGGGACGGCTCGGCGACCCCCAATCGCCGACGCGCTCCCCATTCCCCCTCTCCTTCAAAAGGAGAGGGGGAATTTGGTTTTTCACCCCCTCCACTTTTCACGGCCAGGGAAAGCTGGGGGCGGAGACGCCGGCGATGGCGGAAGCGAGGGTCCAGAAGACGACCATCGAGAACTCGCCGAGGATCAGTCCTAAAAAGAACGGGCGGAATCGCTCGTAAAGACGCCGGCCGCCGTAGCGCAGGATCGCCCCTTTGACCAGCCAGGTAAACAGGCAGGGGAACCACATGAGCAGCATAGTCCAGGAGCCGGAGAGAGCGTAGCCCAGCGGCAAGAGCGGCCAGCCCACGAAGGCGGCGCGCAACTGGATCAAGACGACGGTCACGACCGCGCCCAGGGTAAAGAAAACGGGCGCGTCCCAATGGTACGAGACGGAGCCATGCAGGTGCTGAGTGTAATATCCAAAGCCCCAAACCGGATTGCCTTGCTCCAGGTAGTCGTAGAAGCGCAGCGCGCCGACATGATAGGACAGCCAGATCTGGGCGACCGCCGAGCAGACGGTCGCCAGGCCGAGGGACAGGCAGAGATAGCCGAACAGCCGGCGCAGCGGCACGCCTTTGGCGCTCCCGATCTTCAACGCGTCCAGTAGGCCGGAGAAGACCATGCCGCGCTGGTCCCGGTACCAGACCGCATCGAGCATCGCCATGCCGGTAAGGTTGCCCTGTCCTAATGCGTGCGGCGGACCGACGAGCGCATAAAGGTCTACCGGGCGGAATGAGACCTCGGTCATCAGCATGCCGCCCTCCGCCACACTCCTTTCCAGCACCAGGCAGACTACGAGCAGATAGAGGACCCACTGCGCGAGCGCCCACCCGAGGGAGAGGCCGAGCGCGTGCGTCCAGAGCGTCATGCCGGCCAGGCAGATAAGCAGGCCCGCCAGCGCCATGCGAGGTGGAAGCGGCTCGCGGGCGCTTTCCGGGCCGGGAAACGTCCGGCGCAGGGCGCGCCGCCAGGCGGGCGCGGCGGCGCGCAGCAGGCCGATCGCCAGCACGATGTAGCAGCCCGCCACCTGATAGCCTATGAAGGTGCGGCAGGGAAAAAGCGGCATGTCCTGCGCCTGGTAACCATAAGAGGCCAGGAATCCCTCTTGCACGTGCGCCAGCAGGTAGAAGAACCAGAGGGAAAAGAGCAGGTCCAGCGGCACGAAGTAGAGCAGGCCGACTTCGGCGAAGGAGAAAAAGGCCTGGATGCCGAAGGCCGCGTTCCAGGGCGGCGTGGTGAAGAGCGTATCCAGGGAAGGCGACCGCATCGGAAACGAGGGCAGGGTAGGGAACCAGGCCTGCAGCGAGTTGAGCGAATAGACCAGGGCCGGCACGGTAAAGCCCGCCCACATGAGCGGCTGCCGCCAGAACGTGGCGCCGCTGTCTTCCCGCATCATCTCCAGCGGCAGGTGCGTGAGCGGGAAGGCCAGCCGCTCGTGTTCCACCCAGGGCCGCCGCAGGAGCGCGGCCAGGCAGAGGAAGGCGCCGAACACAAACCCGATGAGGATCGCCCACGCGGCCAGCGGGACGATCCAGCGGTCCCACGGAATCGGCTGACCGGCGTGCAGCCCCTCATAGAAGCCTCTGGCGACGAGCTGCGAGGCAGGACCATGCGGATCGAAGGGGACGGCCCAGGCGGGCAGGTGCGGGAAGTAGTCCTCGGCCCAGGTGTTGGGCGGTTGGGCGAAGTAGCGCGGGGCGATCAGCGCCGGGATCAGCTTCTCCATCAGCCCGCGCGAGGCCACCAGCGCGGCGATCAGAAACATGCCGTAGAGCGTGGCGATCTCGATAGAAGTCAGGCGGTGGCGGCCCGCGATGCGCCGGAAGCCGATCAGCAGCGCCAGCATGACCAAGGCGGCCGGGGGCAACTGCAGGAAGCCAGACTGCAGATAGGTCAACTCTGCCGCCGAGACGACCCAGCAGATGGCCGCGATCCCGACGATAGCGATGAGAAGAGCACGCCAGGACATGCCGCTACTGTTCACCGGAAGAGCGCGCCTCTCCTGTATCTATAACTCAAAATAAAGAGCGCAGGCGCCCCGGCACCACGGCCTACGGACTCAGCCTGCGCTCTTTGTGCTCTGACTGCTTTCCTTACTACGCCCGCCTCTTACAGACCGGAAAAGGACATTAGAAAAAGTTTCGCTGTGCTCTTTTCCCTTCTATCTTTTCCCTTTTCCCTGCTTTTGCGGTAAAATAGGCACGCATCCTTCCGATGCGCGATAAACTGTCTCTTTCGTCGCGTGAGCTGGCTTTCGCGCCTGTTGTTTCGCTATGTCCTTCTCGATAGAAAATCTCGAGCCCAATACCTTGTGGGGCTACTACCAGCGGGGCTATCACTGCCTGGTGCAGAGCGGCTTCTATTTCCGGCAGGTGCTGCGGCCCGCCCTTTCCCATGCCTATTTCCAGCGCGCCATTCCGCTGCTGGTGCAGTATGCGCGCGCCAACCACAGCGGCAAGGATCTTCCGCCCAGTTTCGTCGATCAACTGCATGCCTGCCCGCTGACGCCGCGCGACCTGCTTCACCTGGACTACGCCATCTGTCTGGGGTATGCCGAGGCGCAGGGCTGCGACCCGGACATCCTGGCGGCGCTGCCGGTGCTCGATTGGCCCGGTCCCGGCGGCGGCAATCTCTTTGCGGCGGCCGACGCCCCGTTCTCTCCGGAAGAGGATACCTATCTGGGCGATACGGACGAGGAAGAGAGTTTTGACGAAGAGGGCGACGAGGATGGCGGCCCACCGTTCGATCTGTAGCCATGAACGACCTGCATGAAATCGTTACGGTCGCCCAGGTAGAGACGCTGTTTGCGCTGCTCGCCATGGTCGTGCCGCTGGTTGGCCTGTCGATCGGCGCCCTGGCCGGCGCGCGACGGCGGCAGACGGGGCGTGGCGCACTGCTGGGACTGGGCGTCGGGCTGATCGGCCCGCTCAACTGGCTGCTCTGGCATCTCTATAATGCGCTGACCGACCGCAACGGCCTGGACACCGTCCGCAACCTGGTCGTCAACCTGGCGCTCTTCCTTCTTATCGGCGCGGGCCTCGGCGTGGGCATTCGCTTCGCGCGCAGCCGGTTTGCCCTGTCACCCAATGCCGACACCTCCTCTGAGACGAACGTCCCCACCAACCCGGATCGATCTGCCGGACCATAGAAAGTGATTCCATGAACCTGCAAGGCAAGAAGGTCGCGATGCTCGGCTACGGCAGCCAGGGCCGCGCCCAGGCGCTCAACCTGCGCGACTCCGGCGTGGAAGTTCTGGTGGGCGCCCGTCCGGGCCGTTCCTGGGAAACTGCCGAGGGCGACGGACAGACGGTCCGAACGGTGCCGGAGGCCGTCCGGCAGGCCGATATTCTCATGATGATGGTCAACGATGAAACGCAGCCGGCGCTCTATCAGGAGAGCATCGCTCCGTATCTTTCACCCGGCAAGGCGCTCGGCTTTGCGCACGGCTTCAACATCCACTATCGCCAGATCGTGCCCGCCGCGGACGTGGACGTATTCCTGGCAGCTCCCAAAGCCATCGGGCCGCAGGTCCGGCGTCTCTATGAGGAGAAGCGGGGACTGGCGTGCCTGCTCGCCGTCGCCCAGGACGTCACCGGCGCGGCGAAAGCGATCGCGACTGGGTACGCGCAGGCGCTCGGTGCCACGGTCCTTCTGGAGACGACCTTTGCCGAGGAGACGGAGACCGATCTCTTCGGGGAGCAGGCGGTGCTCTGCGGCGGGATGACCGCGCTCATCAAGGCGGCGTTCGAGACGCTGGTAGAAGCCGGCTATCAGCCGGAGGTCGCCTACTTCGAGTGCCTGCATGAGGTCAAATTGATCGCGGACCTGGTGCATACGGAGGGCCTTGCCGGGATGCGGGACCTGATCTCGGACACCGCCGAATATGGTGACCTGACACGCGGCCCCCGCATCATCGACGCGCACGTCCGGCAGACCTTACGAGAGATACTGGGCGAGATTCAGAGCGGGGAGTTTGCGAAGGAGTGGATGGCGGAGGATCACGCAGGCCGTCCCGTCTTCCGCAGGCTGGAGGAGCAGGACCGCCATCATCCGATCGAAGAGGTCGGGCGCGGATTACGCGCCTTGTTGAGCGAAGAATAACGTTTTAAACAATATCCACTTCGTGAACGCCCCGGTGGACATCGCCGATGATATAGGCCGATTCCCCGATGGCGTTGAGGCGGTGGGCCAGCAAGGGCGCCTGATCCGGCGGGAGGATCATGATGAAGCCGATGCCCATGTTGAAGGTGCGATACATCTCCGGCACGGGCACGTTGCCGCGCTCCATGATGAGGGTAAAGATCGGTGGTATCGGCCAGGTGCGCCGCTCGACGGTCACGCTGCAGTTGGAGGGCAGGACGCGAGGAATGTTCTCGTAGAAGCCGCCGCCCGTGAGATGGGCCATGCCGTGGATATCGAACTCGCTCAGCAGCGGCAGCACGGACGGAGCGTAGCAGCGATGCGGCGCCAGGAGCTCTTCGCCCAGCGTGCGGCCGAGCGACGGGATATGCTCGTACAGGGAGAGCGCGTTTTCGCCCTCCAGAAGCACGCGCCGCGCCAGGGAGTAGCCGTTGGTGTGCAGACCGCTGGAAGCCAGCCCGACGACCGTATCTCCCGGCCGGACCCGCGAGCCATCCACGATCTTATGCCGGTCCACGATGCCGACGATGGTGCCCGCCAGATCGTAATGGCCGTCCGGGTAGAGGCCAGGCATTTCGGCGGTCTCGCCGCCGATCAGCGCGCACCCCGCCGCGCAGCAGGCGTCCGAGATACCCTGAACGACCGAAGCCGCAACGGACGGTTGGAGCTTGCCGGTGGCAAAGTAGTCGAGAAAGAAGAGGGGGCGTGCGCCCTGCACTAAAATGTCGTTGATGCAGTGGTTGACCAGGTCGCTGCCGATAGTATCGTGCTTGCCCATCTGCGCAGCGACCATCACCTTGGTTCCGACGCCGTCGATGCTGGACACGAGGACGGGTTCCCGGTAGCCGGATAGCTTTGACAGCGAGAACATGCCCCCGAAGCTGCCCACGTCGGTCAGCACGCCGGGCGTGAAGGTGCTGCGGACATGCTCGCGCATCCGCTGCACCGCCTCATTGGCGGCATCGATGTCGACGCCGGCGTCTCGATAGGTTGTGCGTTCATCCGACATGGTCGCCACCCTGAGAGCAGTTGCTAGTTTCTAGAAAAACCTTATCCCATCCAATCGCCATCGGTGCCGGGTAACGATCGAACCTTCGAGAAGGTTCGAGCACCCCTCTCCTTACGAAGAAGAGGGAGAGAAAGGGCGCAGCGTAGGGGCGCTGCTTGCTGTGCCCTGGCGCCCTTACTAGCAACTAGCGACTCTCGATCTGATACTGCTTGAACTGCAAGCCGTCTGCAACGCGTCCCTCGAAGCGGCCGATCACGCGCGCATTGCGTGTGATCGTGCCAGAGACGGTGCCATCATAGCCGATGTGCAGCCGGCCTACGTTGTCGCGGTTGTCCCGCAGGGTCATCTGGCCGAACAGCCGAGTCCGTCCGGTCACCAGATACTCTCCGATCTCCAGCTCCGATTCCAACTGCGCGGTATAGCCTTCTTCCAGGGTGACCTGTGCGGTATCCTGCAGGGGCCGGGCGGGCGCGTGGCCGGAGATATGCAGGCCGCCAACACGGCGCGTGCCGCGTACCTCGCCGACTTCCGGGATCGTGACGGCGTAGGTGAGCACATGCTCCGGCGCGAGCGCCTCGGTCAGCACGGTAGCCGCCACGTGGGTATAAGGATGGACGCGCGTGCGGCTCTTGCCGATGGCGTCCTCCGCGCCGCCGCGGGCGCGCAGTCCTTCCGACGAATGATAGGCCACGTCCAACAGATAGGCGGCACAGGCGGCCAGCATGCGCTCGGGTGTCTCCGCCATCTGCTGTGTCGCCTCCCGCAGCCGTTCGGTGGCGAACAACGCTTCGGTAAAGCGCTGGGCCGGGTTGTCTTTGCGTCCGGTCAGCAGGCGCGCTGCAAGGACGCCACCCGCCAGCGTCGAGGCAATGAGGGCTGTCTTGACCACTTCGCGCTTTGGCGGCAGTTTCACCTGGGGCATGATGTGTCCTCCTCCCTACCTATCAGACGCCACTGCCGGCTTCAGGTTTCAGTGCGCGTCCGGGGAGCCGTCGTCCGGGCCGCCTTCGCGATGCTCCGGCTCCGCAACGTTGCGAAAGCGTTCCAGCATCAGCTTGCTCACGCGCACGTCCTGCGGCACGGTGATCGGGTATTTGCCGTCGAAGCAGGCGCGGCAGAAGTTGTCTTTGTGCATCCCGACGGCGCGCACGACCCCCTCTAAGGACAGATAGCCCAGTGAGGTCGCCCCGATGAGCTGGCGGATCTCCTCGACCGAAAGGCGCGCGGCCACCAGCTCTTCCTGGTTCGCCATGTCGATGCCGTAGTAGCAGGGATGGCGCACCGGCGGCGCGGTGATGCGCACGTGCACCTCTTCCGCCCCGGCCTCGAACAGCATCCGCACCAGCTTGCCGGTCGTCGTGCCGCGCACGATCGAATCGTCCACCATGACGACTTTTTTGCCGGCCAGCGTGTCCTTGAGCGGCGTGTACTTCATGCGCGCGCCCATATCGCGCATCCGCTGGCTGGGCTGGATGAACGTGCGCTGGATATAGCGGTTCTTGATGACCCCTTCGCCGTAGGGGATGCGAGACGCTTCCGCGTACCCGATCGCGGCGGGGATGCTGGTATCGGGGACCGGGATGACTACATGCGCGTTCGGGACGGGATGCTCGCGCGCCAGCTCGTGCCCCATCCGGCGGCGGGCCTGGTGCAGCGAGCGGTTGTAGAGCATGGAATCCGGGCGGGCGAAATAGATGAACTCGAACAGGCAGGTCGCGTGCCGGCGCGTGGGGACAGCCTGGAACTCGTGCTGGCCGTCGCGGTCGATGACGATCACTTCGCCAGGCTCGACCTCGCGGATATACTGCGCCCCGACCGGAACCAGCGCGCAGGACTCCGAGGCGAGGACATAGTGGCTGCCGTTGATCCGGCCCAGACAGAGCGGGCGGATGCCGTAGGGGTCGCGCACGCCGATCAGCTTGTCCGGCGTGAGAATCACCAGGGAATAGGCGCCCTCCAGACGCTGCATCGTCTGCCGGACCGTCTCCTCGATACAGCCGGTGTGGGTCGTCGTCAGCAGCTTGGCGATCACCTCGCTGTCGTTGGTCGTCTCGAACGTACAGCCTTCGGCTTCCAGCTCGCACCGCAGTGGATGCGTGTTGACCAGATTGCCGTTGTGCGCTACCGCGATGTCGCCGACGCGCGACGCGCCTGCGATCGGCTGCGCGTTGCACAGCACGCTGGAGCCGGTCGTGGAATAGCGCGTGTGGCCGATGGCGCTGATACCCTCCAGGGATTGGATGACGTCCTCGTCGAAGACCTGGGTGACCAGCCCCATGTCCTTGTGGACACGGATGCGCCGGCCGTCCGAGACGGCGATACCCGCGCTCTCCTGCCCGCGATGCTGCAGCGCGAACAGGCCAAAGAAGGTGATACGCGCCACCTCCTCGCCGGGGGCGAAGAGGCCGAAGACGCCGCACTCTTCTTTCGGGCCTTCCTCCGCAGGCAGGCCGAGCGGCTCGGTGTCCAGGTTGTCCGGGAAATGGTTTGCGTGCATGATCCGTCTGCTCCTTCGCGCGTGATCCCAAAAACCGAAGTCTGGGATGGGCTTCGCGACCGGGTCGCGATCGAACGGGAGCCTGGTAAAGGATGATGAGTCGTGCGGGTCGTGCCGCGTCAGTCGGTATCCGGCAACGCTGTCGGAGCAGAAGTGGGCGTTGGGCGTTTACCCGCTTCGCGGGTGGCGTTAGGCGTTGGGAAATGAGTTTTTCCCAACGCCCAGGGCCAAACGGCTAACGCCTTCTAATGGCGTTTCCCTCTACGGGATTGCGGGAACGAAAGTTTCTGCGGGCGCAGTTTCCATGCGGCGCGGGATGGCGCTGCGATAGACCTCGGCCAGCAGCGAGACGGGCAAGTCGAGAAGGGTGTCCGGTCCCTGAGCGATCCGCAGACGGTCCCCGCCGACCGTGCCGATCCAGGCAGCGCGGATGCCCATCTTTCCGGCCCGCTCCGTCAGCCGCTTGATCTGTTTCTCGGTCCGGACGGTGACGGCCACGCGGCCCTGCGCCTCTCCGAACAGAACGGAAGAGAGCGGCAGGACGGAGGGCAGCTCGTTCGGGTCGAGCAGGATGGCGGCGCCTTGCCCGCTCAGGATCGCGCTCTCGGCCAGGCAGACGGCCAGGCCGCCGTCGGAAACGTCGTGGCAGGAGGCGAACATACCCTCGCCGATGCTTTCGAGGAGCAGCGCCTGCAGCCGCTTCTCGGCGTCCAGATCGATTCGAGGCGGCGTGCCGGCCTCGATGCCGTGGATCACGCTCAGATATTCGCTGCCGCCCAGCCCGCCCGTCGGATCGTCGTAGGCAGTGAGCAGAAGGAGGGAATCGCCTTCGCCGTCGGCGCGGAAAGCGGCCTGACAGCGGCGATTCACGTCGTCGAGGATACCCAGCATCCCGATGGTCGGGGTGGGGAAGATGGCGCCTTCCGGCGTCTCGTTGTAGAAGGAGACATTGCCGGAGACGACCGGCGTGCCGAATGCCTCCGTCGCCTGCGCGATCCCCTCGACGGCGCGGCGGAACTGCCAGAAGGCGGTCGGCTTTTCCGGATTGGCGAAATTAAGGCAGTCGGTGACGGCGACCGGGCGCGCGCCGACGCAGGCGACGTTGCGAGCGGCTTCCACCACGGCGATCTGCCCACCCACGAAGGGATCGAGGTAGCAGTAGCGGCCGTTCCCGTCGATCTTGACGGCGATGCCTTTGCCGGTGCCGCGAATCCGCAGGACAGCGGCATCCGCGCCGGGAAGCGCGACGGTCTGCGTCTGTACCATGCTGTCGTACTGCTCGGTGACCCACGTTTTGCTGGCGATGGTGGGCGAATCGAGCAGGCGCAGCAGCACGTCTTCATACGTGGGCGTTTCTCTAGCGCCATTCCGGGCTTCCGCGCCTGCGGCTGGTTCCGGCAGACCGGAGAGATCGTAGCCCTGCACGCGGGGAATATAGTCCGGCTCGCGGGTCTCCAGATGATAGGTCGGGCACTGATCGGTGAGCGCCTTCGCAGGCACCTCAGCGACCACCTCGCCACGGTCCCTCACGCGGATCAGACCGTCGTCGGTCACGTGCCCGATGATGGCCGCGTTGAGGCCCCACTTGCGGAAGATATTGCGGATCCGCTCTTCCGTGCCGCGCCGCACGATGCAGAGCATCCGCTCCTGCGACTCGGAGAGCATGATTTCGTAGGGGCTCATGTCCGCCTCGCGCAGAGGCACCTGGCGGACCTCGATCTCCATGCCGTTGCCGGCTTTGGCGGCGGTCTCGCAGGTGGAGCAGGTCAGCCCCGCCGCGCCCATGTCCTGGATGCCGACCACGTCGCCGGTCGCCAGGGCTTCCAGCGTCGCTTCGATGAGCAGCTTTTCCAGGAACGGATCGCCCATCTGCACGTTGGGGCGCTTGCTCTCGCTGTCGGGACCCAATTCCACGCTGGCGAAAGTGGCGCCGTGGATGCCGTCGCGGCCCGTGGCGCTGCCGACGTAGACGACCGGGTTGCCGACGCCCTGCGCGGTGGCGCGGGCCAGCTTCGCCCGCTCGACCACGCCGACGGCCATCGCGTTGACCAGCGGGTTGCCGCTATAGCAGGGATGGAAGACGACCTCGCCGGCCACCGTGGGGATGCCACAGCAGTTTCCGTAGTGGCCGATGCCTGCCACGACGTGCTCGAACAGATAGCGATTGCGCGGCTCTTCCAGGGGGCCAAAGCGCAGGGAATCCAGCACGGCGATGGGCCGCGCGCCCATCGTAAAGATGTCGCGGAGGATGCCGCCCACGCCGGTCGCCGCGCCCTGAAACGGCTCGACGGCGGAGGGATGGTTGTGCGACTCCATCTTGAAGACCACGCCGAGCGTCTCGTCCAGCGGGACCACGCCCGCGTTCTCCAGCGCGCCTTTTTCCTGCGCCTCTTTGTAGGTCTTGAACAGCGCCAGAATCGGCCGCGAGTACTTGTAGCCGCAGTGTTCCGACCACATGACCGCGAACATGCCCAACTCGGTCGGGGTCGGCTCTCGGCCCAGGATGCCGGCGATCTTCTCGTACTCGGCATCGTTGAGGCCCATCTCGCGGTAGATCTGCGGATCGATCAATACGGCGTCCCTGTCGTCCTGGCGTGAAGTGGAGTGCAAACGAATCCAGTATAGCCGATTCAACCGATCCGAATCAATGTTAACGCAGGTTTAAGTCGGCCCTTTAGGGCCGAGAGGAGCGGCGGACGATCTCGCGGGCGACGGCCCAATCGTAGGGAAAGTCCGGCTCGGCGGCGTTGCGATAGGTCGTGATGAAAGCCCAGCGGTCTTTACCGGTGGTATTGGGGAAGGAAGCGTGGAGGGTGAGGTCGTGGAAGTAGATGGCGTCGCCGGGCGCGGCGGGCAGAATGGCGGCCTGGCTCTCATCCACGGCGTCGGAGCGCAGGCGATGGCCAAAACCCTCGCCGGAGGGCGCGGCGCCGTCATGGGCGGCGACTTCCTTGTGGCTGCCGGGCAGCATCTTGAGGCAGCCGTTCTCCGGCGTGGCCGGATTGAGGGCGACCCAGATCGAGATCTTGTGCGCGCCTTCCCAATAGGGCCAGTCCTGATGCCAGGGGGAACCGTAGTCCACGCCTGCCGACTTGAAAACTACCTTGTCGCTCAAAAACTCCAAATCTGGGCCGAGGATCGCTTCCAGCGGATCGAGCAAGCGCGGGTCGTGCGCCAGCCGGCGAAAGAACGGGCTGTTGGCGGCCAACCCCACGAACACGCCGTCGCTCGCCACCCAATCGGGAGACTGCCCGGCCTCTCTGGCTTGCTCCCGCGCGCGGTCGAGAACACGGCGGATTTCCGCTTTCATCTCCGCTACCTCCGGCTCCGTAAACATCTTTTCGACGACCACAAAGCCATCGGCTTCAAAGCGACTCTTCAGGTCCTGCATTCTTGATGATTTCCCCTTGTCCGGTCGATAGGGCTTGCTTCCCGCATGACCGTTTCGACACGCGCGGCAAATCTCCTCCGAATTTTTACCGGTTGTTGTGACAGCCGTCTCTCGCAGTGCGACAAAATACAGACTTTCCCCTATATTTTCGAGATTTTGAGCGCCGATAATCTTCCTGGCTTGAGGAGAGGAGACCAAAGCATCTATGAGGGGTGCCGGGTCCACGAACCGCGTTCGTCACCCATCTCCACCTCCTGGATGGCCTGACGAGGGCCTCTTGAAGTAGAAAAGCCCTCGCCATTTGGGACGGAGCAGGAGGCATTCGTCAAAAGCCGCTCCCACCCTGGTGGGGCGGGCGGGAAGCACAGCGCCATTATTCATACTTTACGGCGCCAGCTTGTTATATGAGGAAGACAAATGACGTTAGCCGAAGCAAGGTCCTATGTAGGTAAACGCTGCTCCATTCGCTGGAGAGACCATGCGGGCCAGGAGCAGATCACGCGATCCGTAGTACATGATGTACTCTACGTTCCTCTGTATGGCGGATATCTGATCACGGATGATGGGGATATCAGCCTTGAATGGATCGGGCAAGTCTCCGTGCAGGGCGATGTTCCTGTCAGCGCGGAGACCAGAAACCCGGCGGCCTGCGGTATGCAGGCCGCCTGAAAAATGCCCTCCATAAGAACAAAGGTGTTCTTATAGCAAAGGAGCCCGCGCGGTTGCGCGGGCTCTTCTTTTAGCTACGCAATGAGGGACGTGGGCCTAGCCGGCGTACTCTTCTTTATCGTTTTCGCCGGTCAGCGTGACGCTTCCGGTGGGGCCGGCCAGCTTGAGACTGAGGGTCGAGCCGTCGGCAAAATCGATATCCAGATCCGCGCCGCGTTGCCGCACCGAATCCACTTTGCGCCCCGCCAGCAGTTTCGTCAGCTTCTCGTTGGTTGCCATGCGGTCCTCCTCGATTTCCCGCCACGTATCGAGCGGGGAGTATCCAAATTAGCATAGCACCTCCTCTGTGCCGTGTCAAGACCTTACCACCCGACCCCCAGGTCCATCGCATTTGACTTCAATGCCTGTTTCCCCGTCCCTCGTTTTGGCCGGGCCGTGAACGACCCGTCTGGCAGGCCTGCGGCCAACCGCCCTTTCGGGCGGAAAATTCCACATGCGATGGCCCTATGCGCCGAGCCGATGGACTAAAGTCCTTCGCTGTGAGGCGCTTTCGCGCCGGGTGTCCTTCGGACACGCTTCCTGATAAGCCTCTCTCCTCTCCTTTTAAAGGAGAGGGGGAGCGTCTTAATAGCGCTCTGGTCGCCTCCGCTTACGAAGGGGAGGGGACAGGGGTGGGGTAAGGCTGCCGGTAATTTTACCGATAATGACAGCAGGCGGTAAAGCAAACAGCATAGCAGGAAAAGGAGACCAACAATGGAGCTTCGGGCGGAAGCGCATCCGCAGGCTGTGGTCCATGTCGGACCGGGCAGGACCCAGGATTCGGTAAGCCGGCTGGAAGAGATCCTCACGCAGCGGATCCGGGAGATGGAGACATTGCTGCAGGTCCTGCCGATCGGTATCGGCATCGCCAGCGATCCTCAATGCCGTCAGATCCGCATGAATCCGGCCTTCGCCCAGATGCTGGCTTTGCCGACCGGATGTCATGCGGCGAAGGACGTGCTGGAAATACAGACGCCGGCCTGCAACTCTATTGGGAAGAACGGCCGGGACGTTCCGCCGGAGCTGATGCCCCTGCAGGTCGCCGCTTCGCAGGGGGTCGAAGTGCGGGACGTCGAGCTCGAAATCGTCTGCGAGGATGGGGCGACCCGCCACGTGTTGGGCTCGGCCGCCCCGCTTCTGGATGAAGAGGGCGCCTTGCGCGGCAGCGTCGGCGCCTTCACCGATATTACGGAGCGCAAGCAGCTGGAAACCACCTTGCAAAATAGCGAGCGCAGATTCCGCGCGCTTGTGGAGAACAGCTCGGACGCCATCGCGATTCTGAACGCACACGGCCTTCTGGAATATGCCAGCCCGGCCGCCCAGCGAATATTGGGGTATGCGCCCGGAGAGTTTATTGGAAAGAACCCGCTCGTGTTGATCCATCCGGACGACTATGACCGCGTTGCAGACCTTTTTGTTCACCTGGCGCAGCAGCCGGGAGGCCGTGCGGTAACGGAGTACCGCCTTCAGCATAAGAACGGCTCATGGGTCTGGATCGATGCGGTAGGCGCCAATCTTCTGGAGGAGCCTGCTGTGGGCGGCATCGTGATCAACTTTCGCGATGTCACCGCGCATAAACGCCATGAAGCCGAGATCGAGGGCTTGAACGCGCGGCTGCAGCGAGCGATGTCGGAAACCCATCACCGCGTTAAAAACAATTTGCAGGTCATCTCCGCGCTGGTCGATATGAAGATCGCGGAAGGGAAGCAGACCGTTTCCATTATCACCCTGAAGCGGATCGGGCAGCATATTCAGGCACTGGCCGATATTCACGATCTGCTGACTCAAAACGCCAGGAGCTATGGCGATGCCGGTGATGTTTCCGTAAAGATCGTGCTTGAAAAGCTTCTGGAAAGAATCCGGGCGGCCATTGAAAAGCGACCTATTCGCCACTCGATCGAGAATATCTGTTTGCCGGTCCGGGAGTGTACCTCCCTGGCGCTGCTGGTCAACGAGCTGATCAGCAACGCCATCAAGCACGGTCAGGGAGAGATCGGCCTCGCACTGTCTTGTGAGGGCGATCAGGCCCACCTGGAAGTCTACGACGATGGCCCCGGCTTTCCTTCAGACTTCGATGCAGGGACTATGTGCAGTACGGGGCTGGAGCTTGTCGAGTCGGTAGGACGTATGGACCTGAGAGGCACTATCCGTTATGAGAACCGGCCTGCCGGTGGTGCGATGGTACGCGTCGAGTTTCTGCTGCCGAACATGAGCCGTCTGTAGGAGTGCCAGGGCGCAGCAAGCAGCGCCCCTACCTAAGATTCGTCGTGAATTGGAGGGCTTGCGCTCCTTCGGACTCACTCTGGCTCGTGGCTTGTAAGGTCCGTTTGGGAAGACGTTCCCTGGTCCGGCAAAAGCACCAGGCGCGAAGATCCATCCAGGCGGTAGCGGACGACGCTGGCAGACGCTCCCGGCTGGCTTTCATCCACGTAGGTAAACCCCTCGTCACTGGCGACCGCCGTGGCGCGTAAGCTCTCATTCCATTCCAGGATCTGGCCGCTTATCGGCTGTCCATAGAAATCTAGGGGCTGTGTGGGTCCTTTTCCGAGTTCGGCAAGAATCAACTGGCGGGCTTCGTGAGGCGAGTTGGCGGTGACGCGAGCAAGCCCCGTTCCATCGGGCGCGATCACCTTGTAGGTCGGCATTCCAGACCCTCCGCGGACGAGCAGTATCGGGCGGACAACCGTTCAGGCTGCTTTAAGATCATTATAGCAAGAACAATGCCAATTAGCTCTTGTTGATCTGAGAAAATTTTTAATATTTTTGTTACTTTTTGGCCCAGGGAGCCGTGGTGAGAAGCGCCGCCATCGTTTCCGGTGTGTAACCGAGCTTTTCCGCGTTATGAACGACGTCTTCCAGATCGACCGGATACCAGTTGCGCTTGATCGGATCGCAGAGGCCGGCAACATTCAGGCAGGCGATCCGCTCGGCAACCTCCTGAGCGAAGATGCCGGCATCGTCCTCGGCGGTGACCGGGCTGCCGGTAAGCCGTGCCGCGCAGTCGCGCAGGCCGGCGGAGAACGCAAGATGGTCTGCGGCCAGGAAGCGCCGGACCAGATGGCTGCGCTCCAGGCGGCGGGCCATCTCGCTGAAGCTGGCGGCGGCGAAGTAGAACATGGAGAACGCGGCGAAGTGGGGAAACGACGGCATCGCCGCATAACAGGCGCGAATGAACTGCGCCGTCCCGTCCGCTTCGGCCAGCGTGATCCGTCCATACTCCTGAAGCCGCCCGTTCAGGTGCGGCGACTCCCACGCCTCCTCTAAAATCCTCCCCAGACGCTCGATGCCCAGCAGCGTGAGAGGCATGCCGGTGCTGAAGAGCGGGTCCACAAAAGCTGCCGCTGAGGGAAGCAGCGTCCAGCCCTCTCCGGCGGCCACCGCGCAGCGATAGGAGAGCCGGGGCGTGTAGACGAAGGGCCGGATCGCCTCCGCGTCCGCGAACTGCGCGTGGATCGTCGGAAACTGCGCCAGGAAACGCGGCCAGGCGGCGGCGCCTTCGGACAGTCCCCATTCCTCCGCTAACGATTCCTGAACGGCGATGCCGGCGCTGGTCACGCCGTTGCCGAAACGCAGCACCCACATCCAGCCGCCGTCGAAGACGTGATGCAGGGCCGCGTCATCCGGTGGATAAGGGGGAATGTCGGCGCTCTGGTAGGCATCCATCTGATCGCAGCGGGGAACGTTGGCGAAGTGGGAGAAAAGGGTCTGTGTCGGCGGGTAGCCGGGAAAGGACATCTCCGGCAGCGACAGGGCGCGGCTCAAGAATCCGCGCGGGCCGCTCGCGTCCACGATCAGGCGGGCGCGAACGCGGAAGGGCTGTCCGTGCCACTCGCCGGAAAGCGTGGCGGCCTCCTCGCCCAATTCTACTTGGTCTAGCTGCGCCTCCTCCAGATACTCGACGCCGAGGGAGATCGCTTCCCGGACCAGGAAATGGTCTACGTCCGCGCGCAGCCAGTGCATATCGGAGACTTCATTCGATGGGCTGGCCGCTACCAGAAGCTGTGTACTACGGTCCGGCGCGTTGCGGAAGGAGCGTCTGGCCTCGTGATGATAGTAGGTAAAGCCGCGCTTGAGGCCGCAAACCACGTCCGGATAGGTCCGCTGCCAACTGCCGAAGGTGGTAAGCGGCAGCAGGCGGGGCAGATCGTAACGGAGCGCGATCTGCTCGACGAGCAGGTTCATGAGCGGCGAGGTCGACTCCCCGATGGCGAAGCGCGGATGCTTGCCTCGTTCCAGGAGCACGACCGATAGGCCCAGCCGCCGTGCCACCATGCTCAACAGGGAGCCGCCGAAGCCGGAGCCCACGATAGCCAGATCAAAATCGCTTTGCATGGCTGCCTACCTGCCGCACGCGCCGCAGGAGATCGGAGGGGGGATCGACTGCGTGCGATTCATGGCCTTAAGCCGCGCCGCTCGGGCCGGGGAACATTCGCAGGTAAAGAACCGCTCGATGTCCCAGAGGTCGGCGAAGACGCGCCCGCGGCGCAGGCGCAGGCCGTACTCCTGCGCCGCCTCCAGGGACGCGAGCTGAGGCGGAGCGAAGTCGCCGGAGGCAGCGAGGGCTTCCATGGCCCCATTGCCCGCACGGGTGGGGATGAGGCAGCAGACCTTCGCGCCGCTGTCAAAGGCCAGATCCAGGGAGCGATGCGCCCAGACCACGCCTTCCTCCTCGTTCAGGAAGGGAGGCCGCACGAGGAGGAAGACCCGCAAATCGATGTCGTTCTCTGCCAGGAACGCGGCAGACCGGCGAAAATCGCCCACGGTGAACCGCTTGTTGAGGCGTGCCAGCGCTTCCGGATGGACCGTCTCCAGGCCGATGGCGACTTCCAGCCGGCCAGGGAGTAGTTTTCGGAATCGTAGGCACCGGGCGCCGAGCAGCGCCGGATGGCACTCCACGATCACCCGCTCGAATCCGGCCACCTGCGCGGCGATGGTAGGATCGTCCTGCGGTGGGATCGCGCGAGGATCGAAGAAGCTGCCGGCGTTATAGAGCTTGATCTGGCGCGCTGCGGCAAGATTCTCCTGGGCGTAAGCGATCTGGGCCGGAATCGCACCGGGAGGCGTCGGCGCGTCCAGCGTGTTCTTCCAGAGATCGCACATCAGGCAGCGATAGGGGCATTCTGTGTTGGTCAGGAACATGGTCAGCGTGGAGATCAGGCCTCCATCTGCGCCGGCTTCCTCCTCCCGCAGCATGGCATAGGGCCGCCAGGGATCGAGCGGATTCTTGGAGGCCCGCCGCGCCAGCACCCAGCGATTGCGCGCGGCGGCGCCAACAGGATAGGCAGCTATTTCCGTTTTAATGACCATTACGAGGCCGGCAGCGGCACGGTGACGTCGTTACCGGAGACGCGCTCGGTATCCGGGTTCCAGGCCTCGTGCAGGCGCTCTTCCCACTGGCGCAGGAAGACCTGACGGCACCAGGCTTTGCTAACGCGCCAGCGCCGGTACGTATCGCCGCCGGCCCCATCCTGAAAGCGGCGCTTGGGTGAGACGGGCATCCGGATACCGGTGACCGCCTCCACGCCGGCGCGCACCACCTCGGCTTTCAAGGTATAGAGCCGCTCGACGCTGCCGTTGAGAACGCTCTCGAACGGAATCTCCAGCGCCGCCGCGATCACGGAGCGGACGGTGTAGGGCGAGAACGCTTCGAACCCGTAACGCTGCCCCGGCGCGTAGGTGCGGACATAGGCGCGAGAGAGGCCGCCGGAATAGGTCAGGCTGTGCTTGATAGCATCGAGTCCCCAGCCCTCCTGATAGAGCAGGGGGTTGCGCAGGACGCTGGAGAGGGTCAGGTCCGAATCTTCCAGCGGATAGGACTTCAAATTCTCATCGCCGCCATCGCCGTCCAGCAGGTAGCGCAGACTCGGGTAGCGCTCGCGGATGCCGCCGAGCAGGCAGAGACCGGCTGCGGCGCACTCGACGTCGAGAGGATGGTAGTCCTCGATGACGCGGATCGCTTCCTCCAGATCGTACCGTTCTGCCGGGACCGAAACGACCTCCCAGACCGATTCAAGCCCCAATTCGCACACGACGGCTTTTGCCTGCGCGGCATCTTGTCCGCCGCCCAGATCGAGCGTGAAGGCGCGCAGCCGGTTGGGGTCATCGCCGCGCTCCCGGAGCGCGTGTCGCGCCAGCAGCAAGATTGAGGTGCTGTCGACGCCGCCGGAGAAGGCCAGCGCGATAGGCTCCTGCGGCGGCACGGCGGCGAGCCACTGCTGGAGGGCTTGATAAGTCGTCTGGATATAGCGCGCTCCGGCCTCCTCGATCTCCGCCGAACCCTGGCCGATGACCGGATCGAAGAAGCGATAATAGCGGGGCGCCGGGTCCGGGCAGCCGATTTGGTCGATCTCCGTCAGATAGTGCGCGGGGACCATGCGCGTGTACTGCGGATCGAACTGCCAGCCGATCTTCTGTTCCCGGCACCAGGCATAGAGCGTGTCGATCCGCTCGGCGACGACCAGGAAGGGACCGTGAAACATCTTGGCGACGAAGTAGCGTAAGGGGAAGCCGATGGTGCGGGCCAGGCGGACCGTCTGACCCTCCCTGCCGACAGCGGCGAAGTGCCCGTCACTGGCGCGCAGCCTCTCGCCATTACCGGTGCGGACCGCCTCTTGAATAGGACCGTTGTCGATGCCCGATAAGGCCGCCTGCCGGGGCGGCGCCAGGTTTACCAGACGCTCGATTCCTTCTAACATCTCCTCACCTCCCAGGGATGCATCGGCCCTAATGGCCGGGCATTGATAGCCGGGCACGAAAGTACACGTCTAGGGGTCCTTCGGACAACCGCCTGCGGGCGGAGAAGCTTTTTGCGTCCGGCGGATGCTCTCTTATACGCCTCCTGCTCTATCATTTCCTACCAGGGCTGCGTGGGAAATAATGCCTTGACGCTGTAAGGCCGAAATGGGTATTATATGCTCCTATGCATAGAAAATCGGATTGGAAGCCGCGCCGCTCCTGATCCTCCGTTCCTATTAAGGGAAAAGAGGATGGCTACATCGTTTTGCGAGGTGATCGGATGCGGCGAACATGCAGCGTGGGTATTGCTGTCCCCCTCCGATACATTAGAAGAGTACCTATGTGAGTTTCATTATAAAGATCTGCAGCGGCAAGCCCCAGACCGCGCTGCCGATTATGCGCCTCTGGATGCCGTCTCGTCGGAGGGATAGCGCTCTTTATCGCCCTCCCCTATCCGGCATTCGTGCAGCCCTCTTCCGGGCAGGGAAGAGTAGGCGCGTCCGTGCTCAGATACTTCTCACTCCACGTCTCGATCGCTTCCAGCACTGGTTCTAAGGCTCTCCCAGCTTCCGTCAATTCGTAGCTTGTTCGTGGGGGCATGGTCGAGTGGATGGTCTTGATGACCAGTCCGGCCTGCTCTAATAAAGCCAGGCGTTGCGAGAGCGTCGTCACGTTGACCCCCTCCGCTTTGCGGCTCAGCTCATTGAAGCCGACCGGCCCTTTCAGCAACTGGTTGACGATCAGCAGCACCCACTTTTCCTGCAGCAGCAATACGCCGCGCACCAGACTGGGCGATCCACAGGAGCCGTTCCCTTCTGTTTTCTCTTTCTTCGCTTCCATAGCTCCATTATACCGTGCTTCCTGGAGCAATACAATAAATTTTCCGGCACATGGAACTTTGCACTATATTAAATTGAGTATATAGGAATACCATGTACTCAGCATTCCTGGCTTTAATGGGGTCAGGATGCAAAATCCACGGAAACGGCAGCTTCGTGATTGAAGCTGTGGAGGAAAAAGCAATGAGCACTGTCGTGAGCGCAGCGGTGGAACAAGCGCAGCCGCAAGATCAAGTCAAAGGAAACGGGGCCGATAAGGCGGTCGTACTGGCGGGACGCGTTCTGTTTTCGGCTATCTTCCTCATAGCTGGTCTGGGCCACTTTTCCCAACAGGAAATCGGCTATGCTGCCCATGCGGGCGTGCCGATGGCGGGCCTGCTGGTCCCTCTGTCCGGGCTGATCGCGTTGGCCGGAGGGTTGAGCGTTCTGCTGGGCTATCGGGCCAGGATCGGAGCATGGCTTCTCGTGTTGTTCCTGATTCCAGTCACGCTCATGATGCACAACTTCTGGGCGGTGAAAGACCCGATGCAGGCGCAGATGCAGATGGCCCACTTTCTGAAGAACCTGTCCATGCTGGGCGGTGCGCTGCTCATCACCCACTTTGGCGCCGGGCCGCTGAGCCTGGATGCCCGCCGAGCCGGAAAGTAGCCTGTCCAGAGCGGCAGAAAGGGAGGCGCCTTGAAGACGCTCCGGTTAGCCAGCGCCGAAGAAGCGATGGCATAAAGGAGCACAACGGTTCGGTTGAAAGAAACACAAAGGGATTCATCTTGCCCAGGACCTTCATAACGTGGTAAGCTAACGTTGATGAAATCGACCGGCCAGGACGGCGAGCGATTTCGGGCACAGAGGCCACGATCCGGCCTGAAGTGCCCTAGCCCCACGAGTGGAGGTCCAAAGGCAGATGAAGAAAAGATGGTCGGCAGCGCGCGGTTTGTTCCTGTTCGCGCTGCTCGTTCTCTGTGTGGCGGCCTCGGCATCCCAGCAGGTGGATGTCGCGCAGCACGGCCGCCGCTTTACGCTGGGAAGCGGGAATGCCACTCTTACGGTGCTCTACCTGCGCGGCACGCCCTACGAGATGGGCTATGCGCAGGGCAAGCTTTGCGCCGAAGAGGTGCGCTATCTGGCCCATGACGTTACGACCGTGATGCTGCTGGGCCTCAACTGCTCGCCGCAGAAAGCGGATGAGATCTGGGCGCTCTATGCCAGCCACCTGCGTCCGGACTACCTCGAAGAGCTGCGCGGTCTGGCGGACGGCTCCGGTGTCCCGCTTCAGGAGATCGAGCGGCTGCACGCCATTCCCGACATCTCCGAGTGGCACTGCTCCTTCTTCGCGGCGGTCGGAAAAGCCACGTCGAGCGGCGATCTGATTCAGATCCGTGCCCTCGATTACGCGACCGGAGCGGGCATCCAGAAGTACCCGGCGCTGATCGTCTACGCGCCGCAGAATGGCATCCCCTTCATCAACGTCGGCTGGCTCGGTCACTGCGGCGTGGTCTCCGGCATGAACGCCGATGGCATCGCCATGTCCGAGATCGGGGACGACTGGGATAAGAACACGGACACCTTCGACGCCCGGCCTCTCACCTACGTGATGCGCGACTCGCTTCAGTTCGGCCACACGCTCGACGAGGCGGTCCGGCTGGTGCAGGACGGTCCGCGAACCAGCTCACTTCTTTACTGCCTCTCCTCTGCCCACGAGAGACAGGTGCGCGCCCTCAAGACCAGCCACGCGCGCTGCGAGGTTTTTACACCCAAAACGCTGCCGTATCCCACGCTGCCCGGCATGGTCTATATGTCCATGAGCTGCAACAGTCCGTGGAACGGCAAGGTGGGAAGCTATCTTCGGGCCCGCTACCATAAGTTGGATGTGGCGACCGCCGAGCATCTGATGCACGACCTGGGAACGGGAAGCCTGCATGCCATCGTATTCAAGCCCGGCTCCGGCGACCTTTGGGTCGCCAACGCCACGATGACCGAGAAGGCGTATAACCGGCCCTTCCTGCACTTCAATCTCAAGAAGGCGCTCTCGGATCCGTTCTTCCAGCAAGGCGGCTTCGAGCGCGCGCAGAAGTAGGGCCCACCCCCTGTCCCCCTCCCTGGTTCGCTCGCTACGCTCGCAGGGAGGGGGAACCGTTCCAAAAGCGATTTCTCTCTTCCTATAGCTGCTCTTGCCTCCAGACAAAAGTACAGAGCCAGCATATTCCCTGCTTTTCTCGCTCTACTGAAGGAAGTCTGTATGCACGATGAAGAGCCTGTACCCATAGACAAGTCGAAGATTATATTCGGACCTCATGCTGCTGAGAAGCGCGATATGGCTCGTCGGTTACGCCAGCGAATGACCCCCTCGGAAAGACGGCTGTGGGAAAAGCTGCGTGCCAATAGGCTTGCAAGATTGTCGTTTCGCAGACAGCAGACCATCGACGGCTTTATCGTCGATTTCTATTGCCATACGGCCGGGCTGATTGTGGAAGTAGATGGAGCCGTGCATAAAGAGATGCTTGATTACGATAAGATGCGAGATACCCTTATTGGCAGCCGAGGACTGTCTATCTTGCGCTTTTCCAACGATGCTATCGAGCAAAACATGGAAGCTGTGCTAGCTCAGATTGTAGTGGCTGCCCAAGAAAGAATAGCAAAAGCCAAGAGATAGCTCTGCAACCAGAGGAAACGCAGCTACAACGTAGAGCAGCTTGAGGCAGAGGCACAAGAGAGCAGTTATGTGCCCCCTCCCTGCGAGCGTAGCGAGCGAACCAGGGGGGGGGACAGGGGGTGGGCTAATCGGAGGCGTCGAGGGGACGGAAGAAACTGCTGGTCATCCAGCCGCCGAAGGAGAGCGACAGGCCCAGAAAGCCGACGAAGGCGCCGACAATGCCGGAGAAGATGCCAAACAACGTGGCGAGCACGAGGAGGGCTCCGTAGGTCGGGAAGGCCAGGAGAAAAAGGACGCGAATCAAAATATTGAGCAGCAACACCGCCAGGACCGACATATTCCACTCTTGTTTGATCAATCCGACGAAGACGTAGACCCCGATCGCAACGAGAGGTCCGAGCAGGAAGGCCGCGATGAGCACGGCGGTGCAGTCCATGACGGCGTCGTCGTAGGAGGGGATAGCGCCGGTAGCGCCGAGCGCCAGGGCGACGAAGAACATATCGGCCATGACGACCCAGAGGCCCGTGCCCGGCACGAAGCGGGCCAGGACGAGCGAGAGGACGAGCAGCGGCATGCAGAGGGCCAGGGATTTTTCCCACCGCTCTGCCAGCGGCGCTTCATAGGCATTCTCGATCTGGCCGCGCATCCCCTGGGCCGAGACAACTGCCGTCGGCAGACCGGCGGCGACCGGGGAGAGGATGGGATCGATGCCTACCGGTCCGCCGCCCGGATACATCGGCGGAGGAGCGGTCGGGAACGCTGCGGGCGGCGTCTCGATCACCTCGCCGGTCAGGGTCGTGCGCGGCGGAGGCGTGTAGGATGGGGGGGCCGGCTGTGGGCCGTTCAACGGGGGAGCATTCAAGGGAGGAGCCTGCATCGGCTGTGTCATTTCATTCAGCGGGCGGACCAGAGGTTGGGCCGGAGCGCCGACGAGGAGCGGCGCCTGCTGGGGCGGCGCGGCGGCTTGCGGCGGCGGTCCGGTCAGCGGCTGCTGTCCCGGCGAAGGCAGGAGCGGCTTCTTACACCACTCGCACCTATCGGTCGTTCGGCTTTCCATTCCACAGGCGCGACAGTACATGGCTAGCTCCCTCCTTGCCCGATCTGAAGGCTATCCAGCATCTTGGTGAAGACGGGCGCCAGCTCCGCCTGCGTGTCTTTCGCGCATTCGTAAACGACCGTGATGCGGCGGTCTCCACTGAGCGCGGTGAACCGCTTGCCCACGATCGGCGTCGATCCCCACAGGCCGGGCTGCTGATAGGTATAGTCGGTGGCCAAAGCGTCCAGGCCGGCGATCTGCGCCGGCGCGGTCGTGCCGTCCTGGAATTGGGGATAGAGGGGAGACGACTGCATCTCTTCTCCCTGCATCGCGTGGACCTTCTCCAGCGGCGACTGGGACGAGGGCTGCTGCCCATTCCCCTGGTCCATGCCGGGCAGATTCGTAGGCAGCTCCATCCCGCCGCTCGATTTGCTGATGTCGGCCAGCAGCGAGCCTTTCAGGTCCACCATGACCCGGAAGCGGGCCGTCGGCGCTGGCTGGAACCAGACCGTGGTCGCGACGGCATTGGCGGAGATGGCATGTCCTTTCCAGTTGGACGGGTGCTGTACGCGGACGACCTTATCATCCGTGACATAGGTCGCCATCTTGTCAGGCTTGGGGACCGCCATGGTCTGGCGGGAGAACAGGACGATCAAAACGATGAGCGCAATAGTGGACGTGACCCAGATAGCGCGATAGACCGCTCGGTTGGCCATGTGTCCTCCTTATAAACATTTGTTCCTTATTCGACCTCTCTTATGGACGTTCCTTGCCGTTTTTCCTCATTGGTCCGTATTTGCGTTGAAGATTTTCCTTCCGGACCCCTCGGCGCGCATCTCCACGGAATAGACGGACACCCCCAGCGTGCGGTCATCGTGCGAGCCGGGCTCTACCCGGCTGGGAACCCATCCCCGGCAGCGCAGCTCCAGCGTGATTCGGTCTGTGTGGGCCGGCGGCAGCGGGACGAACCGGACGCCCTCGCCCGCGTGCAGCACGGCCACGCGCTTGCCTTCGAGATAGATCCCCGCGTCCGGCGCCAGCGCCGCCTCCGGCACATTCATAGCGAGCGCGAGGGTATAGGGCTTACCGGGCACGACCGGCAGGAACAACTGGGAGGCCGGAGTGGACCAGCGCATCGTGCATGTGGCGCCGTTCGCGGAAAACCGCTCGCGGCCATTCCAACTGCGCAGGTAGCGGCCATCGCCTTCCGCGCCGATCTCGATCCGATAGTGCAAGCGCGCGGCGGGCGTCCAGGCGATCGAGTCCTGCTCGTTGGCGAAGGCTTGCATGTGTTTACCGGCCCGGTTCTCGATCTGCAGGCCGCCGGACGCCTGATTGCCCATCAGGATAGCCGATACGACCCTGTCGCCCACGCGTACGTCCAGCCCCTCCTGCGCGAAGGTGCAGCCGTTCACGATGGCCTTGCCCGCGTCTAGCTGGATGGCGGGTGAGCCGGTAGCGGCCACGTCCCAGTTGACGAAGTGGCAGGCGTTGGCCGTGATCTGCCCTTCCGGGCTACGCATCCAGATGCAGTGGTCGATCGGCCCCCAGAACGAGCAGTTGGTCAGGCTGACCGTGCCTTCCACCTGCGAACCGATCTCCACGCAGACGGCATCCCGGCTGCTCCATCTGCCCACGAACTCGCCGTTGGTGATGAGCAGTCCCGGCGGCTGCGCCTGCTCGACCACGACGGCGCGCTGGCAGGAGTCCGCGCCGAGGCCCAGGAAGTTGCCGTTGGCGCTGCCCGTTTTGGATTCGGAGAATTTGTAGCCCACGCCGTAGCCGAAGCAGAAGGTGTTGAAAACGTATTGCCAGTCGGTGCGGGCCAGCTCGAAGGCGACACCGTGCGTGTTGATCCAGTGGCAGAAGGGATCGTCGGGCTTATAATCGACGCCGAACGGCCAGAAGTGGACGTTTTCGATGTGCCCGATGTCGTAGCACTCATCCACGAAGACGCCGCGCTTACTGGGATAGCCGGTGACGTTGCGGACGAGATGGCGGGCCGCACGGACGAGCCGGATCGCCTCATAGGGATTGAGGAAGCAGCAGTCCAGAATGCCGACGTTTGCCGTGTCCTGCGAGAAGACGCAGGGCGGATAAGGAACGGGCGGCACGTCGGTCTGCTTCCACTCCGGGTAGGTGACGATCAACCCGGAGAGAACGGCGTTGCTGCCCGCCAGCCGGATAAAGGGCGGACCCTGCTCCGAGCCGCGTCCGGCATAGGCCAGCAGCACCGAGCCGGTCAGATCGCCGTCCGCGTTTTTTTCCGGCGTGGGAGGCACGTGATAGGTCCCCTGCAGCGTTACGCTGGCAGGAACGGAGAGCGTGCCGTCGATGCGGTAGCGCCCGGCAGGCACGTCGACCACGCCACCGCCGGCCCGGCCTGCCGCATCCAGCGCCTTCTGGAAAGCCGCCGTGTCATCTGTCTTGCCGTCCGGGACCGCGCCCGCCTCCATCACGTTCCAATGCGTCTGGGCTGTCGCCTGCGCCGCCGGCTCCTGCGCGTGCGCCATCGAAAGACTCCCTCCAACCATCAGCAGCGCCGCCAGGCGCCAGATCCCGCGTTTTCTATTCATCCTGCCTCCCGCCATTCCGAATAGTTGCCGTGCTTGTGCCAGAGGTCGAGCCTCCTGATTCTGGCAGAAACGGATGGCTCAACCTGCAATTATATAGCATACGGCGATAAATCTGATCCCCTTTTTGGCCGATTATGATGTGCCTGTACGCTGTTTGACAGCCGCAGGCAGGAGCAAGCAAAAACTTTGTTGAAATCCATGCCGAGGGCTCTTTCCCTGATATGAGGATGCCATGGACCCGCTCGAAGAGGCGCACTTAGCATTTATTCGCGGTAACGTGAGGCAGGCTTACGATCTGGTCGAATCGGTTCTTAAAACGGAGCCGGAGAACGATTCTGCGCGTCGGCTTCTGGCAAAAATAGAGAAAGCGCAGATGGAAGACATAACCAAGCAAGAGCGGACGGCAAACAGTTGGCTGGCAACCCTGGATCCTGACACCTATACGATCATTGGAATGATTATTACAGGGATTTTCCTGGTCATTGTCGGGATCGTTATGGCTATCCATCCGATCCTTTTAGGCTTCCAGCGAGGATTTAGTACGCAAATAGTCGTGAATCCCGATGCGGACGAATCGGGGGCGCGGGGTCACTTTCCTATCCATATCCTGCTGGCTTTTCCCTGCCTGTTTATCGGTATCGGAGCCTACCTTCTCTATTCGGTCTATCGCTACCTGCGCGATTGACGGCCTCAAGCAGGAGTTAAAAAACGCTTTGTTGAAATCGTCGGGGAGGCTCATTCTCAGCGATCGTGAAGGAAGTATTTCGGAATGCCGCGTGTCCGTCTCTTTGTTGCCTGCTTGCTCCTGATCCTCTGCGTGCTGCTCTCGGTCCGACCGGCGTCCGGCGATCCCGCCAAGAACTGGATGTGGATCTGGTCCGCCGACGACGCGCACGCGCCGGAGACCCTCTGGTTCCGGCAGCGGTTTCGCCTGCCCAAAGCGCCGGTGTCGGCCAGGCTGCGCATTACTGCCGACGACAGCTTCAAAGCCTACCTGAACGAGCGTAAAGCGCCGGTGGCGACGGGCAGCGACTGGACGACGGTGCAGGAGTTCGACGTCACCCGCTATCTCAAGGCCGGGCCGAATCTGCTGGCGGTCGAGGCGCAGAATACCGGTGGACCCGGCGGGCTGATCTATAAGCTGGTGGTCCGGCTGCCTGGCGGCAAGCCCCAGCTCTTCTTTTCGGACGGTCGCGTGCGCGCCAACCGCCGCGCGCCGCCGGCATGGGCCACCTTTGCCGTGGACGATAGCCACTGGCCGCTGGCGAAAGAGCTGGCGCCCGCCAACGGCGGCGTGTGGGGACCGCTGCACGGCGCGCTCACGCCGGACGCCTCCCGGCTGGTGCGTCTCTGGGATATCCGGGCGGGCGGCAAGCCGGGCGAAGACCCCTATACGCGCCCGCGCCACGTCGGCGACCGCATGATTCTCTCGGCCAGCGCCTCCAGCCCCTCCGACATGAAGATCCTCTCCGAAGCGGGCTTTACGCTGTTTCAAACGGACTCCGATCATCTCTCGACGGAAGAGACGGCGCCCGGCCATTGGGACTGGAGCGGGCCGGACGCGGCGCGCAAAGCCGTGCAGTCCCTGGGGCTGGACTGGTGTTACTTCCCGCATGAGGCGTTCCCGCCGCCCTGGTACGCCAAATCGGTCCCCTTCGTGCGCATCCAGTGCCTGGAGCATCAGCAGCCCGTGCGCGCCTTCTCGCCCTGGGACCCAAGCTGGCCGGGCTTTATCGATTCCGGCTATGAAGCCCTGTCCAAAGAGTTCGCGGTCAAAAAGGGCGAGGAGCGCAAGCTGTCGGCGATCTACGTCGGCGTGCATGGCGACTACGGCGAGGCCGGGCTGCTCATGGGCGCTCGCATATCGGTGCCGGGGCAGCGGGAGGACTGGCTGCGCCGCTTCGGGAACCTGCACGATCATCTGGGCTGGTGGTGCAGCGATCCCCTGGCCCGCGCCGATTTCAAGAAGGCGATGCTCGCCAAATACGGCTCGCTGGACAGGCTCAACGCGGCCTGGAAGCGCGATTTCAAGTCGCCGGACGAGATCACCTACCCGGAAAAGTCGCGTATGGATGCCCGGCAGGAGTGGCTGGACTTCGTCACCTGGTACGACGCTGCGGTCGGGCACGCTATCGAGGCCAATCTGGGCGCCGCGCGCAAGCATTTCCCGAATACCCTGCTCATGCTCCCCGCCGGGTTCGCGGACGAGGACCCGCGCGGCGGCAACGACAACAGCCTGATCCCCAAGCTGGCCGCCCAGGTCCATGCCGCCGTGCGCTCCACGCACGGCGGGTTCAAGCCGTTCGCGGACAACGCGGCGACGATGCTGGGCCGTTTAGGCAGCGCCAGCCGCTTCTATGGCGCGCCGTTCTGGACCGAGCCGCCGGGCGGGCTGTCCGCCGATCAGGAGGTCGGGCGCATCTTCGAGGCTGTCTCGCAGGGGGCGACCGGCTATTTCGACTGGGCGGGCAACGCCGTGGCGACCCGTGACGTCTACTATCGTTACGGCAAGTACCTGCGCGTTGAGAAGCCGGTGGTGGACGTGGCGATGTTCTATCCGGCGATGGCGCAGAAATTGAAGCCGGAGCAGGGATTCGAGCCGCTCTTCGCGCAGGCCTGCGCCTACCTGCGCGACGCCGCCAACTTCGACATCGTCGACGACCGGATGGTGCAGGATGGCTGCCTGGAGAACTATCGCATCCTGGTGCTCTGGCAGGGCATGATGGCCGATCAGACGACGTTGGACCGGATCAAAGAGTGGGTCAACGACGGCGGCGTGCTGATCGCCTACGACTTCGGCAAGATCCAGAACTTCGACGGGGACGCGTCCTGGTTCAACGATATGTTCGGCTACGTCCAGGAACTGGCTCCGGCGAAAGTGACGGAGCGCTACGTGGGCGATCTGCCGGACCAGTACCAGATCAACGTCGGCGACCCGGCTGCCGCCGACTATCTGGGCGGGGAGTGGTTCGATCCCGACTCGGTGGACGACGTGAAGCGCCGCTGGACGAGCGCGGAGGCGACGGTGCGCCTGCCCGTGGACCCGGACAAGCAGTACACGCTCATCATCCGCGCCAGCGTGCCCAAAGAGGCGGCGGAGCTGAAGCGCCGGGTCCTGGTGAACGGCCATGAGGTCGGCGATCTCGAATCCCCCGGCGACGTGACCTACCGCTTCCCGGTTCCGGAGGAAGCCCTTGCCGACCATCCGCTCTCGACGCTCACCTTCGCCTCCGAGACCTTCCAGCCCGTGAAGCTGATCCCCGATTCGCAGGACAAGCGCCATCTTGGGGTGTGGGTGCAGTCGGTGCAGATGGTGGCGCAGGACATGAACGAAGAGCCGGACGCGCAGCCGCCGCCGGGCACGATTCGCCGGGAGATGGACCTGCGTCGCCTCACGACGGACTGGACGCGCCGTTATGGCAGGGGGCTGACCATCTACTTCCCCGCCAACCGCCAGTTGCTCAAGGGCTATATCGAGGTCGTGCGCCGGGCGATCTACCATCTCAGCGAGATCGATCCGGGCCGCAAGGACGCCCTGCCGGTGGACAATGCCATGGACGGCGTTTACGCCACCCTCTTTACGGACAAGGTGCTCTACTACAATCCGAAAGATACGCCGGTGACCAAGACGGTCACGATTCCGCCGGAGGCGTTCGCGGCGTGGGCGGACCAGGTAGTGACGCCGGAGGAGAATACCTGGAAGCTGACCCTGGAGCCGCACAGCATCGGCGCGATCACTTTCACCCCACCGCCGCAGGAGCTGCTTTTCGAATGCGAGAAGTTCCTGCAGTTGGGTGGGCATCGGCCCCTCTCCGCCTCCGACTGCAGTCCGGGCAAAGGGGCGACCTGCGTGCGGCTGAGCCGGGGCGAGGCGATCTCTACACAAATTCGAATTGAGACGCCGGGGCGCTACACGGTTTTTACCCGCTGCGTGCAGGGCAGCAAGCCGGAGCCGGTCGAGATTCTCATCGACGGGCGGGCGGTCGCGCCCATCAACGCGCGCGCCGGCCAGACCCTCTTATGTGGGACGGCGCAGCTTACACGCGGCACGCACACGCTGACCCTGCGCTCTCACTCCGAAAAAGCCCTCCGCGCCGACTTCGTCCTGCTCTGCAACGATTCAACCATCGCCGGCTACGATTTCGCTATCCGTACCGCCCCAGTGGATTAAATGCCTCTTAGCCGGGACGCTCTCACCTCCTGTCCCTTTCCAGTTCTTGTCCTTCTTCGGGCGACTGAAGTCGCAGCAACAAAGGCGCAAAGCCCGCCTGCTTATAGGCCCCCACCCCTGACCCCTCCCCCAATTCTAGGGGAGGGGGAACACGATGGCAAGCCAGTCGCCGAAGGGCGACTTTGGGCATGGGGCAGGGGTCCCCAGGGGCTGCGGCTTTAGCCGCCGGAAGTTAATAAATGCTCTGCATATTGAACTGATTGCGAAACCGCTCTGTCCTGCCTGCCGTATCACTGGCAAGCGATTTCCCCAACATATCCGTAACAGGAGGCTCTTCGGTGAAACTTCCCATTGGCAAGATCAGCGGCGCCATTGCGTTGCTCGCATGTGTCGCGGCGGCACAGCCGCAGGCGACCACGCCGCTTATGTGCTATTCCTTTGAAGCCGATACAGGCATGTGGATGGGCTTTGGCTCAAATGCGAAGGTTTCCCTGACACATGACGCCGCCCACGTCCGGGAGGGCAAGGGCGCGCTGCAGTTCGACTACACTATCAACAAAGGCGAGATCAATGCGCTGCTGCTGCCGACGCCGAACAGCGCCCTGGCGAAAGCGAAGTCGCTGCGCTTCTGGGTGCAGGCCGATCATGCGGCGCCGCTCGCGGTCGCGCTGCAGGAGCAGGAAGGCGGGCGCTACATCGCCCTCTTCAGCGTGCCCAAAGAAACCTGGCAGCAGGTCGATCTCTCCACGTCCGATTTCGTGCTGTCGGAAAATCCGGGCGATCCGAAAGACCCGGATGGCAAGCTCGATCTCGATCAGGTGCAGGCCGTTGCCATCGTGGATGTCGGTCAGTTGTTCGCGCAGGCAGAGGATCCGAACATGGCGAAGCTATTCCCGGTGAAGAAGGGGCCGCATACGCTCTATGTGGATGATTTCACGGTGAGCGAAGAGACGCTTCCCGCATCGGTCTCAGCGACGGATTCCGAAGTGAAGCTGGATAGCTTTGTCCATCCACAGCCGATGTGGATAGGAACCGGGGACGCGCGGCTAAGCCGCTCGGTGGGCAAGCCGCTGGACGGCAATGGAATGCAGGCGGACTATCATCAGGCGCCGAGTATCCCGACTGCCTTCGTGCGCCTCGTGCCGCGTGGCAAACTGGCGGATATGGAGAAGCTGAGCTTCGATGCAGCGTCCGCCAGGCCGGCCAAGCTCATCGTCCAGGTCGAAGAGCAGGATGGCGGCAAATACAATACGGAAGTCGATGTGGATGGCGGCTCGGCTGTCAAGCACGTCAGCGTGTCGCTGGCGAACCTCAAAGCCGACCAGAATACTAAAGACAGCAACGATCGCCTGGATAAGGACTTAATCAAGCAGATCGTGATCCTGGACGCTAGCGGCCTGATCGACCATTCGGACCAGGACAACACGCTCTGGCTGGGCAACTTGCGCGCGACGAAAAACTGAGCCCGAAGGCTCGATGACCTGGCGAGCGGGTGAACTGGTGAGAAAACCAAATTCCCCCTCTCCTTCGTAAGGAGAGGGGGTGAGGTCTTCAGTTTGTGTAGAGGAGAATCGCGCCGCTTTGGGGCGGGAGTACGATGTCTTGTATCAGGTCGCCGTTGGGACGCTTCATCGTGCCGCCGAGCTGGATCGTGACTTTTTGCTGGATGTCGGCGTTGACGTAGACGACGCCGTTCTGGAAGGTACGCCGCCAGACGACGCCATCCGTGACCTGCACGATATGGCGCTCCTGGAGGGCCACCCCGAGCGGTGCGTTAAAGTAGCCGGATTTGGCGGCTACTTCCCGGCGAAGCACGGCGAGGCTGAAGCCGGCGTCGGGCGGCTGCGCGGGTAGGAGGGGCATCGGCTGGAACACGAGCCGGCCCTGGTGGTGGGTAATCAGCAGGTAACTTGCCAGATCGTACTCCAGCTCGGCGTCGTTGCGGTAGGCGGCGGCAGCGATGAACACCTGTCCGTTGCGGGCCGCGCGATCGGCAGCCTCCTCTTCGATCTCCCAGTAGGTGGGCGGCAGCGGCGTATCCGACCAGTAGGGGTGAATCCAGCCCTCCGCCCACGCGCCGTCGATCCAGGAGTAGTAATCGTCCCATAGCGTTCCTCGAAGCTCCGGCTCTTCCGCGCTGGGCGGTGTGGCGAGGGTGGCGTGGCCCGCCGGGGAATCGAAACCGATGGCGGAGGGAATCAGCAGGAATTTGCCCGGCGCATGAGCCGCCTGCAGCCAGCGGCCGGTGGCGGCGGCACGGTCGTTAAAATCCTTGTAGTTGGCCAGATGGTCGCCGACAAAGGTGTTGCCCGGGGGCAGCTCGGCGGCGACGACGCCAAACGCGCCGTCGCGCCGCGTGAGATCAAGCACGCGATCCCGCCAGAAGGCAGCCCATTGCGTATTGCCGAAGTCCATCCAGTGGCCGCCCGCGTCCGGATAGGGAATCTCTTTGTTCTGCTCGTCGCGCAGCGTCCACGCGCTCATCTCCGGCTTCCAGCCGCCGACATTGCCTTTGTGGTCCGGCTGCTCGTAGACCGAAGAGGCATAGACGTAGAGGAGCGGCGTGAAAAGCGGGTACGCCTTGACCATGGCGGGAAAGGTAGTGGGAGTGATGCGGTTGGAATCCAGGGCGATAACGTCGCAACTCTGCAAAATCCAGCGCTGGTTGTCCGCCGAGAGCCTGGCGCCCGGCGAATCGCCCAGACCCTCGGTGTAGACGCCGCCGAGGCGTACAGGACATTCCGGACGGATGGGTTGAGCCATGACCAGCGGCTTTTTGGAAGCGGGGGTTTGGGTTGGTGGTTTCTGCTTACCTGCAGCCGCTTTAGGTGCGGGTGGAGACGCTGGCGGAGCCGCCAGGAAGAGCAAGGCCGCGAGTGTTAACGATCGAATCAAAATGATTTCCTTACATTGTATTTATTGCCAGAACTGATAAGTGGGCAGGCCGGAGGCGATGCCGTAGATATTCCAGAGGCTGCCGACCACGAACTGGCCCAGCATCAGTCCCAGGAAGAAGGGCAGCGCCTTGTGAAAGCCGCCCCGGCCCCCATAGCGCAGGATCAGGCTCTTGCAGATCCAGGCCAGAAACAGCGGTCCCCAGACCAGATTGATCTCCCAGGAAGACGTCACCGCAAACGCCAGCGGGTGCAGGGGCCACCAGGGAAAGCGCACGCGCAGCCACTGCAGCAGGAAGGCGATGCCGAAGCCGATCCAGATCGCCATGAACTCTGGGAACTTGCCCACCTGCGGCGTATTGAGCCAGGTGGTCAGCATATCATACGATTCGCTGCCGAACGACATCGCCGATTTGCCCTCTGCGCCATACGAATACATCAGGTGCAAAATCACCCAGAAGGCGACGAAGACCGAAGCCGCGCCTAACCCGAGCATGGCCCAGGTCCATTTACGATATTCCGTGCGCGTCTGCTCCGCCAGCTTGTACGCTTCCAACTGCTGCGGCATCGGATGGGAGCGGTAAGCCCGGTTGAACCAGAAGAAGATCGCAAAGGCGCTCAGGTTATCGGCGTTGAAGGCGCGGCTGCCCGCCACGCGTGTCATGATCTGCTCCGGGCCGGTGAAGTGCAGATCGTGGATAGGCGTGCCCAGTTCCGCGCGCATGCGCGTGATCGCTACAGCCAGCGCGAAGTACATCGCAAAGAAGAGGATGCCGATCCACCAGGTCATTCCCAGATAGCAGGCGAACCAGATCAGGCCCGCCACCCCCGCAATAGCGCCCAGGATGGCGGTGCGGTAGCCCATCGGCTCGCGGCTATCGTCGAGTGTGGACGGTTTACCGAGCGCGCGGCGCAGCACCTGCCGCAGATAGTGACGGCTGATCCACAGCGAATAGACGCAGAAAGAGATATAGGCGCCGAACGACTGGTTCTCCGTGTAGGGGAAGCGGGGGTCCTGGTCGTAGGCCATGGCGACCGCGAAGACGTGCTCCATCTTCCACATCCAGTAGAAGAAGACACAGGAAAACAGGAAGTCGAGCGGCATGAACATGCCCAGGCCGATCATGAACGGATAGAAAGAGATGGGCGTCCAGCCGATGGCGTTCCAGGGCTTGTTGGGGAAGAAGGGATGCAGATCCAGGAAGCTCTGTCCGAAGCCGGGCGTCAGGATGGTGGGGATGTTGGGATAGTAGTAGTTCAGGCTGTTGATGGTGTCGATAGCGCCTGCAATCAGAAAGCCGATCCAGAACAGGCGATTGTGAAAGAGACCTCTCGGCTGGAACGCCTGCTCGCTGGTGATCTGCAGCGGCAGTTGAATGATGGGGTAGGTGAGCCGCTCGTTGTCGGTCCACTGCTTGCGGAGAATGGCGTTGATGCAGAGCATGACCAGCAAGAGCAGCGATACGAAGACGGTCCAGGCGGCCACCACCGGCAGCCAGGCGCGGAGGTAGCTCAGATGCCAGACGCTGTCGTTGCCGATATAGTAGCTCTTATAGATTTTGGGATCGCTGATGAAGAGCGTTTTGGGCAGATGCGGGTTGATCAGCTTGTCCCAGTTGTTGGAGCCGTTGGCGTGCTTGAACGACCAGGTGAGCATCGGAACGAACACTTCGAGCATGTCGTGGCCGGACACACAGGAGCCGATGCAGAGGACCGAATAGACGAGCAGCAGCTCTCCTCTTTGGAGTCCCAGGCGAGGAAAGCGCCGTGCTACCTGCCGGTTGAGCAGGGTCAGGCAGAGAAGAATGAAGACGGTGTTGAACAGAATGGAGATGGTGGTGGGGTGGGCGGAGTAGCGCACGACCTCCATCTGCACGAGCCAGTAGGAGTTGATAGGCAGCAAGATCAGGCAGATCAGCACGGAGCGCCAGGTGACCGCTTTTGGACGGATACCCGCCTGAGACATATTGGCAACGACCTCGCCATCCAGGTCGGTACCGGTTGCCTGCTCGATTTTGTCGTGTGCCAGGGCCATGCGTGACGACGAGTCCCTCTATTCTGTAAGAACCGTTCGACGCGAAAGGACACGAACGTGGCTTTCTTGCCACCCGCGCGCTGTTTTGACCCAGATCGCTTCTAAAAGGGAATCGTCCGTGGATTGATAGGGGGCTTGCGACAGCCGATATCTTCCCTTCATAACGATGTTCGATTTTACGGTCACGAGCGCTGCCTTGCCTTTCAAACTCAACTTAAGGATATTCATACTGGCTTGCCGGGACAGGATATCGGAGCCGCTGGCAACGGCGCGCAGGAACTGCTGGCGGACAAACGCCGTGTCATAGACGATCCCGGACCTGCTGAGCACCCGATAGTCGGGGGCAAAGGTAGATAGGTAGGCGCGCAAATCCTTACGTTGAAAGGCGGCTTCGCGTCGATTGTAGGCCGCCTGGATGGCATTACGCGCCGCAGAAGCCGCATCCGCGCTTGCGGTGGCCGGCAGGGCGGGTCCGATACAGGCTATCCATAAGAGCAGCAAGATGATGAGCCGCATATGGGAAACCTCCAGAGGGGACTATCCGAGCGAGACGGCTTCAGGGGGTTGCCGTCTTGCCCCCCTCCGTTCGAGATCGTAAGTCTCGATTCCTCTTTACGTCGACCAGGGTCCTTCTTGATCCTGGAGACGGACAGAGAGGGACATCCTTCTGGGGATTGACAAAACGGACACAAAAGTGTTAAGATTTTAACATAGTATCGAGGGCGGACTTTCGGAACCGGGAAGGAAAGGTGCGATGAAGGCACGCGGTTTCTGGATATTGGCGCTGGTGATGACGCTCCTGAGCGTGCGGCGCGCGAGCGCGGACGATCTTTCCCTGGATGCCTGGCGCAACCCGGATCGGCAGACCGTGCAGCAGATCCTGGCGTTGGCGCGCGGCGCTTTCGATGGGTACATCCTGCGGCGGGAGGCGCCTCCGCTGCCCACTTCCCTGCCACCCCTCCTCCGGCAGCGTGTGGGCGTTTTCGTCAGCGCCATGCGTCACGGAGCGCCGCGCTGCTGTATGGGCACGCTCTATCCCACAGAGCCGGACGCCGCCCATGAGATCCTCGCTGCCGCCATGGCGGCAGCAGGGCATGACCGCCGCTTCCCGCCGATCCGCCCCGGCGAGCGGAAGGGGCTGATCTTGATCGTCAGCATCGTCGGCAGGCCGCGCCCGATCTCGCCAGGTGCGCTCTCTACCCTCGACCCGACGCGCGAGGGGCTGGTCGTCAAAACGGGAGGGCGCTACGGCGTCGTCCTTTCCGGCGAGACCGACCGCCTCGACCGGATGCTGGCCTGGGGGCGCATTCGCGCCGGCGCTCATCCCGGCGACTCCGTCGCGCTGTTCCGTATCGACGTGGTCCGGTTCGTGGAATCACAAACAAAATGATGACTCTCTTCAAACGCCTTCCGTGGCTTCTTCTCCTGTTTGCCGTGCCGGCTGCGGCGCAGACGCCCGCCTATCGCAAGGCCCATAGGCCGAACATCGACCTGTATGTCTATCGCCGCTCCTATCTGCCGGACGAGAAGGTCTCCCTGCGCCTGAGCGTCTACAACACGCAGCAGGTCACGTTCACAGCCTACCAGCTGGGGTTGCCGGCGCTGACGCCGACGAGCCGGGCGCTGGAGAATTTCGGCAAGCGGATCAAAGCGGTAGATGTGTCTCGCCTGCCATCCGTCCGAACCTGGCGACTGGCGCTGGGAAAGATCTATCCGGACCAGTGGATGGAGAAAGAGGCGGCCGTGCCGAAGCTGGTCTCCGGCGTCTACCTGATTCGGGCCGTCGGCGGGGGAGTCGAGAAGCGCACCTGGCTGGCCATCACGCCCATCGCCCTGCTCGCCAAGCGCTCTCTGCAGGAGCTGCTGATTTACGCGACGCAGGGGCATTCCGGGCGGCCCATCCCCGGCCTGAGCCTGACCGCAATGGACGCGCACGGCCGGCAGGAACGGGGCGTGACGGACGCGCAGGGACTCTGGCGCGCCACGGCGTCGATGGGGCAGGGCAATCTCTGGATCTATGGCGCGCGAGGCGGTGCGCCGGCTTTCGTGCTGGCGGGCGCGCCGCCCGCGCCGGAGCCGTTCACCGTCTACCTGGTCACCGACCGCCCGATCTACCGGCCGGGCCACCGGGTGCGCTTCAAAGGCGTCGTGCGCCAGCGGCTGGAAGCGGCGGCGCCCGGCGGGTTCGTCTATCGCCCGTATGCAAATAAGTCCTTGACCGTGGAAATCCGCGACGCCACGGATGCCCTGGTCTACCGCCGCGCCGTCACCACCAACGCCTACGGCTCCTTCGACGGCGATTTCCAACTGGCGAGCGAGCCGACGCTAGGACGCTGGCAGTTGGTGGCCGTGCTGGGCGACACGAGAGCTTACGGCGAGTTCCAGGTCGAGGCCTACCGCAAGCCGGAATTCTCGGTGGACGTGCGGTTTCCGCAGCCGCACGCCCTCGGCGGGTCTGTCGTACCGGTCACCATCGAGGCCCGCTACTACTTCGGCCAGCCCACCGCGGATGCCGCCGTGCAGTACACGATCGCCTTCCAGCCGGAAGGTTATACGGCGGACCTGCAGGGCCGTGCCACTCCAGAGCCGCCGTATAACGGCCAGGGAGTGACCGATGCGAACGGCCAACTGCAGCTGCAGATCAAGACGCAGCGCCTTCCGATGGACCGCCGGGTCGTGGTCCGTGCCGTCGTGACCGACCTCAGCCGCCGCAGCCAGCAGGGCGAGGGCAGCGCGCTGATCACCGCCGGCCTGTTCCACCTCACGGTCTCGACCGACAAAGCGCTCTATCGCCCCGACGAGCGGGTGACCGCCCTGGTCCACGCCGAGGACTACGATGGCAAGCCGGTGGCGACGAAAGCCAGCGTGCGCCTGATCGAGATGAAGACCGACCGGCTGCACCGGCCTTATCAGGAGACGACCACCCGCGCGGTCACGACGAATGCGCGCGGGGACGGCACGGCTATCTTCCAGCCGCCCCGGCCCGGCTACCTGCAGCTCATTGCCGAGGCTTTCGACAGCCAGAACGATAAGATTCAGGCTCAGAGTTATGTCTGGGTGGCCGGCGCCGAAGAAGAAAGTTATACCTATCCGACGCTCAACCTGATCCCGGAGCGCGCGGCCTATCGGCCCGGGGAGGTGGCGACGATTCTGCTCAATACGTCGCTCGTCACGCCGCCGGGAAGCCGCCAAGAGAAGGGAGCGGCGCGGTCACGGCTTTCCATTTCGCGCAGAGCGGCAAGTGCAAATGGCGGCGGAAAGCGTGAAGAGCCGAGCTATGCGGAGGCGTGGGCGCTCGTCACCGTCGAAGGCGAGCGGCTGTATCGCAGCATGGTGGTGCCACTCACCCGCCGCTCGACTCTATTGCGCGTGCCGCTAGAGGAGAACTATTTCCCTTCCGTGGAGGTGAGCGTCACCATCGTCCAGGAGAAACAGATCTACGAGCAGCAGGTACAGTTGCAGGTGGCGCGCGAGCAGCAGAAGCTGAGCGTGAGCGTGACGCCGGATAAGGACCGCTACCAGCCCGGCGAGGCGGCCACCTACACGGTCACGACGCGCGACTACCGGGGCCGGCCGGTCCCCGCCGAGCTCTCTTTTGGCGTGGTAGACGCCAGCATCTACGCGATCCAGCCGGACACGACGCCCGATATAAGCAGCTTCTTCTACGGTGGGCAGCAGGTCCGCATTCAGACCGACTTCTCGTTTGCGGCCGAGTACAGCGGCGGGGCGTTTCAGACGGTGCCGGGAGCGCAGAGGCCGCCGGGCGCTCTGAATGGCGCGGGCATCCGCGTGCGCCGCCAGTTTGCCGATACCGCGTACTGGAACCCGTTCGTGCTCACGGACGGCAGCGGCACGGCCAAAGTCACATTGACCCTGCCCGACAACCTGACCACCTGGCGCACGACGGCGCGCGGCATCACGCTCGATACGGCGGTCGGCAGCGCCACGAACGACGTGGTAGCGACCATGCCGCTGCTGGTGCGGCTGGAGCTGCCCCGCTTTTACGTGCAGGGCGATGAGGCCGTCGTCTCGGCCATCGTGCATAACTACACGGGCGCATCGCGCACGGTGACGGTTACGATCCAGGCGAGCGGCGCGGATCTGGAGGGCGACGGCCGGCGCACGCTGGATTTGGCGCCGGGAACGGAGCAGCGCCTTGACTGGAAAGCGCACATTCATTCCGGAAGTGGCGCAGGACAGGCGCGCTTCCTGGTCACCGCCGACGGCGGGCCGGGCGCGCAGGACGCCACCGAGCTGACTTTGCCGGTACTGGCCGATGGCGTCAAGAGAGTCGAGTCGCGTGCCGAAGTGCTTTCGGGAGAGGAGACGTACCGGCAGGACCTTAGCGTGCTTCCGCCGGATGCGACTCTCACGCTCGCGCTCACGCCCTCGGTGGCGGGAGCCGTGTTCGAGGCGCTGGACTACCTCACTTCCTATCCCTACGGCTGCGCCGAGCAGACGATGAGCGCCTTCCTGCCCGACGTGATCGTGGCGCGGGCGCTGCGCCGGCTGGGAATCTCCCGCCCGGTGCATCCGAACCTGAATCAGTGGGTCAACCTCGGCCTGCAGAAGCTTTATCGCTACCAGCACCAGGACGGCGGATGGAACTGGTGGGAGTTCGATCAAAGCGATGGCGATATGACCGCCTACGTCCTCTGGGGGCTGCTCCAGGCGCGGGAGGCGGGGTATCTGGTGGACGATCAGCGCATTCTGCGCGGGACCGGATATTTGAAGCAACTGCTGCAGGGGGAGCGGGAGGAGAACCGCCGCGCCGAATGGCTGCTCACGCTGGCGTATGCCGACCCCAAAGCGGCGCACGACCCGCTTGCCGAAGCCTACAAGAGCCGCGACCGGCTGGACACCTACGCGCTGGCCTCGCTCGGCCTCGCGCTGGAACGGGTAGGCGGCGATCTGCGGCCGATGGCGGTCCAGGTCGCGCATGAGATCGAGACAAAGGCAAAGGTGCAGGGCACGACCGCCGAGTGGCCGGCGGAAGAGGGCGGCTATACCTGGCGCGACGACGACGTGATGGTGACGGCGAGGGCGCTGCGCGCCGTGCTCGCCATCGACCCCAACAACGCCCTCGTCCTGAAAGCCGTGCGCTGGCTGATGGGCAACCGCGAGGGGCAGGCGTGGTCGTCCACGCGCAGCAGCGCCGAGGCGGTCTTTGCATTAACGCAATATATGGAGCAGACCCACGAGCTGCATCCGGACTTTCGCGCCGTCGTTCATCTGGATGGACAGAAGGTACAAACCTTTACGGCGACGGCGCAGAGCGTGTTCGCCCCGCCGGTTACGGTCACACTCACCCCTGCGCAATGGCATGGGCATGCGGCGCTCACCGTGGACAAGCAGGGCGCCGGGGTCCTCTACGTGACGGCGACATCCGCCTATACGGTCCCATCGGCCGAGACAAAGCCCTTGAGTCAGGGAATCACGGTGCATCGCACCTATCAGGTCACGGCAGAAGACCCTTCGCAGGCGAGCGGCGTGCCGTCGGGCGAGGAGATGGAGGTGGGCGTAGAGATCACGGCGGACGCCAACTACCGCTATGTGCTGCTGGAGGACCCGATACCCGCCGGATGCGAGGTCGCGCCGACCAACGATCAGGACCAGGCGATGGCCCAATATGAGAACGGTGGAGGCGGCTATGCGCGGCAGGAGGTCCGCGATGACCGGGTCGCCTTCTTCTTCGACGATCTGCCCAAGGGCCGCACCCGCGTCGTCTATCGCCTGCACGCCGAGACGCCCGGCCTCTACCGCATCCTCCCAAGCCTCGCCTCGCTGATGTACTTTCCGGAGATTCGTGGCAACGGTACACCAGTCAAGGCGCGGATCGAGGAGAGGAATATGCCGGGCCGATAATGCCCCACACCGCCTGCCAGAGGTTGAAAACCTCTGTTTGGACAAAACAAGTGTCCTCCGGACGCGACCAGCCTCCTTATGATTCCCCCTCTCCTTCGTAAGGAGAGGGGGTTAGGGGGTGAGGTCTTCTGCCGGGTGCTTTCAACACCCAGCACATGGACCTGACCACATGTGGAAAAAACGCAAACAGCATAAAAAGAGTGTCTTCGTGTTTCTGATAGGGCTATTGGGGACGATGGGTTCTGCGCCGCCCATCCAGACGGGTGGGAAGGTCGGTCAGGTGGCGCCGGAATTCACCCTGCCGGACATCAAAGGCCATCCGGTACGCTTGCAAGACTTCAAGGGCAAGCCGGTCGTGCTCAACTTCTGGGCGTTCTGGTGCGATACGTGGAAGGACGAGATGCCGCACTTGAAGGCTCTGGCAGCCCGGCAGGATGAGTTGGGATTCCGGCTCGTAGCCATCAGCGTGGACGGCAAGCGGCTGCAAGAGTTTCTGAACCGGACCAAAGGCGAGGTTCCTTTCCCGGTGCTGCTGGACGCCGGAGGTGGTGTGAGCGCCCGCTATACAATCTCGCATGTCCCCACGGTGGTCATTGTCGATGCCGGAGGGCGGGTCCGCTCCGTCAAAGTCGGCTATCCCGGCAACCACGTTATTCTGGCTGTACTGCGACCATTAAAAAGGCACGGGTCCGTAAACGAACCCGCTGTAGAGCGCCATGCCCCCTAGAAGGGGGCAGACAGGGTGATACACCATCGAAGCACGCCGGCTCTTTCCAACCGTTGGTGTATCGGTACCGCCGAGATAGTCCCGTTGATAGGGCTTGGAGGCTTTACCCATAGGCGCCGGAAGGAAGGAAACCCAGAAGTCGCTTGAGACGGGGGTTGGCGTTGCGGGTGACGTGTTCCGGCATCTGGTAGTTCATGAAGGGATAGAAGAAGTGGTTGACCATGCGGCGTCCATAGCTGACCTGGGTCACGTAGCGGACGCGGTCGCTATGGTTGGGTCCGCCCCGGTGCCAGACTTGATTGTTGAACATCACCACGCTGCCGGCTGGTCCCAGGCATGAAATGATCTTCTCTTCCCATCGGGTTCCTTCCACGTTGGATGGCGGGCTGGCGCCAAAAAGATGGGAGCCGGGGACGACCTGAAAGGGGCCATGCGCGACCCCGGTCACGTCGGTGAGATAATAGTTGCAGGAGAAGAGCAGGACGGGCAGGCGGATGTTGGTGGGCGGCTCCCCATGCGTGATGAGGTAGTGGGGCGGATCGTCCTGATGCCAGGTGATGATGCCCTTGCCGATCGGAGTACGGAAGGAGTTGTTATGGACGACATGGCAGTTCTTCTCGACCAGCGTCTCCGCGAACGTGACGATGGGCTCCATGTCGAACAGCCTCAGGTTCGCGGGGCTGGTCTCGAACATGCGGCAGTGCAGATCGATCACGCCGCTGCCGTTATCTTCCCGGTCCGCAAGCGCCCGGTCCAGATCGGCTTTCAACTCCGCGACCCAATCCGGCGGCAGGACATTTTCCAGAAAGAGATAGCCATCCCGGTGAAACTGCTCTACCCAGGCTTGTATTTGGGCATTGGACGCCTGGCGGCGCGCCCAATAGAAGTCAGCGGTCAATTTCTTGTTCCTCGTGTTGCTGGAAGTAGACGGCTACCTTGGCGAGCAGAGCCTGGCTGGTGAAGGGCTTGATAATATAGCCGCCGCAGCCGATCTGGCGGGCACGCGCCTGATAGATCGGCTCCGTGTAGGCGGTCACGATGACGATACACGGGCGATATTCCTCCAGAATGCGTTCGGCGGCGTCCAGGCCATCCAGTTGGGGCATGTTGATGTCCATGAGGATGATATCCGGACGCTCTTCCAGCGCCAGGTCCACGCTCTTCAGACCGTCACGCGTACACCCGACCACCTTCAGGCCGGCTTTGCGCAGCAGGGTGCAGAGGTGGATCGTCGTGATGCCTTCATCCTCACACACGAGTACCCGCCGTCCGGCCAGTATCGAAGGATAAGAGGGCTCGTCTCCGTGATCGGTTGCTTCCATCTTGGCAATGCTCGCTTTCCTCTTGGCAATGTCCCCTTGTTAACGACGGGCATCCAGCCCCTGCCAGCGGTGCGTCCAGCCGCCGGGAGCGGTGCTCTCGACGACGAAGTATCCGTCTTCCAGCCGGGAGAACAGCGCGTGCCCGTTCTCGTCGGTCAGGTAGCGCGACTCCAGGATTCCGGACTGCACGAGCGACTCCAGCGAATCGGGCAGCACGTCATAGGCCAGCCGGTAGGCGTAGACGGCGCGCCCGATGCCCAGGCGGACGAAGTGCGCCTCGTTCTCGTTCTTGATCTCTCGTGTTGCCTCGGGCGGCAGCTTCAAGAGGCGCAGCTTTTCCATCGTGAGAGCACCGGCCTGGCTGGAGGGCGGGGAACAGGCGCGGAACTCGATGGTATGCGGTCCGGCTTGCAGGATATGCGTGCCGAGCAGCAGATCCGTCTCCGCAAACTCCGGCGAGGAAAAGTCGGCGCCTGGCAAAGCCGCGACGCCATCTAGCAGGACATCGAAGCGGCCGGAATCGGGCGTGGTGAAGGCGATCAGGCGGACGGCGTAGCGGCCCGCTTCCGCGACGGTGAAAGGCAGGAGCAGACGCCCCTCCGGTCCCGGCTCCGGCCAGGCCAGCGCCGGACGGCCTCCAAAAAATCCCGTTGTCTGCACGGCGACCGGGCCACCGCCGGAAACCTGAGCCTGGCGGAAAGCGCGCACCAGATGCCGGTCCTGCCAGGGGACGCGGCGCTCCGGCCAGGGCGGCAGGCCGCCAAATGGCTTGGGCACGCCCGTCTGGTACCAGTAGGCGATACTGGAGAAGAAGTCGGGGCGCTCGATATACCAGGCTTCGACCGGATCGTCCCGGTTGCCCTTGTGCTCTATCGTCACTTTGAGCGAGCGGGTGAACCGGACGGGGTCCAGGACGTGCCAGCGATAGCAGATCCCGCTGTCGCCGGCTCGCCAGCCCTGCCAGCGCGGCTGCCCGAACCAGAGACTGGTGCGCGGTCGAAAGCCCCAGGCGTCATTGAAGTAGTCCTCGCTGCCGGTCCCCTGCAGGCTGGGAATCGCCTCGCCGTCGATGTAGAAGAAGTCGTCGCCTTCGCCGAACCAGCCGTCCTGCGCCAGCGCCACCGACATCACCGTGCCCACGTACTGGCCCTGCCCTTCGAGATCGGCGAGCAGGTAGTCGCGGCCCCTCTCCGCCGGATACTCCTGCCGGTACCGCGCGTGGAAATAGGGCGTGTCCGGAGGCAGAGAATCCAGCTCGACCCAGTCCACCTGCCAGTAGAGGCCGGAGGCGCGGTCCTGGTTGTCGTTGGTGACGACGATGCGCGCCGATTCGGCGAAAGGCATGCGCCAGTAGCAGGTGAGGCTGCCGGTCGGGGAAACCTGCACGGGCAGGCTTTCCACGACGGCGGGCTGTCCCTGGCCGACGGCGAAGAACTCGCCGAGCGGGACCTCCACGCCCGGCACATCGCGACCGTCCCAGTAGATGCGCAGGCTCAGGGAGTCGAGCTCGTTCACGCCTCCGGCGTGGCTCGTGAGCCAGATATGATTTATGACCCCTGGACCCTGCAGCACGGGCAGCGTGAACGTCTGTCCGGGTGCCAGGCGGGTCATGTCGAAGTTGCCGTCGTCCCAGTTGGGCTGCTCGTTGCTGGAGATGCGGCGGTTGCGGCCGGTGGCCGGAGCGGCAAGCGCGCCCAGCAGATCGCTAAACATATCCCTCACCTGATGCCGGGCCATTTTAGCCGGGCATTGAAACGCTTGCTGTGAAATATAAGCAGGCGTGGAAGGCATCGCTGCCGTAGAGTTAGTTATCTTTCTTTGGCTG
>DASRCN010000045.1:0-35988 GCA_035653075.1 Chthonomonadaceae bacterium | reverse complement strand
AGTTTAGGGGAGGGGGGACTATATCGCTCTCCTGTGCCTCTGCTTAAAGCTTCTCTGGCCTTTAAGCAGGGACAGAAGTCAGGGCAGTAGCTCCCCTCGCCCCTTGTGAGAGGGGATCAGGGATGCAGGGGCACAAGACAGCCATAGAATCCGGCGGTCTCCTTCGATGCCGCCGATCAGGGGCCGCGTGCCGTGATGCAGGGGCACAAGAGAGTAATAGAATCTCCCCTCCCCTAAACTTGGGGGAGGGGGTGGGGACCTTAGTGGGCAGGCAAGGAGAAAGTCAATGGAAACGCGAGATAAGGAGAGGGTCGAGCGGATACAACAGGCGCTCAAGGAGGCGGGGTGGAAGGCGTTTATCTGCTCTCTGCCTATGGACGTGCTTATGCTCTCCGGGTACTGGCCGGTGGTCGGCAATGCGATCGCGGTAGTGACCTGGGAAGGGAGGGTGAGCGTCCTGGCGCCGGAAGACGAGCGCGATCTGGTGGAATCAGGTTGGGCGGATGACGTCCACACGTTTCAGGCCGGGTCGTTGGACGCCATAGAAGACCTGATCGAGGTCGTGCGCCGGCCGCTGGCGGACCTTCTGAATGCGGCTGGCCTGGAGCGTGGGGAGCTGGGCTACGAGGGCGGACCGGCCTCCGAGCCATCCTCCTATGCCGCCATGTCCTACTACGGCGTAACGCTGCCGGAGCTAATTCGAGAGGTTTGTCCGGAGAGCACGCCGGTCCCTGCCGATGCGGCGCTGGCGCGGCTGCGCTGCGTCAAAACCCCGAGGGAGGTCGAGCGGATACGAAAAGCCTGCCGTATCGCGGAACAGGCGTATCAGGCGGGCGCGCGGCAGATGCGCGCCGGGCAGAAAGAGACCGAGGTCGCCGCTCTTTTCCGCGCTCCGTTCAGTGTATCGGGAGTAGGATTTGAAGGCGTTGGCCGCGCGGACGGATTTCTCTACTGCATGTCCGGCCCGAATGCGGCGCAGGCGTATGCGGCCTATCAGCGCTCCCGCGCCAAGACGCTAGCGCGCGGTGAGTTTGCGCTGGTCCACTGCAACTCCTATGCCGATGGCTACTGGACGGACATCACGCGCACCTTCTGCCTGGGGCAGCCGGAGGAGCGGATGCAAAAGATGTATGAGGCGGTGTTTGCCGCACGCAAGGCCGCGCTAGAGACTATTCGGCCAGGCGCACGCGCCGCCGACGTGGATCGGGCCGCACGGGAGGTGATGCGAAACTGTGGCTTTGGCGCAGCCTTCAAGCATCCGACCGGGCATGGAGTGGGCTTTACGGCCATCGACCACAATGCCCCACCGCGTCTTCATCCGAAATCGGAGGAGATTCTGGAAACGGGCATGGTCTTCAACGTCGAGCCGGGCCTCTATTTCGAGGACTACGGCGGCCTCCGCCACTGCGATATGGTCGCCGTCTCCGCGAACGGCATGGAACTGCTCACCCCGTTCCTCTCGGACCTTCCCTCTCTGATCCTTTAGCGGGAGCGGCCGGCGTGTTCGCTGCGGGCTGCAGCGGCAAACGCATGCGTCTGGCTTTGCTGCTCCTGGGGGTGGTCGCGCACGACCGGATACCACTGCCCGGCCAGAGTCAAGGGGCCGTTGGGAAGCAGCGGGAGGTCTTGCCACTCCTGAATCAGCGTCTTGTACGCCTTGCCCACCGCGCGGATGTTGCGATCCAGGTCGAACAGTCCCAGCGGGTCTACGTGTCCCTGATCCTCACGCAGCGCCGTATCCCAATCCACCTGATCGGTCAGGCTGTACCAGGTCATACCGCATAGGGGCACGCCGTCTTTGCGCAGCCGCTGGATGTTCGCCCAGATCTTCCACAGCCAGCGCTCGGCGTCCGGCTCGTCTTTATTCGTCTCGGTGTGCATCACCGGCAGGTTATACCGGTCATAGTATTCATGCGTGATGACATAGTAGCCGAAGATTTCGCCGGCAAAGACCGTGCGCCCATCGGAGAGGAGCATATGCTCGTTGGCGACGTAGTAGTCGTTGCCCATGACGCAGTGCTCGCGCAGGTCCTGCTGCATGAAATAGTCGTACTCCTCCGCCGACATGCCGTTATCGAGCAGGTACTGGTACATCTGTGAATTGACCGGATGGCCGTAGTTGAGGTCCAACGAAAGGAACCGGCGCTGGTTATAGCGCAGGGCCTGCCCCATAAGGTTGGGATCGGTGGTGTGGGTATACTCCGAAGATTCGCTCTGAATGAAGAGGGCGTGCGGGCAGACCTCCAGGATAGCCTTCATCGCGTCTACGTTGGCGCGCACGAGGTGCTTGATGGCGGTCACGAACGCCTTATCGGAGCGCAGGCATTCGTTCCACCAGCCATTCAAGGCGCTGAACTGGGCGGCGACATACATCTCGTTGACCGGCGTGTAGCACCAGACCCAGGGATAGCGCTCCGCGAACGCCCGCGCGAAGGCGGGGAAATAGCGCGGAAAATCGGGGTTCTGGAAATTCTCGATCCAATCTGGCACCCCGAAGTGGCACAGGTCCATGATGGGCAGGATGCCGGTCTGGCGCAGGACCGGCAGGACCATATCCGTCCAGGACCAGTCGTACTTATCCGGCCCCAGATGCATTTTATAGTAGGGCGGACCGTAGCGCAGATAGCGGATGCCCATGTCCTGCGTCAGCTCGAAGTCCTTTTTCCAGTGCTCGTAGTGGCCGCACTTCTCCAGCTCGTCCACGCGCTTCTTGCCGTGCGGGGTCTGAATGGTGGGATAGCTGCACTCGATCCCTGTGGCGAACATAAACCGCTGGGTCGCGGGATTAGGCCGTATACCACTCTGGTTGCGCTTCTGGGTCGCCGGTTGTGATCCCTTTCCGTCCGACATTTTTACCCTCTTTTCGTCATCGAGGTCAGCGCCAGGAAGGCGGCTACCGTCACGCCGGCCGCCACCAGCGGCTTGGCGAGGGTGATGGCTTTTCTAAGCGGAGTGCCGTACTCTATGTTGTGGATGGTCCCCCGCTCGAACTGCTGCCACTTCATCGCGGCCTTGCCGGCATGCCCGACGCCCAGACCCTTCATCAGCTCCGGCATGGCCGTCTGCAGCACCGGGTGGCCCGGCACGAAATAGACGCGCGGATCGTTCTTGTATTTGGGCAGGGCGGCATCGTCGAAGACGACGTAGGGACCCTCCTTCAGATGCTCCTCAAAGAGCGGATCCTCGATCTCGCCGACCATGACCGTCGGGGTCCCCTTCAGCCACATCACCTCCTTCAGCTCGCCGCGCCGGTTCATGCTGTCGAGCACGCTCTTGACGTGGCCCGTGGTGCCCGGCAGGGTGACGCCCTTGCCGACCAGGAAGTTGATGGGCAGGTAGTCGAACCCTTCGTGTCCCGGCCAGGCGTTGATCGCGACCTGCTCCAGCGGCACGCCCAGATAGGTGATCGGCTCGCGCACGCCCAGGCCCTGCTGCTCCCCGTCTCTAGCAAATTTGAGCTTATGCCAGTCGTGGCCCAGGAGCCGGCAGATGCTCACGTCTGTGGCGACCGGGTCCGTGGAAGCCAGGATGCAGCCGACCCAGCGGGGCAGATCGGCGATCGGCCCATCGCCTTCCCCGGCGATCAGGCCATCCACTACGCAGAGCTTCGGAGGGATGACGGTCATGATGTCCACAAAGCGCTCGATCATCTCCATGTCGCCGTGATGGTGGTCGCGCCACTTCTGATTGACCGTGCCGACCCAGTTCTTCAAAGCGCCCGAGATCGGCTCGATGTGGTGATTCTTCGCTTTGGGGGCGTCGATGATGACGTCGGCATCCAGCAGCGGCGCCGGGATCGGGCACTCTTTGATCACGCGGCCTTTCGGAACGGGCACCGTGCGGTTGGGGACTTTGTCGCTGCCCAGGTCGATTAGCTCGGCGCCCTCCCGCTCGGCGATGGCGGCCATGCCGGTGATCTCCATGCAGTCCAGCGAGGAGAAGAAGCCGCCGCTCGACTCGCCCACCTGCACTTTGCGCGCTCCCGCTTCCTTCGCCAGGACGATCAGCGCGCCGACCACCAGCGGGTCGGTCGTGCAGCCTTCCTCCGCCGAATAGTAGACCGTCTGGTTGGGCTTGATGAGCACCGTATTGCCGGGCTTGACGAACGCCTGCATTCCGCCCAGATGCCCCAGTGCCTCCCGGACGAGGGAGAGGACCCGCTCCTGGGAGCGGTGTTTCTCGTTGGTGTGCGCGATCGCCACGGTGGCGCCTTGCTTGCTATCCATGCGTTCTTCTCCTTTAGACCTCACCCCGGAACACGGGGTTTTAACCCCGTGCTGAAATACGAAGCCCGCAAAAGCGGGCTAACCCCTCACTCCCTCGCCCCTTATGGAAGAGGGGGAGATTCTTATGTAGGGGCGCTGCTTGCTGCGCCTTGGCGCCCCTACAGGCTGTGCCCTAAGAGATGGGAGTCCACGAAGGCGGACTTTGTTTTGGCAGAACGGCACTTGAGTGCTGCTGTCTTGCGTCCGCGAGGACGCTCGTTTTTTCTGCCGGGTCGTTTATCGGCCCGGCAAAGAGGCAGGTGTTTCTCCCCGCGGGAAACTCAGGAAGATAAGCGCCGCGCCTACCGCCATCTCGTTCAGCTTCATGCTGACCGCTACGTCCCAGAGCGACCAGGGCGCTCCGATCATCAGCCAGACACCGCACGCCACGGTAAGGAAACGTATGGGGCGGGCGACCTCCGCGAGCGCCAGCATATTGATGGCGATGACCAGGGCGCCGGTCACAAAGCTGGAGTTCGCACCGGGACCCTGCGCGCCGAGGACCGCAGACGCGGCCATCAGCCAGATGCCCAGCGCCACGTTCACGGCTAAATTCCAGGGAACGGTCATGCCCTGGAACGGTGCGGATGCGGCTGTTTCGGTGCTTTCCTTCTCGCTATCTTGCGCGGGCTGTTCGCCGTGCCAGAAGACGATCCAGAGCGGCTTGCCCTCCCGGTAGCTGCGCGCGAGGAACTGGAAGACGGCGACGACTTCGTCCAGCGCCGCCGTGACCATCACCAGCATGAGCGCTGCCGCGACCAGGCACAACGTACACCAGGCATGCACGACGACCGGCTGCAATATCATCAGGACGATGCTGACCACGCTCAGCGGCACGACCAGGATGCCGAACGTGAGGACCAGCCAGGGATGCGTGCGCCAGCGCTCCTCGCCGCCGAGGCTGCCGGAAAGGGCTTCCAGCAGGTAGGCCCCCGCGCCGAGAGCGGCGTCCGAGATAGGGAAGGAGCGAGCTACGTCGGACTGGAGAACGCGCGTGGCGCCGTTGCCGAAGATCGGGTCCCAGGCGTGGGAGCCGGCGATCTGGCAGGCAGCCAGGTAGGCGGCGATGCCGCAGTTGACGAGGGCCAGCGCAATCACAGGAAGGCGCTGCGGCCAGGAGGAAGGATTGTAGCTCCAGCCGGGAGGAAGAGCCGACTTTTGGTCGACAGGTGATTCTGCAGGGACTTCAGTGTGCGGTTTTCGTGGCTCTTCTGTAGCCGGAGAGCGGTCGAAGGCGGTATTGACCATCGAGAGGCAACACCTTTCTGTCTTCCCTTCGCGAGAAAATATATCGTATTATACGGTTTTGCGCCCTATACGTGCCCGGAATATGCCGGCCATTTTTGCGCGTGCCCGGCGAGCACATCGTCCCTCATGGCCGCTTGCGGGACTGCAGAAAGGCGACGAGCGCGTCGAGCTGCTCCGGGGTGAGATTCGGTCCGAAAGCGGGCATGTTGTTTCCTCCGTTGAGGATACGGATGGTCATCTGGTCGGTGGTAAGGCGGTTTCCCACGTATGTCAGGTCGGGGCCGCGCTGGCCGCCGGAGCGGAAGAACGGGACCAGGCAGAGCAGGACCCCGAAAATCAGCGGTGATGGACTGCGCACGCGTGATCCGATCCGAGGTCAGCGGATGGTCTTGCAGCCACACCGGCGCGGACCCGCCCTGGCTTTTCTGTAGGGCTTCGAGCTTGCGGAAGAATCGGATCATGCCGTTGGGATCGTAACTGGCGTCATGGGCATAGCTCAGACCTCGTTCGTCCGCCTGGTACTCCTCATCCCGGCTGTATTTCAGGGTGACGAGCTGATCCGCGATTCCGGCGATATTGCGGTAGGTGGGATTGGGCAGCGCCAGGTCGAGGAGCGCCTCGGTGGTCAACTGCGAGGAGATGTTGCGGGCGACGTGGCGGGCGTTGATATGGCCCAGCTCATGACCGATTACGCAGGCGAGCGCGCTGTCGTCATCGCCGACCTGGTCGATGAGACTGCGATAGACGTAGACCGGCCCGCCTGGCAGCGAGAAGGCGTTCACGGTGGACTGGTCGATGACGGTAAAAGAGTAGGGGACGTTGCGGCCGTCGGCCATGTGCGGCAGCAGGCGCTCGCCGATGCGGCGCACCCGCACAGCGTCTGCCGATGTGGTGTCTACGGGGTACTGCCGGTCGATCTGCCGGGCGCTCTCCCGCCCTAGATTAATCTCTTGCTGGGTGGACAGAAAGCTTTTCGTCCGGCAGCCGGTCAGGCCGGCGGTCAGAAGCAGGATCAGCAGACACATCCATACACGCGAAGTGGAGGCGAAGTGGCGCGCAGCCAGACGGCGAGGGAAGACTGGTTTGACCATCAGGAGTCAACACCTCTCTTTCTCCCTCCGAGCGGAAGGGGTGGGTTTGGAAAACTCACAAGATCATACGGATTCGCGGGCCTTGCGTGCCGTAAATTCTTCCGTTGGGGAGAACGTTTCTCCGGAATCTTCTTTTACCTGGGAGGCGCGAGGATGGATGCAGGGGAAATCCTTTTCGATGTAGTAGCGTAGCGGCTGCTTGCCTTCCTGCGTGAAATAGACGCCCTCGGCATCCGGCGCGGCCAGACGCTTGCCGTCGGCGTCCGAAAGATGCAATATCAACTCGCTCGCTTTAAGCTCGATACCCGTGGTGGCCGTGCCGGGAAAAATAGCCGCGCTCCATCCATCGCCGACCGCCAACTCCTCCCGAACGGTCTGTCCCCGCTCCAACGCTTCCAGTTCCGACGGCGTGATCCGAAACCGCACGCTGCCGCCCGTCCATCGTATCTTCATGGCCTACCACCTCTCTGCCATCGCTCACTCCGCCTTGTCTTCAGTTTCTCTTGTAGGGTCTGTTTGCATGTCTGACGGAGGCAAGCTGCGACCAGATCTCAACAGTAAATTTTCCACTTCGAGAAACAGCATCTTGCATAAATCCAGTAGCTGCTTCCACATTAGCCCAAAACCATGGCTGCCAGTGCATCAAGGCGCGCTTGCGTTCTTGCCTTGATCGCCTGTGTTTCCGCCAGCAGGCGACGTGTATCTGTCTTCAACCGATCGATCTCTTTCTGGTCGGCTTGCATTACCTGGTTCAGACGTTGCATTTCGTCAAGTAGCTGCGTGATTGCGGCCTGGTATTCGGCTTCCGTCTTGGGTTCTGCCGGCCACGTAGATACGTTTCCGATAAAGGTGCCTCCGTTTACAGTATAACAGATAACCACTTGCTTGTATGGCTGATACGGCGCAACAGCAGTTACTTCTCTTCCCTTCTGTTGACGAACTCCCAGCCGAAGCGGCCCTTGATGCACAGGTGCCCGTGCGTGATGTCGTGGTCGAGGGGAGAGGTCGCTTTGACGATCTTGTTGTCCTGGACATGCAACTCCAGGTTGCAGCCGACGCCGCAGTAGGGGCAGACAGTTTCCGTGATGGTCTGGCGAGATTCGTCCCACGTGCCGGCCTGGCGCATGTCGTACTCGCTTTTGAACATCAGCGCGCCGGTGGGGCAGACCCCGATGCAGTTGCCGCAGTAGACGCAGGCAGAGTCGGGCAAGGGGACCGCGTACTCGGTGGAGATGCGCGCGTCGAACCCGCGGCCGGCGACCGCGATGGCGAAGGTATTCTGCGCGTCTTTCCCGCAGGCTTCGACGCACTTATAGCAGAGGATGCACTTGCTGTAATCGCGGATGTAGAGATCGTTGTCCACCTTGACGGGCTGCGCGACGGTTTCGGCAGTGGCATTGGTGGGCGCGTGGTGGTGGCCGGGAAGGCGCTTGTCACGCGCTCCCGCTTCGGCCGGCGGTGCGGGTGGCCCGAACTTCTCCGGCTGCGCGCCGTATGCGGCCATCCAGCGGCGCGTGTCGGCATCCACCAGCGACAGGTCCACCGTGGAGGCCAGCAGCTCCAGCACCAGCTTGCGCGAATGCCGCACGCGCTCGGAGTCGGTCTTGACGACCATGCCCGGCTCGACCTTGCGGGAGCAGGACGGCACCAGCGCCCGCGATCCCTCGACCTCGACCACGCACACGCGGCAGACGTTGACCGGCGTGAGGTTTTCCAGATAGCAGAGGGTCGGCGTATCTTTGCCCAGGCGCCGCAGAGCCTGCAAAATGGTAAGGCCCTCCGGCACGCGCACGGCCTCGCCATCGATCTGCAGCTCCACCGTCCGCCGGGGCGGGGCCAGAGGAAGTGATTGAATCATGGTGACCCTCCTTGACTATCATCCCTATTATACCGGCAAATTGCGGGCACGATCTGTTTGTCCGGGCAAGGGAACGGCTATGCCCCCCATCTTGAATGGGAAGGACTAAGCGGCGCGCTTAATGAACAACATACGTGCAGAACATAAGATGGTAGCCTGAATAACCCATAAGCATGTGGAGATGGAAGCAATGGCTGCGGTAAGAGACTTTTTGAAAGCGCGATTTGCCTGTGCAAGGCAAGACCTCGAAGAGGTTCTGGGTAGACTCCAGGATTCGGATCTGAATTGGTCGCCGCGAGAAGGAATGCTCACGATTGCGGGTCAACTGTTGGAGATCGCGAACAAGGAGAAAGAGGCCCTGGGATGGATCCAGACAGGGGTTTGGCCGGACGATGGACCGGATGCCTTCGATATTCAAACCGCGACGCTCGAAGACATCAAGGCCGCCATGGCTGCGCTCCGGGTGGAAACGTATGCCTATATCGATTCGCTGAGCGATGCGCAACTGGAACAGCCTGTTCCCAATCCCAATCGATGGTACGAAGCCTTACGCGTGACCGATTGTCCGCTGAGCGAGGTGCTGAGAACCATTGCAGCGCATGAGTACTATCACACCGGACAGTTGGTCACCTATCTCTGGGTGCGGGGCGACAATCCCTACGAATGGTAGTTTGTGGCCGCTCGGATAATGCTTGAGTCTCTGAAGGGGACTTCGGGCATGGGGGAAGGGGCCGCAGTTTCAACTGCCCGCAAACCGAGAATGGAAGGACCCTGTCATAACTTATTGGAGAAGGAGTCAGAACAAATGGGGCCTGAGCAATCCGAGCAAAGCGTGGACGAGAGCCTGTATGAGATCACGACCCGCGCGGCCGGTCCGGCAGGCGCGCTGCCGTTTACGGAACAGATGCTGCTCGAAGCGCCGAGCGGTAACCTGTTCGGCTGGGCGCAGAACGTGGGGATGGGCTGGGAGCCGGAGCGGCTGGGCGCCGCCGAGTTTCTGCTGCTGAGCACGCAGGGCGGACTGCGCCGACCGGACGGCACGCCGCTGGCACTCGGCTACCATACGGGCCACTGGGAAGTCGGGCTGCTGGTGGAGGCGGCGGCGCAGGAACTGCGCTCTCTTGGCGCGATCCCCTTCGCGGCCTACTGTTCCGATCCCTGCGATGGCCGCACGCAGGGCACGACCGGTATGATGGACAGCCTGCCCTATCGCAACGACGCCGCGCTCGTGTTCCGGCGGCTGATCCGATCGTTGCCCACTCGGCGCGGCGTGCTGGGCATAGCGACCTGCGACAAGGGGTTGCCCGCCATGATGATGGCGCTCGCCGCCATGCGGGACCTGCCGTGCGCGCTCGTGCCGGGCGGGGTCACGCTGCCGCCCATCGCCGGAGAGGACGCCGGGACCGTGCAGTCCATCGGCGCGCGGTTCGCGCAGGGTCTCATTACCTTGCAGCAGGCGGCGGAGGCGGGCTGCCGGACCTGCGCCACGCCGGGCGGCGGCTGCCAGTTTCTGGGAACGGCCGCCACGTCCCAGGTCGTCGCGGAGGCGCTGGGGCTGGCGCTGCCCCATACGGCTCTTGCGCCTTCCGGCCAGGCGATCTGGCTGGACGGGACGCGGCGGACCGCGCGGGCGCTCGCCGATCTGGCAAATCGAGGGATCCGGACGGCGGACATCCTGACCGAAGGCGCGCTGAAGAATGCCATGACGGTCCACGCCGCTTTCGGCGGCTCGACTAACCTGCTCCTCCACATTCCCGCCATCGCTCACGCCGCCGGCCTGCCCCGCCCGACCGTTTCCGACTGGAGCGCCATCAACCGAGCCACGCCGCGGCTCGTGGATGTGCTGCCGAACGGGCCGCAGAACCATCCGACCGTGCGCGTCTTTCTGGCCGGCGGCGTGCCGGAGGTCATGCTGCATCTGCGGGAATTGGGGCTGCTGGATACCACCTGCCTGACCGCTTCGGGCCGCACGGTGGGAGAGGAACTGGATGCCTGGCGAGCGTCGGAGCGGCGTGAGCGGGTGCGGGCGCGTCTTCTTGCGGCGGACGGCATCGCCGCAGACGACGTCATTTTGCCGCCGAAGCAGGCACGAGAGCGGGGGCTGACCAGCACGGTCACCTTCCCGGTGGGCAATCTGGCTCCGCAAGGATCGGTCATCAAGAGCACGGCGCTCGATCCCTCGGTGGTGGACGCGGACGGCGTCTATCGCAAGCGGGGACCGGTGCGCGTCTTCACCAGCGAGCACGAGGCGATCATGGCGATCAAGCGCGGCGGCGGATCCTCCGAACCCGGCAAAGTCGCGCCCGGTGACGTGCTCGTGCTGATCTGTCGCGGCCCCTTGGGAGCGGGCATGGAGGAGATTTACGAGGTCACGGCGGCCCTCCGGCATCTGCCGTGGGGCAAGCATGTGGCGGTCCTGACGGACGCGCGCTTCTCCGGCGTCTCGACCGGCGCCTGCGTCGGCCACATCGGACCGGAGGCGCTGGCCGGTGGACCGATTGGCAAGGTGCTTGATGATGATCTGATCGAGATCGTCATCGACCGCAATCGCCTGGAAGGCCGGGTCGATCTGATCGGCCACGCAGGCCGCATCTATGGCGCGGAAGAGGGCGCGCGGATTCTGGCGGAGCGCCCGCCCCGCTCGGACCTGGCGCCCGATCCCGATCTCCCCGCCGACACGCGCCTGTGGGCGGCGCTGCAGGAAGCAAGCGGTGGCGTCTGGGGCGGCTGCGTCTACGACGTAGACACCCTCGTCGGGAGGCTGAGTTGATTAACCCGCTTTATCGGAGCGGCGCAAGGAGGTTTTGCCATTTCTGCAGAAGTTGACGCATTCATCAGACAGGAACGTGTGGCATGGGACTCCCAATTCCCTCCTTAAGGGAAATCCAGGGTAAATGCCTTGTTCTGCCCGTCGTAAATCAATATTCCTCGATTGAGAATATCACGTCCGATGAGACAATCGAAGTACGGGAAGTCAGTTTGTGGGACAGACACAACGAGTGCGGGAATGAAGAGATTGGGTAATCGAATGCTGACTACATACAGGGTAATAGCGGCTACGCCTCCAACAGCATCTCCCTGTGCGGTCCGCAGGCTGGGGATTTGCAAGCGTTGGATTACTGATGGACTGACGGCCGTTATCTCGGTGCCGGTATCCACAAGCCCTATCTCATCAAGGATTTGCGGGGTAGCTGGAATTGGAGTTTGCGAAGCCGGCATCGGAGGTCCAATGGCAACCTCAATCAGCGGTCCGTCTGGAATAAGAATGGAGCGCTGGATGCTCGTCAAAGCGGAGTCACCGAGAAAATGGATGGCAGGGTAATCGGCTCTTCCTCCTCGACAAGGTGTCTAACCAAAAAGGATTGACCTTGAAATATTTTCAATCCTTCTAATATCGCCTCCTTCTGAGAGGGATAGGTACCAACGATTTTATTCATCTTTATCAGCACGTATTGACCGTATGCCGTTTGCATAAGGCTTTGTTTGTGTTGATCGAAGGTTTGCTCCCCGATAGCCTGCTCTTCCTGTGGAGTGATTGTATTCGTCATTTCACCACTTCCTCCCTTAGGGCTAGAACAACTGCTGGAGGCGGCCGGTGCTGTCGCCGATGGTCTCCGCCCGGACGCCAATGCGGTCGAGCAGGGAGAGGAACAGGTTGGTCATCGGGGTGCCGTCGGAATAGCGGATGTGGCGTCCCGTCTGGATCGTGCCGGCGCCCCGTCCGGCCAGAAGGATCGGCAGGTCGTCGTGGTTATGCGCGTTGCCGTCGCTGATGCCCGCGCCGTAGACGATCATGGCGTTGTCCAGCAGCGTGCCCTCCGGCTCGTGGATGGACTGCAATTTCTCCAGCAGATAGGCCAACTGCGTGACGTGGAAGTGGTTGATGAGCCGGATCTTCTCCTGTTTCTTCGGGTCGCCGGCATGGTGGGACATATCGTGATGGCCTTCCGGAACGCCGGCCTCCGGGTAGCTGCGGTTGCTGCCATCGTGGGCGATCATGAAGGTGCAGATGCGGGTCATGCCGGACTGGAAGGCGAGCACAAGCATATCGTACATGAGCCGGATATGTTCGCCCATGTCGGCGGGCACGCCCGTAGGAAGCGTCTCCGGAGCGGGCAGCTGCCGCGCGGACTTCTCAACGCGATTGAGTCTCTCTTCGATCTCGCGGATGCTGGTGAAATACTCGTCCAGCTTGCTCTGATCGCGGACCCCGAGCTGGGTGTTCAGTTGATGGGCGTCTTCCATCACGAAGTCGAGGATACTGCGCCGTTCGAGGCGGCGGCGCGCACGGCTCTCCGCCGTCGCGTTCGGATCATCGCTGCCGAACAGCCGCTCGAAGACCAGGCGCGGACTCACCTCGTGCGCGACCGGCGTCGTGGGGCTGCGCCAGGAGATATTGGAGGTGTAGGCGCAGCTGTAGCCCGTGTCGCAATCGCCGGCCGTCGCCGCCGGCTCGCAGCCTAGCTCCAGCGAGGGAAACGGTGTGATGTGGCCGACCTTCTGCGCCGCGAGCTGATCCACCGAGATGCTCGCCCGAATATCCGCGCCGCTCGTCTTGCGGGGATGGCAGCCGGTCAGCCAGGCGGCGGCGGAGCGGGCATGGTCGCCCCCGCCGTCGCCGAGCGCGTCCGCGTTGTGCTGGGTCAGGCCGGTGAGCACCGTCAGGGAGTCCTTAACATTCTTGAGCGGCTCCATGATGGAGGGCAGCGCAAAGCCCACCCCGTCGGTCGGGGGCGTCCAGGCCGGCATGTGCATGCCGTTGGGCACGAAGATGAAGGCCATGCGATTCGGGCGGCTCTTCGCCGAAGAGGCCAGCGCGCTCAGGGGAAGCATCGCCTCCAGCAGGGGCAGCGCCACGACAGCGCCAACGCCGCGCAGGAAGGTACGCCGGGGAATCAGGGGCTCGCTCATGACGGTTTTTCTCCCTCGCCTCGCCGCATGCGGAAAGGCCCGCTCTGCACGATCGCCGTGATCAGGGCGGAAAATCGGTAGTCGCTCTGGGCGGTCTTCCGGACGATAGCGTCCAGGAAAGGCCGGTCGGTGGGCAGGATGTCTCGGCCCAGCCCGTAAGAGAGCAGCTTTTCGGCCAGACAGCGCACGAACAGGTCCTTTTTCCCCAGCAGGATCGCCTTCAACTGCGCCGGTCCCTGGAAGGAGCGGCCGTCCGGCAGTGTGCCGGAGGAATCGATGGGCAGGTTGCCGTCCGTCGCGCGCCACTTGCCGATGGCGTTGTAGTTCTCCAGCCCGAACCCGATCGGATCCATCATCGCGTGGCAGGAGGCACACTGTGGATTACGACGGTGCTCCTCCATCCGTTGCCGCAGCGTGCCTTTCAGCACCGCGTCGCCGCGCTCGTCAGGCAGCACACCCACGTTGGGCGGCTGAGGTGGGGGCGGCGTGCCCAGAATCTGTTCCAGCACCCACTTGCCGCGCTTGACCGGCGAGGTGCGCGTCGGGTTGGAGGTGACCGTTAGGATGCTTGCCTGCGTCAGAATGCCGCTGCGCTGGTCGCCGTCCAGCGCCACGCGCCGGAACCCATCGCCCTCCACGCCTTTTATTCCATACAGGCGGGCCAGCCGCTCATCCAGAAAACTGTATCGGCCGTCCAGGAAGTCCAGTACGCTCCGGTCGTTGCGAACCACCGAGTCGAAGAACATCTCGGTTTCTGTGCGCATATCCTGTCGCAAGGTATCTGTATATTCCGGGAAGCGGCCTGGATCCGGAGCGATCCGGTCCAGCTTGCGCAGTTGCAGCCACTGGGCGGCAAAGTCGTCGGACAGGGCGCGCGCCTTCGGGTCCTGGAGCATGCGCCGCGCCTGTGCCGCCAGCACCTTCGGATCGTGCAGCTTCCCTTTCGCCGCCAGCGTAAAGAGTTCCTCGTCCGGCATGCTGCTCCAGAGAAAATAGGAGAGGCGCGAGGCCATCTCGAAGTCATCGACCAGATGGCTGGCCTTCGGATCGTTAGGGCGCGGGTCGATCTCGACGTGATAGAGAAAATGGGGCGATACGAGCATCGCTTCCAGGGCGAGCTGGATGCCGCGCTCGAAGCTGGCGCCTTCTTGATGCGCCAGATGGACGTAGCGCATCAGGCGCGTGACTTCCGCCTCGGAGACCGGACGCCGATACGCGCGCCGTGCCAGCCGGGCCAGGAGCTGGCGGGCATAGACCTCTTTCGAGGCCGGCGCAGGGGTAAAGAAGATCCGGCGGTGCGACTCGGTCACGACCGGCATGACGTGAGGCGGCGGCTGTATCTCCAGGTAGTCCACAATCAGATTGCGGTCTTCTGCCGGATGCCCCGGCGTCTCCGGCTTATAGTAGTCGTTCAGAAAGGAGACGGCAAAATGGTGCTTGCCGGCCGGAACGGCGCCGACCGCCTCGTACACGGCCGGCGCGCTCTCGACCGCCTTCACTTCGGCGGTGAAAAAGAGCTTGCCGTCGAGCAGGAAGCCCATCTTCACCGGCTCGGAGCCGGCCTGCTGCCCGAAGGCGCGGGCGCGGAACGTGTAGCGGCCCGCCTGCGGGAACGGATAATCGACGCCGATCTCGCCGTTGGTGGAGAAGAGGTGGCCGGTCATGCCGGGAAAGGCGATGGGCACGGCGCCGGGCAGCTTCTCGGCCTTAAACTGCACCGATTTTCCCGCGCTTTCCGGCGTGACGATGGCGGCGCGGGCGATCTTCTCGGCAGCGGAAAGATACTGCTCCATCAGCAGCGGCGAGATCGTGAGCACGTCGGCGTCGTTGTCGAAGCTGTAGCCGGTGTCGTCGGCGGGGAAGTCGTCGGCGGGATGGATGTCGATGCCGAGCAGGTCGCGGACGGTGTTGTTGTATTCCGTGCGATTGAGCCGGCGCAGCGTGACGTGGCCTGGATCAGGACGCCCGTTATCCGCGGCAGACAGGGTGGCATGGAGCCAGGAGACGATCGCATCACGTTGCGCCGCCGTCGGATGGGGCATGCCTTCCGGCGGCATGTGCCCGGTTTCGATGTTCCTGGCAACCTTCTCCCAGAGGTCCCGCGCTTTCAATACGGACGCCGTGTCGGCAAAGCCGTTCAGCGCGATGCCCGCCGGCGGCTTACTGCCGGAATGACAGCCCAGGCAGTACGTTCTAATAAGCGGCGCAATCTCAGAGGCAAAGCGATCCTTAGCCGGGTGGGAAGTGAGGCGCGCCTGCGTGGTACCAATTGGATGCTGCGCCGTTGCTGCCGCCGTGACGAGGCCCAGGGCCGCCACGGGCAGTAATAGCGCGATCAGATAGCGAGAACGTCCAGTCATTCCTGTTCTTGTGTGCCGGGCCGTATTAGCCGCGCCATGAAATACCCGTATAGCCGGGCAATAAATTACCCGTCTTGTGGTCCTTCGGACAACCGTCCTGCGGACGGAAAGGCTAGAGTTTAAGTGGCAGTCACTCTGTTGGACTGATTTTCGGCGCTCAAGTTTCAACGAAGGAGAGACCCAATTGTTTTCTCTCAGTAGTGGTCCGCGCCTTTTTCCGGCAGGGGAACGATCCAGACATTGCGGAAGCGGACCAGATTGCCGTGATCCTGCAACATCAGTGGGCCGGGCGAGGCATAATCTTGATCGATGGCGCCCCCGGTCTGACCTTCCAGCTCTATGTTGTTCTGGATGACGATGCCGCTCTGCAGGACGGTGACGCGTGCCTTCTCGGTGCGTCGGCCTCCAGCGTCAAAACGTGGCGCCCGGAAAACGGCGTCGTAGGACTGCCATTCGGTGGGACGCTTGCAGGCGTTGAACAGCGGAGCGGCATAATTATAGAGCGCGCCGCAGTCGCCTCGACCGGGATCAGAAATGCCCCAGGAGTCCAGAACCTGGATTTCGTAGCGTCCCTGCAGAAAGACGCCGCTATTGCCCCGACCCTGCCCCTTCACTTCGGGCGGGGAATCGGGCACATTGAACTCCAGGTGCAGAAAGAAGTCCTGGAATCGCTGGCGGCTCAGGATGTCGCCGCCTCGGGACACCATCGCTCCCTCTTCGATGGGCCAGGCGGCCGGTTCTGCACTGCCGCGTTTGATCCAGTGCTTCAAGCTGCTGCCATCGAAGAGGACGACGGCCTGAGGAGGCGGGGGGACAAAAATCGAATCGGACATGAGAAGGTTTCTCCTGATATGCGGGGTTAAAACCCGGCGCTGATAAACAAAATCCGCCTGCGCGGACTCCCATATGCAAGGTTTCACCTTTGCCGGCCAGTTTCCTCTCGTTCAGAGAAAAGGAAAAAGCTTGAGGCCCTGGTCGCCGCAGGGCGACTTCGTGCCTTTGTTGCTGCGGCTTCCGCCGCCCGCATCATCCATAGAATCGGGTCCGAGGCCAATAAGGTATAATCCAAACGTTTCCACATATCTGATCGAGGTTAGGGTGGTGGCTCAATGAGGAGTGCATCGGCGGGGGCGGCGCTGCGAGAGCGTCTCAAGCAGGGCACGCTCGTGCTGCCGGGAGTCTTCAACGCGATTACGGCGCTGCTGGCGCAGCAGGCGGGATTCGACGCGCTCTACCTGAGTGGGGCGGGTGTGACCAACAGCCTCACCGGCTATCCCGACATCGCGCTCCTGACGCTGACGGAGATGGCCCAGCAGGCGCGCTATGTGGCCCGCGCCGTGTCCGTGCCCGTCATCGCCGATGCCGATACCGGCTACGGCGAGATCCTCAACGTCGCACGCGCCGTCGAGGAGTTCGAGCACGCCGGGTTGGCCGGCATCCACCTCGAAGATCAGGTCGCCCCCAAGCGCTGCGGCCACCTTGAAGGCAAGCAGATCGTCGCGCCGGATGAGATGGTCAAGAAGGTCCGCGCTGCCGTCCGCGCTCGCACCGATCCCGACTTTACCCTCATCGCCCGCACCGATGCGCGCAGCGTCACCGGTCTGCAGGACGCTATCGACCGCGCGAACCGCTATCTCGATGCCGGCGCCGACGCCATTTTCCCCGAATCGCTGCAGAGCCTGGAAGAGTTCGCCACCTTCGCCGAAAAGGTCCGCGCGCCCCTGCTCGCCAACATGACCGAGTTCGGCAAGACCCCGTTACTCTCCGCGCAGGAGTTTGCTTCCCTGGGCTACGCCATGGTGATCTTTCCCATGACCGCGTTCCGGGTGATGATGAAGGCCGCGCAGGACCTCTATCGCGAGCTGAAGACGACGGGCACGCAGGCCGCCTTTATGGACCGGATGCAGACCCGAAAGGAGCTTTATGAGCTGATCCGCTATGCGGATTACGAGCGTTTCGATCGCGAGATCGCAGAAGAATGTGAGGATTAAATGGTGACCAGTACCTACAGCCCTGGCCTGGAAGGCGTTACCGCCGGGATTTCGGCCATCTCCGAAGTAGATGCCGAGCGCAATCAGCTTATCTATCGCGGCTACGACATCCACGATCTGGTGGACCATTGCTCGTTCGATGAGGTGGCCTACCTGCTGCTATATGGGAAGCTGCCCAACAAGCCGGAGTTCGATCGCTTCATGCGGCAGGTGGGAGAAAGCCGCGGCGTGCCGGACGGCATCTGGGAGATGTATCGCCAGATACCTCGCGATACCCACCCCATGGATGCGCTCAAAGCCGCCATCGCCGTGCTGGCGCCCTTCGATCCCGACTATGAATCAAACACGCACGAGGCCAATCTGAATAAGGCTTTGCGCCTCTATGCCAAGATCCCGAATCTGGTCGTCAACGGCTATCGGGTCATGCAGGGCCAGGAGCCGATTCCACCCGATCCGGAGCTGTGCCACAATGCCAACTTCTTCCGGATGCTCACCGGCACGGCGCGCACCGACTTCTTCGGCAAGGTGCTCAACGTAACGCAAATTCTTTACGCCGAGCACGGTTTCAACGCGTCCACGTTCGCGGCGCGCGTGACCGTCTCGACGCTCTCCGACCTCTATTCCGGAGTCGTGTCCGCCATCGGCACGCTCAAAGGCCCGCTGCACGGCGGCGCGAACGAGATGGCGATGGCGATGTTGCTGGAGATCGGCGACGCCTCCCGCGCCGCCGATTGGGTGCGCGACGCGCTGGCGCAGAAGAAGAAGATCATGGGCTTCGGTCACCGCGAATACAAGCACGGCGACGAGCGGGCCAAGATCGTCAAGCAGTACGCCGTCGAACTGGGGCAGGTGACCGGGAATACGAAATGGGCGCAGATTTCGCAGATCGTCGAGGACGAGATGATGAACGCCAAGGGACTTTATCCTAATCTCGACTTTCCCGTGGCGAGCACCTACTATCTGATGGACATTCCCATTCCGCTCTACACGCCGATCTTCGTGATGAGCCGCATCACCGGCTGGAGCGCGCATATTATCGAGCAGTTGGACAACAACCGCCTCATCCGCCCGCACAGCGAATACAACGGCCCGCGCAATCAACACGTCGTGCCGATGGACCAGCGGCCATAGATCGGTTCGCCGGGAGCAGCCATGCCTGACCAGACATTCCGAGCGATCCTCATAGAAAAAGGGGAAGCGGGAGACAAAGCGTCTCTGCAGGAGCTTCCGACGACCGTGCTGCCGGAAGGCGATGTCCTCGTTGCGGTCGCCTACTCCAGTCTCAATTACAAGGACGGACTGGCGGTCACCGGGAAGGGCCGGGTCGTTCGGAATTACCCGATGGTTCCCGGCATCGACCTGGCCGGGACCGTGCAGGAGTCGCAGTCGCTCGACTACCGGCCGGGGGATAAGGTGATCCTCACCGGCTGGGGGATCGGCGAGCAACACTGGGGCGGCTACGCGCAGGTAGCGCGGGTCCGCTCGGAATGGCTGGTGCAGCTGCCGGAGGGATTGAGCCTGCAGGAGGCGATGGGAATCGGCACGGCCGGCTTCACGGCGATGCTGTCGGTCATGACTCTCGAAGAGCACGGGCGCCGGCCTGAAGACGGCGAGGTGGCGGTCACGGGCGCGGCGGGCGGCGTGGGGAGTATCGCGATCGCGCTGCTGGCGCAGCGGGGCTATCGGGTGGTCGCCTCGACAGGCCGGACCGAGCTGCACGACTACTTGACCGCGCTCGGCGCGCAGGAGATCATCGGGCGAGAGGTGCTGCCCGCGCCGGGCCGGCCGCTGGAGAGCGGGCGCTGGAGCGGGGCCGTCGATACGGTCGGCGGGGACACGCTCGCCGGGCTGCTGCGGAGCATGAAGCTTCATGGCTGTGTCGCCGCCTGCGGGCTGGCGGGGGGCAGCGATCTGAACACGACCGTCTTTCCGTTCATCCTCCGGGGAGTGGGGCTGCTTGGTATCGATTCCAACTGGTGCCCGCAGGCGCGGCGGCGAGAAGCCTGGGCGCGGCTGGCGAACGACCTGCCCAAAGACCATCTGGCGCGCATGATGCAGGTCGTGCCTTTGCCGGACGTGCTCTCCCTCAGCCGGGAGATCCTGCAGGGTCACGTTCGCGGACGGATCGTCGTGGATGTCAACGCGTGACCGGGCCTTGAAAGACCCGTCTGGGGGTCCTTCGGGCAACCGTCCTGCGGACGGAAAAACCAGGATGCCGGTTGAAATACCGCGTTTTCGGATAGGCTCTCAGAAGCGCGATAGGCTGGCGATAGCGGCTATCGTCATTCTGGGAGCGCTGTTGAGCGCGATCTATCTGCCGCATTCGTACGACGACGCCTACATCACGTACCGCTATGCCTACAATCTCGCCACCGGGCATGGCTACGTCTATAATCCGGGCGAACGCTTTCTCGGCACAAGCGCGCCACTCTACGGGCTGCTGCTGGGTGTGCTGGGCGCTCCCTGGCCGGCGCGTATTCCGCTCATCAGCGGCGCGCTCTCCGGCCTGGCCCTGATTCTCACCGGTGTTGCCCTGTATCTGCTGGGCAAGCGGCTGGGCAGCCCGTTCTGCGGGCTGCTGGCGGCGATCTTCTACAGCATCCATCCGATCACGCTGACCGCCTTCGGGGGGGAGATACTGTTCGAGGTGATGCTGGTCGCCTGGGCGTTCGTCTTCTATCTGGATTCGCGGACAATGGCGGCTGCCGTGCTGCTGGCCGCCGCCGTGCTGATCCGCCCGGACAGCCTGCTGGCGGCGCTGGTCCTGGGAGGACATACCCTGCTGAGACGCCGCCGCGTTCCCTGGCGAGAGGCGATCGTCCTGCTGGCGATTCTACTGCCCTTTCTTCTGCTCGCCAGGATCTATTACGGGGCTTTTCTGCCGCACACGCTCAGCGCGAAAGCAGCGCAGACGCGCTTTGGATGGCCGACTTTTCTCGGCGGGGTCCTGGTATGGATGCGCAATCCCTGGCGGGACACGCCTTTGGAGGAGTGCCTGCGCTGGCTTACCTTCCTGGGAATCCTGTTCCTGTGGCGGTTTCGCGGCTGGCTGCTCGTGCTCGCCTGGCCCGCTCTCTTCTGCATCGCCTATAAGTTTCTGCGGATACCGTTTTATAAGTGGTATCTCGTGCCCCCGGTCTTTGCCAGCGCGATTCTGCAGGCGATGGCGGTGGCAGGCTGCGTAGAGTTACTTCTAATCGGTGTTCGCCGGCTTCGACGCGCGCCACTTTCTGTCCGTACCGCGCTAATGGGGAAGGCACTGGCGCTGCTGGCGCTGACGCCGGTCATCGCCGCGCAGATTCTCTACGGGCAGTCAGGCGGGAACAACGGGCGCAACGCGATCGTCGCGCAGTATCTTCAGACCGCCCGCTGGCTGCAAGCGCATACGGACGCGAACGCGAGTGTTGGGTATCTGGAGATAGGCTACATCGGCTATTACTCGCAACGGCGCATGATCGATCCCCTCGGATTGGTGAATTCGGGCGTGGCTGCGCACGTTGCTCAGGGTGATTTAGGCTGGGCCTACGAGCGCTATCGTCCCGATTATATCCTGGTCCACCCACGCTTTAATGCGATCCTGGGGTCGGTCTATCGCGCGCCCTGGTTTCAACAGGAATATAGGTCGATAGCACAGATTCAAAGTCCAGGCTCCGCATCGATTCTGGTGTTCCGGCGCGTCTTGCCGGTCAAAGGCTAGAAAGCGAATCAACCATGCTGAATGAAAAGAGTGTTCGCAGGACGGCGGTCGTTATCGGTGCTGGGACGATGGGCGGCGGCATCGCAGCCCAGCTTGCCAACGTGGGCTGGCAGGTGCGCCTGCTCGACGTGGCCGGTCCCGATCCAAACGACCCGAAGACGCGCAGCCAGGTCGCTGCCGCCGGTCTGGACCGGGGCAAGAAGAACAAGCCGCCGCTGCTCTATCTGCCGGAGTTTGCCGAGCGCATCCAGGTGGGCAATATCGAAGATGATCTGGACCGGATTCGGGACGCCGACTGGGTGGTGGAAGCGGTCGCTGAGAAGATGGATGTCAAGAAGCAGGTGATGGCGCTGATCGAAGCGCACGCCGGGCCGGAGACGATCATCAGCACCAATACGAGCGGCCTGAGCTTGCGCGAGATGACCGAGGGGCGCCGCCCCGACTTCAAGCGGCGTTTTCTGGGCACCCATTTCTTCAATCCGCCCCGCTACTTGAAGCTTTTAGAGTTGATCGCGCTGCCTGAGACCGATCCGGAGATCACGGACGGATTTGCCCGGTTCGCCGAGCGGGTCCTGGGTCGCCGCGTCGTAATGGCTCGCGATACGCCCGGCTTCATCTCGAACCGCCTGGGCATGTGGATGCTGCTGGATACCATTCATACGGCCATCGACGACGGGCTTTCGGTGGAAGAGGTAGATTACTTGACCGGGCCGCTGATCGGCCGTCCGCGAAGCGCCACCTTCCGCTTGGCCGACATCATCGGCTTCGACATCATCGCCGACATCGCCCGCAGCCAGGTCGAGCGGCTGCCCAACGATCCCTATCGCAGCCGCCTCCTGCTGCCGGAAGGGATGCAGCATCTCATGGCCGCCGGGAGGCTGGGCGAGAAGACCGGCGCGGGATTCTACAAGCGGGAAGGGAAGGAGATCCTGGCCCTCGATTTCACGACGCTGGACTATCGTCCGCGCCAGGAGATCAAAATCGAGGCGGTCGAGGCGCTTCTGAAGCGCCCGCTGCAGGAGCGCTTTACTGAGATCGCGGGGGCTAGAGACACGAAGTGGGGTGGTTTCTTGAACCGCATATTGCAGGCGCTGGTCGCCTACGCCCGCCATATCGGGCCGGAAGTCGCCGACGACGTGCTGGCGATCGACCGCGTGATGCAGTGGGGCTTCAACTGGGAGATCGGTCCGTTCGAGATCGCCGACCTGATGCGCGCGCCTTCCGATGCCGTCCACTACAGCGGGACAGGCGCAGAGCGCCTTTACCGCCTCTTCGGCACAGCCGACCTGCAGCCGATGCCCGCCGAGCCGGAATATCTCTCGCTCACGGCGCTCAAGATGGAGGGCAAGACGGTCCGCGAATCTCCGGAAGCATCTCTGGTGGATCTAGGCGATGGGGTCGCGTGCCTGGAATTCCGCACGAAGATGAACACCTTCAATCCGCCTTTGACGGCGTTCGTCAACACGGCGCGGGAGATCGCGGAGCGGAACTTCGCGGCGCTGGTGATCGGCAACCAGGGACCTCACTTCTCGGCAGGCTTTAATCTCAAGGTCTTCCTGGATGCCATCGCCGCCTCCGATTGGAAAGGCATCGATACCATGCTCCGCGACCTGCAGGATGCCTTCATGGGGCTGAAGTATGCGAGCGTACCGGTGGTGGCCGCGCCGCACGGCTACACGCTGGGCGGCGGCTGCGAATGCGTGCTTCACTGCTATGCGGTCCAGGCGGCGGCGGAATTGTTCCTGGGACTGCCGGAGACCTCCGTCGGGATCCTTCCTGCCGGTGGCGGCACGACGGAGATGCTGGCGCGGGCAATGGACGTGGCTGCCGGCGATACGGACCCGTTTCCGCATGTCGAGCACGTCTTCGATCTGATCGTCTCCGCCAAATTCTCCGGCAGCGCGGACGAGGCCCGCAAGATGGGTTACCTGCGCGAAACGGACGGCATCTCCATCAATGCCGACCGGCTGCTCTACGAGGCCAAGCAGCGGGCACTGGGATTGGCGAACGCGGGCTATACGCCGCCCGTAAAGAATAGTGTCTGGGTTTTGGGAGAGGAGACGATGGCGCGTCTGCGCCTGAAGATCCACTGGCAGCACCGGTCCGGCGCGATGACCGATCACGACCGGGTCATCGCCGAGCAGGTGGCCTTTGTCCTGAGCGGCGGCAACCTGCCCTACGCGCAGGCCGTCGGTGAAGATCATCTCCTCCAACTGGAACGCGAGGCGTTCATCGCCCTGTGCAAGGAGCCCAAGTCCGTCGAGCGGATGCGGCATACCCTGGAGACCGGGAAACCATTAAAGAACTAATCACTAGAGATTTCCTGCTTCGAGTAGGAATTGATCCAGTTGGTATCGGGCGACTGAAGTCGCAGCAACAAAGGCACAAAGTCCGCCTGCGCGGACTGCCGCTGCAAGCTTTTCCCTCCGCCTTCCAGCCCCTACAGGCTCAAGGGTGAGGAAAAAGTTTAGGGTTCTAGTCGCCGCAGGGCGACTTTGGGCATGGGGTAAGGGCCCCAGGGGCTGCGACTTCAGTCGCCCGCGATAAGTAGGGATAGGTGACACATGAGAGATGTAGTGATCGTGGGAGCGGCGCGGACGCCGATAGGGAAGTCGCCGAAGGGAACGCTGCGCTATACGCGGCCCGACGACCTGGCAGCGGTCGCCATCCGTTCGGCCCTGGAGCGGACGCCTGGCCTGGAACCGCAGGAGATCGAGGACGTAGTTCTCGGTTGCGCCATGCCGGAGGCGGAGCAGGGTATGGACGTGGCGCGCGTGGCCGCGCTGCGCGCCGGGCTGCCGGAGAGCGTGCCGGGCGTGACGCTGAACCGATTCTGCGCCTCCGGATTGGAGGCCATCGCGACGGCGGCGGCCAAGATCGCCACCGGGCAGGCGGACGTGATGGTCGCAGGGGGGACGGAGAGCATGAGCATGGTCGAGTTCCTGGGGCCGACCACCAAACCCAATCCCTACCTGATGGCGCATCAGCCGGATACCTATCTGAGCATGGGGCTTTCTGTGGAAGGCATCGCCAGGGAGTACAAGATCAGTCGCGAGATGGCCGACGAAATAGCTCTGCAGAGCCATAAGAAGGCCATCGCCGCTCAGGAGGCGGGCAAGTTCGACGAGGAGATCGCGCCGGTCGCGGTCAAGGTGCAGGAACAGAACGGGCAGGGAATCGAGATTAAAGAGGTTCCCTTTACGCGGGACGAAGGCCCGCGCCGGGACACCTCCCCGGAGGCCTTGGCGAAGCTGCGGCCGGCTTTCCTGGCGGACGGGACCATTACGGCAGGTAACGCTTCCCAGCGCAGCGACGGCGCCGCGGCAGTCATTCTGATGACGCGGGAGCGCGCCGAACAGCTTGGGTTAAAGCCGCTGGCCCGGTTCGTGGGCTACGCCGTGGCGGCGGTCGCTCCGGAAAAGTTCGGCATCGCCCCCGCCTACGCCATTCCGAAACTGCTCAAGCAGACCGGAAGGAAGATTGAGGACATCGACCTGATCGAGTTCAACGAGGCGTTTGCCGCGCAGATGCTGGCGGCAGACAAAATCTTCCCGCTGCCGATGGAGCGTATCAACGTCAACGGCGGCGCAGTGGCGCTGGGCCATCCGCTCGGCGCGACGGGCGCGCGCCAGACCGTGACGCTGCTCTACGAAGGCCGGCGGCGCGGCGCAAAAGTCGGCATGGTGACCATGTGCGCTGCCCTGGGAATGGGCGCTGCCGGCATGTTCGAGATGGAGTAGCGGATTGATGAAGAAGGGGCGCGGCATCGCCGCGCCCCTTCGTTTGTTTTTGAGACGGTTCTATAGGGGTAGGCTGGGCATCGTGACTCAGCCTGAGCCCAGACCAGGAGAAAGGTGGATGGAACTCCCGATCTAGACAGCGTCACGTGTTAAATATCGGTCGAAGGACAGCGACCTGGAGACCCTCCCCACGAAAAATCGCGTAGAGAGCCCGATAAAAACCGGATTGAAATGCCTCGGTCGAAACTAGCCGGAGAAGAAAGAGGGAGCGGCCGTCACGGGAGTGGCTCTCCTTTCGGATCCACGAGCGTAGGGTGGGTTCTTGCGAATCAGAGGAAATTCAGCAAGCTCATCACTTACGGCTCTGTCATTATTGCAGACGGCAGAACGTTTGTCAAGGGGTCATGGTTAAATTTTGACTCTTTATCCGGCGCTATGCTTGCTTGCTGGTTTGCATGGATAATCCATGCAAAACAAGATCCCCTAAAAATGTTTTCCCGGCGGAGCGCCGAATAAAAATGCCCCTCTTGAGAGGGGCTTAGGAATGGCGAATAAGACCGTAGGATCAGGCGCGGCGGCGGGCGAATGTCTGGAGCGCATCCTGCAGCGCCGCGAGAAGCACATCGCTGGTGATGGGCTTGACCAGGTAACCGCTGGCGCCGGCCAGGCGGGCTTTCTCCTGATTGCCCTCGTTGGCGTAGGCGGTCACCATCAGGATGCAGACCGGATAGGAGGCTATGATCTGGCGGGTAGCTTCCAATCCGTCCAGGACCGGCATGCGAATGTCCATCAGAACGATGTCGGGCCGCTCTCGCAGGACCGTCTCCACCGCTTCCTGGCCGCTGCCAACCACACCCACGACCGTCAGGCCGGCGCGGGTCAGCGCGCGGCGCAGCTGCAACTGCGTGATCCCCTCATCCTCGCAAATGACGACGCGCTTGCCGGCGAGCGCGATTCTGCCGCCCGGCTCTTCCTGGCTACTCGGAGAGGGGCCGCTCGGGGAAGATGACTTCGGCTCTTCCTCCGGCAACAGGGCGATTCGCACCCTCGCCGGGAACGTTGGAAAAGACGAGAGTCCCCTGGAGATCATTCGTGACGAGGGTGAGGACCAGCTCCAGCCCGACATGCGCATGCTGTATCGGGTCGAAGTCGGGTGGGAAACCGGGTCCCTCATCCTGGACCGAGAGCAGGACCTCCGGCTCCTGCCTGGTAAGACAGATCTGGATCGTCCCATAGCGCGTATTGTCTTTCCTTTCGGGGGGTTGGCCATGCTTGATGGCGTTGCTGACTAATTCGTTGACGATCAGGGCCATGGCGGTGGCCGCCTTGGTCGGCAGCCAGACCGGCTCGGCATTCAGATGGATCGGCCGTTCGGAAGGCAGGAGGCCCAGGCTGGTGGTCAGCAGGGTGACCAGCCGGGAGAGGACTTCGGCGGCGTTGACGTTGCCGATCGGCTGATCGCGGGTGAGCAGATCGTGGACCAGCGCAATCGTCTTGACCTGGCGCAGACCGTCATGCACGGCGGAGGTGGGCAGGATCTCGCCATGCTCGGCAGCCTGGATTTCCAGCAGGCCCGTCACCATCTGCAGGCTGTTTTTAACGCGGTGATGCACTTCCTGGATCGCAGCGGCTAACTGTTCGCTGCGCTCGTGCTCTGCCTGGAAAAGGCGGGCGTTCTCGAGGGCCAGCAGAGTGCGCTCGGCCACCGCCTCGATCAGCGCCACCTCCTCTTCCGTCCAGGCGCGCGGCACACTCGAGGTGATGTTCAGGCTGCCGACCAGCTTCCCCTCGCGCTGCAGCGGAACCGTCACGTACGAACGGATTTCCAGGGGCGCGTATGCGGCGGCATAGTGCGCCTTTGTGCGCGGGTCTTTTTCGATATCCTCGACGACGAGCGTCCGACCCTGCTTGCCTTCCGCGATGATCTCCGGGCCGAAGGCGGCCAGGGGATACGTCCCGGCCATGCTTGTCACGTCCTGGTGATAATCGCGATGAACGATGGCGAGGCCACGTTCCAGGTCTAGCTCGGCGTAGAGGCAGCGCGACGCCTGAAGATACTTGCCCATGCTGGTCACCGCTTCCCAGAGGATCTCTTGGGGATCGTTGGCGAAGCGGATGCGGTCGCTCAGATCGGTCAAGAACTGCTGGCGCTCTTCCGCCTGCCGTTGCACGGTGATGTCGCGGTTGATCTCCAGGACCGCCAGCGGTTGGCCTGCCTCATCCCGCTGCAGCGCCCACCGGCTGGCGACGAGGAGACGCTTTCCGTCCCGGTGGAAGTGTACCAGCTCGCCTTCCCAATTTCCGGCGGCTTGCAGGGTCTCGTGGACTTGCTCGAGGGACTGTGGGAATCGTGTCCGGAGGAGATGCCAGGCCACCTGCCCGAGCGCTTCTTCGCGCGGCCAGCCATACATCTGTTCGGCAGCCTGGTTCCAGAAGGTGATCCGGTTCTGCATGTCATGCACGAAAATCGTGTCGTGCGCCAGCTCCAGCAACTGGGCCTGCCGCTGCAGGATCTCCTCCTGCAGCGTGCGGTCCGCGATCTCCTGCTGGGCCGCCTGATAGAGCCGCGCGTTGTCCACGGCGATACCGGCGCGATGGCCCAGCTCTTCCGCGATGGCCAGGTCCTCCTCCGTGTACCGGTGTCCCGACTCCGCGGAAATGAACGTGATGGCCCCCAGCGTCCGGCCTCGGGCGGTCAGGGGCACGACCATCGCCGACTGGATTTGCAGTTGCCGAATGATCTCCAGATGCTCCTCGTCTCGCGCGCCTCGGACGAGCATCTCGTCGGGGATCTCGGTATAAAGCTCCGACTTTCCTGTACGCAATACGTTCGGCACCCCGGTGGGCGCGTTCGGGTCCGGCGGATAGCGTTCTTGAAGCGCGACCGCCCATCGGACCTTATCCGGGTCCACGTGCTCTACGGCCAACTGCCGCGAGACCCCATCCTCTTCCAGAATATGCACGGCGCACCAATCGGCCAGATGGGGCACGGCGAGCCGGGCGACGTTGGCCAGGGTCGTCTGATATTCCAGCGAGCTATCGAGGATGCGGCTCGCCTCGACCAAAAACGCCTGCCGCCGCTGCGCCTGCTCGGACTGCATGCGCAGGCGGGTCTGCTCTTCATAAAGCTCGGCATTGGCGATAGCGGAGGCGGCGAGGTTCGCCAGGGCCGTGGCCGTGTGGACTTCGCTATCCGGGAAGACATGCGGGGTCTTGTAGTAGAAGACCAGCGTGCCGTTGACGTCGCCATGCAGGCACAGCGGCAGCACCAGCATCGAGTGGATGTTCTCGGAGCGGTACATCTCCTGCAGGTGCGGCCGGTTCGCCAGCAGCGGATATTGATCTACCGCTTCGACGACCAGGGAACGGTCCGGCATGGAACTGGTTTTGTTGAGCGTGCGGACGGTATGGGCCTGGTAGGCTTCCGACAACCCTTCGGCGGCGGCCACGCTCCACTGGCCGGTTGCCGGGTCGAAGCGCCAGACGGCGTGCGCGTCGGCAGCCAGCAGCCTGCCGGCGATGTTCAGGATGCCGGGCAGGACGATGGAAAGCTCCCGCGAGCCGATGAGCGTGGTGGCCGCCTCGACGAGCAGGCTCATGCGCTCGCTCTCGGGAGAGGATGGAGGGGCAGCTTCGGGTTTTTCGCGTGCGCTTTTACGCATAGAAGAGTACGAGCGGTCACATATTGCGGCGATACTGGCCGCCGACCTCGTAGAGCGCCCGGGTGATCTGGCCCAGAGAGCAGTAGCGAACGGTATTCATCAGCTCGGCGAAGATGTTGCCGCCTTCCGTCGCTGCCTGCTTCAAGGCTTCCAGCTTTTGCGGCGCCTGCTCGGCGTGGCGCTGCTGGAATGCCCGCAGGTTCGCGATCTGCAGCTCCTTTTCCTCCTGAGAAGCGCGCTCCAGTGGAATTTCGGTCTGCTGGGCCTGCTGCTCCAGCGTCGCGGAGTCCCGGAAGGTGTTCACGCCGACGATCGGCAGGGAGCCGTCGTGCTTGCGGCCCTCATAGATCAGCGACTCTTCCTGAATACGGCTGCGCTGATACTGTGTCTCCATCGCGCCCAGCACGCCGCCCCGGTCGTTGATCCGCTCGAACTCCTGCAGCACCGCTTCCTCAACTAAGTCTGTTAACTCTTCGACGATAAACGCGCCCTGGATCGGGTTCTCGTTCTTCAGCAGCCCGAACTCTTTGGTGAGGATAAGCTGGATCGCCATGGCGCGGCGCAGCGACTCCTCGGTCGGCGTGGTGATGGCCTCGTCGTAGGCGTTGGTATGCAGCGAGTTGCAGTTGTCCTGCAGCGCCAAGAGCGCCTGGAGGGTCGTGCGGATGTCGTTGAAGCCGATCTCCTGAGCGTGCAGCGAGCGGCCGGAGGTCTGGACGTGATACTTGAGCTTCTGGGAGCGGTCGTTGCCGCCGTACTTGTTCTTGATGACCGTCGCCCAGATTCGCCGCGCCACCCGCCCGATGACCGTGTATTCGGGGTCCATGCCGTTGGAGAAGAAGAAGGAGAAGTTGGGGGCGAAGTCGTCGATCTTCATGCCCCGGCTCAAGTAGTACTCGACGTAGGTGAAGGCGTTCGAGAGCGTGAACGCCAACTGCGAGATCGGATTGGCGCCCGCCTCCGCGATGTGGTAGCCGGAGATGGAGACCGAGTAGTAGTTGCGGACCTTGCGATCGATGAAATACTGCTGCACGTCGCCCATCATGCGCAGGGCGAACTCGGTCGAGAAGATGCAGGTGTTCTGGCCCTGGTCCTCCTTGAGAATGTCGGCCTGGACGGTGCCGCGCACGGTCGAGAGCGTCTGCGCTTGTATCCGCGCAAGCTCCTTCGCGTCGGGCTGGCGGCCGTGCGTGGCGGCGAATTTTTCCACCTGCTGATCGATGGCCGTGTTGAAGAACATCGCCAGGATGATCGGCGCCGGCCCATTGATGGTCATGGACACCGAGGTCGAGGGCGCGCACAGATCGAAGCCGGCGTAGAGCTGCTTCATGTCGTCGAGCGTGCAGATGCTCACGCCCGACTCGCCGATCTTGCCGTAGATGTCCGGGCGGTAGTCCGGGTCCTCGCCATAGAGCGTGACCGAGTCGAAGGCGGTGGAGAGGCGCGTGGCCGGCTCGCCTTCGGAGAGATAGTGGAAGCGGCGGTTGGTGCGCTCCGGCGTGCCCTGGCCTGCGAACTGGCGCTTGGGCAGCTCGTCCTCCCGCTTGAAGGAGAAGACGCCCGCCGTGTAGGGGAAGGCGCCGGGCACATTCTCGGTCAGCAGCCAGCGCAGGATGTCGCCCCAGTCCGTGTAGCGGGGCAGGGCGATCTTGGGGATGCGGGTGCCGGAGAGCGAGGTCGTGTAGAGCTGGGTCCGGATCTCTTTGTCCCGCACCTTCGTGACGAGCTCGTCCTGTGTGTACTCTTCCTTGATCTGCGACCACGCTTCCAGCATCTGCCGGCATTCGGGATGTAGTTGTGGCTGGAGCGCGGCGATCTCGGCCTCGATGGCCTTTAGCACGCTCTCCTGGCCGGCGAAGGTGTCGCGCAGGCCGTGCAGTTGGTAGAGCTTGCGGGCGAGGGCGGCCTGCTCTTCGACGAAGCGGCGGTAGTCGCGCGCCGCGCGGACGATCTCGCCGAGATAGGGCGTGCGGTCGGGCGGGATGATGGCGCTCTTCTTGGGCGGACCCTCCGGCAGAGTCAGGGACGGCTTCCAGTCTGCGCCGGTCTTCTCGTTGATTTTTGCGATGAGCGCGTGATAGAGGGTGTTGACGCCGCGGTCGTGGAACTGGCTGGCGATGGTGCCGTAGACCGGCATCTCGTCGGGCGAGCGGTCGAAGCGCTTCTGGTTGCGCTGGACCTGCTTCTTGACGTCGCGCAGGGCGTCCTCGGAGCCGCGCCGGTCGAACTTGTTGATGGCGACCAGATCGGCGTAGTCGAGCATGTCGATCTTTTCGAGCTGCGAGGGCGCGCCGAACTCGCCGGTCATGACGTAGAGGGAGACGTCGCAGAGGTCCACGATGGCCGCGTCTCCCTGCCCAATGCCGGAGGTCTCGATGAGGATCAGGTCGAAGCAGGCGGTCTTGACGATGGCGATGGCGTCCGTCAGGGCTGCCGACAGCTCGGAGCCGGAGCCGCGCGTCGCCAGGGAGCGCATGTAGACGCGCGGGTTCTGGATGGCGTTCATGCGGATGCGGTCGCCCAGGAGCGCGCCGCCGGTCTTCTGCCGCGAAGGATCGACGGAGAGGCTGGCGAGGGTCTTCTCGGGAAAGTCGGCGAGGAAGCGGCGCACCAGCTCGTCCGTCAGGGACGACTTCCCGGCGCCGCCGGTGCCCGTGATGCCGACGACCGGTTTCTTCGGCGCTTCGGCGCGGATTTCGGCCAGGACCTTTGCATGCGCCTTATCTTTCCTGGTGACGGCCTGCTCGGCGTAGGTGATGAGGCGGGCGATGGCGAGCGGGTTGCGCTGGGAGAGGCGCGGCAGCTCCTCCTGCACGTTCGTGACCGTCGGGAAGTCCGTGTGGCGGAGCATATCGTTGATGATGCCCTGCAGGCCCAGCCGGCGGCCGTCTTCGGGAGAATAGATTTTGGTGATGCCGTAGGCTTCCAGGTCCGCGGCCTCTTCGGGGATAATGACCCCGCCGCCGCCGCCGAAGAGCTTAATGTGCCCGGCGCCGCGCTCCTCAAGGAGATCGCGCATGTACTTGAAAAACTCCACGTGCCCACCCTGGTAGGAGCTGACCGCGATCCCCTGCGCATCTTCCTGGATGGCCGTGGTGACGATCTCTTCGGCGGAGCGGTTGTGCCCCAGATGGATGACCTCCACGCCGGACGCCTGCAGGATGCGGCGCATGATGTTGATGGAGGCGTCGTGGCCGTCGTAGAGGCTGGCCGCCGTCACGAAGCGAATTTTGTTTTTCGGGTGGTAAATGGTCGTTTCCATATTTGGGATTATACTTAAGTTCCGAGAGAGTGTCAAACACTGCCGTCTCTCGTTGCGCCGATGAAAATGTTACTAAATGATACTGTCCGGTTCTGAAAAAAGTTGGCCGTAGCTTGACTGAATGATTCATTCAGTAGTATAATGGGCGCATGAGACGCAGCCAGCCGGGCGAACGCTTGAGCCAGCTTCTGGATGCCGCCACCCAGGTCTTTATGCGGCTGGGCTACCGGCGCGCCCAGATTTCGGACATCGCCAAGGAGATGGGGGTCGCGCCGGGAACGATCTACCTCTACGTGGAGAGCAAGGAGGCGCTGTTCGCGCTGGTCTTGCAGCGCGCCATCGGGGAGGAGGTCCGGCCTGCCGACCTGCCGGTCCCGTCTCCGACGCCGGAGGCCCTTCTGGAGCACGTGCGCCGGCAGTGTTTTCACACGGGCCAGTTGCCCGCGCTGGCGCAGGCGCTTGCCGGAGAGCCGCCCGCCGATGCCCGCGCGGAGTTCGAGGCCATTGTCCGCGAGCTCTATGCCTGGATCAACCGGCGCTGGCAGGCGCTTCAACTGCTGGCGCGCTCGGCGGCGGACTGGCCGGAATTGGCCGAAGTCTACTACCACCAGGAGCGCCGCCGCCTGATTCAGCTCCTGACCGACTATCTGGAACGGCGGATCGGGCAGAAGCGCCTGCGCCCGATGCCGGACATGGTCTCCGCCGCCCGCCTGATCCTGGAGACGACCGCCTGGTTTGCCTATCACCGGTATCCCGACCCGGATGCGGCGATGATCTCCGAGGAGATGGCCCGCGAGACGGTGGTCACGGTTCTGGCGAACGGATTTACTTTCAGCGAGGCGAAAGAATAGGGGAGCATGATGAGACAGAAGAGACAGGTTCTATATCGGGCAACTAATGTTGCGGTAACCAAGGCCCGAAGTCCCCGGAGGGGACTAACCTCACCCCTTTCCAATCTCCATCGGTGCGGGGTAACGGCCCCGCACCCCTCCCCTCTCCTTCGTAAGCAGAGGGGAGATTTAATCCCAAGCTCGCCCGCTCTCCCGCAGCCTGGGAGTCGAGTGAGGGCCGTTGCCTTAATTGCTATTATCACAACAATATTTCCGATAGTGGGCGGCTCGATGGCTTTCGGGCAGCAGGCGGGCGCCGTTAAGGAGGGAGAGTGGCCCTGTTATGGGCGCGACTCCGGCGGCGCCCGCTTTTCTCCGCTCACGCAGATCGACCGCGCGAACGTCGGGTCTTTGAAGATCGCGTGGACCTACCGGACCGGCGATATCGTCGATCCGAAGCATGGGCCGGGCGGCGCGTTCGAGTGTACGCCGATCGTGGTGGAGGGGACCCTCTATCTCTGCACGCCTTACAGCCGAATCATCGCTCTGGACGCGGAAACGGGAAAAGAGCGGTGGACTTATGACCCTGGAATCGATCACAGTCCGGACCGGAACTTCGAGCCGTTCGTCTCGCGGGGCGTCGCGACCTGGGTGGACGGCACTCTCAAACCGGACGATCCGCGCCGCCGCCGGATCTTCTTCGGGACCTACGACGCGCGCCTGATCGCGCTCTATGCCGCGAACGGAAAGCTCTGCGGTGACTTCGGCAGGGCGGGGCAGGTGGACCTCAAGCAGGGCGTGGGCGAGATCGTGGACCGGGAATACAATATGACCTCGCCGCCCGCTGTCATAAACGATCTGGTCATCATCGGCTCTTCCATTGCGGATAACCACCGCGTCACCGCGCCGAGCGGAGTTGTGCGCGCCTACGATGCCCGCACGGGCGCGCTGCGCTGGAAGTTCGAGCCGGTGCCGCGCGATAAGGCCGACCCGGCGCGCAAGACCTGGGCTGGCGCCAGCGCGGACCGCACCGGCGCGGGCAACGCCTGGTCGATCCTCTCTACGGACCCCGAACGGAACCTGGTCTTCGTGCCCACCGGCAGCGCCAGTCCCGATTTCTATGGCGGCGAGCGGGTCGGAAGCAACTACTACGCCGATTCGGTCGTGGCTCTGCGCGCCGATACCGGCAAGGTCGTCTGGAGCTTCCAGGTGGTCCATCACGATCTCTGGGACTACGATGTGCCCGCCCAGCCTGCGCTTATCACCGTGCGACGGGACGGCCATGACGTGCCGGCGGTCGCGGTCGCGACCAAGATGGGGAATCTGTTTATTCTGGACCGTGAGACCGGCAAGCCGCTGTTTCCGGTCGAGGAGCGCCCCGTGCCGCAGGGCGGCGTGGAGGGCGAAAAGCTCTCGCCCACGCAGCCGTTCCCGGTTCTGCCACGCCCGCTCGTGCCGCAGACGCTCTCGCCGGACGACGCCTGGGGCCTCACACCGGAGGATCGCGCGGAGGCGCGCCGCCGGATCGAATCGGTCCGCTATGGCAGCCTCTTCACGCCGCCCAGCCTCCAGGGGACAATTCTTTATCCCGGCAATCTCGGCGGGATGAACTGGTCCGGGACCTCTTTCGATGCCGTGCACGGCCTTCTCATTGCGAACACGAACCGGCTGGCGACGCTGATAACGCTGATCCCTCGCAAGTCCCTGATGCAGCCGGAGCAGCGGGAGGCGGAGAATAAAGCCCATCCCGGCGCGGAATACGGGCGTCAGACGGGTACGCCCTATGTGCTGCGGCGGGAATGGCTGCTCAATGCCAAGCGTCTGCCGCAGATACGGCCTCCCTGGGGCACGCTGTCGGCGGTCGATCTGGCGACCGGCGCGCTGCGTTGGGAGGTCCCGTTGGGAACGCTGCCAGGGCTGGAGCCCATCCCCGGCTCGGCGCAGTGGGGTTCCATCAACCTGGGCGGCTCGTTCGTCACCGCGAGCGGGCTGGTCTTCATTGCCGCGACGATGGACGACTGCCTGCGCGCCTTCGACGTGGAGACCGGCAAGGAGTTGTGGAAGACCCACCTGCCTGCCGGCGGGCAGGCCGCGCCTATGACCTATCAGCTAGGGGGCAAGCAGTATGTCGTGATCTGCGCGGGTGGGCACTCCCGATTGGGCACCACCGTCGGCGATTACGTCGTCGCCTACACGCTGCCATGACCACATAATTCGGATTGATTTAGAGCGTGTATGGAAACCTGCCGGCTTCTTAGCCGGGCAATGAATTACCCGTCTAGTGGGCCTTCGGCCAACCGTCCTGCCGGACGGAAAAGCTTGGGTATTCTTGAGAATATCGGGTTTTCGGACAGGTCCTAAGAGCTAGAGAGTGCAACCTTAGTTGCAGGCAACCTGTCAGCTACTTCGTTACTAAAGAAACGATTTGCCGTACCTGCGTGTTAGCTCGCGCCACATAGGAGAGCCAGCCCCGCATCTGTTCTTCATAGGTGATTATGCTGACGGTGACTTCATCTTCTGGTAAAGCAGCGAGCCGTCTGCCGAGGTTTACGCTCTCAATGGTATCTTGATCCAAAACGCTGAGATGGTCTGTATCCAAATGACCATCAGGCTTGCGGCTCCTCATCATCCTTCAGGCGCAGGGATTCGCGGTATTCACGTCCGAGGCGCATAGCTTTTTGATAAGCCGGGTCGTCTTTGAAGGTTCCTCGTATCTCTTCCCACCAGGGCTTTTTCGGTCGCGCTTCGTTCGCACGCTCCTGCTTTAAACGGGCGACTTCACTTTCCAGGGCTGCCACGCGCTCTTCCAGGGTAAGCATTGCCATCGGAGTGCTCCTCCTTTTTCTCATGCTACGTTGATTATACCATTGTCGAGACAGGGAGAAAAGCGCGGACTAGGCCAGTCGAGGGAGGAGATTCGGCGGCGGATTTCGCAATGTACGCTTGCCGGGTGTTCTGGATAGCAGCGGCGACGGGAGATCCATTGCCTGGCGGGAGAGGTTATGTTGACAAGACGCGATGTGATTTTCGGAAGTGCGCTGGCGGTGACCGGCACGCTTCAAAGGTCCAAGAA
>DASRCN010000044.1:0-5584 GCA_035653075.1 Chthonomonadaceae bacterium | reverse complement strand
ACTGCCTCAAACACCTCCCGGCGCATCATCATGCAGGCCCCGGTCACGGCCATGTAGTTCCGATACCAATCGATACAGCCGAACACGCCGCAATATCCTTCCGGCAAATCCCAAAACACATGGCTGCACAGTCCCTGCATCCCCATGATCACGCCCGCGTGCTGGATCGTGCCGTCCGGATAGAGCAGCTTGGCGCCCACCGCGCCGATCTCCGGTCGCTCCGCCCAGCGCGCCATCTCTTCCAGCCAGTCCGCCTCCAGCGCCTTTACGTCGTTATTTAAAAACAAGAAAATCTCTCCGGTCGCATGCGAGGCGCCCAGATTGTTGACCAGCGAGTAGTTGAACGGCCCGCGATAGTCCACCAGGGAGATCCGGGGGTCGCGGCGCAGCGATTCATAATAGTGACGCGTTTCCCTCCGCTCGCTGCCCGTATCCACAAGAATAACCTCGAAGCTCGGGTATGCGGTCCCATGCATGATCGAATCCAGGCAGGTTCTCAAATACCTGACTTTATCCCTGGTCGGAATGATAATACTGACCTTTTTCTGCTGCGTCGGCCAGGCCACCCGCAGAAAGCCAGGCTTCGGAAAGCTGGCCTTCGGCTCTACGATGCCGATCCGGCTCAGATGCGCCTCCACGCAGCGCGCCTGCCGCTCGGGGACAGAACGGCCTTTCGAGGCGGAAAACCGGTGACTCCGCCAGTGATAGAGGACTTTAGGGACATGAAAGATGCGCTCGGTCTGCTCGGTGCAGCGAAACAGAAGGTCCCAGTCCTGCGTGCCGTCAAAATCGGGATCGAAGCCGCCTACCTCTGCCACTAACGAGCGGCGGATCACCGAATGCATCAGGTAGTTGGCCGACAAGAGCATCTCCGGAGACCACCAGTCCGGCTTGAAGAAGACCCATTCGCTGATACTGCCATCTGGGTAAAGCTGGTCCTCATCGAAATAGACCACATGCGCGCCCGGATGCGCATTCAGGCAGGCCACCACCTCATAAAGCATGTTCGGCGCCAGCACATCGTCGTGATCGAACAGCGCCACGTAGTCGCCTCGCGCCACCTTCAGAGCCGCGTTGGAGTTGCCGGAGATCCCTAGATTTTTCTCCAGGCGGACGATCTGGATTCGCGGATCCCGGTCGATAAACTCCCGCAACACCGCCTGGACCTCCGGCATGCCCGACCCGCCATCCACCAGGCACAACTGCCAGTTCTCATAGCTCTGCGCCATGACCGACTCAATGGCCTCGCGCAGGGCATAATGCGGAGGATTATACACCGGACAAAGAATACTGACCAGAGGCTGGTACTCGAACGCCTGACTCGCTTCGCGCTGCCGGGCCAGCTCCTCGCGGCTCGGCTCTCGGGCCGCCAGCCAGCGCGCGTGGGAGGGAGGAACGGGAACAGGCAATACCGTCCTCCCCGACGCAGCCTGGATCCCCTGCCGCCTGGGAACCAGGCGCTCCGATCTCGCCAGGAGCAGACCGAGCACAGGAATCCGCTTCAAAGCGCCGTAGACTTTGATCAGGATCCCGCGCAATACGGCCCAGGTTCCCTCTTTCTCCCAGAGCCGTACCATGCGCAGCCACTTCTTACGCGCGGCCTGCCGCACGGAAGTCCCCGGCGTCCCATCCTCCCCGGCCTGCCTCCACCCCTGTGCCATATACCTCCTATCCATTAACCCGTGTGTTCGTTTTCTCCTGAATCAGCCGGTCCAGGTATTGCAGCCGGTGCTCCTCTCCCCGCAGAACCGGAGCCGGCTTCGGATAGATATACGATAAATTCGGATTGTAATAGGGATCTCCGGCCTCCACATAAGGCCGCAGACGCCGATAAGCGGTCTGGTAATCCTGCAGCGGAATGTGATTGGCCCGACTCTTGCCCTCATAATGGACGAGCCGGGCATAGGGCGTATAAACCACCCGATAGCCCTTCGCCACGATCTGCAGGCAGATTTCGATGTCGCTGAAGACCAGTTGATACTCCTCGTTAAAGCCGCCCACTGCCTCAAACACCTCCCGGCGCATCATCATGCAGGCCCCGGTCACGGCCATGTAGTTCCGATACCAATCGATACAGCCGAACACGCCGCAATATCCTTCCGGCAAATCCCAAAACACATGGCTGCCGAGGCCCTGCATCCCGACGATCACCCCGGCATGTTGAATCAGGCCGTCCGGATAGAGCAGTTTGGCGCCCACCGCGCCGATCTCCGGTCGCTCTGCCCAGCGCGCCATCTCTTCCAGCCAGTCCGCATCCAATGCCTCGACGTCGTTATTCAGAAACAAAAGTAGCTCCCCGGAGGCGTGCCGTGCCCCCAGGTTATTGACGCGAGAGTAGTTGAATGGAGCCGAATCGTTTAGAATGCATATTTTCGGGTCGCGGCGTAGCCGCGCGTAATAGTTCTGCGTCTGCTTCTCCTGGCTGCCGGTATCGATCAGAAGGATCTCATAATCCGGATAATGGGTTCCGTTGCGAATGGAATCCAGGCAGCGTTTCAGGTATTTGACCTTATCCCGGGTCGGAATGATGATCGAGACCTTCGGCTGCCGGATAGGCCACATCACCCGCAGAAAGCCAGGCTTCGGAAAGCTGGCCTTCGGCTCTGCGATGCCGATCCGGCTCAGATGCGCCTCCACGCAGCGCGCCTGCCGCTCCGAGACATCCGCCTGCTTGGACGCCGAGGTCTTGAGCTGTCTCCAGTGGTAGAGGACTTTGGGGACATGAAAGATGCGCTCGGTCTGCTCGGTGCAGCGAAACAGAAGGTCCCAGTCCTGCGTGCCGTCAAAATCGGGATCGAAGCCGCCTACCTCCGCCACTAACGAGCGGCGGATCACCGAATGCATCAGGTAGTTGGCCGACAAGAGCATCTCCGGAGACCACCAGTCCGGCTTGAAGAAGGGCCAGTGGCGCTCAGTCCCATCGGCAGAGAGATGGTCCTCGTCGAAATAGACGACGTCGGCCTCCGGGTACCGGTTCAGAAGCGACACGACCTCATAGAGCATGTTCGGCGCCAGCACATCGTCGTGATCGAACAGCGCCACGAACTCCCCTTCCGCCATCTCCAGCGCGTGATTGGAGTTGCGGGAGATACCCAGGTTCTTATTGAGATACTGCACGCGGATTCGAGGATCGCGTCGCTCCGCTTCCTCCAGAATGGCCCGGACCGCGCCCGCCTCGGAATACCCATCCACCAGGCACAACTGCCAGTGCGGATAGGTCTGCGCCAGCGCCGAGTCGATCGCTTCCTGCAAGGCCTGTAGCGGCGGATTGAAAACGGGGGTGATAAGGCTGATCCGCGGCTTGTAGGCAAATCGTTCGGCGCTCTGTCGCTGCCAGTCCAGATCGGAAGGGCGTGGATCGTTCACCGCCATCCAGCGCGCATACGGATCGACCTCCGGAACGACTTGATACGCCAGCGCCGGATCTCTGCCGCTCAACCGATAGGCAAAGGCTTTGAGACCGAGATAAGGGACACGCACGGCGGCGATCTGCCGGCCACGCACGCGAATCTTGGAGAGGGTGTCCCGGAGAAAGATTTGAGGCCCCTCCCGCTGATAGAACCGGACCTGATGCAGCCATTTCCGCTTCAGCCGCCGCAGAAGGACGCCCGGCAGGAGCTCGTTCCGTCCTTGTCTGGCTCTCAAGCTCATCTTCTCGTCTCATTCTCATTCACGGAAGTCGAGCCGATAGCCGCCACACCCGATTCTGCCAGATCCTTCCATATACGCTCCCCTTCTGCGAGATCGAAATGGAAGCCTAGATCGGAGAAAGCAGCATAGACCGTTTCATACTGCCGGAGGAGTTGAGGATAAAGCAGGATTCGGAAGTCGATGTCCTGCTTTAACAGAGCCTCGATGCAATCGGAAAAGCGTTCCCGAAGACCGTCCGCCGAAGAAGACGTGCCGGACGACCGGCCTTGCGTATCGGAAAAAGGTTCCGGCGCGCGATGGGTCAGCAGCACCCGCAGATCGCTGTGGACGGCATGCCAGATTTCCAGCAGCGCCGAACAGCGCATAAAACGCGAATCTAAAATCACCTCGCTGGAAATGCTTCGGATAGCCTCCTCATACTCCTTCCGTAGACGGTCGAGGTCCACTGCGCCGCCGTCCTTCCGAAAGATCGGCCGGAACAGAGATCCCAGCTTTCCGAAAACCGCGCTCGATGGGCCCTCACCTTCCTCACGCCCTTCGATCTGCCGGCAGATTTCCCGATGGATTCGGACGACCGCATCCGCCTCTCCCACGGTTTCCTGGGCATCACCACCTGTTTCAAAACCAAGTTTCCGGCAGAAGAGAGCCAGTTCCCTCATGCCGCTCTCTTCCGGCCCTGTGATGATCAGCATGGTCGTCCCCTGCCTCTTCGCCTATAAGCGCAATAGCCTTCAACACTATTCCCCCTCCAATCGCCGACGCGCTCCCTATTCCCTGCGAGCGCAGCGAGCGAACCAGGCAGGCCAGGGCCGCAAGGCCCGAGGTCGTGCAGGGGGTAGGCAGTCACAGTCCGGCCTGCACCAGATCGTGGACGCGCAGCATTCCCAGGCAACGCCCGTCCGCATCTACCACCGGGGCAACGGAGATGACGCGCGGCCGGTCTTCCATCAGGCGCAGCGCCTCGTAGGCCAGTTGGTCGGGATGCAGCACCACCGCCGGGCGGCGTGTCATGATCGCCTCGGCGGTCTGCGCGAACGCCTCGCTCAGGCGACCCTCCTCGCCGAGCCGCTGTAGCGTCAGGCGCACGTCGTAGTCGGTGATGATGCCCAGCAGGCTGCCGTCCTCGTCTACCACGCAGGTCGCGCCCAGAGATTTGTCCGTGATCTCGCACAACACGTCCATAAGCGCCGTGCCCGGCGCAACGCGCGGCAGCGCCTTCGGGCCGCCCGGCATCACGTCGCAAACGCGTAGCGTTAGCCGCCGTCCGAGCCGGCCGCCGGGATGATTGCGCGCATAGTCTTCGGGCCGGAAACCCCGCCGCTTCTGCAGCGTCATCGCCAGGGCGTCCCCCAGGGCCATGCCGACGACGACACTGGCTGTCGGCGCTAGATTGAGCGGGCACGCCTCTCGCTCGATGGAAGCATCCAGCACGACGGCGGCCTTCTGCGCCAGCGTCGAGTCCACATTTCCGACGATGGCGATGATCGGAACGTCGCGCGCCAGCAGGGCCGGCAGGATCGCCAGCAGCTCTTCACTCTCGCCGCCGTTGCTCATAGCAATGACCACGTCCTCGCCGGCCACCAGGCCCAGGTCCCCGTGCATCGCTTCGGAGGGGTGCAGAAAGACGGCCGCACAGCCCGTCGAGGTCAGCGTCGCCGCCAGCTTCCGCGCCGCGATGCCTGACTTACCCACGCCTGTCGTCACGACCTTGCCCGCGCAGCCGTCTAGCAGGTCGAGTGCGCGGCAGAAGGAGTCGCCCAGGCGATCCGCCGCGCGGCGGATCGCCTCCGCCTCCAGCTCCAGCATCTCTCTGGCAAATGAAAGATAGTCCATTTTATTTAATCCACCTGACCCCTCGTCCCAATCGCCGACGCTCATCCCCTTTCCCTGAACCGTTCGCTTCGCTCACTGAAGTGAGGGGTGACGGTAATCC
>DASRCN010000043.1:0-23369 GCA_035653075.1 Chthonomonadaceae bacterium | reverse complement strand
AGCAGATGCCCCTCCTGCCGCTCGTAGCATCCGCCCAGGCGCGTCAGCGTGGTCGTTAGCGGATCGGAGGCATCAGTCATGCCGCGAAAGGCGTAGTTGGACCGGAAACGTCCCAGCGCCTCCTTCCAGGAATGAGCGTACAGCGTATCGAGCAGGTCGTTCCAGTTTTGAATGCGTATCTCTTCCACCGTGCTCTCATTTTTAGGTTTCGTTTTGCACCCATAGGACGGCAAAGGATAACCTGAGTTCCCGCACTTCACACCACCGGGCAGGCGTGTTATAATAGGGAATCATCTTCCTGTTGCATTTTCCGGGACGATCTATATGCCTGCAAGGGAAAATTCCTTCGCAGGGCCGACGGACGAAAGTCCTTCGCTTTTAGGCGCTCCCTTCGCGAGGCAGGCGCAAGCGCCGCTCGCTCGTGTCGCGCCGGGCGTGCTTCGCACACGCTTTCCTGCTTAACTTCTCCCCTCTCCTTTAGAAGGAGAGGGGTCGGGGGTGAGGTCTTGTAGGGGTGAGGTCCGTCCGCTAGGACGGTTGTCCGAAGGCCCCCTAGACGGGTATTTCAATGCCCGGCTCTTTAGTCCGTCGGGCCATGCATTCCATCGCTTTCACGGAAAAGGCGACAGAAAGGAAGTCATTCTAGCAGGATGCTGAAATGAACCGAATGGTCGTGCTGGCGCTGCTGGCGCCGGAAGATGAGGATGCCGCGCCTTTTCGCCAGGAGATCGAAGGCGATCCGGCGCTTGCCGAGCGCGTGGAGCTTCGGTTTGCCGCCCGTGAAGCGGCGCATGAGGCGATTGCGGATGCCGAAGTGGTCGTCTGCGGCCTCCTGCCTCCCGACCTGCTCGCCGCCGCCCCAAGGCTGCGCTGGGTCAGTTTCTGGAGCGCGGGGCTGGACACCAAGCTCCGGCCCGACATTCTGGCGCGCGACCTGCTCATCACCAACGCCAGCGGCGTTCACGGTCCCAACATCGCCGAGCACGTCCTGGCCTTCATGCTGATGTTTACGCGCCGGATGCCGCACTACCAGCGGGCGCAGATCGAAGGCCAGTGGCAGCGCGCCCCCTCTCCGGATTTCCATACCGAAATGGCGGCAGAGCTGACCGGGCAGACCCTGGGCATCGTGGGGCTGGGCCATATCGGCGAGGACCTGGCCCGGCGCGCCAAAGCCTTCGACATGCGCGTGATCGCCACCAAGCGCGATCTCGCCGCGCGCCATGCAAACGTTGCGCCTCTCGACGCCCTCCTTCCACCGGAGCGGCTGCCGCAGCTTCTGGCCGAATCCGACCACGTCTGCATCGCCCTGCCCTACACGCCCCAAACGCGCCACCTCTTCGACGCGGCCATGCTGGCGCACATGAAGCCGACCGCCTATCTCTACAATATCGCCCGAGGCAAGATCGTCGACGAGGCCGCTTTGATCGCCGCGCTGCAGGCGGGCCGGTTGGCCGGCGCCGGGCTGGACGTGTTCGAGACGGAGCCGCTGCCCACCGATAGCCCTCTCTGGAAGATGGAGAACGTGATCGTCACGCCCCACGTCGCCGGAATCACGCCCTACTACTTCCCCCGCGCCGCCGCCCTCTTCGCCGCCAACCTCAAGCGCTATCTCGCCGGCCAGCCGCTCTCCAATCTCTACGACCCGCAAAGAGGATATTGAGCCGATGACCGTCGCCGCGCAGTTGCGGACACTGACCCCCTCGCAGCGCAACGCCTTTCTCGCTGCCTTCCTCGGCTGGGCGCTGGATGCCTTCGACTTCTTTGTCCTCGTCTTTATCCTCAAGGACATCGCCGCCACGTTCGGCACGTCCGTCAGCGCCGTCTCCTTCGCGCTGACGCTCACCCTGGCGTTCCGGCCCGTAGGCGCCTTTATTTTTGGCTGGGCGGCAGACCGTTACGGGCGGCGCGTGCCGCTGATGATCAACATCCTCTGCTACTCGGTCATCAACCTGACGTGCGGGTTCGCGCCCAATCTGACGGCGCTGCTTATCCTGCGCTCCCTCTTCGGCATCGCCATGGGTGGCGAGTGGGGGCTGGGAGCGGCGCTGGCGATGGAGAGCGTGCCGGAAGAGACGCGCGGCCTGCTCTCCGGCATCCTGCAGGAAGGCTACCCCACCGGCTACTTGCTGGCCTCCATCGTCTACGGGATCGTCTTTCCGCTGCTGGGCTGGCGCTGGATGTTCTTCGTGAGCGTGCTTCCGGCTCTCCTCTCGCTGTTCATTCGCAGTAAAGTCCAGGAGTCGCCGGTCTGGGAGCGGCAGAGGGAGCAGAGGCAGGCGCAGCCGGTGACGCTGGGCAGCCTCATCGCCCGGCATGGCGCGCTCTTCTGCTACCTGGTCCTCTTGATGACCGCCTTCAACTTCATGTCGCACGGCACCCAGGACATCTATCCGACCTTTCTGCAGAAACAGCGCCATTTCAATCCGGGGACCGTCAGCGCCATCGCCATCACCTACAACATCGGCGCCATGCTGGGCGGCACTTGCTTCGGGGCGCTCTCGCAGCATTTCGGGAGGCGGCGGGCCATCATCCTGGCCGCCATCCTGGCGCTGCCCATCGTCCCGCTGTGGGCCTATGCTCCTACCGCCGCGACCCTGGCCGCCGGCGCCTTCCTGATGCAGTTCATGGTGCAGGGTGCCTGGGGCGTCATCCCCATCCACCTCTCCGAGCTTTCGCCCAACGCGCTGCGCGGAACGTTCACGGGCTTCGCGTACCAACTGGGCAACCTGTTCGCCGCCATCAACGCGACCCTGCAGACGAAGATGGCCGAGGCCCACGGGAACGACTATGCGCTCGCGCTCTCCCGCGTCATCGTCGTCGTGCTGATCTGCGTGGTCATCGCCACCGCCCTCGGCCCGGAAGCGCGGGGCAGTCGCTTCACGGATTGATGCTCTATAGCCCCCAGGAGGAAGCGAGTGAGCGTCTTCATCCCCGCCAGCCTGCAGAATACGATCGGTGAGTTCGGCGAGGAAGGAGCCGAATGGCTGAACAGTCTGCCCGAACGCATCGCCGCGCTTGAGCGGGAATGGGGTTTGCGCGCGGGGCCGGCCTTCGATCATGCCGGGGCGTGCTCCTGGATCGCGCCGGTCACGCTCGAATCCGGCGACGAGGCCATTCTTAAGATCGGCCTCCCCCACGAGGAGGCGCGCTTCGAGGCGGACGCCCTCCGCTTCCTGGATGGGCAAGGCGCTGTGTGTCTCCTGCGCGCTTCGGACGACGGCTTTTCGCTGCTGCTCGAACGCTGTCTTCCAGGGACCGATCTGTGGTCTCTCCGCGAAGACGAGGCGGACGCCGTCGTCGCCGCGCTTCTGCCCCGCCTGTGGCGCGAGCCGGGTCCCAATGCGCCTTTCATTGCCTTGACCGACATCGTCGCCCGCTGGTGTGAGGAGCTTCCTCGTGAGGCGCCTGCGGCAGGATACGATGTGGAGATGGTCGCGGAGGCCATCGCGCGGGGGCGCGAGCTCGCCGCAAGCCAGCCGCAGCAGGTGTTCTTGCACGGTGATTTTAATCCCGGCAACGTCCTGGCGGCCCAGCGGGAGCCGTGGCTGGTCATCGATCCCAAGCCGATCGTCGGTGACCCGGCTTACGATTTCGCCCAGTGGCTCGGCAATCGCTACGATTCCGCCATTCAATCTGCCGATCCCGTCTCGGTCTTTCGGCGGCAGATCGACCGCTTCGCCGAGCGACTCGCCCTGGACCCCGCCCGCATCGCCGGCTGGGCGTTCGTCAAGGCGCTGGGCTGGGAATTTGGACCCGAGATGGCCGCTCTCTTTCACAAGGTAGCGCAAGCCTGGTAAGGATCTCGACGTTAGGCTCCGGGAGGGACCGCTTCCCTGCGCCTGACGCTGCATTATCACCACCTTGACATATGCCCTTCGACGACCGTACAATGAAAGCGATCCAGCTGAGAACAGACACATTACGATACTCTGTAAATAAGGGGTATTCACTATGAAAGAGACTACATTGGCCAAATCTAAGCGAAAGATCGCCGCCGATTATCAAGCCATCGCGGCGCAGTTGCTAGCCGGGATAAATCGCCTGGAAGAGCAGATGGACAAAGATCACGCGGAAAGCGAGCGACTGAAGGCAGAGACACAGGCTATCAAAACGCGGACGGAAACCACTCTTTCTCGCTTGCAGGAGCAAATCGATCGGCTATCGAAAGCGGTTTAGCCGATGTGGAAGCATCTCATCGATTTCGCCAATAAGCTGTTCTCGCTGGCTCAGCGCCTTCAGAAACAAGAAGAAGCTGCCAAGGAATTACGGCAAGAGGTCAAGGAGCTGAATCAGAAACAGGAGAGGGGATTGGGGAGGCCGATCCGGCCTCCCCATTTTCTTCACACGGTGTTACCGCGCGATCAGATCAGATTGGCGATTTCAGAAGCGATCTGCTGCAGAAGCGCATCGATCTGTGCGGCGCTGCCGCCGTTGTTGAGCAGATCGTCCAGACTGCAGAGCAGGTTGCCCAGCAGCGATCCGGGAACCGCATAAATACGCAGCCGGACCGGACCGTTCTTGCAGTTGTCCAGATGGACCACCAGGCCCAGAAGGTCAAGGTTCACCGGCCCCAGCTTCAGGTTCAGGATGTTGCACGAGGTTCCGGAAACGCCCGCCACCGCCGACGAGGACGTGAGACCCTTCAGCACGGTATTGAGCATATCCCTCAAATCGTAGGTAAGCATGCTGATCTGCGTAGAATCCAACCCGGCCAGGATCGTGCTTAAGGGCGTGCCCTGATTGAGCAGGTTGGCGATGTCGCAGAGCAGATTCCCCAGCAGATTGCCGTTACCGGAATCTCCATTGATATCCAGGCAGATCGCGCTGGTCTGAACGACCAGGCCCAGAAGATTCAGATGGATCGGCGCAAGATCGAGATCGAGTATCGGACAGGTCGGATCGGACGCATTCGGTGTTGCCGAAAGGGTGATCGGGGTTGTGAAAAAGTGACTGCCCAGCTTGCCGTTGGCGACGAGCTGGCCGTTGACGACTTTGACGCTGGTGATCTTGAGCGGCAGAATGTTGAACGACGTGCTGGTCTGCGCCTGGGCTTGCGGCGCGGCAAAGCTGAGCATCACGGCGACGAGCAGGGACAGAGCGGCCACCTGCAGCTTTGCCAATCGAGAAGTGGAACAATACATGGACTTCTTTCCTTTCTTGCTTAACAGCAAAGACGCATCTCGGCGTCTGACGGGAGTGCCTTCCAACGAAGGCGGCGCGCATCGCGGTCTCCTGTGAGAACGCGATAGCGCAGCATGGACCCGACGTCTGGATCAGGTCCGAAAACATCTTCCGAACGCAGGCGCTCTCCCACCTGGAACGGGAATACGCTGCCGGCAGTTCGGCCCCATAGGCTGCAAGGGAACAGAAGTAAAGGGGCAAATTTGTAGAGGAGTGTGTTATGCCTGCCATGATCAACAGTATCGTCTTGGGCATTTCCACTCAACTGGCCTAAAGACGGCAGAAAACCAGAAAAGTTCCCATTTTTAGTGGACGCCAGTACGCTAATTGCCTGCCTAGCCCCTTCTGGTGTGCTCCTCCCTGGAGGCGTGAGAGTAGGCGTTAAACAAGGTACAATAAGACACCTTCGAGCCTGGAATGATCGGCGTGGATACCATCGCTTCGCTTTACAAACACTCTCTCGCGCTGCTGACCGATCTCTATCAGCTTACGATGGCCTATGGCTACTGGAAGCTCGGCCTCGCGGATCGAGAGACGGTCTTCTGCCTCCAGTTCCGCAGCCATCCCTTCGACGGCGGCTTCACCATCGCATGCGGCCTGCAGACGGCCATCGAGTATATCAACGGCCTCCGCTTCGACCAATCGGACCTGGCCTACCTCGGCTCGCTGACCGGCAACGACGCCAAGCCGCTGTTCGAGCCGGGCTTCCTGGACTACCTGCGCGCGATGGAGTTCCGCTGCGACCTCGACGCGGTTCCCGAAGGCACTGCCGTCTTTCCCTACGAGCCGCTCGTGCGCGTGCGCGGGCCGGTCCTGCAGTGCCAGTTGCTGGAGACGCCCTTACTGACCATCCTCAACTTCCAGACGCTGATCGCCACCAAGGCGGCGCGCGTCTGCCTGGCGGCCGAAGGCGAGCCGGTCATCGAGTTTGGGCTGCGCCGCGCCCAGGGCATCGACGGCGGCATCTCGGCCAGCCGCGCCGCCTTCGTAGGCGGCTGCGTAGGGACCTCTAACGTTCTGGCAGGAAAGCTGTTCGGCATTCCCGTCAAAGGCACGCACGCCCATAGCTGGGTCATGCTTTTTCCCAACGAGCGGGAAGCCTTCGAGCGCTATGCGGAGGTGATGCCCAACAACTGCGTTTTTCTGGTGGATACCTACAACACCCTGGAAGGCGTGCGGCACGCCATCGAGGTCGGGAAGAAACTGCGCGCGGCAGGCCACCACATGATCGGCATCCGGCTCGATTCGGGCGACCTGGCCTATCTGAGCATCGAGGCGCGCTCGCTCCTGGATGCCGCCGGTTTCCAGGACGCCTCGATCCTCGCCAGCAACGAGCTGGACGAGCAGGTCATCACCAGCCTCAAGGACCAGGGGGCGACCATAACGGTGTGGGGCGTTGGCACGCATCTCGTCACCGCCTACGATCAGCCGGCGCTCGGCGGCGTCTACAAGCTCACCGCCGTCCACGATCCGGACGGAACGTGGCAGGAGAAGGTGAAGGTCTCGGAGCAGACGGTCAAGAGCACGGTCCCCGGCCTGCTGCAGGTCCGGCGCTACCATCAGAACGGCCACATGGTCGCCGATGCCATCTACGACGAGATCCTGGGCATCAAAGACGCGTATACCATCGTCGATCCTAACGACATCACCCGCCGCAAGAAGATTCCCCGCGATACCACGCACGAGGATCTGCTGGTCCCCGTCTTCCAGCAGGGCCGATGCGTCTATATGTCTCCCGCCCTGGACGCGATCCGCGACCGGACTCGAAGCCAGTTGGACGCGCTGCATCCGACCATCAAGCGGTTCCTCAACCCGCATCCCTATCCTGCCGGCCTGGAGAAGGGACTGCACCAGCTGCGGACCGAGCTGATTTTGCAGGCCCGCCACATCGAAAAGAACAACCACGAAGAGGAAGAAGCATGAGAGCTCTGGTGCTGGTAGATATTCAAAACGACTTCGTGCCGGGCGGTGCCCTGCCGGTGCCGGAAGGGGACCAGGTCGTTCCCATCGCCAATCGCGTGCAGCCGCTGTTCGATCTGGTCGTCGCCACGCAGGACTGGCATCCGCGCGACCACGGCAGCTTTGCCGCCAATCATCCCGGCAAACAGCCCGGCGAGGTCATCGACCTCAACCGGCTGTCACAGATCCTCTGGCCGGTCCACTGCGTCCAGGGCACGCCCGGCGCCGAGTTCGTCCCCGGACTGGAGAGGGACCGCGTCGCCAAAATCTTCCACAAAGGCACCGATCCCGAGATCGACAGCTACAGCGGCTTCTTCGACAACGGCCATCGCAAGGCCACCGGCCTGGCAGACTACCTCAAGAGCCAGGGCGTAGACGACGTCTACGTCATGGGCCTCGCCACCGACTACTGCGTCAAGTTCACCGCTCTGGACGCCGTCCAGCAAGGCTTCCGGACCTTCCTCATCCCCGACGGCTGCCGCGGCGTCAACCTCCAACCTGACGACTCCAAAAAGGCCATCGAAGCGATGCAGCAAGCCGGCGTCGTCCTCCTTCCCAGCGACACCCTCGGCGCTCCTCGCTAATCCGATCCTGTCCCCTATCGGTTTCTTTTTGAATGTTATTATGTGTTCTTTCGCTTCATCGGCGCAGCTTCGAACCTGATCGAGCAACCAGTGTGTTTATGTCTATTAGTGTAATTTCGTCTACATGGAAAGTCTGTATTGTATTAAACGGTAGGAATGATTATAATAATAAAATGACTTGTCAGACCGTGGTTTTTCACGGTGGCTATGTCAGACGAGCATCGTGAAGAACCTGCCCATTGACACAAACGAAGCCTTCCCTGTCTCGTCTACGCTTCTGGTGGCGTGCTAGTTGGATAAAGTCGCGGCGTTCCGGAAGAAGATTTCTGTTAGGAGAATACACGATGGATTCGGATGATGCGCAGAATGGAAATTGTTCTCTGTCCCCCCAGGCTCTGGCCTCTTTAACGGCAATTTTAGATGACTTGACACAAGCCTGCGCCAGACACTTGAGCATTACCAGGGAGGAGACTTCTGATTTTCAAGTCGAGTTAAAAGAACATATCCTATGTCATGCGGGACGGCTGGCTGCCTGGCAAAGGACGGAATATTCGAAAGCCTGGGCGTATGCCTGTACGCGTCATTATGCTATCGATTTCTTGCGCCGCTTGAATAAGACACGAGGCCGAGAAGTTAGCTTGCCTGAGCCGCAAAATACCATGAGCACATATCTGCGATTATTCCTCGCCAATCCATTGGATCCCGAGACGGAAATGGTCCGGCAAGAGCTTCGCGAAAAGGTACTCAAGGCATTAGTCAAGCTTTCTGACAGCCAACAGGAACTGCTGATTGGCTACCATGTCCTCGGAAATACGATCGAAGAATTGGCCACCTTGCAGAACCGAACGAAATGCGCTACCAGACAGGCCCTATCCGCCGCAGGTAAGCAGCTAAAATCCATTCTGAAACGCATGGGAGTAGATGATGTGGAGGCTGCTGAATATCTGGCAGTAGTCTTAAAGCCCCTTCCCGAGCCGTGCGCCCTCTTCTAAAAAGGATCAATGGTAAAAATCACCCCTTACATTTTGCTCGCTCCTTTCGTTATTTAAGTGAAATTAAATTAATGCTTCCAATATGGGAGGGAAAGCCATGAGAAATTTTCTCAAGTACTTTGCATGCGGCCTCGTCATTTCCGGAGCGCCTCTTTCTGTAGCCCTGGCGGGCGGTCCTAATCCGTGCTCTGCGCCCGATTGTTGCGGCAGTCCTTGCTGCAACTGCCAGACCTGTAGTTGTTGCAAAACGGGGTGTCAGGGTTACTGCTGTGGGAACAATACAGACTGTCAAACGTGCAATAACTGGTGCGCCGGCAACAAGTGCCCGTAGCCGTGGCACACGATCTTCGTTGTCCGTTATCCAGATTGAAAAGTAGGCCACTGTCAACGGTTCTCTCCTACGGTACAGGTTAGAGATGATCACATTACGTATTCTGAATAAACGTATCGTGGCAGGATGGAAGTTTCCACTTTTCCTCGGCATCCTTCTGCCTCTGCTGCTATGGCTGCTCGCCAGGGCTATCTATCCCCCTTTGGATCCTCGGATTAAAGCCGTCGCGCAACTGAGGGGGATGAATCCATATGCCTTAAATGATATCATGAGAATTATGGATAAGGCTCAGGCTGCTGGCGATCTTTCGGATCGAGATTGGGCGCATGTTTTAGAGGTTTTTCGCGATCCTGATACACGCTTGCGTAGCGATGCTATATCCGTAATGATGTTAATGCGAAAGTCACCCAGAAGAGGGGAGATACTTGCCCTGGTCCGGCCCTTGTTGAAGAGCCCGAATACCGATTTACAGTGCGCAGCCCTTTTTACAATCTGGAAATTGAAAGACTCAAACTGGACCGAGGAGGTGATCAAACGTAGGAATGATCCAGACCCGGGCGTACGAGACGCGGCTCAAATAATTATAAAAAAGGCAGGAATACAATGACCGGAAAGAGCGCCCGTGCTTTTACCTTGATAGAATTATTAACAGTGATCGCTATTATCGCCGTTGTCACCGCCTTATTGTTTCCTGTAATGCAACGAGCCAGAATGCAGTCACAAAAAGATGTCTGTTTGTCTAATCTGCATCAACTAGGCTCTGCCATAGCTCTGTATGCCGCGGATTATGACGGCAAAATTCCTTACGCCGCCGACGTTTTTGATAAAGCGTCGGATATAGAAAACGGAGGCGATGGTAGTTCGCTCGATCAGTTGCTGAAAATAATTCCGGATATTCGAACGGCATTACAGCCCTATAAAGCCAGTCAACCTTTGTTTCATTGCCCTTTAGATCGTTTTATCCTCAGCCAATCCGAGAGCCAACCTGACGGCAAGATGTCCTGGTTCGACAAATATGGATCCAGCTATGCATACGACCAAAAACATGCCTTAGCGGGCCGAGATTTAGCACAATATCCCTCCTCGGCGCAGAACCTGCTCATGTGGGATTATGAATCGTTTCACGTTCCGAACATTGGCCCTGATGGCATGCTCGGCGCTCTTTTCGCGGATATGCATGTAAAGACGATCACCTGGCAACAGAGGACAGAAGCATTAAAGGCCGATCCCTAGATAGGATCGGCAGGCTTTTAAGAATAGGATGAGACAAAATGATCAAGAGAGATATCGCTCTCTGCAGTTTTATCGCCGTCGAAATGATCGTCGTAGGCTCTTTCGCCCTGTTACGCAAACCGACGACGTGCGGTCTAGCGCCACAGTCCGCCGTACTGTCTGTCCCGGCAGCCGTCGCTATAGGAGCCAGACCGGATCTGATCGGAGACTCGAAAAATCCTTTTGTTCTCATCGAATTCGGAGACTATCAATGTCCGCCCTGTATTTCTACCCAGGTGACGGTTAAGCAGACGCTTGCCCGCTATCAGGATAGCCTTCGATTCGGCTTCCGACAATATCCCCTTGATAACATCCATCCCCTGGCGATGAATGCGGCCCTGATAGCGGAAGCCGCACGGGAGCAAGGATGCTTCTGGCCAATGCACGAGGCGCTTTACGATCTTTCTGGACAGTTAACCACTGAAAATATAGATAAAATCATCCAACGTCTTGGGTTGAATAGAGACAAACTGATGCAAAGCCGGCTCTCCTCGGCAAAGATAGCCGTGCAAAGAGATAGGCAGGACGCGAATAAACTGGGAGTTCCAGGGACACCAACCTTTATTCTTTGCTGCCCGGATAGGCGTGTTATCAGATTGGGGAATTTGTCTCAGGTAGCGGATTATGTGAAATGATTCTGTTTTTCCGGCGCCGGGCGAATTCTTACGACTTCCCATCTGCTCTAATGTCTGGTTCAGTTGTTGCTCGTCTGTTATCATAGCGGACTTAGAGGATGTAACGGCTGAGGTCTTCGTCCTTGACGATGTCTTCGAGCTTGGAGCGCACGTAGGCCGCATCCACGCACACTGTCTTCTCCATCATGTCCGGCGCCTCGAAGGAGACATCTTCCAGCAGCCGCTCCAGCACCGTATGCAGCCGCCGCGCGCCGATGTTCTCGCTGCGCCGGTTCACCTCGGCGGCCACGCGGGCCAGCTCGGTAATGGCATCGTCCATGAACTCGATGGTCACGCCCTCGGTCGCCATCAGGGCCACGTACTGGCGCGTCAGGGCGTTGCGCGGTTCTGTGAGGATGCGCTTGAAGTCCTCTTCCGTCAGGTTCTCCAGCTCGACGCGGATGGGCAGACGGCCCTGCAGCTCCGGAATGAGGTCCGAAGGCTTGGAGACGTGGAAGGCGCCCGCCGCAATGAAGAGAATGTGGTCGGTGCGGACCGGGCCGTATTTCGTGGTAACGGTCGAGCCTTCGATGATCGGCAGGATGTCGCGCTGCACGCCCTCGCGCGACACGTCCGGCCCGCCGCCGGAGGTCGCTCCCCGCGACGGCCCCGCGATCTTGTCGATCTCGTCCACGAAGATGATGCCGCTCTGCTCGGCCCGCTGGATCGCGTCACGCACCAGCGCATCGCGGTCGATCAGCCCCTGCGCCTCTTCCTGCGTGAAGATCTGCTTCGCCTCCGCGATGGTCACCTTGCGCTGCTTGTGCTTCTTCGGCAGGAAGCCGCCCAGCGTCTGCATGTCCATGCCCATCTCCTCGATGCCCTGCGGCGAGAAGACCTGCATGAACGGCATGCCCTGCGACTCTTCGACCATGATCTCGATCTGCTCGTCGTCCCGAACGCCCGTCGCCACCTGATCGCGGATGCGCTCCCGGCGGGCGGCGTCCTTCTGCGCTTCCTCGTCCTCGGTCTCCGATTCGGAGGAGACGCCGATCGGCGGAGGCGGCGGCGACTCGCCGGGCATGGGTTGAGACGCCGATCCCACGTTACCCAGCAGCGGCCCGACCATCTGCCGGATGGCGCGCGTCAGGTCGGAGCTGTCCGCGTCGCCGCCGCGCCGCCGTCCACGGGTAGAGGGCCGCGGCTGCAAAATATCCACAATGCGATCGACCGCCCGCTCTTCGGCGGCGGGACGCACCTCGGCGATCTTCTCGCCCTCCACCAGCCGAATAGCGCCCTGGACCAGGTCGCGCACCATCGAGTCCACGTCCCGGCCCACGTAGCCGACCTCCGTGAACTTGGTCGCCTCCACCTTCACGAACGGCGCGTGCGCCAGGTGCGCCAGGCGGCGGGCGATCTCCGTCTTGCCCACCCCGGTCGGACCGATCATCAAGATGTTCTTGGGGATCACTTCGTCGCGGAGATCCTCGGCGAGCAGCCGCCGCCGGTACCGGTTCCGCAAGGCAATGGCGACCGCGCGCTTGGCGCTTCGCTGTCCGACGATATACTTATCCAGTTCCGCTACGATCTGGCTGGGGGTCAGGTCTTCGGTGATTTCGGCCATGTGTCTTTCACTATCCTCGGGTTCTGCCTTCATTATACACCTTTTCATCGGTTCCGACAGAACGGGACAAGAGGGCGACTTTATGTGATTCTCGCCCTAGGAACGCACTCACCGCGCCCATGCCTTTCTTTTTATTGGAGGAGCCATCTTCACACACTCCATTCCCTTGACAGGAACCACCGAGCATTACGTCGCAGACATAGGCCCCCACCCCCGACCCCTCCCCCAATTCTAGGGGAGGGGGGACTCGATTGCTCTCTGGTACCTCTGCTTGAAACTAATCTGGCAAGCAGTGAAAGATGCTATCGCCATAACTTCCCTTATGGGATGAATGATAGAGCTTTGAACAGAATCTCCCCTCCCCTAGAATTGGGGGAGGGGTCGGGGATGGGGGTCTTAAGGGATACGGCCGTCAGCCACGACCTCGGCGGGCACCGGCTCCGGGGCATCGGTCTCCAGCATGGGCAGTTGGGACAGGTCAGCGAGGCCGAAGTAGTGCATGAAGTCTGGAGTGGTAGTGTAGAGGGTTGGGCGTCCGATCGTGGCCTTGCGGCCCGCCTCGGCGATCAGGCGCCGCTCCAGCAGAGTCTTGAGGACGCTGGCCGAGGAGACGCCGCGCACGGCATCGATCTCCGGCGCGGTAATGGGCTGGCGGTACGCAATGATCGCCAGCGTCTCCAGCGCCGCCCGCGACAGCTTGCTGCTGCTGCGTGCCAGCAGCCGCCCGACCGCCTCAGCGTGCTCCGGGCGCGTCGCCATCTGCCAGCCGCCCGCGATCCGCAGCAGTTGCAGCCCGCTGCCCCGCTCGGTCAATTCGATCTGCAGGTCGCGCAGAGCCGCCTCGACGGCGATCTCCTCCAGCGCCAGCGCGCGGGCCAGGTCCGCAAGGGGGACCGGCTCGCCGGCCACAAAAAGCAAACATTCCAGCGCCGCGCGGGTCGCGGCAGGAGACGTGGGAGCTTCAGAGAGCATCGTTTTCCGGTTTCAGCCAGATCGGGCCGCACGTCTGCTTCTGCTGGGCGCGCACGCGGCCCGACCGCAGCAGCTCCAGCAGAGCCAGGAAAGTCAGCACGATGTCGTAGCGCGGGCAGGGCAGCGTAAACAGAGTCTCGAAAGCCAGCCCCTCCGGATTCGCGGCGATCTTGCGCGCGATCTCGGCCATCTTCAGGCGCAGGCTCAGCCGGCGGCGCGGCGTGACCGCCGTGATCGCCTTCTCGGTCACGCCCGCCTCGTCCAGCAAACGCTGCAGGGCCCGCACGAGCTGCTGGGCGGTCGCCTCGCCCTCCGGGACAGGCAGGATGTAGTCGTCGGCGTTTTCCAGCGCGCCGCGGAAAAAGACCTGGCGGCGCAGCTCCTCCCAGGTCCGCAACGTCTCGACCACGCCCTGATACTGCTGGTATTCCAGCAGACGCGCCACCAGCTCCGCTCGCGGGTCCTCCGCCTCTTCCTGGCCCTCCGCCGCGGGCGGCTGCGGCAGCAGCATCCGCGACTTGATCTCGATCAGTGTCGCCGCCATCACGACGTACTCGCCCGCCACCGCCAGGTCCAGCTCTTCCAGCAGCTCCATGTACGCCAGATACTGCCCGGTGATCTCGGCGATCGGAATGTCGTAGATATCGACCTCGTTGATGCGGATCAGGTGCAGCAGCAGATCGAGCGGGCCTTCGAAGATCGGAGTCTTGAAGTGGGGCAGCGCGGCAGCGGAAGTGAGCCGAGAGACGGAGGCGACCGAACCGGATGGCGTGCCCGCCAGGGGCCGCCGTACAGCCTGGGAAACGGATTCCGAGACCTCTTCCAAAAGCGAAGCGGCCTCGGCGGAGACATCAGGAGCGATTACATCCATATCTGCTCCCATAATACACGCCCACGCCACAGATGTCAACTATTTTGCGTCTGTTTTTTTGCAGGAAGCGGCAGGGGTAGTGTGCAACATAACAGAGGACCACTATCCGTGGAACACAGGGATCCTACGCAAACCCGCCCGCAAGGAAAGATCGGCTGCCATGAGCGCTCTCTCGGTTACGTGCTCCCGACTCATTCTTGTCCCGCTTGCCCTCCTCCTGGCAGCCGGGTGTCACCGAGCCGAACAAGCAGCCGCCCGTCCGCAAGCGCCTGGGGCGAGCGCGCCCATTCCAGGCATCCCGCTCTCCTCTGCCGCCGTGATGCCCGGTATGCCCACCGAGGCACAGATCGGACTTCCCTTCTATCCCCAAGCGCGCGTCGCCGTAGGCCCAGACCGCACCCCCGAAGCGGTAAAGACGGATCAGGCGACCTTGATCGTGTTGGAGACGGCCGACTCGCCGGACAAAGTCCTTGCGTTCTATCAGCAGCATCTGCCACACGCGCAGCGCACCGATAAGACGCTCAACGCCGCCCCCGATATCCTCCTATCGCAGCCGTCCCCTAAAGGCGGCTACCGGGCCGTGGAAATCCACGCCGAGGAAGGCGTGACACGCATCCAGCTTATGAATATGCGCGCTTCCCGTGCCGGCAAAGGCCTCTTCCTCCCTAAAAAGTGATCCCTCCGTTTTTCAGTCAGCCAATCAAAAAACGGAACTAATGAGAGCGTTGTCGCGTCTTCCCGGTGACTGACAGGTTGACACCTGTTCCCCTCAGTTTCTGCAAGTCTGTGATCTCTCTTCACAGTCTATTCGTAGGCTTATGTTTTCTCGGCAGCCGGGAATGCGATCGGGGAAGCGGGCCCGGGCCTGGATGAAAGATATAGGGATTGGATATGAGACGCCTGGAGAAAAAAAGGATTTCAGGAGGGCCGGAGGCGCCTGTAGCGCCAGGCGAGGAACATACGCCGCGTTCTTCGGAAAGCAGCAAATCCGTCGAAGAGGTCGTGGCGGATATCACCGATCTGCAGCAGGCCCGGAAAGCGCCCCAGGAGTTGTCCGGAGGCACGCCGCTATGGAAGCATCTTGGCCCCGGCCTGATCACCGGCGCGGCCGACGACGATCCTTCCGGCATCGGAACCTACTCCGTGGCCGGCGCCCAGTTCGGCTATGGACTGCTCTGGCTGGTGCCCTACTGCATTCCGCTGATGATCGCCGTGCAGGAGATGTGCGGCCGGATCGGCGCCGTTACCGGCAAGGGGCTGGCGGCCATCCTCAAAGAGCACTATCCGCGCTGGATCCTCTGGGGCGCCGTGGGGCTGCTGTTCGTCGCCAACACCATCAACGTCTATGCCGACTTCAACGTCATGGCCGCCTCCGCCAAAATGCTGTTTCACGGCCCGTTCTTTCTCTGGCTGACGCTATTGACGGTCGTGACCCTGGGCCTGCAGGTCTTCGTGCCGTACCGCTCTTACGTACGCTTTTTGAAATGGATGTGCCTGGCCTTGCTGGCCTACGTGGTCACCGATTTCTGGCCGGGCGTGCATAACAATTGGGGTCTTATCGCCCGCAACCTCTTCATGCCGCACTGGAGCAAGGACCCGGCCTTCATCCTGACGGTCGTGGGCTTCCTGGGAACGACCATCTCGCCCTACCTGTTCTTCTGGCAGGCCGGAGAGACCGTCGAGGAGGAGATCGCGGAGGGCAAGGCCGTGGCGCCGGGGCAGCGTCAGGCGGCGTGCAGCGATGCCGAGATGCGCCAGGTGCGCGCCGATACGATCATCGGCATGGTGGCTTCGCAGGCGGTCACGTTCTTCATCATCCTCTGTACGAAGTCGCAGTTGTTCGACCATCATCTCAACGACATCAACACCGCACAGGACGCCGCCCGCGCGCTCATTCCCCTGGGCGCGGCAGCCTACTGGCTGTTTACCCTGGGTATTCTCGGCACCGGCTTGCTGGCCATCCCCACTCTGGCCGGCTCGGCGGCCTATGGCCTGGCGGAGACCTTCGGCTGGCGCTACGGCCTCTACCGCCGCTTCCAGCGGGCGCGCGGCTTCTATGCCACCATTGCCGCCGTCATTCTGATCGGCTTTGGGCTCAACTTTGTCAAGAGCATCAGCCCTATTAAAGGGCTGCTCTATTCGGCGGTCCTGAACGGTCTGGTCGCGCCGCCGCTGATCGTACTGCTGCTCATGGTCTGCAACAACGCAAAGATCGTCGGAGAGCGGCGTAACGGGCTGTGGTCCAACCTCCTCGGCTGGCTGGCCGTCATTCTGATGACCATCGCCGCCGCTCTCATGATCTGGGGCATGGCGACTGGAAAGATGTAAGTTTGCCACTCGGCTAGGGTATAATGAGCATAGCGCGATAGTAAGGGGAACGCCTGATGGCAACTCCAACGATAGAAGAACGGCTTTCCGAGTTAGAAAAGAAGGTAGCACGTTTGATGGAAGAGAAGTCCGAGCTACAGAAGCCGGTTCCCTGGTGGGAACATCACTTTGGAGCCTTCAAGGACAGTCCCTACTATGAAGAAGCGATGCAGCTAGGTGCCGAATATCGCCGCTCTCAACCCACTGCTGCGGACGAGCGCGAAGACGATGTACCTGCTGGACACTGACCATATTTCTCTGCTGCATCGTGGCGGCCCAGAAGCGGACCGTATTCACACCCGTCTTGCAGGCGTCCCTCCCGAACAAGTGGCTCTCTGTATCATCAGTTATGAAGAACAGATGCGCGGGTGGCTTGCTGAGATCGCGCGGGCGCGTTCTGTAGCCCAGCAAAAGCCGCGTTACGCAGAGCTACACCGCATGTTGGAACTCTACTGCGCCACGCCGCTTCTGCCCTTCGAGGATGAGGCCATCGCCGTATTTCAAAGCCTCTGGCTGCAACGGCTGCGCATCGGGACAATGGACTTGAAAATCGCCGCTATCGCCCTCGCCAATGCTGCCACTCTCCTGACGCGCAACCTCTCCGATTTCAGTAAGGTACCCGGTTTGCAGGTTGAGGATTGGACACTCTAGAACCTCTTCGACCCGCTTTAGAATATAACAGATCGGTTTAGGGCATCCTACCAGTTGGTGGGGGTTTCCAGTATGTCGGTATCGCCTTCGGATTCGAGCAGGCGCTCGGCCTGGATAGCCGCCATGCAGCCGGAACCCGCCGCCGTGACCGCCTGGCGGTATTCGTGGTCCTGGACATCCCCGGCGGCGAAAACCCCGTAGACGCTGGTGCGGACGTCGTGCGAGGTCAGGATATAGCCGTTCGGGTCCAGATCGAGCTGGCCGGCAAAAAGCTCCGTGTTGGGCTTGTGGCCGATAGCGACGAAGACGCCTTCCACCCGCATCAGGGTGCGCTTCTCTGTCTTGAGGTTGCGCAGCGTGATCCCCGTCACTTTCTTCTGCTCGGGTTCGTGGATGCGCTCGATCGTCGAGTCCCAGGTAAAGTCGATCCTGGGGTTCTTGAAGGCGCGCTCCTGCATGATCTTGGAGGCCCGCAGCGTGTCCCGGCGATGGATCACATGGACTTTGCTGGCGTGGTTGGTCAGATAGATCGCCTCCTCCATCGCCGTATCGCCGCCGCCCACCACGGCGACCTCCTTGCCCCGGAAGAAGAAGCCGTCACAGGTGGCGCAGGCGGAGATGCCGGCGCCGCCCAGCCCACCTTCCCAGACTGGCTTCTCCTCCGGCAGTCCCAGCCATTTGGCCGAGGCCCCGGTGGCGATGATAAGGCAGCGGGCTTCGTAAGCGGTGTCTCCCACCCAGACGGTGAAGGGGCGGCGCGAAAGGTCCACCTTCGTTGCCATATCCTCGACGACCTCCACGCCGAATCGCAGCGCCTGCCGCCGCATGATCTGCATCAGCTCCGGCCCCTGGATGCCGTCCTCGAATCCCGGATAGTTCTCGACCTCGGTGGTGATCATCAACTGGCCGCCCGCGCCCAGCAGGTCCTGGCCCTGGCCGACCCCGCCGTCGATCATCAGCGGCTTGAGATTGGCGCGGCCGGCATATAGCGCCGCCGTATACCCCGCCGGACCGGACCCGATGATTATGACCTTATGCACCATTCCCCAAACGCCTTTCCGAGGCTTCACCTCTTGCGCTGTGAGCGCCACTGCTTTTCATTACGCTTGGCCTCTGCTTCCAGTGCCGAAGCAGGCAAGCAGTCCCATCATTAAGACCCGCCCATTATAGCCGCCTGCCCAGAGCCAAGTCAACCTGGAAGGATGTAACGAAGTAAATGGGTAAATGAGGAGGGGAGGGGAAATTGACACCACAAGAGACCATCCGCGCGCTCGCCAACGCCGTCAAGGTCGCCGTGCTGCCGCATCTGGGCACCTGGCGATCTCGCAAAGTGACCGGCATCGCCTCGAGCGGCGACGCGACCTTCGACATCGACGAGACCGCGGAAGCGGCGGTGGAACAGTTTATCCGCGAGCAGGGTCTGAACGTGGCCTACTATTCGGAAGACCGGGGCCTCGTACGACCGTTTCCCGACCGCGAACCCGACGGGATCCTGATCATCGATCCTATCGACGGCACGCGCGGCGCAGTGGCCGGCTTCGAGGCGTGTGTCGTCTCGGTGGCCTGGGCGGACTACACCCCGGAGCCAAAGCTGGGGGATGTGCGCTATGCCGGCATCACGGAGATCAAAGGCTCACGTACCTTCTCGGCGGAGCGCGGCAGCGGCACGCAGATCGTGGACGCGGATGGCAACATTATCGCGCCCTTCCTGGCGCCAACCGCCGAAATCCCCGATATGGCCTGGAGCCTGGAAGTGGTCGGCGCGCCGATGGATCTGATCTTCAGCGCCCTGCGCGACCTGGCCAATCCGACGACGGTGCGCGGCGGCTTCTTCATCCTCAACAGCAGCGCCTTCGAGCTGACTCGCCTGGTGACCGGCCAGTTGGCCGGAGTGATCGACGTGCGCAACCGCCTCCTTAAAACGTTTCCGCAGACCCGCGAGTTGTTCCGTACTTACGGTGGCGGGCGGCTGGTCTGTCTGTACGGCTACGACATGGCCGCCGCCGCCCTGATCGCTCAGGAGGCGGGTTGCCTCCTCACCGACGCCTGGGGCCATGACCTTTCCGGCTGGCCCCTGCTCGACACCTCCGAGCCTAACTTCGGCTCTCTTATTGCCGCCTCCAACGCCACCCTCCACGCCCGCCTGCTCGCCGCCATCGATTCCGGCTTTGAAAACCTCACCCCCTGACCCCCTCTCCTTCGTAAGGAGAGGGGGAATTTGGTTTTTCTCACCCGTTCACCCCTCCATTTTTTACTGTCACGCCCCGTTAAGATTGCCGTTATATAAAGACAGAATCAGACCAAACGCGCAGGAGAATAAGGAGAGAAGAGCCATGCAGCGTAAAAATCGCTTTATCGCGGCGGCTTTGGCGACCGCCTTTCTGGGATCGACCCTGGCCCTGCCGCTGGCCGCGTCCGCCAGCGAAGATGGGCATCGCAACACCGCTATCGGTCTGGGCGCGCTCGCCGCGGGCCTGCTGCTGACCCAGAGAAATAAGCTTCCGGGCATCCTGGCCGCCGGCGGCGCGGCCTATGCGTATTCGCAGTACGAGCGCGATATGGTGGCGCGCCATCGCCGCGAGCGGGCGCATGCCTACCGGCTGGGCTTCCGGCGCGGCGAATCGTATGCGCGCTATTACCGCTCTCGCCGCCATTACTCTCGCCACTATCGCCGGTAAGGTGCCTAAAAGGTTCCAGGCCCCCACCCCCGTCCCCTCCCCCAATTCTAGGGGAGGGGGGACTATATCGCTCTCTTGTGCCTCTGCTGAAAGCTTCTCTAGCCTAAAAGCAGGGACAGAAGTCAGGGCAGTAGCTCCCCTCGCCCCTTGTGGGAGAAGGGATCAGGGATGCAGGGGCACAAGACAGCAATAGAGTCCCCCCTCCCCTAGAATTGGGGGAGGGGACGGGGGTGGGGGCCTGGGGGGCCTGGAGCCTTAATGACTCGCGTAGTGGACGAACAGCGCGCTGACCGAGCTGTCTTCATGGATGCGCTGAATCGCGTCGGCCAGAAGCGGGGCGACGTTGAGCACCTGGATCTTGGGCGAGCGCTTCTCCGGCGGCAGCGGAATAGTGTTGGTGACGACCACGGTGCGCAGCGGAGAGGCGTCGATGCGCTCCAGGGCGTTCCCGGATAAGACCGGGTGGGTGCAGCAGGCGTGGACCTCGGCGGCGCCGCGCGCCGCAAGCGCCTCAGCGCCCTGTACGATCGTGCTTCCGGTATCGAACATATCGTCGATCATCACGCAGACCTTGTCGGTCACGTCGCCGATGATCTCCATGATCTCGACCTTGTTCGGCTCCGGGCGCCGCTTGGCGATGATGGCGATCGGCGTCTTCAGACTCTCTGCCAGCGCGCGGGCGCGGGCCACGCCGCCCACATCCGGCGAGACCACCACCGTGTTGCCGTTGGCAAGCCCCTGCTGGATCAGATAGTCCGCGATCAGCGGCCCGGCGTAGAGATGGTCCACGGGAATATCGAAAAATCCCTGGATCTGGCCGGCGTGGAGATCGACGCACAACGCCCGGCTCACCCCCGCCGTCGTGATGAGATTGGCGATCAGGCGGGCGGTGACCGGCTCGCGCGGCTTGACCTTCTTATCCTGGCGCGCGTAGCCGTAGTAGGGAATGACCGCCGTGATCCGGCGCGCGGAGGCTCGCCGGAAGGCGTCGATCATGATTAAGAGCTCCATCAGATTGTCGTTGACCGGCCGGCACGTCGGCTGGACGATAAAGATGTCCTGCCCCCGCGCGCTCTCATCGATCTTTACCGAAATCTCGCCGTCGGAAAAATGGGTGACCGAAATCGCGCCTAACGACGTTTGCAGCTCCTCCGCGATGGCGGCTGCCAGTGCCGGATTGGCGTTGCCCGTAAAGATCCGCAGGTCATCTGTCCGCATCCGATTCTCCTCGTACTTCCTTCGCGTGCCTTGCTCTCGAAAATCCGCAGCCAACCCGGCTTTTGAGCCGAAGATGGATGCCGTTATCCCTGTTTGTCCTTATCGGGCGTTTTCGCGCCTCTCTCTGCGCGGCGGCGGGCCGCCCAGCCCTCCTTGATGGTCGGGTGCGCGCGCGCGATGGCCAGAGCGTCCGGCGGAACATTCTCGGCGACCGGCGAGGCCGCCGCCACAAACGCGCCGTCTCCCACCGTCACCGGCGCGATGAGGGTGGCGTGCGAGCCGATGAACGCGTTCTTGCCGATGACGGTCCGGTGCTTGGCGTAGCCGTCGTAGTTGCAGGTGATCGTCCCGGCGCCGATGTTGGTTCCTTCGCCCACTTCGGCATCGCCGATATAGGCCAGGTGCGACGCCTGCGCGCCCGCGCCCAGGCGCGCGTTCTTCAATTCCACGAAATCACCGATCTTGACCTTCGGCCCTAAATGCGTGCCCGGCCGCAGATTGGCGAAGGGACCCACCTTCGCGCCGTCCTCCAGTACGCTCTCTACCACCTGCGAGGCCAGCACGCGCACGCCGTTGCCCAGCGTGCTCTTCTCGATCCGCGCGAACGGCCCGAGCACGCAGTCCTCGCCGATGCGCGTGCCGTTCAGAAGAAATGTGTTCGGCTCGAGGACCGTGTCTTGCCCGATCTGAACGTCCACTTCTACGTAGGTGTTGGCCGGATCGGTGACCGTGACTCCGGAGAGCATCAGGTCGGTCAGCAGGCGCCGGCGCAGGATGGCGGCGGCGGCGGCCAGTTCCACGCGCGTATTGACCCCCAGAACGTCGGCGGTCTCGTCGGCGGGAATGGCCTCCACGCGTGCGCCCTGCCCCACCAGCAGCCCAACGGTGTCTGTCAGATAGTACTCGCCCTGCGCGTTCTCCGCGCGCACGGCGGCCAGCGTGGACCAGAGCGCGGGGGCATCGAACGCATAGATGGACGGGAACCACTCCTTGATGGCGCGCTCCTCGGCGCTGGCATCGCGCTCCTCGACGATGCGGGCAACGCCTCCGGAAGGATCGCGGATGACGCGGCCGTAGCCGGTAGGGTCTTCCAGAAAGGCCGTCAGCAGGGTCGCGGCGGCTCCGCACTGATGATGGCGCGCGATCAGGCGCTGCAGGGTCGCGGCAGGCAGCAGCGGCACGTCTCCTGCCAAAACCAGGATCGTTCCCGGCCAGTCCGCCAGCAGAGGCTGCGCGGCGCGGGCCGCATCGCCGGTGCCGCGCTGCTGCTCCTGCAAGGTATATTCGACATCCTCGCCCAGTCCGGCGCGCACCTTCTCGGCCTCATGCCCGACCACTACCACGATCCGCTGCACGCCCGCCGCCCGGCAGGCGCGCACGACGTGAGCGGTCATCGGCAGGCCGCAGATCGGATGCAGCGGCTTGGGCAGCTTGGAGCGCATCCGGGTAGACTTCCCGGCCGCCAGAATGATGGCGGCCACCGGTCGACCAGAGAGCGGCGAAGCCGCTTCTCGCTCCGCCGGTCCGCCGGATTCGGACGCAGGCCCGGAGGGGCGCGCTCGATTCTGCGCGCCGGAAGGGTCGGACATAAAGCGGTTACTCCGTAAAAAGCGTTGGAATGGACTCTAAGAGTATCTTAAACCGCCTACCCCATGTCAAGTAGACGGTTGAGTCGGCGGTGCCTCGCTCCCTGCATTTCCGTCCGGCAGGACGGTTTATGTTCCCCCTCTCCTTACGTTCCTTCTGTTCCCCCTCTCCTTGTCAAGGAGAGGCAGGCAGGGCAGCTAGGCCCGTGGTGACAGGAGCCCCGTGGTGGGTTAGGGAGTGAGGTTTCTGGGGCGAGGTCCGTCCGGCAAAAGAGTCAGCAGATCTGAGAGCCTGTAGGGAACTCGGTATTTCCACGAGCCTCCAGGCTTTCCCGTCCGGCAGGACGGTTCTTCGCGAGGCAGACGCAAGCGAGATTGCGTGTCCACGCAACCCATCCGCTCGCTACGTATGCCGGAGGCCCTAGAGACAGGTATTTCAACGCTTGCTGTGAAATAGCCGGCCCTTCAC
>DASRCN010000042.1:0-29061 GCA_035653075.1 Chthonomonadaceae bacterium | reverse complement strand
GAGAGTGGTCAGCAGGATAGTGAACTTCTTGCTGGCGGAGACGCCGCCCGTACCGGTCACGTTGATCTGAGCCGTGCCGGCATTGGCGATCAGCGAAGCAGGCACCCCCGCCTTTAGCTCGGCAGAAGACACGAAAGTCGTCGTTAGAGCCGTCGTGTTCCCGCCTGCCGTCCAATCGACCACGTCGCCGGAGGCGAAGCTGCTGCCTTTGACCACCAGAGTAAAGGCCGGGCCGCCCGCATTGGCGGAAGTAGGCTTGAGCGCGCTCAATACCGGCGCCGGTGCAGAAGACGGCTGCGGCCCGATGATGCCGGAATGCCCATTCGCCCAGTTGGCAAAGACCGGATTGAAGTCCGTCCAGTCGGTCGCGCTGTCACTGGCGTTATTACTCCAGGCTAAAGCGCCCGCATAGCCATAGCGATAGATGGTATCCAGGTACCACTGCGCGCTCTGCGCCGTCGTGCTGCCGATGGTGTAGTCGGCGTCTACCGTAGAGAATTCGCCCACGACGCAAGGTCGATCGAGATTGAGCGAGGCATAGGTCGGCAAGCCGCTGCCTGCCGGCCCTCCATTGTCCATCCAGGGATAGTAATGGATCTGATAGAAATCCAGTCCCAGGCCGCTCCACAGAGAAGCCCACCCCGGCATCGCCGAGCCGACCGTGGCATACGCCCCACCGCCGTAGGTGTGTATGGTGCTGGCGCAGTTCGCCACAAACGCCTGCACCGGCGCCGCCGCGAAGTTGGCATCGCCGCCCCAGTAGCCGGTCATCTGGCCTTCCGGCTCGTTGACGATGTCGTAGCCCAGCACCCGGCTCGCGTAAGGACTGGCCGCCACGTGCTGCAGGAAGGGCTTTAACGCATTGTCAAGAAAACTCTGCTGGACCGTGCTGTCGCTAATGATGGCGGCATGACCGCCCAGTTGCACCCCACTGACGACGTTGGCGTTGGCCCACATGCTGTTGTCGATCACGCAGAAGAGCAGGTACTGGTTGTTGGCATCCGCCTTTTGCAGCGCCGTGTCTACGTCCGTAAAGAACTGGCTGTCCAGCCCGGAAACGGTGCCGTCCGCGTTGAACTTGGGGTCGTAGCGTCCATCGCCAAAGACCCACCAGCGCTGAATCCGGGCGCCTTCCGCGTTCATCGCGGAGAAAGCCGAGTTGATGGCCGTCCAATCGGTATATTTGCCCCAGCCGCCACTGCCGAAGTCGGTGGCATAGTTGTACCAGGGATAGTCCACCCCATACAGATACCAGTTGTTGCCGTTCCACGGAATGGTGCTGCCGGGACCGCTGATCTGGGCAGAGGCGGAAAGCGTCAGGCTCCAGAGGCCAAGCAGTAGGCCGGCAAGGATCGACGCCCTTGCCGGCTTACGCGCGAGATACCGGGAGAATAGTGAGGTAGACATGGCTGGCTCCTTCTTCGTCGAGATAGGCTGCGTTCTTATTGTACATGATTATAATGCCCTACCCTTACACTATCCTTACAAACAAAGAAGGGCGCCTACGATCGCCGCGAAGCAGCCGATCTGAATCTCACGCAGGGTTGCGGGGACGATTTTCATTTTAGAAATGGCATAACCTTCCTAAGATGGTTCGTGCCCGCCATCCCACGTCAACAGGGAAGGAGACAGTCGATGGGAATCGGGCACTATGGATCGATTCCAGGTCCCGTTCCATCCTGTCCTTCCTTTGCAATCGAGAAAGGCAAACCGCCCGAAAGGGCGGGACGTAAAGCCACGGGCCTACACGGTCGTTGTTTCTTGTACGGTAGGGCCGCCGGGCTGTCGGATTGCACGATTCAAAGGAGGCTGATTGTGAAGTTCTGTCCTTTGTGCGACCAATTGGCCCCGCCGCAGGATAAATACTGCAAGAGGTGCAGTATCGAGCTTTTGGCGCTCAATCCTGTCCGGCGTGCGCCGAGACCGCTGCGCGAGCAGCTATCCGCCTTGCTGACGCCTTTGGGGATGCTCTCGATCCTTCTGCTCACACTCGTCGGCATCTCCGCCGCGGTGTTCTTCCTGACACTACACACCGCCGGCTAGGCTGCGCCTGCCCCACCTCCTACATAATTCCCCCTCTCCTTACGAAGGAGAGGGGGAGGGGTGCCGAGCCGTTGAGGCACCGATGGCGATTGGAGAGGGGGTGAGGTCTCTGACCTCCGCTTAAAATCCGCCCGGCAGGGCGGTCGGCGGCTTCGCCGCCTGCCAGACGGGTCGTTCACGACCCGGTAAAGGATGAGGTTACCGCCTTCCGCACTTCGCGGAAGGCGGTTTTTCCTTGGCGCGGCCCGGCTTCGGCACAGGGCGCCCGCGCCAGAGACATACCTGGCAGGAAGGCGCGCCGCGAAAGCAGGCGCGCAAAAATGGGGAACATCCCCGCGCCCCATACCGTCCCTTACCTGGCTCTGGCAGACGTCCAACTCATCCTTTGCTGCGTCGCCCTCCTCATTCCGGGCGGGAAGGACCGGCGACGGGGTCTGCCTGCACGGCCCTCTTTTCGCGCGGCTTCCTAAAAAGCGGGGTAACAGCCTCTCGTTCGCTTTCGGCGGCAAAGGCTTTACTTTCCGCGCCCGGAAGCCGGCACGGACGCACCGATCAGGAAAGGAGAACAGCCTGATGATGTTTGCACGCAATGCGAGCTTTGGCCTGACCGCTCTGCTGGGGCTGGTCATGGCCGCGCCCGCGCTTGCCAACGCGCCTCAGGACACCACTGCCCAGCCGCCGGCGCCAGGCCAGCCGGCAGCCATGGACACGGGACAGCATCCGCCGAATCCGGATGGCCTGACCAATGTCGATGCCATGATCCTGGACTGTGATGATATGCTCAATATCATCGACGGAATGCGTGGGGATACCCGCGCCATGCTCGGCACCATCGACCAGGCCAATACCACGCTGACCAGCATCGCCACGCTCATCGACCAGATCAACGCGCGCCATCAGCAGCAGACGCCGTCTGGCGACACGCCGCCGGCGACCCCGCCGCCGGGCCAGACTCCCCCGCCCTAGCCGGCGCCTTGTGGGACCCGAACAAACGCAACAAAGCGGGCGAGGGCAGAACCCTCGCCCGCTCCTTTTTTACCCCACGGCGCGGCCGGTCGCTAGACCGGCCGCATCAGCCGGGGACGATGCTCGGGTGGGGAGGGAGCGGTGGCGATCCGCACCGTGATCAGCCCCAGCACGAACAAGAAGGCAGTAAACAGCAGTATCAAAACGATTTTCGGGAAGGGCAGCATATTCGACTCGACCGTGTCCTTGATTCTGGATACTGCGGTATCTACCTATTAGGACGCGCGCTCGGTTGTCAGAGTTCCAGTCCTTTTCGACCTGTACGCGGACAAACAGACGGCCCGGCGGAAAGAACACATTTCCGCCGGGCCGTCTTCACGCATGGATTTCTGGCATGGAGCGCTGGACACTCCACCGCATACAGACACTATTTGTTGACGACGTTGACCTTGACCGCTTTCGGCTTGGCCGCCTCGGACTTGGGCAGGTGCAGTTCCAACATGCCGTTGCGGTAGCTGGCCTGGATCGCATTCGGATCGATCTCGACCGGCAGCGTGTAGGTCCACTGGAAGGCCCCCTGCGCCTTAGACCAGAAGCTTTGCCGATGCTGCACGGCGTTCTCATTCTGATAGAACGGCTTGTGCTCGCCGCGAATGCTCAGCGTATCCGCCGTCGCCTCGATGTTCAGATCGCTGGGATCGAGGCCGGGAATCGGCAGAACGAAGACCAGCTCCTCCTGGGTCTCGAAAATATCAGGCGAAAGATCGTACGTGCCGGTGAAGGACGTACCGGCCCACCAGTGCCCTACCGAAGGCGCCCGGTCCACGAAAACTGACCAAATCCGAAGAGGCCCGCCTAAAGTTACTCTGCTCCTGCCCCGAAAATAGATCGATGCGCGATCTGAGGCCACGCCAGGAACCGCATCTTGCCACACCGGCAGTTGGCGCCTGATGGGCTGGAAGGTACGCGAGGACCGGCACAGGGCCGGGCAAGAGAAAGGATAGGCTGCATGTCGCCCGACGTCAAAACCATTCGCATAGACCGCACCGTCTTTCAGCAGACCCTGGAAAAGAAGCTGGCGGACCTGCCTCCCTTACCGGCGGTCGTCACCCGGATCATGGAGATGGTCAATAACCCGGAAACCTCGGCGGAAGACCTCAACCAGCTCATCTCGATGGACCAGGCCCTCTCCTCCAAGGTGCTGCGCATCGTCAACTCGGCCTACTATGGTTTTCCCAAGCGCATCAGCACCATCACGCACGCCGTCGTCATCCTCGGCTTCAATACCGTTCGCAATCTGGTGCTCGGCGTGTCCGCCTTCGGGCTGCTGAGCCAGAAGAGCATCCCTTACGGACTCAATCGGGCGAAGTTCTGGGAGCACTCCGTCGCGGCGGCCGTGGCCGGCAACATCCTGGCCCGCCGGCGTCTCACCCGCTCCCGCAGCGCCGCCGAAGAGGCGTTCATCGGCGCGCTGCTCCACGACATCGGCGTTCTCTTTCTGGATAGCTACTTCCCGGTGCAGTACGCGGTCACCATCGCCTTTGCCGCCCGCGAAGGCCGCTCCGCCCGCGAAGCCGAAGCGATGATTCTGGGAATGGACCACGTGACCATCGGGCGCCGCATCGCCCAGCACTGGAACTTCCCTCCCCGCCTCGTGTCCATGATCGGCAACCACCACGAGCCGTCCCGCCTGAAGGAGCACTTCGAGATGGTCGCCATTATCCACGCCGCCGACTGGATGGCGTGGCAGTGCGGCTACCCCTCCTCCGAGCACACGCAGGCGCCCGAGCTTTCGCCGGAGGTCGCGGAGTGGCTGGAGTTCGATGAGAAAACGCTCGAAGAGATCAAGGGCGAGGTTCAGCAGCAGTTTCAGGTGTGCGAGGACCTGCTCCGCGTCGCCAAAGGCTGACCTCACCCCCTTAATCCCCCGCTCCTTTGCAAGGAGCGGGGGAATTTTGTTTTCTTCACCCCCTCGGTTTTTTCAATATCCAATCCCGCGCAGCAAGAAGGTCCTCGACGCCCGCTTCGGTCGCCTTGACCACATTGAACATCTCCCGCGCCGTCACGTAATGAAGGCGATAACGCTGCCCGTCGTTGTAGCGCGCCTCCGCGTCGGCGAACAGCGCCTCCAGATCGCCCCCCAATAAGGCCCGGCGGTTATCGTCCTGCGCCCCGTGGCAGTGCAGCTTGATGAAGATTCGATGGGGTCGCCCCTGAACGTGAATGCCGGCGCGCACCCACCGGTCCAGCCGCGCCGGGGAATAGCGGCGCCAGAAAGCGAGATCGCTGTCGTCGATGCCCGGACGGAAGCCGTTCAAGAAAGGCCGCAGCACTCCCTGGATCAACAGCAGCCCCTTCTGGTCGGTGACGCCGGCCTGCGCATTGCTTCCCCGGTCGTAGGATTTGGGACGCGCCGGATCGTCCACGGCATAGTAAATCGTATTCAGTTGGCGCGGCTGTGAGGATTTCTGCCAGGAAGGAAACGTGAAGTCCGCGTAGCAGCCCTCTTCCATCAGCACCGTCAATTCGTTGTTCACGCCGCAATAGTTACGCCCGCCATCCGAGCGGGAGTTGTCCAGCGCCCAGTCCCCATGGATGAAACCGAAGGCCGGACGGCCTTCCGGCCAGACGGAGAGCGCGCCTGCGGCGCGATACGTCTGCAGGGCGTCGCGCAGCTTCCGCCGCAACGTGGCGTCGGTATCGTCGCGGTGGTGCAGGTGCAGCTCGATCTCGCCGTAGCCGCCGGCGCATAGCTCCACCAGGCGTGCCAGCTCCCATTCGTCGTACTCGTCCCACGGATAGAAGAAGCTATGGGCAGGCGGACGGCCGTCCGCGTCGCGATGCTTATCGGCGATCGCCGGATAGCGGCACAGCCAGTCCTTTACCCGCTCCTGCGCGACCTCGCGCGGCGGACGGCCGATCTGCGGCTCGTAGTGGTCCACGACGCACAGGAAGATGTCCAGAGGCCGATCACCGGAAGGAAGACGGCTCTTGCCGGCGGCGATCGCCGCGCGCAGGCCGATCTCCACGTCGTACCACCGCTCCCTATCGATCGAACGTGAGAAGAGTTTCAATCCTGTCCTCGTCCGCCCATCATGGGCAGAAATAAAAAGAGACTTCGCCTGGGAGGTCGAAAGGGGTCCTGGCCCCTACAGACTCCGCGCGAAGCCGCCATCATAAAGTATATATACCTGATCGTTTTTCGGCGTGCATCGCCCGAGCGGCCCTCTCTGCACGCCAGGAAGGAATCCGGCACTTTAGAAGATGCGTGCGGAGTTGGCGGCGCCATGCGGGAAGACCGCATGCAACGTTCCGGTTGACCTTCTCGCTTGCATCCGGACGCAGCCTCCTCTCCCTTCTCCCCGTACCGCTGAGAAGAGAGGGAGAAGGAAACATCCGGCAGACCATCTTCTCCACCAAATCGCGATGTTCAATACTCTGCGTGAGGATCTACGCCGCAAAGCCGAGTGGTACGACCTGCCGCCCACCCGGAGGGCGCTGCTGCGCATGTGTTTCGGGGAGGGCAGCACGGCGCAAATCCTCTATCGGGCGATGCGCTTCTGCCAGACGCACCATCTCAAGCCGCTGGCGCTGCTGCTCTACCGCTACAACGCCACGGTCAGCCACATGGTGATCGGCCGGGGCGCCGATATCGGGCCGGGCCTGGTCATTGTCCACAGCATCGGCATCGTGATCAACACCCACGTGCGGGCAGGCCGCAACCTGGTGATCCAGCATGGGGTCACGATCGGCGCGGAGAAAGACCAGAGTCCCGTGCTGGGAGACAACGTTTTCATCGGCGCCGGCGCCAAGGTCCTCGGCGCGATCCGAATCGGCTCGGACGTGAAGATCGGCGCGAACGCCGTCGTGACCAAAGACCTGCCGGACGGCGCGACCGCCGTCGGTATTCCGGCGCGGGTCATCAAGATCTACGGCAAGCGCGTCTCGGAGACCGGAGAGCGCTTGCCCGAATCCCTGGACGACAAACACGCCGTCGTCGATACGACGGCAGATCGCCTGGACCCTCTCTAAATCCGGCTATAATCCGCCCGCGAGGGCGGTTGGCGGCAAAGCCGCCTGAGAGACGGGGCGTAAACGCCCCGACATTCGGGATAAATCATGCGCGTGCTTCATGTCCTGCATACCTCGCTGCCCTTTATCTGCGGTTACAGCATCCGCAGCGATTACATCCTGCGCTTTCAGCAGCAGCAGGGCATCGTGCCGGCGGTCGTGACCTCCGCGCAGCATCCGAACGGGGAATCGCTGCAGGAGGAGATTCAGGGTATCCTTTACTGGCGCACGCCCGCCTATACGGGCTTGCAGAAGCCCCTGATGCGTGAGATCGGGCTGATGCGCCTGCTGAAAAAGCGCGTGCAAGCCGCCATTCAGGAGTTTAAGCCGGATCTGGTCCACGCTCACTCGCCGATGCTGGTCGGGCTGCCGGCGCTTTCGGCGGCACGCGCGGCAGGATTGCCCTTCGTCTATGAAGTGCGCGATCTCTGGGAGAACGCTTCCGTCGATCGGGGCAAGTTCGGGGAGAACTCGCCGGTCTACCGCCTGGCGCGCCGCATGGAGACTCGCGTGCTCAGCCGCGCCGACGCCGTGGTCACGATCTGCCACTGCCTGCGCGAGGAATTAGCGCCTCGAACGGGGCGCGCGGACCGGTTGTTCGTCGTAGACAACGGCGTGGACGTGTCCGGCTTTACCCCTGGCGAAGGCCGGGAGGAACAGCGCCGCCGCTTCCATCTCGAAGGGAAGCGGATCATCGGCTATGTGGGCACCTTCCAGCCGTATGAGGGCCTGAACATCCTGATCGACGCGCTGCCGCAGATTCTTCAGAAAGAGCCGCAGGCGCACCTGGTCATCACCGGCAGCGGCGGGCAGGAGAACGAGCTGCGCAAACAGGTCTGCGACGCCCAACTGGACGAGCACGTGACGTTCACCGGGCGCCTGCCGCACAATCAGGTAGCCGGCATTTACGCGATGGCGGATGTCATGGTCTATCCGCGCATCCTCACGCGCACGACCGCGCTGACCACGCCCCTCAAGCCGTTAGAGGCGATGGCGATGCGCAGGGCGGTCATGGTCAGCGACGTGAAGGCCATGCAAGAATTAGTCCGCCCGGAAGAGACGGGTCTGATGTTCCGCGCCGGCGACGCCGCCGATCTCGCCGCCCAGTGCGCCGGACTCCTTCAGGACCCGGACCGGCAGCAGCAGCTATCTCAGAGGGCGCGCGAATGGGTGCTGCAGGAGCGGCAATGGCCGACTCTGGTCGCCCGCTATCAAGACATCTATCGCACGTGCCGGACGGCCCATTCGGCTGAGGCGGGCAGTTAAAACTAAGCCCCGAAGTCCCCTGCGGGGACTCAACAATCAAAATTTTCTCTTCTCGTAAGGTGAGGGGAAAAATGAGGTTCACAAGGGGCAATTGTCCGGAGGACACCCGGCGCGATAGCGCCTCACAGCGAAGGACTTCAGTCCATCGGCCCGGCGCGAACGAAATTCATTCCATCGCCAACGCGAACGGAATGCATTCCATCGCGTCCGCAGGCCATCTAAGACGGACGCGGAGTAAAAATATGCCCTTGCATCTGACATGCGTGGTGGGCGCGCGGCCCAACTTCATGAAGGTCGCCCCCATTCTCGACGCGGCGGCTTCTCGCTCGGATGTCGCGTGCCGGCTCGTGCATACGGGCCAGCACTACGACCAGCGCATGTCCACGCTCTTCTTTACCGAGCTGGGCCTGCCCCAGCCCGATGTCTATCTGGGCGTCGGCTCCGGCTCCCATGCCGTCCAGACAGCGAAAGTGATGATCGCCTTCGACGAGGTGCTCGATCAGAACCCGACCGACGTGGTCCTGGTCGTCGGCGACGTCAACTCCACGCTGGCCTGCGCGCTGGTCTCGGTCAAGCGCGGCATCAAAGTCGCCCACGTCGAAGCGGGCTTAAGAAGCGGGGATAGGAGCATGCCCGAAGAGATCAACCGGGTGCTCACCGATCAGATCTCCGACTTCCTGTTTATAACCGAGCGCTCCGCCGCCGAGAATCTGGCCGCCGAAGGCATTGCTTTCGAGCGCATCCATTTCGTGGGCAACGTCATGATCGACACGCTCCTGCACCATCGGGAGCGCTCGAAACAAAGCGATATCCTCAGCCGCTTAGGCCAGTCGCCAAAAGGCTACGCCGTCTGCACGCTGCACCGGCCCAGCAACGTCGATAGCGCCCAGGCGGCTGAAAACACGGTGCGCGCCCTGGAGATGCTGGCTAAGCGGCTGCCGGTGGTGCTGCCGCTGCATCCGAGGACCCAGGCGCGGCTGGAACAGTTCGGTCTGGCCGAGCGGGCAAGAGCGGGCGGGCGCGTGCAGATCGTAGAGCCGCTGGGCTATCTGGACTTCCTGGCCTTGATGGACCAGGCGAGCCTGGTCTTCACCGACTCCGGAGGCATCCAGGAAGAAACAACGGTGCTGGGCGTGCCCTGTTTTACTTTCCGGGAGAACACGGAGCGTCCTATTACCATCACGGAAGGCACCAACCGGCTGATCGGCCTGGACCCCTGCCGGCTGGCTTCCGCACTCGACGAGTTAATGGCCGGCCAGACGCCGTCGGGCCGCATCCCGGAATACTGGGATGGCAAAGCCGCACAACGCATTCTCGACGTTCTGACGGCATAAATCCAATTCACCATACATCAACACGCAAGGAGTATGCGCACGCATGGGTTCCCATCAAGGTTTCATTTTATGGTTCACCGGCCTGTCTGGAGCAGGCAAGTCTACCCTGGCCGAACGGCTCGTGCAAGAGTTCAAGGCCCGCAACTACAAGGTCGAGCTGCTCGACGGCGATGAGATTCGCACCCACCTCTCCAAGGGGCTGGGCTTCTCCAAGGAAGACCGCGACACCAACATCCGCCGCATCGGCTGGGTGGCGCGCGTGCTGGCCCGCAACGGCGTCATCGCCATCACCGCCGCCATCTCTCCCTACCGCGAGATTCGCGACGAGATCCGCGCCGATACGGACAAGGAAGGCCGTACCACCTTCGTCGAGGTCTACGCCAACGCGCCGGTCGAGGCTCTGATCGACCGCGACGTGAAGGGCCTCTACAAGAAGGCCCTGTCCGGCGAGATCAAGCAGTTCACCGGAATCTCCGACCCCTACGAGGCCCCGGAGAAGCCGGAGATCACCGTCCACACCAGCACCGAGACGGTCGATGAGTCGCTGCGGCGCATCCTCGGCTATCTCTCCGCGCGCGGCCTGATCGATCCCTCGTAATGGCAGCCTACGGACCCACAACGAACCATGGGCGCGGCATCGACCTGCACGCGCACACCACTGCCTCCGACGGCGACCACTCGCCGACCCAGCTCGTCGCGCACGCGGCGGATTTGGGGCTGGCGGCCGTCGGCGTCACCGACCACGACACCATCGATGGCGTCGCCGAGGCTCTGGAAGCCGGCAAGCGCTACGGCATCGAAGTCATTCCCGGTGTGGAGCTGAGCGTGCAGATTTCGCACGGTCAGTTCCACCTGCTCGGCTACCTGATCGATCCCGAGGCGGGCGAGCTGGCAGGGCGGCTTCGCCAGTTGCGCGAGAACCGCGCCCGCCGCAACAGGCTCATGATCGAGAAGCTGCACGGCCTCGGCCTGGACATCTCGCTGGAGGAAGTGAGCGCCATCGCGGGCGGCGAGGTCGTCGCCCGGCCCCACTTCGCCCGCGCGCTTCTGGCCAAAGGCTACGTCAGCACCACCCAGGAGGCGTTCGACCGCTATCTGGCCGACGGCGCTGCCGGCCACGTCCATAAGGACAAGCTCAATGCGGAAGAGGCCATCGCGCTGGTCCACTCCGCCGGCGGGCTGGCGATCCTGGCGCATCCGAACAACCTCAAGCGCGACGAAGCGGAGACGGCGGAGGAGATCGCGCGCATGCAGAGCCTCGGCCTGGACGGCATCGAGGCCCGCTACAGCCGCCACACGCCCGAAGACACCGCCCGCTACCTGGCCCTGGCCGAGCGGCGGGGACTGCTCACCACCGGCGGCTCAGACTTCCACGGCCCGACCGTCAAGCCCAACATCCGTCTGGGCCACGTCGAGGGCGAGAAAGCTGCGCCCTATGACCTGCTGGACGCGCTCCGCCAGGCCCGATCGACCTGACACGCACTGGCAGAAGTTGTCAGTTGTCAGTTGCTAGTTGCTAGTTAGAAATCGGATTTTTCTGACAACTGACAACTGACAACTGACAACTACCCAATGTCCACTCCCGTCCAAAACCGACCTTCTTCCGCCGAGCCGGCCCCTGCGGACGCCAGTTCCGTCCGGACCGGACGCCGGCTGCGCATCGTCCATGCCGTCAGCAGCCTGCAGGTGGGTGGCATGGAGCAGTTCGTGCTGCAGATCGCCGCCGCGCAGCAGCAGAGCGGGCATGAGGTCGCCGTCCTGGCGCTGCAGGGCGGGCCGCTGTTGGAGGCCGCGCGCCGGCAGGGGATAAAGGTCTACGCGCTGGGCGGAAGACGTAAGGAGCTGCGCGTGCTGCGCGCCCTGCTGCTTCTGGCCCGTCTGCGACCGGACATCATGCACGCCCACAATCCTACTTCCCTGCACTACGCGGTCCTCGGAAAGCGGGCCGGTGGGGCGAAAGTGGTCCTCACCTATCACGGGCGCGGGGGCGCCGACGCGCGCACGCCGAGCGCGCAGGAGTGGCATAACACAGATGCCGTCGTGGTCGTCTCGCAAGGGGCGGTCGGCCAACTGGAAGCGCCGGAATATCGGGACAAGCTCTCGGTCATTCTCAACGGCATTAGCCCGGCCACACCAGCCAGAGACCGCCAGACCGTCCGCGCCGAGCTGGTTCTGACGGAAGAGCGTGCCGTCGGGATCATGGTGGCGCGCATGGACGGCCTCAAGGGCCACGAGACGCTGCTGCAGGCCGCCGCCCTCTTGCGTGAGGCCGGAACGCCGGTCACCCTGCTCCTCGTGGGCGACGGGTCCGAGCGGGCCAACCTGGAGAAACAGGCGCAGGAGTCGGGCTTAAATTCCGATTGCGTGCGCTTCCTGGGCTACCGCTCCGACGTGCCGGACCTGCTGGCCGCCTCCGATTTCTTCCTGCTGCCCTCGCTGACCGAAGGGCTGCCGCTGTCGGTGCTGGAAGCCATGTCCCAGCGGCTGCCGGTCGTCGCCACGCCTGTCGGTGGAATTCCCGAAGTCGTCCATTCCGGGCAGCACGGCCTGCTCGTGCCGGTCCGGGACCCGCAGGCGCTCGCCGCCGCCATCACGGAGATGGTCGCGGACCCGGAGCATTGCCGTGCGCTCGGCGAAGCCGCCTATCAGCGCGTTCGAGAGACTTTCTCCTTCGAGGCCATGACCCGCCAATACGAAACGCTCTACTATAGCCTGCTCTAAGAAACATGTACGGAAACCTCCCGGTCGCATGAGCCGGGCCTTGAAAGACCCGTCTGGGGGTCCTTCGGACAACCGCCCTGCGGGCGGGAAAGCGAGGATGTCGGTGGAAATACCGAGTTCGCCGACAGGCTCTAAGCTGCGATGAAAGTTCTGCTCTTTACGAACCTCTATCCCTCTTCCCGCGAGCCGACGAAGGGGATGTACAACCTGCAGAGTTTCCAGGCGCTGGCCCGCTACTGCGAGGCGCGGGTAGTGGCGCCTGTCCGCTGGTGGTCCCGGCTGCGACGCCCCCGCGAGCTGTTTACCGTTCCCCTGGAAGACGCGACGGGCCTGCCGGCGGCCTACCCGACCTACTGGCCGGTTCCGGGCCGGCCCCAGAGCCATGTTTCCGCGATGCGCTCCGGACTGCGCCCCTACCTGCGCCGCCTGCGCCGCGAGTTTCCCTTCGACATCATCCTGGCCGCCTTCGCCTATCCGGATGGCGCGGCGGCCGCCTGCCTGGCGCAGGATTTCGGCTGCCCGGTGGTCATCCTGGTCTTCGGCAGCGATCTCAACGACCTGGCGGACCGGCCGGCGCTGCGCGAGGAGGTCCGCAGCAAGCTGCAGCAGGCGCAGCGAATCATCGCCGTCAGCGCGGCGTTGCGCGAGCGCACGATCGAGCTGGGAATCGATCCGGAGAAGGTCGTGGTACAACGCAACGGCGTGGATGGAGAACGCTTCCGCCTGCAAGACCGCCAGGAAGTGCGCGCCCGGCTCGGCCTGCCCGCCGACCGGCGGCTCATCTGCACGGTAGGAAACGTGATGCACGTCAAAGGCCAGGACGTGCTCATAGAAGCCATGGGGCTTTTGCGAGGGAACGAGGATCCCTGCGCCGATCTGGCGCTCGTCGGCGGAGGCTATATGGGCGCGGTAGAGGTGGTGGAGAAGCTGCAGGCGCGCGTCCACGAGCTGGGGCTATCCGAACGGGTCCGCTTTCTGGGCCGTCGCCCGCACGAAGAGGTCGCCGACTGGATCGGCGCCAGTGACGTCTACTGCCTGCCCAGCCGCAACGAAGGCTGCCCGAACGTGGTGCTCGAAGCCCTGGCTTGCGGGCGTCCGGTCGTGGCCTCCAACGTCGGCGGCGTGCCCGAGCTGTTAAACGCCGGCAACGGCATTCTGGTCCCCGCCGAGGATCCGGCCGCTCTCGCCGACGGTCTGCGCCAGGCCCTCAACCGCTCCTGGGACCCTGAAGCCCTCCGCAACTCCGTCGAATGCCTCTCCTGGGACCAGGTCGGCCAGGGCTACTTTCATGTTCTCCAGGCCGCTTTGCAGGAATTTAAACGACCTGCAGCCGCTCCGGCGCGGTCTTGAGATCGCCCGGCCCTAACTTCTCCCCGCGTTGCACCGCCGCCGTGAACGCGGCCATGATCCGCTCTTCCAGCATCAGGCTGTCCGCCAGGAACTTGGCGCCCCAGTTGACGAACGTAAAGGGCGTATAGCGGCCCTGGATCGGCTGGGAGCCTTTGACACCACCGCGAATCCCCGAATGGACTGACCGCAGCGACTGCGTGCTCTTGACATAATCGTTGAGCTTGAGCGCGGCGTTGAGAAACCGGGTATCCTGCGTGATCTCGTAGAGGCGCAGCCACACGCCGGCCGTCTGCGCATCGCCCGTCAAGCAACTGTAGGTGGCGCTGGTTTTCCACTCGCTGTCAAAATCCCCCGGCATGAATTGACGCAGCTCGAACAGACGCAAGAGCCGCAGGGCCGTTTTACGCACGGCCTGCAGACAGCGCTCGTCTTCCAGGATCCGGGCCGATTCCAGCAGCCCCTCCATCACGTAGGCGATGGTGTGGGTCAAAGGCAGGTTCCAGCGGCCGCTGGAGACGTAGAAGGCATTGTTCTCAAACCAGCCGTTGGGCTGCTGCTGAGCGAGGGTCCAGTCTAGATTCCGGCGGGCAGCCTGGAGGTAGCGCGGCTCCGGGGCCTGTGCGTGCAGCTCCAGCAGGCTCCAGGCCACGCGCACGTCGTAGGCATGCACCAGCGTCTCCGTGCGCGGAGACTCCTGCCGCCAGGCGCCATCGCCGTCCTGAACGTCCACCAGCCAGTCCCCCGCCCGCTGGGCCGCCTGAAGGTAGCGCTCGTCTCCGGTCTCAGCGTAAGCCCGGCACCATCCCAGAATCACCTGCCCGGTGTTAAAGACCGCCGGCGCCCGCGCGGAATCGTTCTGTCGATACGGCCCCGCCTGCACGGCTCCCTGGGGAAGCTGCACGTCGATCTCCCAATCGGCCATCCGCAGGGCGCGGTTACGCAGGTCTTCGGAAGGATTCAGACGCAGATAATCGAAGAATGTGGGAATGATATAGCCGGTCGTCTCCGGATAAGGGGGCATCCAGCCTTCCAGGAGCGAATAGCCATAGGCCACTCCCGCGCCACCGCCGTGGTCCTGGGCGCGACAGAGCCAGGCGATCGCGGCGTCCAGATGCGCTCGCGAATCGCCCGGAGAGGAAAGGGAAAAGAGGTGGTCCCGGACCATCAGCGCGGTCCAGCCGGGATGCAGCAGGCGGCGCCCCGCCTGGAGCATCTTAGCCGGCGCCAAACGCTTTGCGGCTTGCTGCTTCGAATTCATAGCACGCTCCTTAGCCGCTCGCTCGCCAACTGGCGCAGGCGCGGATGCATCTTATAGTATTGCCGTCCCCCCGGCTTGCGCGCGGGAGGGGGCACTTCCCGCCCGGCCTCCAGATCGTTCAGGACTTCCACCATGAGGTCCAGGGAGAGCCCCGCGCTCTTCTCGCGCAGCCTCCCCAGCGTATCCCCCGGCGCAACGGGCAGCTCCCGCGCCGCCAGCGTCGCCCCGGTATCGACCCCTTCATTCACAAAATGCACGCTCACGGCAGGCGGATCGCCGTGCAGAACCGCCCACTCCGTCACATCGACCCCGCGGTAGGCCGGTAGGAAGGCATAATGCCCATTGATGACGCCGCGTTTCGGGATGTCGAGAATAGGCTTACGGATGATGCCACAGCCGCGCAAAATCAGAACATCCGGCTCTAAAGCGCGCAGGATATCGGCGCTGGCGGGGCTGTTGTGGGAGTCCACTCGGTAAACGGGCGGCAGGGGAACCGGCGCCGCAGCCGGCGATCCGTCGGAAGGAGACGCGACAGCGCCGTTGGATGCCCCACCCCGCCGCAGGACCTTCTCCATCAGCTTTCCAACGACCACTTGCGGACCCAGCTTGCCGACCCAATCCCGCAAAAAGGCGAGCAGCTTACGCCGCTCCACCACGATCCCGACAACCTCATGATGTTCACGCGCCAGGCGGGTGACGAACCGATCTCCCTTAAAAGAGTACCAGCCCGGCGCCCGGGAAAACAGCACCACTCTCATGAATGACCGCAGCCTCCTTACGTCCCTGTTCCTCTCCTTACGCCCACGCGGCGTAAGGGATTCCTTTCTCATTATCCACAAAAAAGGACCCTTATTCAGGTGCCTGCTTCAACCGCCTCGTGCATCCAGGTCGGCAAAGGCTCCTTCCACGTCCTCTAGGCCGTCTTGCAGAAATAGAGCTGGCTACTCCTTCGCACCACGGGTGAGGTCCGTCCGGAGGACGGTGTGTCTTTAATGCCGGGTCGTTTATCGGCCCGGTAACGGGGTGAGGTCTGACAACTTGATTTTTCGCTCGCAGAGTGCTACAACAGAGACGGCATATATTCGTCGTCACTGTTTTGCTGTAGGAGGCATCTCTCCGGGCCGTCGCATGACCGACTCAACCTGGCACATCCGCATGTTCGGGCGCCTGCAGGCACAGCAAGGCAGCCGCGTTCTTCAGCGATTTCGCACGCAGAAGACCGGCCTGCTGCTCGCCTACCTGGCGCTCCATCCCCAGCAAGCCCATGCGCGCGAGATGCTGGCGGAGCTTTTCTGGCCGGATGAGGAGCGGGAGGCCGCCGCCACCAGCCTGCGCGTCGCGCTCACCACGCTGCGCCGTGTGCTGCAATCCGAAGACACGCCGCCCGGTGCGGTGCTGATCACCGACCGCGCGAGCGTGCGCCTCAACCCGGACGCGTACCACACCGACGTAGCCGCGTTCGAAGCAGCCCTCCGGCAGGCCGCGGAAGTCGAAGGCGAGGACGAGCGCATCGGGTTCCTCCGGCAGGCCGTCGATCTCTATACCGGCGCGCTCCTGTCCGGATACGAAGCTCTCTGGATCGAGCCCGAGCGACAGCGGCTTGCCGATGCCTACCTGGGCGCCCTGCGCCATCTCGTCCGGGACCTGGCCCGCAGCCAGGACTTCGATACCGCTCTGGAGATCGCCCACCGGCTGGTCCAGGCAGACCCTTTGCGCGAAGAGTCCCACCGCGCCCTCATGCGCCTGTACGCCGCCGTCGGGCGCTCCGCCGCCGCCCTGCAGCACTACCAGTCCCTGGAAGAGATCCTCGCGCGCGCTCCCTCGGCTTCCACCCGCGATCTGGCCCGGCAACTGGCGGAAGGAAAGGAGTGGAATACGGCCACCGCGCCGGCGGAGGTTGTTTCTCCCACCTCCGCTTCTGTCGCCGCCGCAATGCCGCCGTCCGCAGGCGCCCTGCCCTCCACCCTCACCCGCTTCTTCGGACGCCAGGAGGAGATACGCCAGTTACAGTCCTTGCTCTGCAGTCCGCAGGTCCGTCTGGTCACGCTGCTCGGGCCGGGCGGGTCCGGTAAGAGCCGCCTGGCGATCGAAGTGGCGGCCCGGATCGGCAAGGAATCGACACAAGCCATCTGGATCGTGCCGCTGGCCGACGTGGTCGATCCCGGCCATATCGCTGGCGCCATCCTGAGCGCGCTTCGTCTGCAGCGCTCCGTGAGCCTGGATCCTCTGGACCAGGTGATCGCGGCCCTCTCCGCGCGCCCCGGCTTACTGGTCCTGGATAACTTCGAGCAGTTGGCGGACGACGGCGCTCCGGTCGTGCAGGCCCTTCTGGAACGGGCCCCGTCGCTGACCTGCCTGGTCACCTCCCGGCAGCGGCTGAACATCGGGGGCGAGCAGGTCGTACCCGTCTCCCCGCTGCCCATACCCGAAACGCCCGAGCCGGTCTCCCGGCTGCTTCAGTATCCCAGCGTCCAGCTCTTCGTCGACCGTGCGCAGGCCGTCCATCCTGGCTTCGTGCTGACGGAGCAGAACGCCGCGCAGGTAGCGGCTCTGTGCCGCCGCCTGGAGGGATTGCCGCTGGCCATCGAATTGGCGGCCGCCTGGGCGCAGACCTTGACGCCGGCGCAGATGCTCTCCCGGCTGGAAAAGCGCTTCGACCTGCTGGTCAGCCATCGCAAAGACCTGCCGGAGCGCCACCGAACGCTGTGGGCAACCCTGGAAGGCAGCCTGCGCCTGCTCCCGCTCCGGCTCCGCCCGTTCTTCGCGCGGCTGTCGGTCTTCCGGGGCGGCTGGACTCTGGACGCGGCGGAAGTCGTCTGTGAGGAGCCGAGGGCGCTGGAGGCTCTGACCCAGCTCAAAGAGCGCTCCCTCGTGCTGGTGGAAGAGGCGGGCGAAGAGATGCGCTTCCGCCTGCTGGAGACCCTGCGCGAGTTCGCCTTCGAGCAGCTCTCTGAAGAAGAGCGCCAGATGCTGGCAGACCGTCATGCCGCCTACTTCCTCCAGTTGGCGGAAGACTACGGGGAAGCAAAGGAGTCTGACCGGTCCGCGCTCCTGGATCGCCAGGAGCGCGAACAGGACAACCTGCGAGCCGCGCTGGACTGGCGCCTGCAGAAAGATGCCGCTGGCGGGCTGAAGGCGATGAACGTCTTAAACGACTACTGGACCGCGCGCGGACATCCGCGCGAGGGACGGGAGCGCCTGCTCGCCTATCTGGAACGGACCGAGCCGCTGGGTACCACGCCCGAACGGGCCATGGCGGTCTTGAATGCCGGCCGGCTGAGCCACTTTCTAGGCGATATGAAGCAGGCCGGGCGGCTCTTCGAGCAAAGCAGGCACATGGGGCAGGCGTTAGAAGATAAGACTCTCATCGCCTGCGCGCTGAACGGCCTCGGCGAGGTGGCCTTCCATGAGGGACGTCTTTCCGCGGCAGCCGACTTCCATCTCCAGAGTCTCGCTCTATGGCGCGCTATGGGAGCTTCTGCCGAGATAGCGGTTGTACTTACCCATCTGGGCTATACGGCTATCTGCCAGGAAGACTACAAGACCGCGCCGGCTTACTTCCTCGAAAGCCTGCAGATCCGGCGGCAGTTGGGTGATATATCCGCCGTCTCCAACGTGCTGGCCGATCTGGGTTATCTCGCAGTCTGTCGCCAGGACTACCCGGAAGCTCACGCCTTCTACGAGCAGAGCCTGGCGATCGCCAGGGAAGCCGGAGACCAGGGAAAGATCGCCATGCGGCTCTGGAACCTGGGGAATCTGACGCGCATCGAAGGCCAGTTCCATCGTTCTCGATCCTTACTGGAGGAGAGCCAGAGTCTGTTGCAAGAGATGGGCGACAGGTGGAACCGATCGGCCGTTCTGTACTCCTGGGCGCTTGTGGCCTGCGAGCAGGGCGATTACCGGGAAGCACGCTCCCTTCTGGAGGAGCGCGTGCATTTGTTGAAAGAGCTGGGCCGCCGGGTGGAAGACTCCATCGGCCTGGAAGTCTGCGCTTATCTGGCGCTGGGGGCGGGGCATCCGGAGCAGGCCGCGCGGATGTTCGGGGCCGCCGAAGCCTTTCGGGAAGCGAGTGAAGCGCACCTCTGGCTGCCGGATAACCGCCGTCTCTATGAGCGCACGGTCGATCGGGTGCGCGCGGCCATGAGCGAGGAAGCCTTTACGTCCGCCTGGCGGGCGGGACGCGCTCTATCCCTCAAGCAGACCATCGAAGACATCCTCGACAAAGATACGATGGACTAAAGTCCTTCGCTTTCTGATTCAAAACCGCTCGTTTTCCGGCTTAGTCCGCCCGCCAGGGCGGTTCTTCGCGAGGCACGGCACAAGCACCAGCTCGCTTCGTATGGCCGAAGGTCTGCCAGACGGGTCGTTCACGACCCAAAAAGAGCATAGAAGACCACAGAAGAGACGTGAAAAAGTAGGAATCCCGGCGCGCGTGTGGAAATTAGAGTCTCGAAGGGAGGACCGATACGTTATGAAATCACGCTATGTTTGTTCCTGGGTTCCGTGCGCGCTGGCGCTCACGAGCCTTATGCTAATGGCGCCCGGCAGCCTGACCACCGCGCAGGCACAAACCGCGCGCGAGGGTGAGCCGATCCCGATTCCCGGCGGGGTCGTCGATCCCAACGGGCAGACCGCCTATCTCGCCAACACCGTCCATGCGGGCATCAGCGCCGTCGATCTAGCAACGGGAAAGGTCCGTTGGCAGGCGAATGGTCCTCTGAAGCCCATTCTCGTAACCGGCCAGAAGCTGATCGCCTGGCGGCCCGTCGAGTACGCGCACAACGGCCTGCGCGTCTGGGCGCTCGATACCCGCACAGGACGGTCGACCTGGTCGTCTGCGCTCATCGCCCTGCCTCCCTCTGTCTTCGTGGATAGCGATAGCCCTGTGAAACCGCCCTTCTTCCTGACCGGGCGGGTGCAGGACGGCCAGATTGAGCTTATCTGGAACGTGCCCGCTCCCTCCTCTAAAGGGGCTCAAAATGTAGGCTCGCAGGCCGGCGTCGTGAGCGTCGATCTCCAGACGGGCAACCAGGTGAATCCCCCGCACAGCAGCGTCATCACGCGGTCAGAAGGCTGGATTCCGAAGGCCGCCGTCGGACCACGCGCCTACTACCTGATCGAAAAGAAGGCGCGCGGCGGCGAAGAGGAAGACCAACGGCTCGTCAGGGCCGTTGACCGCAAGACCGGCAAAACCCTCTGGGAATTCCCGCTCGGCGAGCCTTAGAGCGTAAAAAACCGCTTGACAAAATCTCGCCGCTTGCTATAATGGAAATCGGCCTGCTCTGTCCCCCCAGTGACGGCCAGCCTGAAGGAAGGAGAGCCCATGATGACCAAAATGAGCACGTCCGCTTCGGCGTACACGGAAAAGCCCAAGAAACTGAGCCTGAACAAGGAGACCGTTCGGCGTCTGGCCACCGAGGATCCCGACAATTTGAACCCGACGCCGACTGCAACCGGTTACAAGACCTGCCTCTGCACGAAAGGCTGCGCGGTTTAGATCGACCGCAGGAGCCGTGTTGCCCTGCGCCGAAAGCCAGAACGTGCTTTCTACGCCATGCATAGCGCCTTTTTCACCGCGAAAAAGCGCTGTTGTTTTAAATTTACTTTTTTATTGACATCGGGAACTTTGGCAGCCTCCCAAACCGTAACGAAACCTGCGATGAGTGAACATGCAAGGCTCCTTTCGGCCCCTGATCTATCCTGATCGGGGGTATTTTTTTCTCACCTCTTCCGATCCAACATGTCCGAAGGACACCCGGCGCGAAAGCGCCTCACAGCGAAGGACTTCAGTCCGTCGTGCAGGCATTCCATCGGCCCCGCGCGATAGCGCCTCACAGCGATGGACTTTCGTCCATCGCACTTTTCACGATCCCTCCGTAAAGCAGGTATTCTGTAAGAGATAGTCCCGCTGCCGCGCCTTCTTTTCCCAGACGGGCGGCTCTCTTGTTATGAGAAGAGAGGCCGCCGGTCTGCCGGACGCGCGGCGCGGTCGATAGGCATACCATGAATTCAGAGACAGCCCGAGAGAAAAGCACGCCCCTCCTGCCGCCCCCACGCTCGGAACGACTGGATGCGATCGAAGAGCAGCATATCCTCCACTTCCTGCGCCTGCCCTGGGGCCAGGCCATGCTGCTCTTTGCCGGGATCGTGGGGCTGGCCTCCGGCGCGGCGGCCTTCATCTTCTACTGGCTCATCAACGTCTCCGTGCGGGTCTTTCTCCTGGCGCACCCGGCCTCCGCATCCTCGCACCCCCTCAAAATCCTCGGCACGGTCCTCTCCCCCGCCGTCGGCGGGCTGGTCTGCGGCCTGCTGATTCACTATTTCGCCCCCGACGCCCAGGGCGGCGTCGCCGAAGTGATCGACGCGCTGCTCCATCGCGACGGCACCATTCGCGGGCGAGTCGGCTTCTTCAAAGCGGTCGCCTCGGCCATCTGCATCGGCTCCGGCGGCTCTGCCGGGCGGGAAGGCCCGGTCGTGCAGATCGGCGCTTCCGTCGGCAGCGCCCTGGGCCGCGCCTTCGGCGCTACCAAGCGCCGCGCGCAGCTCCTGGTCGCCTGCGGCGCGGCCGGCGGGATCGCGGCCGTCTTCAACGCGCCCATCGCCGGCGCCTTCTTTGCCGCCGAGATCGTGACGGGCCGCTTTGAGATGCGGGATTTGACCCTGCTCTTTACCGCGTCCGCTATGGGCGCCGTGGTAGCGAATACCCTGCTGCAGGGCCATGCGATCTTTCAGGTGCCCGCCTATCACCTGCTCAACGCCTGGACCCTGATCTTCCACGCGGTGCTGGGGGTCCTGTGCGCCCTGGTCGGGCACCTGTTCATCAAAACGCTGCACACCTGCGAGACCGTCTTCCACCGGATTCGCCTGCATACCGTCCTCAAGCCGGCCCTCGGCGGGCTGCTGGTGGGGCTGATCGGCCTGCTCATCCCCCAGGTGTTCGGCACCGGCGGAGAGATCCTGCGGGATCTATTCGCGATGCCCCCGGCAGCCGCTATCTTGCTCGTATGGCTCCTGGGAAAACTCGTCGCCACCTCCCTCACGCTCGGTTCCGGCGGCTCCGGCGGAGACCTCATGCCCTCGCTGTTCCTCGGCGCTACCATCGGCGGCGCCGTCGGGCATGTCGCGCACCATCTCTTTCCCCATTCCACCATGCCGCCGGGCGCCTACGCACTCGTGGGCGCCACGGCCCTGTTCGCGGGCGTAGCCCATGCGCCGATGACCGCCATCATCCTCGGTTTTGAGATGGGACGCGACTACGGTATCGTCATTCCGCTGCTCATCGCCTGCTCGATCAGCGCGCTCGTCTCCGCGCAGTTGCGAACCACCTCGCTCTACACGCAGAAGCTCCAGGAGAAGGGAGTGGACATCGAGCGGCTGCGCGGCGGGCGCGTGGACCTGCTGGATACGATTCCGGTCGAGGCCGTCATGGACCGGGACATCCCCTCCGTCCCGCCCGATCTGCCGGTTCCCGATCTGCTCGATCGCTTTGCCGCGACCGGCCATCATGGGTTTGTCGTCGCGCAAGAGGGCCGGCTGAAAGGAATCGTGACTCTCTCCGATGCCCAGAAGGCTATCGACGGCACGGAGGCTTCCAAGCGCGTGCAGGATATTGCCACCCTCGACCCCATCGTCTGCTATCCGAGCGACACGGTCAAGCAGGCGCTCTGGCAGCTCGGCACGCGCGAAGTCGGACGCATCCCCGTCGTCTCCGAGATAGACCCCACGCACGTGGTGGGTCTTCTGCGGCGCAGTGACGTGCTGCGCGCTTACAGCGCCTCGCTGGCGCAGGAGGATCGTCGAGAAGGGACCGGTGACGCCAGGAGCGCCCCCACGACCCTGCCGCGCGGAATGTGGCTGGAACCCCAGCAGGGCAAGCTGATCACCTTCACGGTTTCCACGCAGGACTGGTTTCGCGGGCAGAAGATACGGGACGTACAGGTCCCGCCAGGCTGCATCTTCGTCTCCATTCGGCGCGGGCGGCGCACCCTGGTACCTTCCGGCCAGACGACACTTCGCCTCGGCGACCACCTGACGGCCTTCGTCAGTCCCGAAGCGCAGGAGGCCTTCCAACGCTGGCTCTCCAGGCCTCCCTCAGAAATAGAAAGTACGAAAGAATGAGACTGGCTTTTCCGTCCGCAGGACGGTTGTCCGAAGAACAGCGGAGAAGGGGCCTCGCAGGCGGGTCTTTCAAGGCCCGGCTGAAATGCCCGGTGAAATGCGCAGCAACCGATCTTAACATGATCTTCCTGGCGGCAACACTGCTCTCACCGCCGCATACTCACCACAAGCCGCGCGTTCCCTCTCACGCTCCCCTACCCGCCTACACCGTCGTCGATCTGGGCGGTCTGCCTGGCTACGATAGCAGCTTAGCCGAGGCGATCAACGCGATCGGTCAGGTCGTCGGAGGGGTCGGGGAGCAGACCTCCCCGGAACACCGTGCTTTCCTCTATAACGGCGGCGCGCTGCATGACCTGGGAACCCTCGGCGGAACGAGCAGTTACGCCTACGCCATCAACGATCAGGGCGAGATCGTCGGCGCCGCCGACCGCTCCAATGACAATCAGGATGCTTTTGCTTATAGCGGGGGGCAGATGCACGATCTGGGCGTGCTGCCCGGCGGCACGTTCAGCGTCGCCAACGGCATCAACAAGAAGGATCAGATCGTCGGCTATGCGGACGTGCCCAGCGAGTCCGAGCACGCGTTTCTCTACAGCGGCGGCCACATGCTGGACATCGGCGTGCTGCCAGGGGGCGCCTACAGCTACGCGCAGGCCATCAACAGCGCCGGCATCATCGTCGGCCGTGCGGGCACCGCCCAACAGACCGATCACGCTTTTCTCTACGCCGACGGCTACATGAAGGATCTGGGCACCCTCGGCGGCAAGAACAGCGCTGCCTACGCCATCAACGATAGCGGGCTGGTGGTCGGCGTGTCCCAAAACGTTCACGACGCCCGGCATGCCTTCCTGCGGCAGAACGGAAAGCTGCAGGATTTAGGGATCCTCCCACAAGGCAGCGCCTCCGTCGCCTACGCCATCAACGCGGCGGGCCGGATCGCCGGCAGCGCCACGACCGCTCAGGGGATCGACCACGCCGTCCTCTGGCAGGACGGCCAGATCGTCGATCTCAACACGCTCCTGCCGCCGAAATCCGGCTGGGTCCTCAACAGCGCCCACGGCATCAACGACCGGGGGCTTATCGTCGGCGCCGGCACGATCAAAGGCCAGCGGCATGCCTTTCTGCTGCGCCCCAGCCGCTCAGGTCCCTTTGGGAGATAGGGACCGAATCTGCTCCATCGTCATGGGGAGGGTAACACGCCGGCCGCGCAGATCCACCTTCACCTGGTCTACCGGCACGCTGATTCGCGCCTGTGCGGGCAGGCCGCGCCCATCGATCAATAGATGCCGCAGGCCGGTCGGCTCTCCCTCCGGATCGACCGGATCGACCGTCACCTCTTCCAGCGCCTGCGCGTCCTCCGGCGCTTCCGGCAGATAGCCCGCCACCGTCCCGACCGGCAGCCCATCCGCCGAATAGGCATCCAGGCCCGCCAGGTCGTCGCCCTCCAGCATCCGGTGCAGCTCCTCCGGTTCCGAAGCCTGGCTCGCCGTCTCTCCATGTATCGTCATCTTCTTCCTGCTCCTTTTTCCTGCTGTCGCCCGCCGCGACAGTCTGCACAGATCGGACGCAAAGCTCGGGCGCGCTTGTTCCGAAAATAGGCGCTAGACATTGGGCACGTTCAGCGGCTCCGTGAAAGGAACACTCCCTTAGTGCCGAGCGAGCACTAACGCCTACATACCCCTTACCCGTTGGATGACATAGCACCAAATAGCACCATTTTAAGCATGAGCGGCGTGTGGAATGGCTCTTCCACCCGCCGCCCACGCCGGACATCCCTGATTACCCTTCCCCGCCTGACGACAACCTCCGGCGTCCATCCCCAACGCCCAAAGCCTAGTCTCTCTCGTTCCGAAAGACCAGGGTATTGATCTCCACGCAGTCCCCCAGGCTGCGATAGTTGCGCAGCTTCTCCAAAGACATCTCCGTGACCACATGCCCGGCGGGAAACAGAAGCGCGCCTTCGCTGGTCTCCAGGTCGCACACCAGCACATCGCCCAGAATCAGCTCCTGGGCGAAGACCGGAGCGCCGTGGGTCAGAGGCGATTCGCTGCCGACCGGATAGGTCGTCACCTCCTGGCCCTGAGGGCAGCCGCCCGGCAGCCAGTGATCGTAGAGGGCCTCCAGAATTTCGGGATCGTACGCGTTTTTGTGCGTGCGCAGCAGTTCCAGGGCCTCCAGCTTCGAGGTGCCGGCAGATTCCATAGCCACCAGATCGGAGAGGATCTTCAGCACCCGCGCGCCCCGCGGAATCTCCGCGCCGGAAACTGCATCGGGCGGAGAGCCGGACCCGTCAAAGCCTTTCTCCTGGTAATAGACGATCCGCGCGACCTCTTCCAGGCGCGGAATCTGCTGCAGGAAGTCGCGGCCGATCATAGGCACGCGCGCCAGCATCTCCGCCTCCGGCTCGGTCAGGAAACCACCGTCTCGGGCCCGATCGACCACCGAGGATGGAATCGCCACCTGGCCGATGCGGCAGAGCATGGCGGCCAGTTGCAGCTCCCAGGATTCTTCGTACCCGATCATGCCGGCCACCTCCAGCGCGTACTTCTTGAGCCGCATGGCCCGCCCGAACGCCTGGGGATCGGCCAGAGAGAGGATTTCGGTTAGCACCTGCGTCGCGCCCACCAGCGTCTTTTCCAGAAGCTCCGCGCGGGCGGTGATAAGCTCGTACTGCTCCACACCGGCTTCCAGCGCCTTGATCAGCGTTTCCGCCGGGCAGGGTTTGTTCAGGAAGCGGAAAATGTGACCCTCGTTGACGGCGTCGATGGCGGTCTGCTGGTCGGCGTTGCCCGTCAGCATCATTCGCACCGTGTCGGGGGCGATCTCGCGCACCTTCTTCAGAAACTGCGCGCCGTCCATGTAGGGCATGCGCATGTCGGCGACGATCACCGCGTAGGGTCCCGATCCGACGACCGCCGTCAACGCCTGCGCCCCTCCGATAGCCGTCTCCACGCAGAAGCGCCGGTGCAGTTGCCGCCGGATCGCGTCCAGCACGTTCGACTCATCATCGACAAACAGAATCTTTTCGTTCACCGCTTATCTCCTCGGTATTCTCCTGGGAAAGCATCTTGCCGCACAGCTCCCGCCATGTCGGGATGGAATCGGCCAGCCCTAACGCGGCCAGATAGTCCATGTCCAGAGCGGAGAATACGCTGTACGAGTCTTCCGGCTGGACCTCCGAGACCAGGCTGTCGGCGATATGTACCGCCGCCAGCGGGCTAAACAGGCGCTGCGGACTTTCGGAGGGACTATGATGGAAAGCCAGCGCCTCCACGATGGTATCCGGCAGTCCCCACAGGCCCATCAGGTAGGCGCCGACCTCGGCGTGCGTGGCGCCCAGAGCGACGGCTTCCGCCTTGACGGAGGGGATCTGCTGCTGGTGCGCGATCTCCAAAATCTTCATATAGGTCGCGCCCAGGTTCGCCGCCAGAGCCAACTTGCCCACGTCGTGGAGCAGGCCGGCCGTGAACGCCTCGTCGATGGCGTGATGATCGGCGCTCTGCGTGGCCGCGATCCGCTTGGCCAGCTTACCCACCGCCAGACTGTGCCGCCAGATAGCATCCACGAAGTCGGGGGTGATCTTGGCCTGGTTGAACTGCGAAAATACGTGGATGGAGAGCACCAGGGACTGAATGGTGTCCAGGCCGAGCAGGCAGACCGCCTGAATCGGGTCGGAGACGCGGCGGGGAATCCCGAAAAAGGCCGAGTTGACCATCTGCAAAATCTTGGCGGTCAGCCCGATGTCGCGGGCCACCATCTCCCCGATCTTCCGCGCGGAGGCATCCGGAGCCTGGATGGCTTCCAAAATCTGCGTGTAGACGAACATGGGGCTGGGCAGCACGTCCATGCTGGTGATCAGCTTGTGGAGCCGCTCGTTGGAGAGCAGGTTCCGCAGAGCGCACGCGCGGGTCACCGTGGCTTTCAGCGTCTCCGTATCGCAGGGCTTGGAGAGAAACTGGTGGGTCGGTCCCACGCTGCGCAGCAGGTCCTCCTGATCGGCATACCCGGAGAGCATGATGCGCACCATGTGCGGGTGGCGCTTCATCACTTCGGTCAGCAGCTCCACTCCGTTCATGCCCGGCATGCGCATGTCGGAGACAATCACGTCAAAAGGCTCGCGCGCCAGTATCTCCAGCGCCTCCGCGCCTCCGGTAGCGAAAGCGATCTGCCACTCGTGCCGCATGGGATGGAGCAGGCGCCGCAGGCCGTCCAGAACATTCGGCTCATCGTCCACAAACAGAATCTTTTTCATATCTCAAGCGGCCTGGTCCCAGGCCGCCATCTCCTCGCCGAGGGGCAGGCGCAGAATAAAGGTGGTGCCTTTGCCCATCTCGGTCTCAAAATGGATCGTACCGCCGTGCTTTTCCAGGATGGAATAAGAGATCGCCAGCCCCTGGCCCGTGCCGCGGCCGACTTCCTTGGTCGTGAAGAAAGGATCGAAGACCTTCGAGCGGATCGCCTCCGGAATGCCCGTTCCGGTATCCTGGACGCGGATTTCCACCCAGTCCTTGTCCTGCCGGGTCGTGACCCGGATGGTCCCTTTCTCCTGCGAGCCGGGCGGGGTCGCGTCGGCAATGGCGTGGGCGGCATTGATAATGAGGTTCAAGAAGACCTGGTTCAGATCGCCGGGCAGGCCCGGCGCCGGCGGCAGGTCCGCTTCCAGATCCAGCTCGACTTCCGCCACATATTTCCATTCATTGCGGGCGACCGTGACGGTGCTCTCGATCGCCCGATTGATGTTCATATTCACTTTCTCGACCGTGCCGGGATGCGAGAACTCCTTCATGGCCCGCACGATCTGCGCCACGCGGGCCGCGCCGTCGAGAGACTGCTGAATCGCTTTGGGAATCTCTTCCAGAAGATAGGGCAGATCGATCGATTGGGCGGTAGCCGCTACTCTGGCGACCATATCGGCAGAGACCTGGCCGGCCTGGAAAGCCTGGAGCAGGTGGTCGTATTCGACGAGCAAAAGCTGCAGCTCGGTGAACGTGTCCTGGATGAAACGAGTGTTATCGCCCACGTACTGGATCGGCGTATTGATCTCATGGGCGATGCCGGCGGCCAACTGGCCGATGGTCTCCAGCTTCTGCGCGTGGGCCAGATGGCTCTCCAATAGTTTGCGCTCGGTGACGTCGGCTCCGAAAATCAAGAATGCGGAGTGGTCCGCCGCCTCATCCTGGATGGGCGCGATGGTCATGCCGATAAAGCCGCTTTTCTCGTCCAGCCGCGTAAAAGGAATGTCGTCCAGCCGGACCAGCCGGCTGCTCTGCCGGCACTTTTCGATGCCGTCGCGGACCGTTTCCCAGCGCCAGGAGATGGCGATCTGCTCTAACGACCGGCCGAGAGCCTGCGCTTCCGGTATACCGAACGTCGTCTCCGCGGCCAGGTTCCACCGCGTCACTTTCCCCTCGGTATCCAGACAGATCAGTATGGAAGGTATCGCGGACAGCACGCCTTTGTCCCGGTTCGCTGCCTTATGAGAATGCGCCATAAACGACCAACCTTTACCTTGTCCAACAGCCTGCGTTCACCCTATTCGCAGATAGATGCCAATGATTTATAGGCTGGAAGAGGGCAAACCTTTAGACTCTCCTACAGGCAGCGCAAAATACGGGGATTATTTTTCATACACCGAATATGGTCTAATGTACGGCGAGAAAACATACGATAATGATTGCGACGAGGTAATTCGGTTCTCGCAAAAGCCCGCAGGGGACGCATCGCGAGGACAAGTGGATCTAGGAGAAGAGGTAATCAGTCTATGCTGACTCAGTCGCACAAAATGTCCCGCCGGAATCGCAAAGGCTTTACGCTCATCGAGTTGCTGGTAGTAGTGCTGATCCTGGCTATCTTGATGGCCGTGGCTCTGCCCCTCTACCTCTCCGCCGTGGCCGACAGCCAGAAGAAGACCTGCCGCGCCAACATGCAGACTAT
>DASRCN010000041.1:0-168804 GCA_035653075.1 Chthonomonadaceae bacterium | reverse complement strand
CCGGGCGGCCACGCTGTCGTTTTCGCGTACCAGCCCCAGCAGCAGATGCTCGGTGGAGACGTAGTTTTCTCCCAGCCTGCCGGCTTCTTCCTGGGCAAAGAAGACCACCCGTCTGGCCCGCTCCGTAAACCGTTGCCACATGGTCTTTCGTCCTTCCTTATTCTATCCGATCCCGTTTTCGGCCGAACGGCGAATGCTGCGAGCCGGAACGTCGGCGGCGGATAGAAACCACTCGTATCCTATCATCGGACGGTTCGTCGCTTGCGGATAGTATAAATGACGAATCCCGCTCCGTCGAACGTGCGAATAGAATCCTACTTATCTTAGTCGATTGAAGAGTTGAAAAGTTCCACAAGAGCGAGCGCCGGCAACGATTGAGACCGTCGGCCGGGGCGCGACTGTGGGTTGAAAGCGTTCGATGACCCGTACCCGCTGCCGAGCGCCGGTCGCGGGCAAGGCAGCGTGGGGGGAGATCAGGCTTTGACGCCGTCGGTAAGCGTGACTTCGCGGAAAGCGGCGATAAACCGCAGCGTGATCGCTCCCGGCCGGCCCTTGCCGATCGTGCGTCCATCGGCAGAGACCATCGGGATGACTTCGGCGGCCGTACCGGTCAGGAAAGCCTCCTCCGCATTGTAAACATCATAGAGCGTCACTGGCGCCTCCTGGCAGGGAAGGCCGGCCTGCGCGGCCAACTCCATCACCACGGCGCGCGTGATGCCCGGCAGAGCGCCCTCGCTGGTCGGCGGCGTGATCAGGCGTCCATTCTTAACAAGAAAAATATTATCTCCGGTGGCCTCGGCGACGTTGCCGGCCATGTTCAGCATCAGCGCTTCGCCGGCTCCAACGCGGTTAGCCTCCATCTTGGCATTGATGTTATTGATATAGCGTCCCAGGGATTTGATCTGAGGATCGATACAGACCGACGGCGGCACGCGCGTGGAAGCGGTAATCACGTCCAGTCCCCGCTCGTACATCTCGTGCGGATACAGCCGCATCTTCGGATTGGTCGAGATCGCAATGGTCGAGGTGCAGTCGATATGGCTGGGATCGAGGCCCAGGCCCACGCCGCGCGACACGCTCACCCGGATGTAGCCGGAGGCCATGTCGTTGGCGCGCACCGTTTCAACAATGGCGGCCTGCAGGCGCTCTTTCTCCATGCTGATCTGGATGCCCAGCGCGTGCGCGGACCGATAGAGGCGGGCGACGTGCGACTCGATCCGGAAAATATTGTGGCTGTAGGCGCGAATACCCTCGAAGACCCCATCTCCGTACAGGAAGCCGTGATCGTAGATGGAGACCTGGGCCGATGCCATCGGGACCAACTGTCCGTTGAGATGGACCCACTGCTCCGCTTGCTGCTGCCTTGCGGTGATCTCTTCGAGCTGCGTCGCCATATGCGTCGTCCTCCCACCAGGCCGCGAGAAATCCTTCTCAGAGGGCCCGGCACGCTCTCCAGCACTCTTGAAGGCAGTATACCATACCACCGATTGAATTGCAATTGAATGTCCGTTAGTATTTGTTGAACCTGACCGAAAGGATAGGGGAGCGATCCACATCCGAAAAAAATTAGAAAAAATCCAAAATAATCTTTCAATGAAGTGCAACTTTTTCTTTCGCAACCCTGTCGAGGAATTATGGTGGCAGAGGGGACGGAGCGGCGGCGCGGCCGGTTCTCTAGCCGACCGGATAGGCAGGCGAGACGACGATGTACCCTATTCCAACGGACGAAAAACTGGTCGCGCGCACCCTGGCAGGCGACCAGAACGCATTCCGCGTTCTGGTGGAGCGGCACTACAACGCCGTCTATCGCCTGTGCCGCAGCATCCTGCGTCACGCGGAGGATGCCGAGGATGCGACGCAGGAAGTGTTCGTGCGCGCCTACGAGGCGCTGGGCCAGTTTTCGGGCCGGGGCGCTTTCAGCGCGTGGCTGCGCCGCCTGACGGTCAACCACTGCCTGAACCGCGCCCAGGCGGCTTCGGCGAAGGCCGCGGCCCGGTCGTACTCGCTCGACCTGCTGGCGGAAACGCTGCCGGCCTCGATAGAGAGCGACCCGGCGGAGCGGCTGCGCCGCGCCGAGGAGCGGGCGCGCATCAAGAGCGAGCTGGAGTGCTTGCCACCGCAGCAGCGCGCCGCGCTGGGACTGCGGCTGCTGGAAGGACTGTCTTACGAAGAGATCGCCGACCTGATGGGCGTGCCGGTCAACAGCGTGCGGTCGTGGCTGCACCGGGGCCGGGCGCGTCTGCGGGAGGCTTTGGAAGAGGTAGTGAAATGCTAAAACGTACGGATCCCATTGCCGATCCGCAAGGCGCTGGCAACGCATCGCAGGACGAGAGCGTATCCGGTCCGTTTGCCGTCATTCCCCCGATAGACGTCGTCGAATTAAACGGCGGCCAGGGCGAGGGGAACGATGCCTGCCGGCTCGTCCTGACGAATCTGTCAGCCTATCAAGACGGTGAGCTCGATCCCGATCAGCAGCGCATCGTGGAGGCGCATCTGGCCAAGTGTACCGGATGCGCCTCTAATCTCGACGCGCTGCGGGAGACCGATCGATTATTGCAACGGGAGTGGCAGGAGTCCGGGCCGCTCCCGTCTTCTTTGGAAACGCGACAGGCGATCGACTCGATCATGGCAGCGCTGCCGCCCGCACCGGCGACGCCGGCCCAATTCGCGCCCAAACGGGTGCATTCGCGGGCGCGCTGGATGCGGTTTTCGACGGGCCTGGCAGGCCTTTTGGCGTTGATCAGTCTGATGTGGTCCAGTTATCGTATTGGCTATCTGCACGGTCGTAGAAGTATTCTCAATCGCTCCGCCACCCTTCATTCCCAACTCCCGCAAGCCTCCGAACCGACTCTGACCTTCGTCTCCTTCTCGCCCACCGCTCCCGCAGCCACTCCTCCTCTCGAACGCCGCGACCCACCTCCCCATCCGACACCATGATTCTATAGATAACGACCTTGTGTGTTACCCTCTTGGGTAGGATCCACCCAAGGCCCACCGGTCCGGCAGAGCGCGAATAACGTCCTGAGAGTTCATCTCGTGATAAAGATCGCGTGCGGACCGGAGGTGTCCTTCACTCCGAACAGTATCTTGGGAGCTGGGCCATTTCGCCAGACATCCCGCACGTGCAAGGTTGAGCAGAAGGGACCTCAGGGACAATCATGACGCAAAACGCTCTCGCACACGCCTGGGTTGGCATCGATGTTTCCAAGGAGAAACTGGATGCCTGCCTGCTCAGAGACAATGACAAGACGACCAGCCTCCTGGTGGATAACTCGGCCAAGGGCTTTTCCAAGCTCTTAGCCTGGGTCAAGCGCAACGCCCCCGAAGCCCAACTCCATTTTGCTTTGGAAGCCACCGGAGCCTACAGCAACGCCGTTGCGGAATATCTGGTCGAAGCCCAAGAGAAGGTCAGTGTGGTCAATCCGGCTTTGATCCGGCATGCCGGCATCGCTTATGGCTTCCACAACCGAACGGATAAGACGGCCGCCGTAGTGATTGCTCTGTTCTGCAAGAAGGAAAAACCAGCCCTCTGGCGGATGGCCCGGCCCGAAGTGCGCTTGCTGGTCGCCCTGGTTCGGCGTCGAGAGATGTTACGCGATCAGCGCATCCAGGAGCACAACCGCCTCTCCAATCCGGGGCTGCCCAAGGAGATCATTCAGTCACTGAACAAGCATATCCGCTACCTGGACAAAGAGATCGCGCATCTGGAGGAGCGGATCACCATGCATATCCAGAACACTCCTGCGCTTCAAGCCGACAAGGAGTTGCTGCTGAGTATCCCGGGTATTGGCGAGACGACCGCCCATTTTCTCCTGGCCGAACTGCCCGAGGTCAGCGAGTTTGAGGAGGCCAGCGCGGTAGCGGCGTACGCAGGCCTGGCTCCATGTGAGCGCTCCTCTGGCAGCAGCATCAAAGGCAAAACGCATCTGAGCAAACGGGGCAAAGCCGAACTGCGTCACGGGTTGTATATGCCTGCGGTGGCGGCGATCCAGTGCAATCCATTGGTCAAGGCGCTCTATGACCGCTTGCGAGAGCGTGGGCACACTCGGATGTCGGCATTAGGAGCGGCGATGCGCAAACTGTTAATGCTGGCCTATGGCGTGCTGAAGAACGGGCAAGACTTTGATCCGAAATGGCAGGAGAAGTCCAAACAGCCGGCTCCGGCCGCAACTTGACAACACAGTATCTTTAGCCGGGCATTGAAAGCGCCGGGCCGATAAACGACCCGGCAGTAAAGACACACCGTCCTGCCGGACGGCCCACCCCCCTCGTCAATCGCCATCGGTGCCCGCAGGTTCAAGTAATGGCTCGAACCTTCCCGAAGGTTCGACACCCTTCCCCCTCCCTGGTTTGCTCGCTACGCTCGCAGGGAGGGGGAATAGAATTGGAAGTTGGCTGCGTCCGTGAGGACGCTCGTTTTTAATGCCGGGTCGTTTATAGGCCCGGCAAGGAGTTAGGTCAGGCCGCTTTTTTCGCGACATGCACCCAGGTATGGACGTGGGGCGCGCCGCGGAAGTGCCAGACGAGCGCCGGCCCTTCCAGCCGCCAGATGTCCCAGACGCCATCGCTGCCGAGGTCGTCCTGCTTGTAGAAGGCGAGGTGGATGTCGTCCAGGCCGCCGTTGGCATGGATGTCGCGGAGCACGTCGTCGGCATCGGAGGGCCGGTAGGGAGCGAGCAGGTCGCGCATGACCGTCTGCACGAGCTCTTTCTGGTCCCGCGAGAGCGCGCCGATGGGAATGCCGGGGAAGGCGCCTCTGGCGCCCTGGAGCGCGATCTGGTCCTCGTTGGGCGCCCGGTCTAGGAGGGCGATAGCCCGCTGCTTGCCATCCAGCGCGCCGAAAACCTTATTGGCCTGCTGCGCCTGGAACCAGTAGATGTTGCCGGGATGGGTCGGCGTCTCGTTGAACTGGGGCGCGTGCCCGTAGAAGATCGGCCCACCGAAGGCTGCGTTATCGTCCGAATGGCCGTCGGCGCGGAGCGTGACGTGCCGGCCGGTGAGCACCCACTCGAACTTGCCGTGGTCCGGATCGCCGAAGAAAGCGGCGTGGTAGGTATCCAGGCCGCCCGAATCGTTTTGCATCTGCGCCAGGATCTTGGGATACCACGCCTCGGTGGTCAGCTTGCGCAGAATCCCCCGAACGATCTCGCGCTGGTCGGGAGTAAACTGCTCGGCGAGCGTAGGCTCGATGACGGCCCAGTTCGCCTGGACCATCTGGCGGCGCGGATGGTCCCAGGGCAGGCAGACAACTTCCCGCTGCCTCGGCGTGAGGCTGTCGTAGAGCGTCTTGACGAGGGTCTCGGCTTTGGAGGCGCGGTCAACGTTCGCCGCGGGCCGGGCGGGAACCGGTAGGCTGGCCGCAGGGTTGCCCTGCGCCTGCGCGGAAAGGAGGTGCGAGGCCGCTTCCGCCAGCACGACGGCGCCGACGGTCTGCAGGAAGACGCGCCGGCTCAGCACCGGTTCCGGTGCCGGAGCATGAGGTTCGGCTGCCTCGCTGTCCGGGCAGCGAAGAGGGGAATGCGAAATTTCGTCTGCCATTTCCGTTTCTCCACGGGCGATATGGAATATAATAATAGCATAGGACCCTATGAAACGATAGAGGTTACAGAGCTTTTCACCGACCGGCAGTAAGGCAGAGGGAGAAGCCGCCGGGTTCATATCGGAAAAGGAGAGGAGACCGGATCATGCCGCAGGAGATCACCGAGCCACTCATTCGCGAGCGCGTGCTGCCGCGCATCGACGAAGAGAGCGACATCGACGATGACGGCCCGTATGTCGTCATCCTCTATAACGACGACTACCACGATATGATGCAGGTCGCCAGCCAGGTCCAGAAGGCGACCGGCTACAACTTCGACAAGTGTATGCAAATTATGTTAGAGGCGCATACGCGGGGCCGCGCCATCGCCTACACCGGCAGCTCCGAAGACTGCGAGCGCGCCGCCAACATCCTCCGCCAGATCGGCCTTCAGGTCGAAACCGATAAGTTCTGACGCTTGCACACCCAGGACGATTCAAATTCGTTGCTCTGCCTACAGGGGCAATGAAGTTTATGTAAAGTTGCAATGATGTTTCTTTTATCGGGCGGTTAAAACCGCAGCAACAAGGGCACGAAGTCGCCCTTCGGCGACTGCAAATGTTAGACTTTTCCCCTGCTTATGAGCCTGAATAGGCTGGAAGGCAGAGGTAAAACCTAATAATCAGGAGTCCGCGAAGGCGGACTTGGCGCTCTTGTTGCAGCGACTTCAGTCGCCCGAACATAAGGAATAGCCCGGTATTTCCGACGAGGAGAGAGCTGAATGCAAGTAGAACGAACGCGGAGGGAGTTCCTGCGTGATGGCGCGCTGCTGGCAGCAGGAGCGGCATTTCTAGCAGCAGGGAGTGTCGCAGAAGCCCGGCCGAAACGGCGGGTGATCGTCTGGTCAGAAGGTACGGCGCCGCGAAATGTCTATCCACACGATATCAACACCGCTATCGCCGAAGGCTTGCAGCCGCTCAAGGGCTGGGACGTGCAGACCGCCTCCATCAATGATCCGGGCCAGGGGCTGCCAGAGGACGTTCTGCAGAGCGCATCCGTTCTCATCTGGTGGGGGCACGCGCGACACGCCGAGGTCCGGGATGAACTCGTGAGCCAGATCGTCCATCGCGTGAAAGACGAGGGGATGGGCTTTATCGCCACGCACTCCGCTCACTGGTCCAAGCCGTTCAAGGCCCTCATGGGCACCTCAGGAAGCTGGAACGGCGGCTACGTCGAGGACGGCAGCAAGCTCGACGTGCTGGTCGTCGCTCGCAGGCACCCGATCGCTCGCGGACTAAATGATTTTGTGATCCCGCACACAGAGCGCTATACCGAGCCGTTCGAAGTTCCACCTCCTGAAACCCTGGTCTTCGACGGCGTCTATACCCGCCCGGACGGCGCCAAAGAGAAGTCGCGGCAGGGCATGACCTGGACCATCGGCAAGGGGCGAGTGTTCTACTTCCAGCCCGGTCACGAGTCCTACCCGATCTACTTTCAAGAAGAGGTCCGGCACGTTTTCCGCAACGCCGTCCTATGGGTCGCTCCCAGATAGCCTATACCCACCGCTGACCTGCAAAAATGAACCACCCGCTCGCTACGCACAACAGCAAGAGTGTACCTGCAGTCAGGCTGCAGAGATTTTCACCACCCACTCGCTTCGCTCGCTAGAGCCACAGAGCACACAGAGGAAAAGCCAATGCGAGAAAAGCAAGAAGAGAAAAACAGAATCAGGCAGTACGTATAGCAAACCTTTCCCTCTTCCTCATGACGAGCGAGAGCACAGAGAAAAACCCTCCCGCTATAGAGGCCATCGGCTTTTCTCCGTGCTCTCCCTTTGTGGATAGCAGAGGTACAGGCATCTCATTTGCACCAGCCTCTTTCTTCTCTTTGCTTTTCTCGCATTGGCTTTTCCTCTGTGTGCTCTGTGGCTCTAGAGGGTGTTATGAACTTTTTCGGGTTTGCTGTGAGTAGAAGCTTATATGTCTACTCGCAAACCCTATCCTTCCGATGTCTCGGACGAGGAATGGGCCTTCGTGGCTCCTTATCTGACGCTCATGACCGAAGACGCTGCGCAGAGAGAGTACTGCCTGCGCGAAGTCTTCAATGGCTTACGCTGGTTGGTAAGAACCGGCTCGGCCTGGCGCTATCTGCCCCACGATCTGCCACCCTGGCCGACTATTTACCAGCAGACAGTGCGCTGGATGAATGCCCAATGCTTTGAAGCCATCGTCGATGATCTGAGAAAGCTTCTCAGAAAAGCAGAAGGTCGAGCAGAAGAGCCTTCTGCGATCATTCTGGATGGCCGAACCATCCAGTCTACGCCTGAGAGCGGGGGGCGAGCGGGCATTGATGGGCACAAGAAGAAGAAAGGCTCGAAGATGCACATGGCTGTAGACACCCTCGGACATCTTCTTGCGATCCTGGTCACCCCTGCCAATGAGCAGGAGCGGGCGCAAGTGGCAGAATTAGCCCAGCAGGTCCAACAGATCAGCGGCGATAGCGTTCAGGTAGCCTTTGTCGATCAAGGCTATACCGGAGAACAACCCAAGGCAGCTGCTCAAGAACACGGCATTGATCTGCTGGTGGTCAAGCTCGAAGAAGCCAAGCGTGGTTTCGTTCTGTTGCCCCGACGCTGGGTAGCCGAGCGTAGCTTTGCCTGGGCTTCTCGGTTCCGGCGGCTGGCCCGCGATTATGAGCGATTAGCCCAGACGTTAGCGGCGATGCACTTCGTAGTGTTCGCCATTCTCATGCTCGTCAAGGCGACGCCGCTACTCAGAAGTGCATAACACGCTCTAGCGAGCGAAGCGAGTGGGTGGTGAAAATCTCTGCAGCCTGACTGCAGGTACACGCTTGCTGTTGTGCGTAGCGAGCGGGTGGTTCATTTTTGCAGGTCAGCGGTGGGTACACGCCCGGAGTAGTTGCTGAGGGTGACTTCAAGGGGAGGGTGGCCGTCAATGGTCACCTGGGGATTGCCTTCTTCGATTTTAGGGCGGACAGGACGGCGGTGCGACCAGATCGTCAGCCCGATCCAGCCGGCGAGGAGGATTTTGAACCCATTGTGGAACCACCAGGGAGACACGGTCTGGCAGAGCGCCACGATGCCGACGAGCACCAGCACGACCGAAAGCGTCTCCATAATTTGTGCGAAGCGTCCCGACAACATAGGATTCGACCGTTACGTCCTTTCGTAATCTCCGCTTTGATCCGCCCGCCGGGGCAGTTCTTCGCGAGGCACGATGCAAGCATCGGCTCGCTACGCATGGCGGCAAAGCCGCCTGCCAGACGGGGCGTTTACGACCCGGTTTGCGTGGTCAGTTTGTCAGCGCGGCCGTCGTGTTGGCGTCGAAGAGATGGGCGCGCATCTGATCCAGGCGCATAAACAGCGAGTCACCGATCTTCGCCTGGAAGGTGGGCAGGGTGCGCGCTTTGAGGACGTGACCGGCTAAACGCACGTCCACGATATTCTCGGCGCCCAGGGGCTCGACCACGTAGACCTCGACCGGCTCGAACTCTGAGGCCGCGTCATGGCGGAGCGTGATGTCTTCCGGACGCACGCCCAGAATAAGGTCTCGGTCCGCAGGTACGTCGCCGAAGCGCGCTTTCGCGCCCGGCTGCACGGCCAGCGGAATCTCACCCTCCAGGAGAATTGTAGACCGGTCGGCGCTGAGGCGGCAGGGCAGGAAATTCATCGCGGGCGAGCCGATAAAGCCTGCCACGAAAAGGTTGGCCGGGCGATCGTAGACGTCGGCAGGCGTGCCGACCTGCTGGAGGATGCCCCCGTACATGACCGCGATCCGGTCGGCCATGCTCATCGCCTCCAACTGGTCGTGCGTGACGTAGACGGTCGTGGCGCCCTGATCGGTCTGCAGGCGCTTGATCTCGGCGCGCATCTCCGTGCGCAGCTTGGCGTCCAGGTTCGAGAGCGGCTCGTCCATCAGAAACACTTTGGGCCGGCGCACCATCGCCCTGCCGATGGCGACGCGCTGCATCTCGCCACCGGAAAGCTTGCCCGGCTTGCGCTGCAGCAGCCGCTCGATGTGCAGCGTGCAGGCCACCGCATGGACCCGCTCCTCCACGACCTGGCGCGGTGTTCGCACGGCCCGCAGCGGGAACGCCAGGTTCTCCGCCACCGTGAGGTGCGGATAGATGGCGTACTGCTGGAAGACCATCGCGATGTCGCGCGCCGAAGGCGGACGTTTCGTGACATCCTCGCCGTCGATGAGGATATGGCCGCCATCCGGGATCTCCAGTCCGGCGATGCAGCGCAGGGTGGTCGTCTTGCCGCAGCCGGAGGGGCCGAGAAAGACCATGAACATGCCATCCGCGATCTCCAGGGAGAGATCGTTGACGGCGATGTTGCTGTCGAAGCGTTTGACCAGGTTTTGAACGGTAACGGTTGCCATAAGAAAATCATCGCTGTTCCCCTCTCCTTACGAAGGAGAGGGGGTCAGGGGGTGAGGTCACTTCTCAGCGCTTGATCGCGCCGAAGGTGACGCCGCGCAGCAGGTGCTTGCGCATCAGGAACGTAAAGATCGCCGCCGGCAGCAGGAACAGGAACGATCCCGCCGCGACCTGGCCCCAATCCATGCCCCCTGCGCCGGTCAGCGCATTGATGGACGGCGGCGCGGTCAGCGGCTGCAGCGGCGAGAGGATCTGCGCGAAGGCAAACTCGTTCCAGGCCGTGATAAAGCAGAAGACCGCCGTGGCGGCGACGCCCGTCATCGCCAGCGGCAGCGAAATCTTCCGAAACGCCGCGAAACGGGAGTAGCCGTCGAGCAGCGCCGCGTCGTCGTATTCGTGCGGGACTTCGTCGAAAAAGCCCTTCATCAAGTAGGTCGAGAAGGACAGGTTGAAGACCGTATAGAGCAGAATGAGACCCAGATGCGTGCCCAGCAGGCCGAGTCGGGTGTACATCAGGTAGATCGGAATGACCACGGCGATAGCGGGCAGCATACGCGTGCTAAGGATAAAGAAGAGCGCGTCGCCCTTTGCCTTGATGCGGAAGCGGGCGAGGGCGTAGGCAGCCATCGTGCCCATCGCCACAGCCAGCAGGGTAGATAGGATGCCGATGACAAGGCTGTTGCCGAGCTGGTGCGGGAAGGCGTTCAGGCCGAGCACTTTGCCGGTGATCTGATCTCCTTCGTGCTGATAGAAAAGCCGGTCGTAGTTTTCCAGGGTCGGCTTAAAAGCGAATTTAGGCGTCAGGGCGTTGATGTCCACAGGCGTCTTGAAACTGGTGATCGCGATCCAGTAGACCGGCAGCAGGGTGATCGCCAGGGCCGCCGCGACGACGGCGTAGGCCAGCACGTTGCGCACGATCTGCGGCGCCCGCGCTACGAGCCAGACCAGCGCCGCCGCGGCGATCAGCCAGAGCCAGGGCCGGACGCCGGCGGGGGCCGGAAAGCCGCCCACGAAGCCGAAGGCGAGGCAGGCCAGGGCCAGCGGCAATCGCAGGGGAAGGGGAAGGCGGCTGAACGCGTACGCGGCGGCGACCAGCAGCGCGAGGATGAGCAGCGCGGAAACATGGGCCGTCAGGAAGCCACCGAGCAGGCGCGTATAGGGCCAAAATGCGACGACCGCGAGCAGCAGCAGGTAGCGCGTGGGACTGGACAGCAGCCAGCCGAGGACCGGAAGGCTCTGCGTTTTCTCGGCAATGGCGGAGGCCAGCGGGGAGGCATCCGGGATGCCGTCTCCGCGCACGCGGGCGAGCAGCTTCATGTAAAGGTTGGTCAAACCGATGATGACCAGCAGGATAATGTAGGCCAGCGCGCACGCCAGTCCCGTATGATGCTGGGGGAACGCCAGCCAGTAGAGTTTATAGGAGACAGTCTCCGTGGCGGCGCCCGGTCCGCCGCTGGTCATGACGAAGACCAGATCGAACAGCTTGAAGCAGTCCATCGTGCGGAACAGGAGTGCGACCATCAACAGCGGCGCGACCATCGGCAGGGTGATGTAGCGGAACTTGAACCAGCCGGAGGCGCGGTCCACTTCGGCAGCCTCGTAGAGATGCGGCGGCACCGCGCTCAGCCCGGCCAGAGAGATGAGCATAACAAACGGCGACCACATCCACGTATCGGTGATGGCCAGCGCGTAGAGCGCGGAGGGATAGCCGCCCAGCCAGTTCATCGGGTGGGCGGGGTCCTGCAGGTGCGCGGATTGAAGCAGGTAGTTGATGAGCCCGTTCGAGGCATCGAACATGAACCGCCAGAACAGACCGACGATGGCCGGCGAGAGCATCATCGGCAGGAGAAGCAGGGTGGTCACGATCCCTTTGAGGCGAAACGCGCGGTTTAGAAGCAGCGCCAGGCCAAAACCGATCGCCAACTGCGCGCCGACCGCCAGCAAGGTAAACTCCGCGGTGACCGTAAAGCGCTGATTGATCGCGGGATCGGTCAGGAGATCGGTGTAGTTCTGTCCGCCGATCCATTTCGGTGGGGCGTTGCCGATGGATGAGTAGTCGCAAAAAGAAAGGCCGAGCGACCAGATCAGCGGAAAGATGTTCATCCCTACCAGCAATAGGATGGTGGGCAGCAAGAACAGGTTCGCGATGCTCCGGTCGCTCAAAGAGCGCAGATGAGGAAAGCGGGCGTTCATGGACGGGCGTGACGCCGGCTTACGGTCTCCATTCTCCGCGCCAGGACATCCGGCTGTGCGCGATAGCTCGCCTTGAGATCCCCGGCCTTCTGGAGAATTGTGGTATGCTCGGCGGCGAGAGCGTCCAAAGCCTGCTTGGGCTGCTCCGTTCCGCTCGCCACCGCATTGAAATGCTGCTGGCAGGCATTGAGCAGGTCCGCATATTCCGGATTGTTATAGAAGTCTCGGAAGTACTTCTGGCTCTCCGCGAAGGTCTTGTTGTAGGGAGCGTAGCTCAGGAATTGGGGCGAGGCAAGGACCGCCTTGTTAGCCGTCAGCCCGCCTTTCTGGGCCCACTTCTGCTGGACGTCCGCGCTCTCGAACCAGGCCAGGAACTTCTTGGCGTCGTCCTGGCGTTTGGAGTAGGCGGAGATAGAGATGCCCTGACCGCCCAGGCTGATATAGTGGCCCGCCGGACCGGCGGGGGAGACAAAGTAATCGGTCTTATCCAGATAGTTCTTGTTCTTGCCGTTGGGATCGATGAATCCGGGCATGAAGGCGAACCATTCCTCGGCCATGGCGACCTGCCCGCGTCCATACGCATCCATCGTCTGATCGAAGTAGTAGCTTTCCGAGCCGGGCGGTGTGAACTTCTTGAGGTCCTGGCAGTAGAACTTGAGCGCATCGACCGCCATCGGGGAGTTGAGCACGCCTTCGACCTTGCCGGAGGCGTCGTGCAGCTCCCCGCCATAGCACCAAAGCACCTGATCGAAGCCCATGGTGATGCCATCGTAGTCTTTCGAGTAGAACAGGCCCGCGCCGTAGAGATTCTTATCGGGGCGGGTGAAGAACTCGGCAATATCGCGCAGCTCTTTCCAGGTTTTGGGCGGGGCCAGATCGTAACCGTACTTGGCCTTGAAGTTGGCTTTTTCCGTGGGGTCGTCGAAGAGGTCCCTGCGATACGCAAAGCCGATGCCGTCGCTTTCACAGGGCAGGGCATAGTAGCGTTTGCTGCCAGCCGGATATTCGCCATATTCGCTGAGCGCCGCCGGAGACATCTCGTCCAGCTTGATATTGGTTTTGGCCCAATCGGTCAGCTCGACATAGTGACCCTGCGTGGCCCCCAGGCCTAGCCATTGACTATCGCCGACGATCAGGTCGTAGGTATCGCTTTTCGCCGACCAGGCGTTGTAAATCTTATCCTGATACTGAGGCCAGGGAATCTGCTCGACCTTGACCGGAATATGGGTCTCATTGGTGAAATCGGCGCACAGCTCCTGCAGTTCTGAGGCGGGCTGCCACTGCGCCCAGGCAATGACGAGCGGGTTGCCGCCTCCGCCACCGGCATTCGACTGCGAGCCACCTCCGCCGGACGATGCATTATTGTTGTTATTGCACGCGCTCAGCGCCAGCGCGCCGAGCAACAGAACGATTGCCAGGATGAATCCTCTCCGCATGGAAGCCTCTCCTTCTCTGTCATAAACTTTCTGTGTGCGTTACCGAAGTTCCTGCTCCGGTCGTCGTATTATAACACGCTCGCTTGTGGAATGTCTATTTTAGATAGAGCGGCCGATGGCTTCGGCGATCTTGCCAAGCTCGGTCATGAGCGTGGTGAACTGTTCGGGCGTGAGGGACTGCGCGCCGTCCGAGAGGGCTTCCTTGGGACAGGGGTGGACCTCGACGATCAGCCCGTCCGCGCCGGCGGCCAGGCCGGCGCGGGCCATCGCCGTTACGTAGCGGGCCGACCCGGTCCCGTGCGAGGGGTCCACGATGACGGGCAGGTGGGAGATATGCTTGAGGACCGGGACGGCGTTCAGGTCGAGCGTGTTGCGGGTGTAGGTGCGGTCGAGAGGATGCACGCCGCGCTCGCAGAGGATGACGTCCTGGGTGCCGTGATGCAGCAGGTACTCCGCCGCCAGCAGAAACTCGTCGAGGGAGGCGCTGGGTCCGCGCTTGAGCAGGGTGGGGTGGCCGGAGCGACCCGCCGCGATAAGCAGCGGATAGTTCTGCATGTTGCGCGCGCCGATCTGAAGAATATCAACGTGCTCGGCGACTTGAGACACGTCTTCGGGCGCGACGACCTCGCTGACGGTCAGAATGCCGAGCGTGTCCCCGACCTCCTTGAGCAGCTTCAGCCCCTCATGGCCTAACCCCTGGAACGAATAGGGCGAGGTACGGGGTTTATAAGCGCCGCCGCGCAGGATACGCGCGCCCGCCGCCCGAACGGCTTTGGCCGCCGCGAAAATCTGCTCCCGGCTCTCGACCGCGCACGGGCCGGCCATCACGACGCACCGGTTGCCGCCGATCTCCACGTCCTTGACCTTCACGACCGTGTCCACGCGGCGGAACTCGCGGGAGGCCAGCTTGTAGGGGCGGCTGATCTGGACGACGTGGTCTACGCCCGGCAGCGTGGAAAGCTCCATCGTGAGCGGCTCGCGCAAGTCGGGCGGGATGGCGCTGGCGACCCCGATGGCGATATGCTCGTCGCCGGGCAGCCGCAGCGCCTGCAGCTTATGCGCGGTGATCCGCGCGATGACCTCGTCTACCTGTTCCGCCGTCGCTTCGGCGGCCATCAGTATCATCATGGACGTATTGCTTCCTCAAATCATCTCTTGCGTCCCGTGGCGCGCCTTCATTTTACCTCAAAACGACCTGAACCGGATCAGGTAGACTATAGGAGAACCTCCGAAGGAGTCGAGTACGTGAGCACGAATGCTTTCGATCCCGCGCCGCTGCGCGCCCAGTTCCCCGCGCTCTCCCAGACCTGGGAGGGCCATCCGCTGATCTTCTTCGACAATCCGGGCGGCACGCAGGTGCCGGAGCGGGTGATCGAGGCGGTGGCGGACTACTACCGCACCCGCGACGCGAACACGGGCGGTGCCTTCATCACCAGTAAGCGCACGGACCAGGTCATTGCGGAGGCGCGGCAGGCGATGGTCGATCTGCTCGATGCGCCGTCTCCGGAGACGATCGTCTTCGGCCCAAACATGACCACGCTCACCTTCTCCCTGGCCCGCTCGTTCGGCGACACGCTCCAGCCGGGCGACGAGATCGTGGTGAGCACACTGGAGCACGACGCCAACATCGCGCCGTGGAAAGACCTGGAGGCGCAGGGCGCGGTTCTGCGCGTTGCCGACATCCGGACGGAGGACGGCACGCTGCCGGTCGAGATTGTCGCGGAGCAGTTATCGGAGCGGACGCGGCTCGTTGCCATCACGCACGCCTCGAATGCGATCGGCACAATACCCGACGTGGCGGCGATCACGCGCCTGGCACATGAGGCGGGCGCGCTGGTCTACGTGGACGCGGTCCAGTACGCGCCGCACGGCCCCATCGACGTGCAGGCGCTCGACTGCGACTTCCTGGCCTGTTCGGCGTATAAATTCTTCGGTCCGCACGTCGGCATCCTCTACGGCAAGGCGGAGCTTCTAGCTCGATTGAAGCCGCACAAGGTCCGCCCGGCCAGCGACGCGATCCCGTGGCGCTGGGAGACCGGCACGCAGAACCATGAAGGGCTGGCGGGCGTGTCGGCTGCCGTGCGTTACCTGGAAGAGATCGGGGAGCGGTTCGGCGGCCCGTGGCGCGAGGAGTATGCCGCGCAGGGCTACACCGGACGACGGCTGGCGCTGAAGACGGCCATGCGCGCTATCAAGGAGTACGAGAAGGCGCTTTCTACGCACCTGCTGACCGGACTGAGCGAGTTCGAGTGGCTGCGTATCTACGGCCTGACCGATCCGGCGCGGCTGGACGAGCGCGTCCCGACGGTCGCCTTCACCTGGCCGCACCTCTCGCCCGGACAGACCGCCGAGCTCCTGGCCGCTCGCGGAATCTGCGTCTGGAGCGGCAACTACTACGCCCTTCGCCTCATGGAGCGGCTGGGCCTGGAAGCGCACGGCGGGGCGGTCCGTGTCGGCCTCACCCACTACAACACGCACGAAGAGATCGATACCCTGCTCTCCGTCCTCTGCGACACCTGCGTGACTGCCAATATTTATAATAATTAGAAACGTAAAACTAAGGGTGATAAAAATGGATATAAACCTCACATGCAGGTTTAAATACCAATTTGGTCAGGCTGATTTGGATTGTCGACTCATCCAGAACCCTGATTGTTCGATCTACATTACTGTAGAAGTTCCATTTTCGGCACATCCCTACAGTTGGGAAAAATGTTGTATAGAAAGCATTCCATCATCTACCAGACTTTTGCTAACGCCTGTTCAAGGCTATGCTGTGCAAAAGACAATACCATTTCCGCTGCAATCAAAGATTAATGTGAAGCTTGCTGAAGCTGAGTTAAAGGAAGCTATTCTTCCAAATGAACAGGACCTTGTGACCATGCGGGCATATCCCACTCATATTCCGTATTGGAATATACCTAACAGACCTTATCAATTAAAGCTTTTTGATAAGCGAATAACTATACGGCCTCATTCCGAGGGACTAATAACACATATAGCAGAAATTGAGAATATACAGTTTTCAGAATACACCAGATTCCAGACAATTATCGAACAACTCTATTGGCTGGTTTCATTTGCATCTGGTCGTCTTTGTAAGTGCTGTAGATTTGAAATAGTTAAAGACAGCAACCCTGTATTGATAAATGCTGTCACACCTGATATCTCGATAGGTGAAGGGAAATTCGTAATTCGAGAAGATGGATACTCCAAAGAAATTACCAAATTCGTGGAACAAAGTGTCGATCCGTTTGTCCGCCTGGATCCAGTTTATCAGTTAATTAACCTTATTCATATAAATACAGTATCTAAAGATTTTGGGTATCCAGATCTAAACATATTACTGATTGCAAACTTCTTTGAGGTAATCCGTTATAATTTTGCCTTAAATATCGGTGTTCCATCAGGGATTTATCGTCGAGATGGCGATGATTTTAAACATACATCAGGGCCGAGAATAGGTAAGAATGCCAGCTTTTTAGAGATAATGAGTGAGTTTTGTAGGCAAAACCATATTAATGGCTGGAAGTCCGACTACAAGGATTGGCGCAACGAAATAATACATACTGGGAAATTGTCTTGTAGCAATAGCGACAAAGCATCTCGTTATTTTGAGTTGCTTCATTTTTGTGACAAGATAATACTATCACTCTTGGATTGGGATAAAGTTGGTGGACATTATATGCCTGCCGATAAATATCCAACTTACATTACTAGAGAGATAGAGCCTGACGGACGAATAAAATTTAGCGAGTATCTTAATCTCGAAATATTTGTGAGGTAACATGCTTATGCGGATACCGCTTCGACAGCGCCAGCGCATAGCCGCGCCCCAGGCACCAATGTCGTTACAGACGTGAACAATGATGGTGGGCTTGTCGTGAGGTGGGTTGTCGCATCCCCGATTACAAATCGAATCTTCGTTTCTCATGCAGGCAAAATCTATCAGGCAGCTACCTGAACGATACCGGCAAACCTAGTCGGTTCTGGAATAGGCAGGCCGTCTTCCAGCATTCCCTCAATATGCATCTGGATAGCTCCCTGAATGCGCTCTTTGACCTCTTCCAGCGATTTTCCGACCGCAGCGGAGCCGGGGAGATCGGGTACATAGGCTCCCCAACTGGTCGGTCCTTTCTCATATATAACGGTATATTCCTTCATGCATCTTTCTCCCATCCTACCCGTTCATATTTCAAGTCAGGAAGTGAAGCGGGAGGAGAGTATCGATCAAGGCATGGGCATGACACTTTTGCTGGAAGAGGCGTAAACCTTCCAGGTGCGCGGGCGTCAGGTCGTACTGCATGACGTTGAAGAAGTAGTCCTGGCAGCGGGGGAGGGGCAGGTCGAGCTTCAGGGACCACGTGTGCGCCAGCTCGTCCAGGCGGGCCGTGCCCCAGGCTTTGGCTGCCGTCAGGATTTCGACCATTTCTGCGGAGGCGCGATCTTCACGCGCCAGCCAGGCCGCGTAGACGAAGGGCAGGCCGGTCAGGTCGTGCCAGCCCTGGCCGAGGTCGTAGACGGTCGTGCCGGGATGCAGGTCGAACAGCTTCAGGTCCCCGATGATCAGCCCGGCGTCGCAGGAAGAGAGCATTTCGTCCAGGTGGGGTGGATGGTGCTCGTAGCAGGGCGTGAGGCCGAACGATTCATGGAGGAGGATTCTTGTCAGTGCCGTCGAGGTGAGCGAGCTGGTGTCCAGGGCGACGGAGCGGATCGAATCCATCGGGACTCTGGAGAAGAGGCGAACGCTCTTGACAGGGCCGGTCGCAGAGATGGAGATGTTCGGAACGAGCGCCAGTCCGGGGACGCGCAGCGCCTCGAAGCTGGAGACATTCGCCACGTCGAGCGCATCCTGGCGCAGCATCCGCGCCAGCTCTGACGGGACCGCGTAAGTGATCTCCACGTCGGCATCGCAGCCGGCGCTGTGAAACCAGTCCACCAGCGGCTTGGCATTCAAATACGGCACACTTCCGATCCGCAGTCGCATGGTTACCTCTTCAGTAAACTATCCAGCAGCACGAATCCGAACAGGCTGATGCTCACCCAGCCGTTGAGGGTGAAGAACGCCAGATTGACGCGCCGGAGGTCGTCCGGCTTGACCAGGGACTGCTCGTAACAGATCAGCGCGGCGACCACGCCCACGCCGAGAAAGTAGAGTGCGTGCAGGCCGGAGAGAACGCCCACGAGCACGAGCACGACCAGCATCAGGCTATGCATGAGGCGCGAGACAATAAGAGCGCGGCCTTTGCCGAGCCGCTTGGGCAGCGAATAGAGCGCGGAGCCGCAGTCGAAATCGTAGTCCTGCAGCGCGTAGATGATGTCGAAGCCGCCGATCCAGAGCATGACCACCGCGCCCAGCAGCAGCGGAACGAGATCCAGCCGCCCGCGTACGGCCACCCACGCGCCGACGGGCGCAAGGCCGGTCGCGATGCCCAGAAACAGGTGACAGAGCCAGGTGAACCGCTTGGTATAGGAGTAGCCCAGGATAAAGAGCAGCGCGACCGGCGAGAGCAGGAAGCAGAGCCGGTTGAGGCTGCGCGCCGACAGCTCGAACAGCGCGACCGCCACGATGAAGAAAAGCCAGACTTGCCCTTTCGTCAGGATGCCGGCGGGCAGATGGCGGTTCGCGGTGCGTGGGTTTTGCGCGTCCACGTCGGCGTCCGCCAGGCGATTAAACGACATGGCCGCGCTTCTGGCGCCGACCATCGCCAGCACGATCCAGAGCAGCGTACTGCCGCTCGGAAGTCCGTGCGGCAGATTTCGGGAAGCCAGCAGCACGCCGATCAGCGCGAACGGCATCGCGAAGATCGTGTGCTCGAACTTGATCATATCCAGGATCTGGCGGGTTTTGAGGATGGCTTGCATGTCGATTACTCAGGCCCCCACCCCCGACCCCTCCCCAATACTAGGGGAGGGGGGCAGAAGATGGAAGCCGGTATGTTCTCTCGTAAGCTGCTCTTGCCCATGAGCAGAGGTACAAGAGAGTCGGTGTGGTCCCCCTCCCTGCGAGCGTAGCGAGCGAACCAGGGAGGCAGAGGCGCAAGCCCTGTGGTGAGCCAGGGGGTGGGCTTACTCTTCATACTGCCACTGCGGAACGAGTTGCTGCTCGATGCCGAGCTGCTGCAGGATACGCCCGACGACGTGGTCGATCAGGTCATCGATGGACTGCGGCTTGTGATAGAATCCGGGCGCGGCGGGCAGAATCACCGCTCCCGCCTCGGCGAGCTGAGTCATATTCCGCAGATGGATCAGGTTCCAGGGCGTCTCTCGCGGCACCAGGATCAGCTTCCGCTTCTCCTTCAGGCAGACGTCGGCGGCGCGGCTGACCAGATCGTCGCTGATGCCGTTGGCGATGCGCGCGGCAGTGCCCATCGAGCAGGGGACGATCACCATGCCGTCGTGCCGGAAGGAGCCGCTGGCGGGCGGCGAGAAGTAGTCTTTTTTATCGACGATGCGCAGCGCGGGACAAGGGCGGCCTAACAGCGTCTCTGCCGAGAGGCTGCGCGCGTTGACCGTCCTGCCGGTCTCCAGGCTGATAACTTGCAGCGCCTGATCGGAGACGGCCAGATAGATCTCAGCGTAGTGTTTTGCTGCCTCTTCGAGGAAGCGGATCGCATACGGCGCTCCGCTCGCTCCGGTGATCGCTACGACCAGTCTCCGCTCCGGCATCGCTTCTCCTATACACCGGGGTTAAAACCCCGGTCTAAAACACAAAGTCCGCGCAGGCGGACTCCACTTTTCAGCGGAGAGTAACCCGCGAAGGCGGGTTTCGTATCTTAGCACGGGGTTTTAACCCCGTGAAAAGGCGTTTCAACAGACTTAAAGCCCTAATTTCGACCAGAGCGCATCCACGCGCTCTTTGACCTCCGGCGTCATCTCGATCACGTCCGGCCATTCGCGCGTGAAGCCTTCGGCGGGCAGCTTGCGCGTGCAGTCGAAGCCGATCTTAGAGCCGAAACCGAGCGCGCGGGAGGCGTGGTCCAGCACGTCGATGGGGCCGCGCACCAGGCACATGTCGCGCTCCGGGTCGATATTGTTCCCTAAGCGCCAGAGGCACTCTTTCACGTCCTGCACGTTGACGTCCGCATCGAAGACGAAGATCATCTTGGTAAACATCGCCTGGCCCAGTCCCCAGAGCGCGTGCATCACCTTGAAGGCGTGGCCGGGATAACGCTTGCGGATTGAAACCAGGGCGATGTTGTGGAAGATGCCCTCGACCGGCAGGTTCATATCGACCACTTCCGGCAGTGTCAGGCGCAGGAGAGGCAGGAACAGGCGCTCGGTCGCCTTGCCGAGCCAGCCGTCTTCCATGGGCGGCCTGCCGACGATCGTGGCGGGGTAGATCGGCGCGCGGCGGTGCGTGATAGCGGTGACGTGCAATACCGGGTACAGATCGGCCAGGGAGTAGTAGCCGGTGTGGTCGCCGAAAGGGCCTTCCATGCGCAGCTCCGCCGGATCGATACGCCCCTCGATGACGATCTCCGCGTCCTCCGGCACCTCCAGATCGACCGTCTTCGCCCTGACCAGATGGACCGGCTTCTTGCGGAGAAACCCGGCGAAGAGGATTTCGTCGATGCCAGGCGGCAGCGGCGCCGTCGCGGCGTAGGTCAGGGCCGGGTCACCGCCCAGCGTCACGGCCACCTCGATCTGCTTGCGCTGCTCCGCGCTCAGGCGGGCGTGCTCCGCGCCGACCTTGTGCATCTGCCAGTGCATGGCCGTGGTGCGCTTGTCGAACACCTGAATGCGGTACATGCCGACGTTGCGCTTGCCGGTGTTGGGATCGTGCGTGAAGACCAGCGGCAGCGTGATGTAGCGCCCGCCGTCCTGGGGCCAGCAGTGGAGGATGGGAAACTGGTCCAGATCGACGTCCTCGCCAAGCTGGACGACCTCCTGGCAGCGCCCGTCGCCCTTGTCGTGTCGGGGCGGCATCTTCGCCAGCACGCCGAGCTTGGGTAGGAGGGTCTTCGCGGCGTTCAGCATGCCGGTGGGGACTTCCGGCTTGAGGAGGTCTTCGATCTCGCAGGCGACGTCCTCGATGTCCGGCACGCCGAGCGCCATGCTCATGCGCTTGCGGGAGCCGAAGACGTTGATCGCCAGCGGAATCTCTTTGCCGGTGGGATGCTCGAAGAGGAGGGCGGGACCGCCACCGGGCTGCTTCATTACCCGGTCGGCGACTTCGGTGATCTCCAGGTACGGATCGACGGGCACGGAGATGCGCTTGAGCTCGCCTTCGCGCTCCAATCGGCTCAGAAAATCCTGGAAATCCGTATACGCCATGTCGGAAGTATACCTCTCGCCCTGGAACAAGTCAACGCGAGCGAGGTAGGTGAGCAGGGTCATCGCATTTGGAATTTTCCGCCCGCCAGGGCGGTTGGCCTAACTCCTAAAGTTCCCCCTCTGCTTACGAAGGAGAGGGGAGGGGTGCGGGGCCGTTACCCCGCACCGATGGCGATTGGACAGGGGTGAGGTCCGTCCGCAGGACGGTTGTCCGAAGGACCAAAAGACGGGTAATTGATTGCCCGGCTATACGGGTCGTTCACGGCCCAGCCAAAACCAGGGATGGCGAAACTGGCATTGAAGTCACATGCGATTGCCTTGTTGTCTACTGTCTTCTCGCTTGCTTTTGATTGCTCGACCTGATATAATAACCGGTAGAAATCCGTTGTGGTGAAAGGGAGGCTATGAGCCAGGCGATCCGCGTCATGCACTTTGCCGATACGCATTTTGGCGTAGAGTTGTATGGTCGCCTCGACCCCGAAACCGGCCTGAATACCCGTCTCAAAGATTTCAAACTGTCGCTGCTCAAAGCGGTGGACCTGGCCCTGGACGCCGGAATCCATCTGGCCGTCTTTGCCGGCGACGCCTATAAGACCCGCGATCCTCGCCAGACCGATCAGCGCGAGTTCGCCGACTGCATCCGGCGGCTGACGGACAACGGCGTTCCGGTCGTGCTGCTGGTCGGCAATCACGACATGCCGGCCATTCGTGGACGCGCCCACGCGGTCGAAATCTACCGCACGCTCGGCGTGACGAACGTCCACGTGATGAGCAAGCCGGAGACTTCCGTGATCTCCACGGCTGCCGGGCCGGTGCGGATCGCGGCCATGCCGTATCTCATCAAAGGCTACTCCATTGCGCGCGAGGAGTTCACGGGCAAGACGCTCGACGAGACGCGCCGCATGCTGGAAGCCAAATACATCGACTACCTGGGCTTTCTGGCCGAAGAAGTAGAGGCCGCCAACGACGACATCCCGACCATCCTGATGGGCCATTTCTGGGTGACCGGCGCGAAGCTCTCGTCGTGGCAGCAGGGCTACTTCAACGTGGGCGAGCCGCAGGTGCCTGTCTCGGCGCTGACCGATCCGGCGTTCGACTACGTCGCCCTCGGGCACATTCACAAGCACCAGGACCTGAACAAGCACGGCCAGCCGCACGTGGTCTACGCCGGCAGCCCGGACCGCATCGACTTCGGCGAGAAGGACGAGAAGAAGGGCTTTGTGCTGGTCGAGTTGAAAAAGGGGGGGGCAGACTACGAGTTTATCGAGGTCCAGGAAGGGCGTCCGCTGCTGGAGATCGAAGTGGACGCCGACTGCGAAGAGCCGACCGAGAAAATTCTGGCCGAGATCAAGCGGCGCCCGCTGCGAAACGCCATCGTCAAGCTGACCTACACCGTCAGCCACGAGCGTCAAAGCCTGGTGCGCGAGCGGGACATTCGCGAGGCGCTCTCGCCCGCGTTCATGGTAGTCGCCATCAATCGCAAGGTCCGCCGCGATGCCGCCACCCGCAGCCGCCTGCTGACCGAGTCGAAAAGTCCGCGCGAGGCCCTGGAACTCTACATCGAGACCAAGGACACCCTCAAGCCGCGCAAGGACCTGCTTCTCAAGTACGCCGAACCGCTCTTCCGCGAATTGCAGGAAGAGGAAACGGGGATGTGATCTCGACCGGGTGTTGAAAATCCCCGGAGGAAGAGTACAAGCGTCCTCCGGACGCAACCCACCTTGAAACAAAAACTCCTCTCCCCTGGAATTCGGGAGAGGTTGGGGTGGGGGCCTGAATATGATTCCCATCAAGCTGACCCTCAAAAACTTCATGAGCTACGGCGAGGAGGACACGACGCTGCCGCTGGAAGGCATCCACGTTGCCTGCCTCTCCGGCGATAACGGCAACGGCAAGTCCGCCCTGCTGGACGCGATCACCTGGGCGCTGTGGGGCAAGACGCGCGCCTCCGTGGTAAAATCCATTGCCGAGGACGACCTGATCCGTGTCGGCGCGGACGAGGTCGAGGTGCGCTTCGAGTTCGAGCTGGAAGGGCAGCGCTATCGCGTGGTCCGCAAGCGCAAGCGCGGCAAGGCGGCCGGCAGCGAGTGGCAGCTCACTCAGGACGACGGCGCGGGCGGCTGGGCGCCCATCGGCGGGGGCAGCCAGCGGGAGACCGGCAAGCAGATCGTCCAGCTCTTGAGCATGGAGTACGATACCTTCATCAACTCTGCCTATCTGCAGCAGGGCCGCGCCGACGAGTTCACCCGGCAGACTCCCGATAACCGCAAGCGCATTCTCGGCGAAATCCTCGGTCTGGATCGCTACGATAAGCTGGAAGCGAAGGCGAAGGACCTTTACAAGGAGCGCAAGGAAGCCGCAGACGAGCTGGAGCGCGAAATCCGGCTGTTGGAAGCGCAGATCGCCGAGCGGCCCGTCTATCAGGAGCGCCTGGAGGAGACGCGCGCCGCCCTGGCGGAGAAAGAGGCCGAGCGGGCGGCGCAAGAAAAGGTGGTGGCGACGCTGCAGGAGCGGCGCGGCGCTTTAGACGCGCTTGCCCGGCAAGTCGAGGATCTGGAAGCGGCCTGCGAGCGCATGGAGGCCGACATCCAGCAGCGCGAGCGGGAGCGCAGCGACCGGCTGGCCCAGCTCAAGCTGCTGCAGAGCATTTTAGACCAGCGGGAATCCATTCTGAGCGACTATGCGGCCCTGCAGAACGCGCGCAAGCGCCGCGACCAGTTGGAGCCGGAGGTCCAGGCGTTCAACAAGGCCCATGCCGATCTGCAGGTGGTCATCGGCGCCATCGATGTGGAGAAGACCCGGCTGGAAGGCGATCTGAACCTGCTCCAGAAGCATCTGGAAAGCCTGGAGCTTCGCCGCCAGCAGGCTAAGAAGCTGGAGGCACAGATCGAGGCGCTGGCGAAGGCGCTGCAAGGCGAAGCGGAGACCGCGAAGGCTTTGAAAGTGGCGCAGGAGGAGATGGAAGCCGCCCAGGAGACCTTTGCCACCTTACGCGCCCAGAACGAAAAGCTCGAAGCGGGCCTGAAAGAGATAGACGAGGTCCTGGATCTGCTGTCGCATCCCCACGCGACCTGTCCGGTCTGCGAGAGCGATCTGAGCGGGAAGAAGCATGAGACCGTCATGGCCCGGCAGCAGGCGAAGCGCGCCGAGATGGTCGCCGAGCAGAAGGCGGTCCGCAGAGACGGGGCGGCGGCAAAGCAGTTTCTGGCGGCGGCGCAGGAGCGTGTTCAGGACCTGGAGAAGCAGCGGAGCGATCTGGCGGTCAAGCGGAGCCAGTACGAGCAGTTCTGCGCGCAGCGGCAGGACCTTCTTAAGGAGATCGCGGAAGCCGGCCCGCTCACGAAGCAGGCGCAAGAGCTGAAGGTGAAGCTGGAGCGCGAGGAGTTTGCCGCGCCGAAGCGCATCCAGCGCCGGCGGCTGGAGCAGGATTTGGAGCGGCTGGGCCTGGCCAAGACGGAGCACGAAGCCGTCTCGCTGCGGATTCAGCAGTTGGATTCGTCCACCATACGCTATCAGGACCTGCAGCACGCCGAAAGCCGTTGGGACCGCGAGGTCCAGGAGAAGGAGCAGTTGGAGGCGCTCCTTGCCGACCGGCAGAAAGAATTGGCGCAAGTGCGCACGCGGCTGAAGACCCTCGGCGCCGACCTGGCCCAGGTGGAGCAGGTCCGGAAGGAAGCCGTGGCGGCGGAATCGATCTTACAGGAGCTGCGCCAGGAGCTGACGCATCTGAAGGTGGAAGAAGGCCGTTTCCTGGACTATATCGCCCGGTGCGAAAAGGCGCAGGAGGAGAAGAAGGCGAAGGCCGAGGCGCACCGAAAAACGGATGAGGAGCGCAGAATCTACCACGCGCTGGCGAGCGCCTTCGGAAAGAAGGGCGTGCAGGCCCTGATCATCGAGAACGCCGTGCCGGAGGTGGAAGACGAAGCCAACGCGCTGCTGGCGCGCATGACCGACAATACGATGCAGGTTCGCTTCGAGACCACCCGCTCCGCCAAAACCACCGGCAATGATATCGAGACGCTCGACATCAAGATCACCGATGACGCCGGCCCGCGCGCCTACGAGCTCTATAGCGGCGGCGAGGCGTTTCGCGTCAACCTGGCGATCCGCATCGCGCTTTCGCGCCTGCTGGCCCGCCGCTCCGGCGCCAGGCTGGAGACTCTGATCCTGGACGAAGGCTTCGGCACGCAGGACGGCAAGGGACGCGAGAAACTGGTAGAGGTCATCGAGTCGATCAAGGAGGATTTCCAGAAGATCCTGGTCATCACGCACGTGGAGGATCTGAAAGACGCCTTTTCCCAGCGCATCGAGATCACCAAAGACGCCGCCGGCTCCCATATCCACCTGTTATGAGCGACTTTCTCCATATCAAATCCGCAGCGACGGTCGCGCCCGAAAAGACCACGCCGGTCCTGCCGCGCATTGAGGAAGACGTAGAGGATACCGGCACGGGCAGCGGCTACATCGTGGTCGTCTACGATAACGACTACAACACGGTCCCCGAAGTCATCATGATCCTCATGCAGGCGACCGCTTGCTCCCAGGATGAGGCCGAGATGGAGACCTGGGAGATCCATAACCTCGGCAAGTCCGTCGTGCATCACGGCAACCGTCAGGAATGCGAGCGGGCCGCCGGCATTATCCGCACCATCGGAATTCGCGTTGAAGTCATTGAAGAATGATCCGAGATTGATGAAGAAAACACAGGTCCCCACCGTTAACGAGAAGGATGTGCGCGACCAGGCGCTTAGCGGGCTGGGCGACACGAAAGAGCTGGCCGACTACCTGCGCGCCGGGCGCGAGCAGTTGCTGGCCAGCCTGAAAGCGTCTCCCAATGTCGAACCTTCGGAACGCCCAACGCCCAACGCCCAGCTCCCCGGCGGTATCGCGATGGCGCGGGCGTTCAGCGATCTGATGGACGCGGTCATCACGCGCATGTTCCATCTAGCCTGCGAGCGGGCCGGCGTGAATCCCTTGCAGCCGCCGATCGCTATTGTGGCTACCGGCGGCTACGGGCGGCGGGAGCTGTCGCCTTTCTCCGACATCGACATCACCTTCATCCCGCAACGCGATGGCGATCCGCAGATCGACCGCGTGATCCGCGATATGTTCACGCAGGTGATGGACGTCTGCATCGCCCGCTGCGGGCTGGAGGTGGGTTATGCCTATCGCCTGCTGGAAGACTGCGTCCGCCTGGACCATCAGACGACCAGCGGGCTTCTGGACGCGCGTCTCGTGGCCGGCAGCGAGCGGCTGTTTATCCAGCTCGAGGACGCCTTCTGGATGGGCTTTAACCCCGCCGACTTCATCTTCACCAAGCTGGAAGAGCGCGAGCGCGCCCTGGCGAAGTGGGGATCCTCCCCGCGTGTGGTCGAGCCGCAATTGAAGGAAGGGCCGGGTGGACTGCGCGACCTGCAGACGATGGTCTGGCTGACGCAGGCCCACAGCCAGCTCTCCTCCGCCCGCGTGCGCGGCGAGCGCGCGTTCGAGATGCTGGTGCGCGAGGGCGCTCTTTCTTCCGATGAGGCCGCAGACCTGGCGGAAGCCAAAGAGCTGCTGTTCCGGGTCCGCAACGCGCTGCACGCGCTGGTGGGAACGGCGCGGGATGAGCTGGTCATCACGCGCCAGGAGGCGGTCGCCGCGGCGCTGGGTTACGGCGGCGAGGGAGACGGCAAGGCGCCGCCCGTCGAGCGGTTCATGGCCGATCTCTATCCGGCCCTGGCGCTCGTGCGCCGGACCGCAGACCAGACCATGCGCCGCATCGGCGACAGCCGGCTCATCCTGGGCATTGGCGTGGACTGCTTTCGACGCCGGATCGAGCCGGCCAACGAGGCGCTCTCGACCGACGATCCGGCCTGGCTGCTGTGGGTCTTCGAGCTGGCGCAGCGTTACGACCTGCAGCTCAGCGAGGAGATCGAGCGCGCCGCCGTCGCCCTTGCGCAGAGCCGCCCGCGTCTCAAACGGCCGCAAGAAGCGGCCCAGATCTTTACGCGCATCCTCTCCACGCCCGGCCGGATCTATCCCACGCTGCAGAAGATGGCGGATCTGGGCATTCTCGGATGGTTTCTGCCGGAGTTCGGACCCCTTATGGACCTGATCCCCTACGATCCCTCGCACGATTTCACGGTGGGACAGCACTCGCTGCTGGTCGTGCGCCAACTGGAGGCGCTGCTGGGCGCGGAAGGGCCGGAAGAGCTGGTGGAGATGCGGCGCTTGCTGGAGGAGATGCCGCACCCGGAGCGCCTGTTCCTGGCGGCCCTGCTGCACGACAGCGGCAAAGCCGAGCCGGGCCGGCCGCACTCCGAGACGGGCGAGGAGATCGCCGCCGCTGTCTGCCGCCGGCTGGGATGGTCGGACGAGGCCACCGCGACCGTCCGATTCCTGGTGCGCGAGCATCTGCTGATGGCCGAGACTTCCCGCCTGCGCGACCTGAATCTGGACGAGACCCTCCGCGACTTCACGGCCGCCGTGGACGATCTGGACCGGCTGAACGCGCTCTACGTGCTGACCTATGCGGACACGCGCGCCGTCGGGGAGGGAGTCTGGACCCAGGTGAAAGGGCGGTTCCTGCGCGACCTGTGGCGCCGGGCCGCGGCGGTCCTGAGCGATGAAGAGCCGATCGGCTACGACGACGCGACCATCGCCCGTGCCCGCCGCCGCCTGCTCAAAGAGCTGGCGCTGGAGAATCTGCCCGCCGACGAGGTAGCCGAGCACGTTCAGGCCATGCCGCCCGAATATCTGCTCAATCAGCCGCTGAGCCGCATCGCCCTGCATATCGGATTCGTCCGGGGGGTGCGGGGCGGGCAGCCGGTCGTGGATTTCCACGACGAGCGGGATGCCACCTACACGGAGCTGACGGTCTGCGCGCCGGACGATCCCCGGCCGGGCCTGCTCGCCAAGATCGCCGCCGCGCTCTACGCCGCGGATCTGGAAGTCCACAGCGCCCAGGTCATCACCCGCGTCAGCCCCACCGACCGCATCGCGCTGGATACGCTCTGGGTGGACTATCGAGGGCGCCAGCTCTCGGCGGGCAAGCGGCGCGAGGTCGCCGAGCATCTGACTTCGGTCCTGACAGGCACGCAGACGGTAGAAGATCTGCTCGGCAAGCGCCGCCGCCCCGGCAAGGAGGCGGCGCGGCCGGCGCTTACGGTGCGCTCGGTTCGCAACGACCTGTCCGATACCCTGACCGTCATCGAGACGGGCGGGCCGGAGACGAAGGAGGCGCTCTATCGCGTCTGCGAGGCTCTTTCGCGCCTGGGCTGGGATATCCGCAGCGCGCGGGTCTCGACCTGGCGGGGAGAAGCGCGGGGCAGCTTCTACGTGGCCGGGGCGCGGGACCTGCCGGAAGCCGACGTGCGGGACGCCTTGACGCGCTTGCTGGCTCCGGCGGACACCCAGACGAAAACTAGCCCTTGACACAGCCTTCGTCACCCTATATAATGAAACCGTTGTACATCGAACTCTTAGGCTCTTTCAGGAGGTCTTCAATCTTATGAGTACTCGAGGTTTTAGCGGGACGACCGTCGCCATTATCGTGCTCCTGCTGGTCGCGCTCTTCGGGATCGGCCATATACCGGGCGTGAATCCGCCGCCCGCGCAGCCGGAGAAGCCGGCAGCGGCGCCGAGCACCAGCGATGCCGTCAAGAACACCCCGTCGGGCATGAGCCGTATGGCTGAGATGATGGCGGAGAAGAAGAAAGAGATGCAGGCGATGGCGAGCAAGTATAAGGGGGCGGGACAGCATGTTCCGAGGTCCAAGCCCCTGATGGATCCCACCACGATCATCGCCACCCCCGACCACTTCCGCCAGGTGCCCGACGGCCCGCAGGGAATCCAAAAAACGCAGGAGGTCCTTGCCAAGGAGAAAGCCGAGTACGATCGCGCGCGGAGGGAAGCCCAGCAGTACATCCATCCCAATCCATCGGCGGCTTCGACACCGAACAGCCTCAGCGCCAAGACCACGCAATAAGCCTTTCGCGCTCAGCGATCTGCGCCGGGCACCACGTTGCCCGGCGCGCTGTATTGGGCAAATAAGCCCGACCCCCTTGACAGACTTCCTTACGATATGCTAAAGTCTGCCGGCTCGAATGCCCGGACTGGCCGCATCATCGTCTGGGCTTCCGACACCCCGCCGTGCCGGACCGACCGAGTACTCCCACCAGCTTCACTCTCGTGACGGCCTATGCCCCGCTGTGGGCGTGGTTGCCGTCCTGCCGGTTTGTTCGATCCTGCTCCATTCCCGGATCACGAGCCGAGCAACGCGCCCCAGCAATCTCACCGCGCGGCAGGCTGAGCTATACGGCAAAAGCACTGTATCACCACGTCTATGTAAATGAGGATGCGAGTCGGCGTGTAACGGACAGACGGCTCACCCATGTACTCGTTTACAAGAGCGTATCAAGGGAGGCGAACCGAATGAAAAGGATGGCGCGCGCTATCGCGCTTGCCAGTGGTACCGGAATTCTCTGCGGCGCCGCCGTAGTTCCCGCTCTGGCGCACGACGCGTCTGATTGGAGCGGTCTGCATCTGGCGATCACCGCGCCGGTGCTGGAACCGGATGACTCGACGGTCACCCTGACGGTGCTCTTCCACGACGGGAACATTCGCTCCATCGCGCTCTTTGTCGACGGAAAGCAGATCGATAAAGAGACCGTCACGACTCACAAAGGCAAAGGCTCGATCTCCTTCCGGCTGGATAAATCGCTGCTGGCCGAGGGCAGCCACCAGGTTCTGGTCCGCGCTATCGACACGGAGGGCAATCCGGCCACGGCCACCGCGCAGGTCACCATCTCTTCCGTGATTCCGGATACGCCTGCCCCCACCCATTTCCTTTCGCCCCGGGAAGGCGCTATGGTGCAGGGGATCGTGCCCGTCGAGATCAAAGTCGATCCCACCGTCCACAACCCCTATGTCAGCTTCATGCTGGACAGCGAGTTCCTGGCCCTCACCAACTTCGGACCCTTCACCTACAACTGGGACACCACGCGCGTTTCCAACGGCTCCCATAAGATTGGCGTGGACGTCTATGACGGCGACACGCTGGCCCGGGTGGCCTCGCTGAGCATGCAGGTCGTGGTGAACAATCCCGGCGGCTTTACGCACAAGCAAAAGGAGACTCCCGACCTGCGCAAGCAGACGAAAGCGCAAGCGGGAAGCCCGGCCGCCCGGAAGATCCTCGACGTAGCGCGCTCGGCTCCGCAAAGCGCGCTCCCGGCGGACCGAATCGATCCCATTTTCGGAACGTCGCCGCTGCAGCGGGGGATTCTGGACGCGACCGCTTCCAACGATCTGCGCGCCGGGACGCCGGGCGAGACCCGCTTGCCCGGCAGCGTCTCGCATCCGGCAGCGCCGTCGCGTACAGCGGCTGCGGCGCCGGTCGCCAAACCCAACCCGGCCCCCACGATTGTGGTCGCGCTGCATCCGGCGCCCGGCAAGGCGGTGACGCATGCGATGCCCGTCTACTCCCCGCGCTCCGTTCCGTTCGTGATGGAGGGGCACAGCAGCCTCGCGCTGATCTCGCCGGCCTCCGATATCGTGCGGACCGTGTTCACTCCGGGCACGCTGCCGCACTCGCTGCACATAGTCCCGCCGATCCTGCAGGACCAGCCAGGCGAGACGGCAGGAGGAGCGTCGATCGCCGCGCGACCTGCGGACGTTCATCCGACCGCGACGGTCACGCATCCTACACTGACCTCCAGCATCGGACCGCTGGCGGCTCCCACGTCCGCCGTGCCGAATCTCTGGTCGGTGGTTCCCGCCAGCGGACGGCTTCTGCGCCAGCCGATCGGCCCGCGCCGCGCAGGCAGCATCGCCTTGCGGCCCAGCCTGTCGCTCGACACGCCGCCTCCCGCGCAGCCCGCCGTGCCTGGCAAGCCGGCCGCCATAGCTCGCATTACCCCGATCGCGACGGCTGCCCACCCGAAATCGCGCCCGGCGCCGGTCAAGATCGCGGACCGCATGGGCGGCATCGACGTCGCTTTCGACGACAGCCGCCTCACCTTCGACGTGCCCCCGCGCGTGGAGAATGGCGTTCCGCTCGCGCCCTTCCGTCCGATCTTCGAGCATACCGGTGGAAGCATTCAGTGGCTCAGCCACAGCAAGACGGTGCGGGCCGCCAACGCCGATCACAAGATCGAGTTTAAGATCGGCAGCAAGAAGGCCAGGGTGAACAAGAAGACGGTCACCATGCAGAACAGGCCCTATATCGACCGGGGCCGCTCCATCGTGCCGCTCTCCTTCGTGCGCGACGCGCTGGACGTCCACGTCCACTTCGACGCCGCCACCGGCCACCTGCTGATCGAGAGCAAGCGGTACGCCCAGGCGACGCCCGATACCAAGTAGCCGGACACCCCCGCACAAGCTGATCCGCCCTACCCGTTTAGATCGGGTAGGGCGGATTGGCATAGATTATCGAAAGTTCGAAGAATGTATGCGCGACGGAATTATTCGCGATGGACGAAAGTCCGTCGCTGGGAGGCGCTATCGCGCCGGGTGTCCTCCGGACATGCCTTCCAGATCAATTTCTCCCCTCTCCTTCAACGCGCATCCATTCCCGCGTTTACCCGCTAGTGGCCGCCGGTTCGGATTTACCAGCCGAATCGGTCTTAGGGGTGTCGCTTTTGGCCGGCTCGCTGCTGGCGGGCGCGGTGGAATCTCCGTTCTTCTCCGACTTTTCGGGCTTGCGGTAATCCGTGATATGCCACCCCGTACCCTTAAACACGACGCCGACCGGGTAGAGCAGCCGCTTTACCTTCCCCCGGCATTCCGGGCAGGCGCTGACGGGCGTATCGCTCATCTTCTGGAACACCTGGAACTGATGACCGCATTTCTCGCACTGATAACCATACGTGGGCACGATACATCACCTCGCTGTTTCTGTCCATGTTTGCTGCGCATGAAATTTATCCACACTCATAGATAATTATAGCCGAAAACGGCGCGGAAATCAACCGGCCTGGCACTTCACGAAGACCTTATGAAACTTCTTCCCCTCCTGCTTCTATTGATCGGCTGCGGACTGCCCTGTCTGTACGCCTGGTACCTGCGGCGCCGCCTGGAGATCGCCCTGCGCCTGCTGGAGGGCGAGCGCACCCGCCAACGCAGCCTCTCGGCTTCCTACGGGCGCATCACGGAGCAGTGGTTTCCCCTCATGGAGCGCTATCCCTACGACTCGGCCAACTTCCGCTTTTTAGGCACGCCGGTCGATGGCGTCCAGTTCGAGGACAATAAGATCGTCTTCGTAGAGTTCAAATCGCACCGTTCCGAGCTGTCGGCGGCGCAGAAGCGCTTGAAGAGGCTGGTGGAGACCGGCAAAGTCACCTGGGAAGAGTTTCATTTCTTTGAGGATTGAGGGATGATGCGTATCATCGGGTTGATGTCGGGAACATCGGTGGATGGGATCGACGCAGCGCTGGTCGAGATTTCCGGGCAGCCGCCGTCGCTGACCTGGCGTCTGGACCAGTTTGTATGCGTGCCGTGGGAGCCGGCGCTGCGGGCGGCGATTCTGGACGCCTGCCGGCCGGAGGCTCCGCTGCAGCGGGTGACCGCGCTGCACTATCGTCTTGGCGAAGCGTTCGGAGCGGCGGCCCTGGAGGTCGCGCGAGCGGCGGAAATCCCCATAGAAAGCGTGGACGCCATCGCCTCACACGGCCAGACGGTCTGGCATCAGCCTGCGCCCCTGGAGATCGGCGGCGACAAGGCGCGAGGTACGCTGCAGATCGGAGAGCCGGCCGTGATCGCCGCGCGGACCGGCTGCCCGGTCGTCGCCGATTTCCGGGCGGCGGACATGGCGTTGGGCGGGCAGGGGGCGCCCCTCGTGCCGTTTGCGGATTACGCTCTTTTTGCCGCGCAGGAGGAGACGCGCGCCGTCCAGAACCTCGGCGGCATCGCCAACGTCACCTTTCTGCCGGCAGGCGGCGGGCTGGACGACGTGCTCGCCTTCGATACCGGACCGGGCAATATGCTGCTGGATGCCCTGGCGCGCCATGTTTCTGGCGGAGCGCTTTCCTGCGATGCGGGCGGCGCGATGGCCGGGATGGGAAAGGTCTGCGCGCCGCTGCTGGAAACGTTTCTGGCCCATCCGTACTTTGCCGCGCCGCCGCCCAAGTCCACGGGACGCGAGGAGTTCGGGGTAATCTACGCGGAGCGGTTCCATAAGGCCGGAGAGCGGCAGGGCTGCGCCCCGAACGATCTGCTGGCGACCGCGACGGCGCTGACCGCCGAGACGATCGCCCGCGCTTATCGCGACTGGCTGCTGCCGCGCGCCGCCATCCGGACGATCATCCTGGGCGGCGGAGGCACGCATAACAAGACTTTGGTGCGGATGCTGGCGGAGCGGCTGGCGCCCGCGCGCCTGACCACGCATGCCGAGTTCGGCCTGCCGGACGATGCCAAAGAAGCGGTCGCCTTCGCGATCCTGGGCTACGAGACGCTGCATGGCCGTCCGTCCAACGTGCCGTCGGCGACCGGCGCAAGCGGTCCGGCCGTGCTCGGCAAGATCGTTCCGCCCCCGCAATCGCCGGGAAAAATCACTCTTAACCTTGACAACTGCTGCCCAAAAAACTTATAATAAACAAAGTGTAGAGCCAGGCCCCGCATGGATAGCCCCGCGCTATCCATTCTTGTTTTTCGGGGACAAACCATTCGCCTCCGGATCCCCTCTCACATCACCTGGCGGAGGGAAAAGGGAGGACCGGCCGCGGCCTCTCCGAAGCGGGAGACGCCGCAGGAGGGCGAAGCATTGGCAAATATTGTGGTTGTGGGCGCGCAGTGGGGCGACGAGGCCAAAGGCAAGATCGTAGACTACCTGGCCCGCAACGCCGCGATGGTCGTCCGCTACGGCGGCGGCAACAACGCCGGCCATTCGGTCATGGTCGGCGATCAGGAGTACAAGTTCCACCTCATCCCCGCCGGAATCCTCAATCCCGAAACGGTGTGCGTGCTGGCCGACGGCGTCGTCGTCGATCCCGGCGTGCTGGTCCGGGAGATCGACGGCCTGAAGGCGCGCGGCGTCTCCGTGGAGAACCTGCGCGTCTCGGCGGCGGCGCACGTCATCCTGCCCTATCACCGGCTGCTGGACGAGTTGGAGGAGAAGCGGCGCGGTGACGACAAGATCGGCACGACCGGGCGCGGCATCGGTCCGGCGTATGCGGACAAGGCCGCGCGAGTCGGCATCCGGATGGGCGATCTGGTGGACCCGGAGCGGTTTGCCGCGCGGCTGCAGGCGGCGCTCGCCGATAAGAACGCCGTGCTGACGAAAGTTTACGGCGCGGAGCCGCTTTCGGCGGAGGCCATTCGGGAGGAGTACGGCCGCTACGCGGACGCGCTGCGCCCCTTCGTCTGCGATACGCCGCCGCTGGTGGCGCAGGCCGCGCGCAACGGCAAAGGCGTCCTCTTTGAGGGCGCGCAGGGCACGCTGCTCGACATCGACCTGGGCACCTATCCGTTCGTCACCTCCTCGCATCCCATCGCCGGCGGCGCCTGCCTGGGGACGGGGGTCGGTCCGACGCACATCCACGGGGTGATCGGTGTTGCCAAGTCCTACACGACGCGCGTGGGAGCGGGGGTCTTCCCGACCGAGTTGCTGGACGCCACCGGGGATTATATCCGCGACCGAGGCCATGAGTACGGCACGACGACGGGCCGCCCGCGCCGCTGCGGCTGGCTGGATACGGTCGTGCTGCGCTATGCGGTCCAGGTCAACGGCCTGAGCTGCCTGGCGCTGGGCCATCTGGACGTTCTGACCGGCCTGGACGAGGTCAACATCGGCGTGGCCTACACGACCGGGACCGGCGAGACGGTGCGCGATCTGCCCAGCGATCTGCCGTTCCGCACCGACATCGCGCCGGTCTACGAGACGCTGCCCGGCTGGTCGGAAGACCTTTCCGGCGTGCGCTCCCTGAACGCTCTGCCCGCCAATGCCCGCCGTTTCGTGGACCGCGTGCAGGATCTGGCCGGCGTGCCGGTCGCGACGCTCTCCGTCGGCCCCGCCCGCGACCAGACCATCGTCCTCGACGATGTCCTCGCCCGCGTGTTGCGCCGGTAACGGGCAGTATGTCATCTGGTGTGTCTCTTGTGTCCCTGCCTGTCAACTTGAATCGGGGGACTGAAGTCGCGGCAACAAAGGCGCAAAGTCCGCCTGCTTATAGGCCCCCACCCCCGACCCCTCCCCCAAGTTTAGGGGAGGGGGGACTATGCCGGTAGCCAGTCGCCGAAGGGCGACTTCGCGCTCTTGTGGCTGCGACTTCAGTCCCCCGATTCAAGTTGACAGGCAGGGCGCTTTCAGGTACTATAACCCTCGTGCTGTGAGAGCATAGCTCAGTTGGTAGAGCAACGCCCTTTTAAGGCGTGGGTCCTGGGTTCGAGTCCCAGTGCTCTCACCAGGCAAGGCAAAGTGCGGAGGGGTAGAGCATCCAACTCTATCCCTCTTCGCGTTTGGGCACCGCATCGACTCGCACCCGGCAGGTCTCCGGACAAAAGGACCGATTACAAGCGCGTCCTCAAGGACTGTATGCCTCTGGAAAAGTCCTTGTATTATCAAAAGATGCTGGTCAGAGCGTAGAAGCGGCTATCCAGTCCCCATCCCTGGTGCGCCGGCTGCAGATCCCACCCGTTCAGGCCAATATAGCCGAAAAACAGATGAACGTGGTACGGGAGCATCCGCACTGGGCATTCTGCCACCGGAGGCTTGATTAGAAAAATGATCGATGATGTCAGGTTGTTAGCATTCTCTTGAAGATGGTTAGCGAGTGTGAAATTCATCACACCCCCTTGACAACTACCAAATCGCTACATATAATTTGACAATATCACCTGTCCACAGATGTCCAGATCGCCAAGAGGAGATAATATCGTGAACGATCAATTGGAAAGTCAACGGTCTACTCTTCTTCATGCTCTTGAGAACTCATTCTCGATTGGTTATTTAACCCTCGTAAGTATTATTGAGGCCGGAGCATTTGGTTTTCTGGCTACTTTAATCGACCGCCTTACAAGTCGCGGAACTAAACTGGATTCTATAACCCTTCCCAGTTGGCTTCTTGTGGCAGAAGCGTTCTTCATAATAGTTGCTATTTGGAACGAGTATTTTATGGGCGTTACTGTTTTCAATTGGATTCCGACGTTGGTAGATGCCATAATTCCATTCACTCTTGCAACTGTACAACTATTTCTTACCTTATCTATCGAACGTGGCATCAGATGGGGATTTCTAACTACTGCTGTCTTCTACTTTGTTGGATTTTTTGCATTTGAAAATATGTGGCTACGTGCGGGAAGCGATCAACGCAACATGTTCGTTATGGATATCGTAAGGCCCTATCGTATTCTGAGTTCGTGTTCCTGCTTGGCAGTCTCAGTTATTTTTTTCCTGATCGGAATCTTTGCTCCCTATCTCCCTCACGGTAGAATAGCACAGACATCTGGCGCTGCAATTCTGTTGCTTACAACAATATTACAGCTAATTCGTGGTTGGTGCTACTGGTTTCGCATAGTCCATGCGGCACGAAACGAACCAAATCTCATTGAGAGTACCGAGCCTACATTATCAAATAAGTCAAAGCTACATAAATCAAAGCCGCGACACACAGGCTCATCTCCAAGTCATGGTAGGCGAGGTTATTAACTGGAGTTGACGGAAGGTTAAGTCGACAAATGATTTCGAGAAAATCGGAGACTGTGTCGAAAGGGCGGAATAGGAAGCGGGCGCCAGGAGAGTTATAGCCGGCAGGAGGTCACCGAAGACTATGCCATCCTAGATTTGAAAGAAAGATGATGCAAGAGATAACCCGTGTCGAGCCACCGTTTCTGCGTGTTGACCACCAGGGCGGTGTCGTTACGCTTACGCTCGCTCGTGGCGAGCGCTTCAATCCGCTCTCTTCGGCCATGATCGCAGCCTTACAGGCGGCTCTCGACGCCCTCGCCGCCGATGCCTCGGCGCATGTGGTGATCCTGGCGGCGGAGGGGAAGGGGTTCTGCGCGGGACACGACCTCAAGGAGATGCGCGCCCACGCCGGCGACAAGGCCTGGCAGCGCCGCCTCTTCGACGACTGCAGCCGCCTGATGCTCACGCTGACCCGGCTGCCGCAGCCGGTGATTGCGCGCGTGCATGGCATCGCCACGGCAGCCGGGTGCCAGCTCGTCGCCATGTGCGATCTCGCCGTCGCCGCCGACACGGCGCAGTTCGGATTGCCCGGCGTCAATATCGGGGTCTTCTGCTCGACCCCGGCCGTGGGCGTGGTACGCAATATCGGACGCAAGCGCACGATGGAGATGCTGCTGACGGGCCGCACGATCGACGCGGTAACGGCGCTCTCCTGGGGTCTGGTCAATCGGGTGGTCCCCGCCGAACAGCTCGACATGGCGATCCAGGAGTTTACGGATATCCTGCTGGCGCGCAGCCCGGCTGCCATCCGGCTCGGCAAGCAGACGTTTTACGCGCAGGTCGATGGCAACCTGGAGGCCGCCTACGACCTGGCCGGGGAAGCGATGGCGTGCAATCTCCTGTATGAAGATGCCGCCGAGGGGATGGACGCCTTTCTCGACAAGCGCCCGGCGACCTGGCGCGGACGGTGACGGGCCAGATGGCTGCAGGATACGTACGGGTGGTTAATGAATGGTTAGGGCATGGCAAACCCATTTACTTTCGAGCAGGTGCGCTCCTACCCGCTTCCGAAGGAGCTGACCGCCGCGCCGGTAGGAGCGAAGGCCGCCTGGGTCTTCGTGCAGCAGGGCATCTATAACCTCTGGGTCGCGGAAGGGCCGGAGTGGACCGCGCGCCGCGTGACCGGCTACCACGAAGACGACGGCCAGGAGATCACCAATCTGCGCTTCACGGCGGATGGTCAGAAACTCGTCTATGTGCGCGGCGGCGACCACCACGCCAACTGGCCCGCGCCCGGCAATCTCCAGCCGAACCCCAATAGCAGCCCCATCGAGCGGAAGATCGAAATCTACGGGATCTCTTTCACGGGAGGAGCGCCGCAGTTGCTGGCGGAAGGGGACCTGCCGGAAATATCGCCCCAGGGTGACCGGGTCGCCTTCATTCGGGACCATCAAGTGTGGACCGTTCCCCTCGACGGCTCCGGGGCCGCCGCACGGCTCTTCTTTGCGCGCGGAAAGTGTTCCGGGCTGCAGTGGTCGCCCGATGGCGCCGCCCTCGCCTTCGTGAGTGACCACGACGACCACAGCTTCATCGGCATCTACCGGTCCGAGGCGGAGCCGATCCGCTATCTCGCGCCCTCCACCGGGTGGGATACCAGCCCGCGCTGGTCGCCGGATGGCCGGCAGATCGCTTTCGTGCGGATGCCCGGAGACCACCGGCCGCGTCCTCTGTTCACGCCGAGGCCCGATCCCTGGTTGCTGTGGGTGGCGGATGCGGCCACCGGCGAGGCCCGCTGCCTGTTTGAAAATCCCGCCACCCTTCCCGGCCTCTATCCCCGCATGCAGTGGGATGTCGCGCTGCACTGGGGCGCCGGGGACCGGCTGCTGTTCCGCGCCGACTTCGAGGGTTGGCCGCATCTCTACAGCCTGCCTGCCAGCGGAGACGAGCCGCCGCTTCTGCTCACGCCCGGCGAATTTATGGTCGAGGATGTCGCCGTTGCGCCCGACCGGACCTTTGCCGTCTACACGGCCAATACCGGAGACGATCCGGAAGACATCGACCGCCGGCATCTCTGGCGCTGTAATCTAGGGAAGAGGGAGAACGAGCTATTAACGGGCGGGACCAGGCTGGAGTTCTGCCCTGTCATCAGTGGCGATGGCGGCACGATTCTCTTCCTTTCCGCCGATGCCCGGCGTCCGTCCCTGCCGGCGGCGCTGCCCACTGGAGGCGGACGCCCGCAAATCCTGGCTGCCGACCAACTGCCGAACGACTTTCCGGCGGACCGTCTTCTCACCCCGATACCTATCACCATCACCGCCGCCGACGGCACGCCGATCCGCTGCCAGCGCTTCGAAGCTCCGGCCGTGCCCGCTTCCAACGGAACCGGCAAAAAGCCCGCCCTCATATTCGTACACGGCGGCCCGATCCGGCAGATGCTGCTGGGCTGGCATAACTTCGAGTACTACGCCAACGCCTACGCGCTGAACCAGTACTTCGCGCAGCAGGGCTACGTCGTGCTGTCGGTCAACTACCGGCTCGGTATCGGCTACGGGCACGCCCTCACCCATCCGGCGGATGCCGGATCGGCAGGAGCCTCCGAGTATCGTGACATCCTGGCCGCCGGGGAGTATCTGCGCTCCGATCCCGCCGTCGATCCGGCGCGCATCGGTATCTGGGGCGGCTCTTGTGGAGGATTTCTGACGGCCCTCGCGCTCGGACGCAACTCGGACGTCTTCGCCGCCGGGGTCGATTTCTGCGGCGTGCACGACTGGACGGTCCACCTCAAGGACCTGGTCGCAGGGCAGCAGGCGCGCGTGGAGAAGATAGGTATCGAGGAGGTCCTGCGCGTGGCCTGGGAGTCCTCGCCGGTCTCAGCCGTATCGACGTGGAAGTCGCCCGTGCTGCTCATTCACGGCGACGACGATCGCAACGTCGAGTTCCATCAGACGGTCGATCTGGCCCTGCGGCTGCGCGAGGCCGGCGTTCCGGTGGAAGAGCTGGTCTTTCCCGACGACACGCACGCGCTGCGCTGCTATCGCCATGCGATGCAGGCCAACAAGGCGACGATACAATTTTTCGATCGCGTGTTCGGATGAGATCATGAAAGTGGTAATACCGGGCGGAACGGGTCAGGTGGGGACGATTCTGGCAAAGCATCTGCAGGCGGAGGGCCATGAGGTCGTCGTTCTGAGCCGCAGGTCTGCTCCGGCTTCCTGGCGCGTGGTGACATGGGACGCCCGGACGCTCGGCGCCTGGCGCGAAGAATTGGAAGGCGCGGATGTCGTTATCAACCTCGCCGGCAGAAGCGTGAACTGCCGCTACAATGCGCAGAACCGCCGGGAAATCCTTGAATCGAGGACCGACTCAACGCGCGTAGTCGGAGAGGCGATCACCTGCGCCAGGCGGCCGCCGCGCGTATGGCTGCAGGCGAGCACAGCCACCATCTACGCCCACCGCTACGATGCGCCCAACGACGAAGCGACCGGCATCCTCGGCGGATCGGAGCCGAACGCGCCGGACACGTGGCGCTTCAGCATCGAGGTCGCCAAAGCCTGGGAGCGCGCCCTGGAGGAGGCGGCCACGCCCGCGACCCGGAAAGTCGCCATGCGGTCCGCGATGGTCATGAGTCCGGATCGGGGTGGGGTGTTCGACGTGCTGTTGTCCCTGGTCCGTCACGGACTTGGCGGAAGGGCCGGAAATGGCCGCCAGTACGTCTCCTGGATCCACTATCAGGACTTCCTGAGCGCCATCCAGTGGCTCATCGATCATGACACCATGACCGGCCCGGTCAATCTGGCCGCGCCCCATCCACTGCCGAACGCCGAGTTCATGCGCACCTTGCGCCGCACCTGGGGAAGTCGATTCGGCGGGCCTATTACAGTTGGTCTGCCCGCCACGGAATGGATGCTGGAGATCGGCGCCTTCTTTCTCAAAACGGAAACAGAGCTGATTTTGAAGAGCCGGCGCGTCGTGCCCGGACGCTTGCTGCAAGAAGGGTTTACATTCCAATTCCCCACCTGGCCCGAAGCAGCGGAGGATCTTTGCCGCCAATGGCGTGAGCGGCGCTGAGGCTCTCTATTCCCCCTCTCCTTGAGAAGGAGAGGCAGGGCCGCAAGGCCCGTGGTGGTTTAAGGGGGTGAGGTCTCTAACCCTTCAGCATGAGGAGCAGTTGCGGGACGAGAATGACGATGGCGATACCATAAACAACGTCGAGCCAATAGAGCGAGCCGAGAGAGCCTAGATAGATCGCCCAGGAGAGCGGCCCGCCAAGAACCTGCGTCAGCGCGGGCGTTTCCTTGGCGTTGGCGATGTCTTTGACGATCTTCGCATCCTCGACGGTGGGAAACGCATGGATGGCGATGGAAGCGCCCAGCCAGACGAGCACGTAGTCCAAGACGGAACCGCTGTCGATGCCGAATAGAAGCAGCGGGATGACGCCGGGAGTGGCGATAATGGCGCCCAGGATCGTATTGACGAAAAAGGGGCCGATCTCGATCATAACGAGCTGCCAGGCCGTCCGGGGCGGCTCGTAGTCTACGTAGCCGCCCGGATCGCCGATACCGAAGTACTTGGCGTCGAGGATGGCGACGCGTGACAGACGGCAGAAGAAGCGCCGCGCCAGCTCATGAACGACGACTCCGGGAAAAGTAAGGATATTGATCAGTCCCATTCGGTCTTACCCTTCTAGCCGGGTATTTTCAACCTCTGACCAGGCTTTAATGCGCGTTGTCCTGGGCCGGCTGTGCGGAGGCGCGACGATCGTTGATCTCCTTCTGACATAAGCCGAGCGCCTGCTTCAAATCCCCGGACATCGTCCGCCCGACAAGCCGATAAAGGATCGGCTGGGCGTCGTCGTCATCGCCGGCGCGATGATAGGCGATCGCCAGGTGCGCCAGCACCGTGGTGTCATCCGGAAAAAAGCGGAGGGCGGCGGCATAACTTTTGGCAGCGGCTTCGTCCTCCCCCGCTTTTTCATAGGCCAGGCCGCGCTGATAAGCCGCGCCGCCTTCCACGAGGCGGGGAAGGCGCACCAGCGCGAGCGCCAGGCCTACCAGGATCAGAAGCGCTATAGCCAGGATGCCATCAGGGATGCGGTGCCCGATCATAGCCTGCCGGCAGCGCCGGCAAAGCGGAATCTCATAACGAGGCTCAATGGCTTTGGAGCCACACTTCTGGCAGGTCGGTGTTTCGGGCATTGCAGGCAGCAACCTCCGTGAAACTTCATCCCGTGTGCTAAAGTAGCCTATTGTATCGCAATCCATCCGGGCGGTCAAGAGGGGAGGCAAGGCGAGGGAGGGGAAGCCCAAACGCGAAAGAGAGGCGATCTCCGCCTCTCCCTGCGTTCCTTGCAAGCGTTGATCTGACGAATCAGGGCCTGGGTGCTGCGCCTGTCGGGTCCGCTGACCGTGCGGGAACGGACTCCACGCCACCTTGCGCGACCGTATCGTCCAAAATAACGCGTACGGGCGTTTTCTCCTCGCCCGGCACCGGAGGCAGCTTCGACAGATTGAGGTGCCGCGCTCCCGCCCAGTGATTCTTGTAGTAGCTCTCGTCCAGGCGGCTGACCATGACGGCCTTCCCACGGCCCGGCGCGTGTATGAAGCAGCCCTGACCGATGTAGATGCCCACGTGAGACAGCCCGTGCCGATAGGTGTTCTTGAAGAAGACGAGATCGCCCGGCTGAAGGTTCTCTGGCTTGACGGGATCCCCGACTTTATACTGAGCGCGGGCCACGCGAGGCAGATAGATGCCCCATTTGGCGCAAACGGCCTGCACTAGACCGGAGCAGTCGAAACCGGTGCGTGACGAGCGCCCTCCCCAGCGATAGGGGACGCCGCGATAGGAAAGCGCGGTCCGCGCAAGATACTGTCCGCGAGACAAGCTCCGGCTTGGAGCGGTGGACTGCACAGAGGTGGGAGGAACCGTATGGATGACTCCGGGGGCGGCAAGAGTCTGCTGGGTGGGAGAGAGATTGCCTCCGGCAGCGGCCGAAGCCGATGGGGAGGAGGGTGGGTCCGCGCTAACAGCGAGAGGAACTAAAGCGGACAGGGAAACGACCGCAGCTCCGGCCACGGCCTGAAGTGGGGTCCACTTCAACCACATCACTTCCTTTCCTGGAGGTTTGGGTTGCCGAGACCTTCGTGGGACCAACCGACAACCCATTATACCCGTATTTTCCATGTTTGGAACCCCCTTGTGAATCTTTTCTCAATCTCATAACCCCGTCTCTACTGCCGGCTTGACCGGTTTGCTCTCGAAAGGAAATATTTCTGAAAAGCAGGAAGGCAATAAAAATCGGAGAATAGTAATCATGGATGCCGCCGATTACCCCCTGTTTCGGCCTGAGCGTCCTGCCGGACAGCGATCCGGTCCTATCGATCTCCCCCCACGTTTTCCGGAAGAGGAGAGAAGATTCATGAGACTGCGAATGGCAAGTATGCTGGCGGCGGGCTGTCTTTGCGCGCTGGCCGGATGCGGCGGGAACAGCCATTGGAACGGTGGCAACAGCCCCGACCTCACCCGCCACTATAAAATCACGGACCTGGGCGTGCTGTCCCAATCGAGCGCGTCTAAACGGGTCACGCGCGATCCCAACGGCAGCCCGCCAGGGCTGATCGACCTGGGCAATAGCGCGCTTACCGGATTGGTCGGGATGCGGCCCGTACGTATCAACGCCGCCGGTCAGGTCGTAGGAACTATAGGCTCTACCGCAAGCGGGCAGATCGGCGCGCCGGTGCAGGGATATGTCTACTCCGGCGGCAATATAACGCCGATCGGCACGCTGGGCGGCTCGGATAGCGCCGCGAGAGCCATCAACTCGTCTGGATCGATCGTAGGCGCTGCCGCCATTTCCGGAACGAATGAATTGCATGCCGTTCTGGACAGCAACGGCCAAATGACCGACCTGGGCACCCTGGGCGGCACGTTTAGCGTGGCGACGGCCATCAACAGCATCGGGCAGATCACGGGATATGCCGATGTTCCCACCGATTCCAATAACCCCATGCACATCGTCCCGATACATGTCTTCATGTACCAGGGCAAGCTAACCGATCTCGGGACGCTGTCCGGATACTCCCAGAGCGAGCCCAACGACATCAACGGTAGCGGCCAGATCGTCGGCACCGCGACACGCCTACCGGGAGATACGGGCAGTCAAAATTTGGCCGGATTTATCTCCAGCAACGGGACCCTGCAAGACCTCGGATCGTTGGGCGGACCCTGGACGAATGCCAACGCGATCAACAACGCGGGGCAGGTAGTCGGTCTGTCCGCAACCGGCCCGCTCGACGGCCAGAATCCGACCGGGCAGTTACATCCTTACCTGTGGCAGAACGGCAAGATGACCGATCTGGGCACGCTCGGCGGCAATCACGGGATCGCGCTCGGCATCAACAACGTCGGCCAGATCGTCGGCGGCTCGACCACAGTACCGAACAGCTTCTACGACCATGCCTTCCTCTGGCAGAACGGCCTTATGGTCGATCTCAACACCCTGATCCCAGGCAGCTCCGGCTGGCTTCTTTATGCGGCGACGGACATCAACGATAGCGGCCAGATCGTCGGCATGGGCGATATCAACGGACAGATTCACGGTTTCCTCCTGACCCCGCAGTAGGCTTCTGCAGGCGGACTTTGTGAACGGGAGAAGGCCCCGACTTCCTTAGAGGTGGGGCCTTCTTTACGTCCTTGCCTGGTGAGGATCGTGGGCAGGACTCGGCGATGCGCGTGGAGAATGAAACGCCAAGTCTATTGAGGCCAGAGAAGGAGAGAGAGTCATGGTAACCGAGTCCAAGACGACCCAGGCGGAGTGGCAGCAGGACAAGACCCTTCCCCCGCCTCCTGAATTTGCCCGGCAGGCCAATGCCAACGATCCCGAAATTTACGCCCGCGCCGAGCGCGATTTCGAAGGGTTCTGGGAAAACTGGGCGCGCGAGCTGGAATGGTCGCGGCCCTGGGACAAGGTCCTGGAGTGGGAGCCGCCGCACGCGAAGTGGTTCGTCGGCGGGCAGCTCAACGTCAGTGTCAACTGCCTGGACCGGCACCTGCGTGGGCCGCGGCGGGACAAGCGCGCCATCGTCTGGGAAGGCGAGCCGGGCGACCAGCGCACGTTTACCTACGCGGAGCTGGCGCAGGAAGTCAACAAATTTGCCAATGTCCTCCGCAGCCTGGGCATACGTAAGGGCGACCGGGTGACCATCTACATGCCGATGGTGCCGGAGGCCGCGATAGCGATGCTGGCCTGCACGCGCCTCGGCGCGCCGCATTCGGTGGTCTTCGGCGGCTTCTCCGCCGAGAGCCTGCAGGAGCGCACCAACGACTGCGGAGCTAAAGTCGTCATCACCGCCGATGGCTATTGGCGGCGCGGTAACGTCGTCCCGCTCAAGAAGACCACCGATGAGGCCGTCGCCGGCTGCCCGACCGTCGAAAAAGTGATCGTGCTGCGGCGCGTGGGCGAGGAGGCGTCCATCACGATGCAGGACGGGCGAGACGTCTGGTGGCACGACCTGATGGCCGACGCCGCGCCGGTCTGCCCGCCGGAGCCGATGGACGCTGAAGACCCGCTCTACATTCTCTACACCTCCGGCAGCACCGGCAAGCCCAAAGGCATCCTCCACACCACCGGCGGCTATCTGACCGGCATTTACGCCACCACCAAGCTCGTCTTCGATCTCAAAGAGAACGATCTCTACTGGTGTACCGCCGACGTCGGCTGGGTGACCGGTCACTCCTACGTGGTCTACGGCCCGCTCGCCAACGGCGCGACGGTCTTCATGTACGAGGGCTCGCCGGACTGGGGCCGGGAGGGGCAGGGACAGGCCCGCGACCGCTTCTGGGAGATGATCGAGCGGCACAAGATCACCATCCTCTACACCGCCCCGACACTGATCCGCGCCTGCATGAAGTGGGGCGACGAGTATCCGCGCAAGCACGATCTCTCCAGCTTGCGCCTGCTCGGCACGGTCGGCGAGCCGATCAATCCGGAAGCCTGGCTCTGGTATCACGAGAACATCGGGCATGGCCGCTGCCCGGTCGTGGATACCTGGTGGCAGACGGAGACCGGAGCCATCATGATCACGCCGTTGCCCGGCCTGACGACCACCAAGCCCGGCTCGGCCACCAAACCGTTCCCCGGCATCTTCGCGGACGTGGTGGACGAGAAAGGCCAAACGGTCCCCAACGGCCAGAAAGGCGTGCTGGTCATCCGCCGGCCCTGGCCCGCGATGCTGCGCACGCTCTGGGGCAACGACGAGCGCTACCAGCAGGTCTACTGGAGCCGCTTCCCCGGCCTCTACTTCCCCGGCGACGGCGCCATGCGGGATAAGGACGGCGACTTCTGGCTGCTGGGCCGCGTGGACGACATCATGCTGGTGGCCGGCCACAACATCAGCACGATGGAGATGGAGAGCGCGCTGGTCGAGCACCCGGCCGTGGCGGAGGCGGCGGTCATTGGCCGCACGCACGACGTTAAGGGACAGGCGCCGGTGGCCTTCTGCATCATTCGCGAGGACCGGATGCCCCCCATGACCGACACGGCGGCCACGGAGGCCCTGCGCAACGAGCTGAAGGACTGGGTCGCCAAAAAGCTGGGCGCCATCTGCCGCCCGGACGACGTGCTGCTCACCGCCGATCTGCCCAAGACCCGCTCCGGCAAGATCATGCGCCGCCTGCTCCGCGATGTCGCGGAAGGCCGCGTCCTCGGCGATACGACCACCCTCGCCGACCCCGCCGTCGTCGCCTCCCTCCGCGACAAGTACGCCGGCGAAGAGGCTTAGCTGCCATTCAGGAGGAAAGAAATCGGAGACCGGGGCAGGAGACTGTATGGCTGGGAAACCGCTGCTTACCGTGGCTCTCTTGATTCAAGAGGCCAGAGCGTTCGCGGAATGGGAAAGTCAGCATCAGGAGCCGCTTTTGTATGGAATCACCGACGGAAAAGCGGTCGGCACCTACCTGGAACAGAAGTTTCGCACCTACTTGCAGGCGCGTTACGAATTTGTGGCGGGCAGCTCCGCCACAGGCATTGATCTTCCAGAACTAGGGATCGATTTCAAAACCACCAGCATCCGGCAGCCACAGTCTTCCTGCCCCTTCCAGTCTGCTCGACAGAAAATCTATGGTCTCGGATACTCTCTACAGATCTTTGTCTATGACAAGCGAGATGATCTGGTGACAGCGACTGCAAATTTACAGATACGCCATGTTATCTATGTCGAGAAGGAGCGCACGGGCGATTATCAGACGACGACCGGTCTGTTACGTATCCTCGAAAATGAAGGCAACGAGGACGATATCCTTGCCTTCCTGAGTGAGCGGATGCTGCCTGTAGACGACATCCAGGCGCAAGCCCTCGCGCAGGAGATCCTACGAAATCCTCCGCAGATAGGTTATCTGACTATCTCCAATGCTCTTCAATGGCGGCTGCAGTATACGAGGGTCATAGGGAAGGCTGGAGAGGCAGAAGGAGTGATTCGGGTGCTATGACGGAACGACGCCGAAAAATTGAATATGGGGATTTTCAGACTCCACTTCCTCTTGCGCTTGAAGTCAGTGAGCTTCTTAAACGTCGAGGCATGCGCCCTCGCACGATCATAGAGCCGACATGTGGCGAAGGAAGTTTTTTGGAAGCGGCGGCCTGCGTTTTCGGTGGGAATGCCGACTACTTTGGTTTTGACATCAATCAATACTATATAGCTACAGTTCAGCGCCGTATTAACAGCAATCACCCTGATTTAAACATTCAACTATGCGCTCAGGACTTTTTCACCTTCGACTGGATAACATTTCTACGTGGTTTAGAGGCGCCGATCCTACTTTTGGGCAATCCCCCCTGGGTCACAAATGCGACATTGGGTGTGCTCGAAGCCGTCAATCTGCCTCAAAAATCGAACATCAAGCGACTACAGGGTCTGGATGCGCGTACCGGCAAGGCCAATTTCGATATTTCCGAGTGGATACTTTTGAAACTCATTGAGGCTGCCGGCCTACGCGATTGCACGATTGCCATGCTCTGCAAAACAGGAGTAGCCCGCAAAGTGCTGGACTACTATTGGCGCCTTGGAAGAGCGTTCTCCGACAGTGCTGCTTACAAAATTGATGCCGCTAAATGGTTCGATGCCGCCGTGAGCGCCTGCTTGTTCGTGTCGCAGTTACCCTGGAGACATTCGGACGAACGCGACGCTTATTTCTATGAATCTCTTCAAAGCGAGAAGGCCTCCGGTCGCTTCGGTTTCGTGGATGAGCAGATGGTGTCCGATGTGGATGAGTATCTGAACGTTCGGCATTTAAGGGGGGTCAACTATTATCGCTGGCGCTCTGGAGTAAAACACGACCTTGCGAAAGTCATGGAGCTTAAATGGGATGATGGGCGTCTGCGGAATGGCTTTGGAGAAGAGGTCGACGTTGAAGAGGAGATTCTCTATCCGCTGCTCAAAGCCGGAGATATTGCAAAAGGGGTTACTCTTCCAAAGCGATATGTGCTTATCACACAGACCGCTGTCGGGGAGGATACCGGGCGGTTGTGTTCGCGATTTCCACGTGCCTGGCGTTATCTTGAAGAACACAAAAATCTATTTGCTCAACGTAAAAGCTCTATTTATCGCGGGCAGCCGGAATACTGCCTGTTCGGAATAGGTGAATACTCTTTTGCCCCCTATAAGGTAGCCATTTCTGGGTTGCACAAGGAGATAATATTCACGAAACTCTCTCCCGTAAAAGGAAAGCCGATTTTTGTAGATGATACCTGCTACTTTGTAGGCTGTAAACACGCGTCGGAGGCCGATCTTCTTCAGGAGCTTTTCAATTCCGAAGTCGCACGGCGTTTTCTACAAGCTGGTATTTTTGTAGACAATAAACGCTCCATCACCGCAGAATCACTCAACCGCCTGGACATTAAAAAAGTGGCGGAAACAATGGGAAAGGAAAAAGCATTGCAAGACTATTTGGCCGAAGGCAATGTCGAATCGGAGGGACAGGGATTCCTTGTCTTTGAGCAACAGGAACAGTATCGCAGTCGACGCAAGTCCTGACGCTACCCCTCTCAAAGAGAGAGGCGCAAGAAGGAATGGAAAAGTTTCTTCCTCAAACTTCATGAGCGGAATCGGTCTTGGCCTGGCGCTGCTGGGCTGGCGCCGGTTACGCCGCCGGTAATGCGCGGTCAGCGTGCAGATCGAATCCGTCCGGGCTTACGGAGACTCCGTTAGCCCGGACGTTGTTAGAGCCTCCTGCAGAATGCAAAGGCAAAAAGGAAGGAAAGGGCCTCCTGCCGAACAAGGCGGCAAGAGGCCCTTCTTTATGCAGGAAGGGAGCCTGGTATCATCCACCGCTGCCAGGAGAGAGATAGGTGCAAAGCCATCTTCGCCACTCGTGTCAGGTCGTCAGCCGATCTACGGCGCTTGCCGCAACGTCACTGCTGATCGGGTTGTTGCTTCCGATGTTTGCGAGGGCGTATGTTCCTCGACCAGAGGGGCGCCGGAGCGAGCCTTCTGTCGCGCCGCGCCACGGCAGCCCTTTATTGGCAGGCAGAAAGCTTCTCGTCGGCTATTTCCCAAGCTGGATCGAAAACAACAACGTCGCCGGTCCGGCGCAGACGGCGCTGGCCAGGGTGCCGGGCTACATCAATATGGTGGACTTAGCCTTCATGAAGCCGGATGCAGTCTATTCCGGCGGGCTGAATTTGCAGGGTACTGGATTGCAGTTCGCCTACGATGGCCGCATGCTCAAGCGGGCGATCGCTCTGCTGCGCCGCCGAAACCCACAAACGCGCATCTTACTTTCCGTTGGGGGAGCGGCGTACAAAAACTGGGGAAGCTATCATCCCCAGGCGGTCGCGCGGTTCGTCAAAGATTTTCGGCTGGATGGAGTCGATATCGATTTCGAGAGCGGCGATCCGGGATGCAGCCTGAGCAAGGACGGTCATATCCACTGCGGGACCGATCCTCAATGGATTGCGGCAGTCCGCAGCACGCGCCGGCTGCTGCCCAGGCCGGCGCTCCTCACGGCCACCGGGTGGAGCGTAGGCGCGTATGGCGAAGGCCCCTGGCGGAACGCGCAGCCGCAAAGCCCCTGGACCGGCGTGATGCTGTCTCTGTTCCGATCTCCTGCCGCCTCCGATCTGGACCTGGTGAATGTCATGTCGTACGACGCGACCAACCGGTACGACCCCGCACAGGCGCTGGCGGCCTACCAGCACTATTTCAAAGGCCGGGTGGTGATGGGGATCGAGGCGCCGCCGGAGGATACGGGCGGGCACGTCTACTCGCTGGCCGCCGTCCGGAGCCTGGCGAACGCCGTGATCCGCCGGCACGCGGCCGGCATCATGCTCTGGAGCATTGGCAAGTCGAATTTGAGTCCTTCTCCGGCCAGGCCCAACGCGCAGATGATCGCCCAGCAGGTCTGCCGCGACTTCCGCCTGGGCGGCTGTTCCGCTCCTTTGCCTCCCTAGCAGACCCATTTTGGGCGACTTCGGAGGCTATCGAAAACATCGCGACCTTTTCAAGACCTTTCCGGATGAGGTGGCGTGGTATTGAGCCAGGATCGGCAAACTGGAAGGACAAGTTCGCCGCACGGCTTATTTTCTGGTCCAGGAACAGATACCTGAGGAACTGCCGGTACTGGTGGGGCTTTCCTCGGACTTGACGGCCTTCTCGTTCCCTTGCTTTCCACTCTGAACAGGCAAAGGGATGTGCGGCTGATGTGATCGCGCATTCCGTCAACGCTTAGCAGGCCATTGGATCCCGTGCTGCTTCTTAAACTTAGCCACCTGCTTGCCACGACTGTCGGCTATAACGAGCGCCGCAATGAACAACACGAAAACCAGGATCTGGACAGCCACTCCTGCGGTTGGAAAGGCGGCGGCCGTAATCAAAATGGCCAGAATGCTGAGCAGAAACACCCCCCAGGATGCCCAGAGAAACATATTGATGCTCTCTAGCTCCAGCGCCTTCCATTCATAGAATACCGGCTCTGGAACTCCTGGGAACTGATCGGGTGTCAGTTTTGTAAGCTTGGGCTTGCGAAGCGCCCAAATAACGCCGACGATCAGCAGAATGAGCTGTAGCATATTTTCTCCTATTGGCTAGATAATTTGCGATGCAACCTCATCGTCAGCGATTTGGCCGCATCAGCGAGATCAAAGTGACATCATTATATCATATTTTGTCGACTATACAGGTTTGAAAACAGACACGGGAGAAATTAGACCGGGCCGCCGATCCGAACAAAGCAAAAGCGTACGTCGATTTCCTCAAGCGCCATAACCTGGATCGATGGGAGGCAATAGGAAACGCACAGCCAGGCGTCGAACGTAAACAATACGCGATGCAGGCGTTCGGCGCGCAATTCGCCAACGCGGTCTATCACGCCGGCGGCATGCGCGTCCGCGATCTACCCATCATCCCGGACAAAGTTTTGTAAGGAGCTTCATGGCAGAATTACCGGCGATTCTAGAAGTCTATAACACTGCGAGCACGGGGGAGCGGATGGCTCTGGCGACCGTGGTCAAAGTGCAGGGCTCGGCGTACCGGCGCCCAGGCGCGCGTATGTTGATTACCTCGGAAGGCCGAACGGTCGGAGCGATCAGCGGCGGCTGCCTGGAAAGCGACGTTGTCGAGCACGCCAAACGGGTCCTCGTCTCCGGCCAGGCGATCGTGATCACCTACGATGGAGCGGCGGAAGAGGACAATGTCTATGGCCTTGGCATGGGCTGTAACGGCGTTACGTCCGTCCTGATCGAGCCGGTACAGGCCGGGAAAAGGGAAGGGCCGCTCGCTTTTCTGGCGGAGTGTCAGGCGCGTCGGCAGGCGGGTGTCCTGGCAACGGTTATCCAGAGCGAGGGAGACGGACTGCCATCGATAGGCATGCGCCTGATGCTCGATTCCGAGGGCCGTCTTACGGGCGAAACGGAATGTGAAGACCTCGTTCGGGCACTACTGGCTGAAATGCAGCAAGTTTTCTGCCGCCGCCGCTCCACAACGCAAGAGATGAAGTTAGGGTCCGGAACAGCGGAGCTGTTCTTCGAATTCGTGCCCCCGCCCGTCTCTTTGATGATCTTCGGGGCCGGTTACGATGCCCTGCCGCTGGCTTCCCTGGCAAAACAGTTAGGGTGGCAGGTGACGGTCGTCGATCACCGGCCCGCCTATGCGACTCCGGATCGTTTCCCTGCCGCCGATGCCGTCGTTTGTACGCATCCCGGCCCGCTGCCGGAATCGGTGGTCATGAATAGCGAAACGGTCGCGATGCTCATGACCCATCACTATCTACACGACAAAGAGTGGCTGCGGACGCTCCTCCCGCTGCCCCTCCGCTATCTGGGCATCCTCGGACCGAGGGCACGTACCGAGCGGCTGCTGGGCGAGCTGCAGGCCGAGGGGGTAGCCTGGGATCTTTCCAGCCTCCAACGGTTGTACTATCCTGCCGGCGTCGACATCGGCGCCGAGACGCCCGAAGAGATCGCCCTGGCGATCCTGGCCGAGATGCGCGCGGTGCTCGCCGGGCGTTCCGGGGGCTTGCTGAAAACGCATACCGGCCCGATCCATCCCGATCGGTGAAGGGGAATGAAGAACATCGCCGCCATCATTCTTGCAGCGGGGGCATCGGAGCGTATGGGGCAGCCCAAGCAACTGCTGCCTTACGGCGGGCACAGTCTGCTGCGGCACACGGTCGAAACGGCGCTGGCTTCCTGCTGCCGTCCGGTGATCGTGGTGCTGGGCGCCCATGCCGAGGCGATAAAACCAGAGGTTGAGGATGCCGGTGTAACGGTCGTGATCAATGAAGCGTGGAAGGAGGGAATGAGCGCTTCGATCCGGGCCGGACTTTCCGCGGTCCAGCCGCGGCGGCAAGCCACAGACGGCGCTCTCTTCCTGCTGTGCGACCAGCCGCTGGTCACCGCTTCGCTGCTGGATCGGCTTGTCACGGCCTTCCGCGTAACCGGACAGCCAATCGCAGCCTGTGATTATGACGGCGTTCCAGGCGTGCCCGCCCTCTTCGCGCGCAGTCTGTTCCCGGAACTGGAGGCGTTACATGGCGCGGAAGGCGCGAAGCAGGTCCTGCGCCGACACCGCTCCCGGATCGCCTGCCTTCCTTTTCCGGAAGGCCGCTTCGACATAGACACGCCACAGGATTTTCAAGCTCTTCAACAGGTTCCTTAAAGTTCCCCCTCTCCTTCTTAAGGAGAGGGGGTTAGAGGGTGAGGTCTATGGGGTGAGGTCTCTTTGCGAAGAGCCGCGAATGACGAGCCGAGAGGGAAGAATGGCCCGCTGGAGCGGACGGCTCGAATCGCCCATGCGGCGCTCCAAAAACTCCCAGGCCAGATCGCACATCGCTTCCAGCGGCTGGACAATGGTGCTGAGAGGCGGGTCCAGGTATTCGGTGTCCTCGATCCCATCGCAGCCGACGAGGGCCACGTCTTCCGGAATGCGCAGCCCCAGATCGCGCAGGCCGCGATACGTCCCGATCGCCAGATCGTCGTTGCGGCACAAAATCCCGTCCGGATGGCCGTTGGCCTGAACGTACTCCTGGATCGCCTTGCGGGCTGACGCCCGCGCGCCATCCGCCGTCACGATATATTCCGGCCGCGCGCCGGCCTCTTCCATAGTCCCATGGTAAGAGAGATGCCGGAAATCCGGGGTGGCACGCCCGGCCGCCTCTTCTTCCTCCATGTAAGCGATACGCCGGCAGCCCACCGCGTACAGATGCCGCACCGAATCGACGATGGCCGGGCACAGGTCCGTCCCGACAAAATCCGTATCCTCGATCAGATAAGTCCCCATGTTGACGGTCGGAGGCCGGATGCCGGTAGGATCGTCGAAAATAAGATGGATGTAGTCGCTGGACTCGTAGGTCAGGACGCCGTCCACGTGCCAGGGAGAGGAGATCGTCTGCTCGGCTTGCGTGGCGCTCTGGCGGTCGAACGTCGTGATGATCAGCTCCAGGTCGTGCTGCTGGACCAGTCCCTGCACGCGGTTGAGGACCAGGGCGGAGAGGGCGGTCACCTTATGCGTGCAGAACGCGATAGAGTGGCTGCGACCGGTCGCCAGGGCGCGGGCGGCGCGATTCGGGCGATAGCCCAGCTCGCGCGCCGCCTCCTGGACGCGCAGCCGGGTCGCTTCGGAGATGAAAGCATCCTCGCGATTGTTGAGCACGCGGGAAACGGTGCCTTTGGAAAGATTCAACTGCCGGGCAAGCTCTTGGATGGTGATCGGCATGGCAGCGTGTCCTGGAAAGTCGGTCCGGCTGCCTACCGCGGTCCGGGGCTGGAGGAGGCTTTCTTGCTGGGCTTTACCATCGCTTTCTCGGCCGGCGTCAGAACCTTGGTCCAATCGCCGCCCATCCTATGCATCAGCGCGCCGCCGGGACCAAGCGGGTTCATCGGCACGGTCGGAGGCGGCTCCGTTTTTTTGTAATAGAGGAACAGCACAAGCAAGAGAGCGACCATGATGATCACGAAGGCGCTTGCCGGATGAATCTCTTTTCGCATCGGACCACTTTCCTTTTGCTGCGTCCCCGAAATAGACCTGGTAGAACGGGCGACCTGTTATCCTATCCGGGCTGCATCCCAGGATCACAGAGGGAGACAGCTCGTAGGGACCAGCGCCCTAATACTTCTTCAGGGGACTGGAAACTACCTTCCCGGCCCAGGATTTACATTATGACCCCGCATCATCGCTTTCTCGGCCGGCGTCATATACTTGCTCATATCGTTGCCTGACTTGCGCAGCATCGCGGCGCCGGGGCCCAGTGGGTTCATGCCTTGTGTGGGCGGCGGCGAGGTCGCCCGGTAGATGAGCACCCCTGCGATCACGAGAATGATCACGATCGCGGCGATAAAAACTCCGGGATGGATACTTTTATTCATGACACCTCTCCTTCAGACCCTTCCCACGGCTTCCCGAATAGAAACCGGATTGCCGAAATCTCAGACAGGCTCCCGGAATCGTCCCGATGAGCCGAAAGGCTCATCGGGACGATGGGCTTACAGGCGGACGCAGGCGCTTACAGGTTCCAGGACCAGTTCACGCCGTGAAGGCGGGCCGCCCAGTTCTCGACTTTGGATTGGCGCATCCATTTGCCATGTCCATCCATGAACACGGCGTTGAATCCGCCGGAGTGGTCCTTGCGGACCGAGGCATATTGATTCGGGCCGCAAGTGGGACAGATCGACGTGTCGATCGGCTGGTCCGTACTTCCTTTGTTATCGGTGTAGATATCGTAGCCTTCGAAATCCTGCCCACCGATGTGCGGGCCGGGGTAGGCCGCCGCCCAGGTCTGCTCTTCATCCGAGTCGAAGAAGACGATGTAGGTCGCCGGCTGATCGAACTGCGCTAAGGTCGGGTAGGGCCAGTAGCGGCCGAGCGTGTCGCCGGTGAATCCTTCCGGTGAATTGAGCGAAGGATAGTCGGTATTGGGGTTCAGGCCGCAGCAGCTCCACGAGTTGTTACCGGAATACGAGAATGTCAGATCCTGGTGCAGGGGGCCGGCGCCGGGTGGAAGCCAGGCGCGCAAGGGATCTCGAAAGTCGGGATCCGGATTGTTCGGGCTATCCAGGAAGGAACGGTCCGGGCAGATAAAGATCTGGGCATTCTTGACGTAGGGATAGAGAAGGTCCTCATACCACAGGATCTTGCTGTAGGTTCCTGGGTCCTGGTACTCGTAGTCCGGGAGGACCATCTCATCGTAGTCCTCGTTGTACATAGTGTACGCGGTACCCATCTGCCGCAAGTTGCTCAGGCAGGAGATGGCGCGTGCCTTCTCTCGTGCCTGCGCGAAGACGGGAAAGAGAATGGCGGCCAGGATGGCGATGATCGCGATGACGACGAGCAGCTCGATGAGCGTAAAGCCGCCACCAGAAGTGCGTTTCATGTCTTACCTCTCCTTCTTCGGTGTACTCCCTCCTCTTGGGAGGGTATGGGCGCTATTCCAACCGGGACGAAGGCCGGGTGGAAGCGTGGATACTCAGTGGCGCGTCCAATTCGATGTGCTTATAGGGCTGGTTCTCCTTGGCTTCGATCTGATGGAGGAGAAGGTCCACGCTCCGGCTGCCGATGCGCTCGAACGGCTGGTCGGCAGTGGTCAGGAAGCGGTCGCCGGGAAGCCAGCGCTCAATACCGTCGAAACCGGCGACGGCCATCCCCTCAGGGACGTTCACGCCGCGAGTGCGCAGCGCGCTCACCAGGCGTAGGGCGAGGATGTCGTTGACCACGAAGACGGCAGTTGGAGGGTCGGGCACGCTCAACAGGCGTTCTGCCAACTCCGCATCCGCATCGTCCGGATGGTCCGGTGACGGCTGGACCTCCGTCATAACGAGCTCAGGCTGGAAGGGGATGTTGGCGGCCTGCAGAGCGCGGCGATAACCCGTCAGGCGTTCCGCGACCGTAGAGACCTCATCCCAGTTGGTGATATGGGCAATGCGCCGGTGCCCCTGATCGATCAGGTGCGTGACGACCTGCTCGGCGGCGTGGACGTTGTCCACGCCCACATAGTCCGCCGGGAATCCCTCCGGGGGCCGGCGATCCAGAAATATCATCGGGATGCCCGCCGCGCGCACCGTCTGCAGGGCCGGAAGATTTACCGGCCCACCCATATACCACAGCAAGACGCCGACCACATCCCGGTCCTGGGCGATACCCTCCAGAAAATGGGCTTCAGACTGGTGGATCGCCGCCCAATCCTCGCCGACCGGGTGGCCGGCTACCAGCCGGTACGCGCGGTGATCCAGCGCCTTGTAAATGCCCCGGACCACCATCGCGCCGACCGGATGTGTGGGATCGGGCCAGATCCAGAGACCTAGCGTGCGGCGGGCCGTCTCCGGGGGCAGGGGATGAGCTCGGTTGGGGTTCTGGACGATGGTGCGACAGCGGGGCGAGCGTAGCACCAGGCGGCGTTGTTCGAGGACCTCGACCGCCTGCCGGATCAGGGTACGGCTGACGGCGAACTCCTCCTCCAGCTCACGCTCGGTAGGGAACCACTTCCCCTCCTGATAACGGCCCGACTGAATGCGTTCCGCCAGGGTCGCTACGATCTTGCTGACCGTAGGCGAGGAAGGGTGGTCGATTCGGGTTTCCATGCTCCTCCGCTTTCCGATAAACTAAATGTACCAAAAAAACCTGTGGGTGTCAATACTGCTCGTCAGTTTTTTTCGTGCGCGAAAAAGATTTCCTGCGTGGTATGGTTATTTCCAGAAAGATTTCATCTGATAGGGATACTCATGATCTTCTCTTCGCCTCTGCGCGTGTCCGTTTCGACCTGGAGCCTGCATCGCGCTCTGGGTGTCACCTATCCCGATAGCCCGGAAAGCCCCCATCGTGGCGAGCGAGCCGAGACCTACGGTCCCGGCAGCATCACGCTGCTGGACGTGCCTGCGCGCCTGGCGGCGATGGGCATACACACCCTGGAAATCTGCCATTTCCATCTGCCCAGCCGGGAAAGCGCCTATTTGAGTGAGCTGAAGGCGGCGCTGCGCGAGGCCGAAGTTCAACTGTTCTCGCTGCTGATCGACACCGGAGACATCACGCACCCGGACCATCATGCGCGGGACCGGGAATGGATCGCCGGATGGATCGAGACGGCGGGAAAGCTTGGCGCGGAGCGCGCCCGCGTCGTCGCGGGGCGGCAGCCGTGTACGGAGGAGACGATGCGCCGCAGCCGCGAGGGACTGCGCGCGCTGGCGGAACGCGGGCAGGCGAACGGGGTCCGTGTCACCACAGAAAACTGGTACGGATTGCTGGAGCGCCCGCGCGATGTCATCGCGCTGCTGGACAGTCTGGAGGGTAGGGTGGGGCTGAACCTGGACTTCGGCAACTGGAGCGGCCCGACGAAATACGACGACCTGGCGGCGATCTTTCCCTATGCCGAATCTTGCCACGCCAAATGCGCCTTCGACGCCGCCTCCATACCGGATGCTGCCGACTACCGCCGCTGCCTGGATCTGGCCCGCGCCGCCCATTTCCAGGGACCATTCACGCTCATCTACGACGGTCCGGACGACGACGAATGGAAAATGCTGCAGGTCGAGCGGGAGTTGGTCCTGCCCTACCTGGCCGCATAACCTTATTGCGGAATGGCCTCGCGCGGCATTCCCTCCATCTCGCCTTCAGGGTCCTCGAACTGGGCAGCGTAAAGGCGAGCATACTCGCCGCCCATCGCCAGAAGCTGGTCGTGCGTGCCGCGCTCGACGATGCGGCCCTGATCCAGCACGAGGATCTGATCGGCGGCCAGGATGGTCGAGAGCCGGTGCGCGATGGCAAAGGTCGTGCGGCCCTGCATGAGCGGCGTCAGCGCCGCCTGGATCGCCCGCTCCGACTGGGTATCCAGAGAAGAAGTGGCCTCATCGAGGATGAGGATGCGTGGGTCCTTGAGGATAGCGCGGGCAATGGCGATCCGCTGCTTCTCGCCGCCGGAAAGCTTATACCCGCGCTCGCCGACCATCGTCTTGTAACCATCCGGCAGCGACATGATGTGATCGTGGATGGCGGCGGTCTTCGCGGCGGCGATCACCTCTTCATCGGTCGCATCCGGCCGGCCGTAGCGCAGGTTGGCCTCGATGGAGTCGTGGACCAGGTAGGTCTCCTGTGTCACCACGCCGATGATTCTGCCCAACGACTCCAGCTTGATCTTGCGCACGTCGATGCCGTCGATAGTCACATGGCCCGCGTTGACGTCGTAGAGGCGCGGGATCAGATAGGTCATCGTCGTCTTGCCCGCGCCGGAGTGGCCGACCAGGGCGACCAGCTCGCCCGGACGGGCCTCGGCCGTGATGTCCGCTAGCGTCGGCCGCTCCTGGTCCGAGCTATAACGGAACTCGACGTGCTCGAAGGCGACCGCGCCGCGCACCTTCTCCAGATCGAGTGCAACAGCGTCCGGGGTGTCGCTGATCTCCTGGGGCATATCCAGGTACTCGAAGATGCGGTCGAACAGCGCCAGGGCGCTCGTCACGTCCACCTGGACGTTAAGCAGATTGGTGAGCGGGAAGAAGAGGCGCGCCTGAAGCTGCGTGAAGGCGACGATGGTGCCGATGGTCAGATGCCGGTCGCCGTTGTGGATGATGAGATAGCCTGCCAGCCAGTAGACCAGAACGGGCGTCACGGAGAACGTCAGGCCGATCAGGTTGAAGAAGTAGCGCATGATCATGGCCTGCTTGATCTGCGTGTCGGTAAGGGCTTCGTTCTCCTCGGTGAATCGCTGCAAAGCGCGGGTCTGACGGCCGCTGGTCTTGGTGAGCAGGATGCCGGAGACGGAGAGGGTCTCCTGCATCGTCGCGTTGATGTCCGCCAACTGTGCCTGGACCTTGCTGCGGACGCCGCGCGCATAACTGCCCACTTTCGAGGCGATCAGGGCAAAGAAGGGCAGGATACCTACCGAGAGCAGGGTCAGCCGCCAGTCCATGTAGATCATGGCGACCAGCGTCGAGAGCACGGTCGTGACGTTAGAGAGCACGTTGGCGGCCGTATCGCTGACCACCGACTGCACGCCGCCCACGTCGTTGGCGAGGCGTGACTGGATCTCGCCGGTGCGGGTGCCGGTGAAGAAGCGCAGCGACATGCCTTGCAGGTGATCGTACAACTGGTTGCGCAGGTCGCGCATGATATGCTGGCCGACCACGACGCTCAGATAGCTGTAGCCGAGCGAGAAGACGGTCGCGCCGAGGGTCGCCACGAGCGTGTAGAGGGTAAATCGCGTGACCACGCCGAGCGAGCCCGCCAGCAGGCCCTTGTTGATGATGGTCTGCAGGAAGAAGGGCGACAGCAGGCCGAACGACGCCGAAGCGAGCACGGCGACGATGATCAACACGACCTGCGGCTTGTAGGGCCGGAAGGTACTCATAACGCGCCGCAAGGTCGCCTTGCTGATCGGACGGCTAGGTTGCTGAACGGGTCCTCGCATCAACCCCATCGAAAATACCTCATCAGGACAGAATTACCGGGAAATCCAGAACACTATAGTATGCCAGACTTCGCGGGGAAAACACAAACTCAGGGGGGTATTTCGTTCATGCCCGGTCTCATTCGTCCTGGCAGGGCCGGGGCGCCGCGCGAATTTTGGAGGGGCGCTAGCGCCCCTCCAAAATTCGGTCTGTAGAAGGCAAGCTATCAAACATTATCGGACGATATGCATTCCGCTTAGATTCCCAACGTCATCCATCGCCCGAACAAGCCTGAGACGAAGATTTGGACCTCGGAACGTTTGAAGAGAAAAGGGAAGAGCGGAGAAGAAATCGAAACAACGATTCTGTGGCGTGAATGGGTTCCATACATCCAGACGCGCTCTCGATTTCAAAGCTTAACCGTAAAGGAGGCTCGCCATGAGTGTCACCACATTCGATACGCTTCCCAGGACCATGCGCGCCGTGCGCTGCCATGCGCCGGAAGATTACCGGCTGGAAGAAGTCCCGATACCGCAGCCGGGACCCGGCGAGGTGGTCATCAAACTGGATGCCTGCGGGGTCTGCGCCTCCGATGTCAAGTGCTTTATCGGCGCGCCCTTGTTCTGGGGCGATGAGAACCGGAAAGGCTACGTGCAGGCGCCGGTGACCGCCGGGCACGAGCTGATCGGGACCGTGGTCGCGCTGGGGGAGGGGGCCGGCGAGAAATACGACCTGGCGCTGGGAGACCGGGCCATCTCCGAGCAGATCGTTCCCTGCGGGGAGTGCCGCTACTGCCGTATGGGCAAGTACTGGCTCTGTGCCGTCCACGACATCTACGGCTTTCACACCTACACGCAGGGCGGCATGGCCGACTATATGCTCTTCCCCGCTCGCGCCCTCAACTACAAGGTGCCTGCCGACTTGCCGATCGAGAAAGCCGCCCTTATCGAGCCGCTGGCCTGCTCCATGCACGCCGTCGAGCGGGCGCAGATCGAGTTCGGCGACGTGGCCGTGATCGCCGGCGTCGGCACGCTCGGCCTGGGGATGATCGCCTGCGCCCGCCTGAAGAATCCGGGCGTCCTGGTAGCCGTGGACATGAACGACCAGCGCCTGGAGCTGGCGCGAAGCCTGGGCGCCGACGTGACGCTCAATCCTTCCAGGGCCGATGTGATCCAGGCGATCCGCGACATGACCGAAGGCTACGGCTGCGACGTCTACATCGAGGCGACCGGCCATCCTGCCGCCGTCAACCAGGGCCTGCACGCCATCCGCAAAGCCGGCAACTTCGTCGAGTTCTCCGTCATGCGCGACCCGACGACCACCGACTGGACGATCATCGGGGACACAAAGGAGCTGAATATCTACGGCGCTCATCTGGGACCCGGCTGCTACCCGAAGGTCATCGACTACCTGCACCGCGGCCTGCTCAACGTGGACGGAATCGTTACGCATCAACTGCCGCTCGAATCCTACCTGGAAGGCATCCACATGGTCCACGCGGGCCGGGATTCGATCAAGGTGCTGCTCCGACCCTAAAAGTTAAGCAAGGCTCATGGGTAAGATCTTGATTCCTACGAGGAGACAGGCTTTTCCGCCCGGCAGGGCGGTTGGCCTAACACCTTAAGTTCCCCCTCTCCTTACCAAGGAGAGGCAGGGGCGCAAGCCCCGTGGTGGTATAGGGGGCGAGGTCTTTCAGCAGGTGCGCCGCTCCGCCTGGGCGTCGGCCTGGGCGCAAGCCCCGTGGTGGTATAGGGGGTGAGGTCTTTCCCCTCTGCTTACGAAGGCGAGGGGAGGGGTGCGGTTCCGTTACCCCGCACCGATGGCGATTGGACAGGGGTGAGGTCCGTCCGCAGGACGGTTGTCCGAAGGACCAAAAGACGGGTATTTCAATGCCCGGCTATACGGGTCGTTCACGGCCCGGCTGGCAATAGGAGTCCGCGCAGGCGGACTTTGCGCCCTGGTGGCTGCGACTTCAGTCGCCCGATGACAAGGGAAGGACCCTGATCGACACCGGCCCTGCAGGACATTGCCGTTGAGGTGGAGAAGGATGGTTGCGGGTATGCAAATCCCAGAATGGCACATTTGCGTACTATCGTTATAAGCCGAAGGCTCGACGCAAGACAGAAGAGATCGTAACGTGCCCATTCAGTTCACTTTCTGGCCCGCGCTGTTGCTGCTCCCGGTGCTGCTGCCGTACTTCTGGTGGCTGCACCGGAACACCATTACGGATCTGAGCCCGGGCCGCAAGCGGCTCGCTCTGGCGGTACGCTGCGTCCTGGCGACGCTGCTGGTGCTGGCACTGGCGGGGACGCGCTTCGTTCGCAAGGGCGAATCGCTGGCCGTCATCTTCCTGGCGGACGGCTCCAAGAGCATCCGCGACGACCAGCGCGCCGCGATGGCCTCCTATCTCCACCTGGCGACAAAGGGCATGCGGACCGTGGACAAGGTAGGTCTCATCACCTTCGCGCAGGATCCACACACCCAGTCCTCGCCCGGCCAGCCGTTCGATCCCGAGCGCCTTCACGACCCCGGCGCGACCAGCTCCACCGACATTGCCCAGGCTCTCCGTCAGGCGCAGAACGAACTCGACACGACCGCGCGGGACAGCGGCAAGCGTATCGTCCTCCTTTCCGATGGAAACGAGAACGCCGGCCGCGCCCTGGCCGAGATGCCGGAGCTGGCGGCGGACCATATCGTGCTGGACACGGTCACGCTGCCGGTCTCGCTTCCGAAAGAGGCGCTGATCGACAAAATGGTGCTGCCGCCGCGCGTCAAGATCGGGGAGCCGTTCCCCGTGCGTGTGGTTCTCAGCAGCCTGACCGCGCAGACGGCCACCGTCACCCTCTCGCGTGACGACCGGCCGGCCGGCCCGGCGAAACAGGTAGACCTCCATCCGGGCAAGAATGTGGTCGTCTTCGACCAGAATATCGACAAGGTCGGCTTCTTCCGCTATGATGCCACCCTGAACGCGCCCGAAGACACCATTCCCGACAACAATAAGGGCGAGGGCTTCGTCTGGGTACGCGGCAAGCCGACCGTCCTCTACGTCGCCGACGATCCTTCCCTGACCTCTTTCCTGCGGCGGGCGCTCCAGAGCGAGAACATCGACGTGCAGTATGCGCCGCCGGAGGCGATGCCCACCACGGCCGCCGCCCTGCAGCGCTTCGACAGCGTCTTCCTCAGCAACGTGCGCGCCGACAGCCTCTCCTACCCGCAGATGACGGCCCTGCAGGTCGCCTGCCGCGACTTCGGGATCGGATTCGGCATGGTCGGCGGCGAGAACAGCTACGGCGCCGGCGGCTATCGCGGCACGCCCATCGAGGACGTGCTGCCGGTCACGATGGATGTCAAAAAGCAGAAGCGTATCCCCTCGGTGGCCGTGGCGCTGGTCATCGAGGACCTGGAGATTCCCACGACGGTCAACATGTCCAAAGAGGCCGCCAAGGCGACCATGGACCTGCTGGAGCCGATCGACTGGGTCGGCGTGCTGGACTGCAGCGGCATGTCCAGCTTCAGTCCGGGAGCGTCGACCTCGCCCGGCGGAACGTGGCGTATTCCCATGCAGCACGTCACAGACCGAGATGCGCTCAAGGCCAAAATGGATAGCCTGGAGGACATGGGCGATCCGCCCAACTACGACCCCTATCTGCTGGAAGCGGCGCGGGTCCTGAATACGGCCACGGATGCCAAGGTCAAGCACATCCTCTTTCTGGGCGACGGCGACGCCGTCTATGAGGCCAGCCAGGGCGGAACGGCGAACACGATCAAGAAGATCCGGGGCATGGGCATCACCATCTCCAGCATCGCCACCGGCGCCGATTCGGCGGGCATCAAGTTCATGGCGACGCTGGCGTACCTGGGAGCAGGGCAGGCCTACGTCGCCGACCGGCCGCAGGACCTGCCGCGCCTGATGCTCAAGGACCAGCAGACCATCAGCCAGCCGCCGATCATCGAGGAGCCATTTCACCCGGTGCCCATCGAGGGCGATGAGATTCTCAAAGGCATCGACTGGAACACCACGCCGCCGCTATTGGGCTACAACATCAGCAACCTCAAGCCGACGGCGGAGCTGTCACTGGCTTCCCACCGGAACGATCCGATTTTTGCGGCATGGCGCTATGGGTTGGGCCGCTCCGTGGCCTTCATGTCGGACGACCGGGCCAAGTGGGCGGCGCAGTGGCTGGGATGGCCGGGGTACGCGAAGTTCTGGGCGCAGACGGTGCGCTGGACGCTAAGACCGTTCGCTCCCAGCGACTACTCGACGCAGGTGGTGATGGAGGGCAACCGGGGCCACATCGTCGTCGATGCCATCGACACGCAGGGACACTACGTCAATAAGCTGGACCTGCAGGCGCGGATCGCGCCGCCGACGGCGGGCGGCTTGAAAGGCAGCCCGACCCTCGACGAGCCGCTCCGCCAGACGGCGCCCGGCCATTATGAAGGCTGGTTCGATGCGCCTCAGATCGGCACGTATCTGGTCAACGTGCTGAACCGTCCGGCAAGTGGGAAAGGGCCGGTCGCCTCGACGGTGGTGGGCCTCTCGACCGCCTATTCGCCGGAGTATAAGGACACGCAGGCCAACACCTACCTGATGACGCAGTTGGCGCAGTTGGGCGGCGGGCGCGTCGATCCGGCGCCGGCAGCGGTCTTTGGCGGCGACCGGCCCGCCATCTGGTCCTATGCGGATATCGTGCCCCTGCTTCTGCTGCTGGCGATGCTGCTCTTGCCCTTCGACATTGCCGTGCGGCGGCTTGCCATCGACATGGGGGACGTGCAGAGGGCGCTGGCCTGGGCGGTCGGAAAGCGGGTCAAAGCGCCGAAGGGCCGCGCGGCCACGCCGGAGCTGGGTCGGCTGCTCGACCGCAAAGAGGCCGTCACTACGCTTCGCGAAGACCGCGTTCTGGCCACCAATGGGGACGCTGCCCCAGAGCCGGTAACGCCTATTCCCCCAACACCGACAGCGCCTCCCGTCAGCCGCGCGCCGGATCGACCTGTCCCCGCAGCGCCGCCCTCCCTTTCGCGCATGCTGCGGCCGGAAACGCCGGAGCCAACACCGGCTCCGGCGGAAGAATCTGCGCCGGAAGCGACCCCGCAGGAGAGCGGCATGTCCCGCCTGATGGCCGCCAAGCGCCGCGCACAGCAAAAAGTGGAGGGAGACGAAAAATGAGACCTCACCCCCTTAATCCCCCTCTCCTTCGTAAGGAGAGGGGGAGATTTCTGATGAGTTCTCTTCTCCCTACGAGAGGGCTATAATAGCCGGAGACGTGAGAAAATCGAGAGAAAATGAGAGACTTTTGAGGGGTCGTCTTTACAGAAAGCAACAATGATGTATAAAATAAAAATCTCCCCCTCTCCTTACGAAGGAGAGGGGGATTAAGGGGGTGAGGTCTCACTCGCTCATGTAGCTGCGCAGGTCGCGACGCTTGGCGGCGAATTTGAGCTTCTTGAGCGCCTGGACCTCGATCTGGCGCACGCGCTCACGAGAGATGTGCATCTCCTCGCCGATCTCCTGCAGCACCTGCGTGGAATCCTCTTCGAAGCCGAGGCGCTTGCGCATGATCTCGCGCTCGCGCGGCGTCAGGATCGCCAGCAGGTTGTCGATCTCCTGGCGCATCTCCGCGATCAGGATCATCTCCTGGGGATTGGCGGCGGAGCGATCGTTGATCAGCGCGGCCAGCGTGGTATTCTCTTCTTCGCCGACCAGCATATCCAACGATACGGGTTCCTGGCCCGCTTGCAGGAGCATATGGATCTTGCGCGCCGAGATGCCCATGTGCTGCGCCAGTTGCTCGGTCGTGGGCTCTTCGCCCTGCTCCCGGAAGAGGAGCAGGCGGATCCGCTCCAACTTGCGCAATATCTCCGAGACGTGGGCCGGAACGCGGATCGCCTTCGACTTGTTGTCGATGGCGCGGCTGATGGCCTGCCGGATCCAGTGGGTGGCGTAGGTGCTGAACCGGTAGCCCTTGTTCGGATCGAAGCGCTCCGTGGCCGTCATCAGCCCGATCGCGCCTTCCTGCACCAGGTCCTCGAAGGGTACCAGGCAGTTGTGGTAGTTCTTGGCGATATTGATGACCAGGCGCATGTTGGCCTCGACCAGCCGCTCTTTGGCGCGGGCGTCGCCACGCTGCACGCGCGCCGCCAGGGCGACCTCTTCCTCGTAGGTAAGCAGGCGTTGCCGGGTCAGGCGGCCAAGATAAGAAACAGAATCCCCGCTGCCGCGGGCGGGAATCTCATCGGCCTCGTCCCATTTTTCCGGGAGCGAGGACTTCTTCGGTGTTTTCATACTTATGATGGCACCCCCATCTCCGCCCGAAGGCGGACATCGGAAGTATGAGGCAAGACGCTATTCTCATAGCAATAAACGCGCTGACTTACCCCATTCTTCCACAGGGCAGAACGACTTTCGCACGCACGGGCTATCCGCATACAAAAAACCGGCATTCTGCCAGGGATTTGGCAAAATATTCGGTTTAAGGCTCTCCGGCCGGTCATTTCACCAGGACAGAAGAAACCTGCGCGGACACCTTCCTAAAGGGCGCGCCCGTGTAAGGACCCGAATGCAATCTGCCGATTCGCTCCTTTCATGCCGCCTATCGAAAAGAGCGGCGCCGTTCGCGTTCACCGGCGGTGGGGGGCCAGGCCGAGGAGTGTTCGCCATGAAAGAGAAGAAGATGAATGCTGTTCCCAGCTACGTTCATACACTCCACGTGGGTCCGTTCCGACAGGACATCGCGACAGTTTATACTGATATAGACGGCCTTCGCGCGGAAAATGTTTGCATCCTGGTCCGCGCCGCCGATGGCGCCGTCTTCGCCGGCTTCTCAGAAGGGCTGGCCCGCTTCGACGCGCAGGCGGCGCGCTGGCGCCGGGTCGAAGGCTCTCCTGGCTCGGCTCCGATCTGCTGGCTGCAGCCCGCTCCGGACGGGGGCCTGGTAATAGGGACCCTGCAAGAAGTGTGCCATTTCCCCTCCGGGCAGCCACTTTTTTTACCCGCCCTCTCCGCCGCCGAGATCCTGGCCTTCCGACAAGCCTCCGGTCCGGACCAGGGTCCCTTTCTGCTGACCGCGCGCCGTTTCTTCGACGTGGGAGCTTCGATCGAAGTTACGCTGCCGAGCGGCGCGACCGGGCGGGCGCTGGCGCTGCTGGCCGATGGAACGCCTACGATCGCCACGGATCGCGGCCTGCTGCGCTATGCGGATGGCATTCTCCACCCCATATCTCCTGTGAGCGAAGACGGAAACATTCCCGGACGGCTGCTCGCTCCCGATATTCGGGATCTGGCCGCCGATCCGCACGGCGGGCTCTGGGTCGCCACAGCGGGCGGATTGAATTACTATACGCAGGGTTGCTGGCTCGATGTTACCGGCAAGGAGGGATTGCCGTTTCTGGACCTGCAACGTCTGTCCCTGGGTGCCGACGGAACGCTCTGGGTCGGGTCTGCGCAGGGCGCAGCCCGGCTTTCGGAGGGCTGCTGGCGCGCCTATTCCGGGCGGCGCTGGCTGCCGGACGACGAGGTCCTGGCGCTTACCGAAGATGGCGAGGGCGGCGCCTGGATCGCCACGAAAGCCGGCCTGGCGCACATCGCCTTCGTGCCGATGACCTTTCCCGCCAAGGCAGCTCATTACGAACAGATCACGGCGGATCGGCATAACCGTGACGGCTACGCGGCGGACTGCCGGCTCGAACGCCCCGGCGACCTGAACAGCTTTCTTTATGAAGCGACGGATAACGACGGCCTCTGGACGGCGCTCTATGTCTGTGCCGAAAGCTTCCGGTATGCGGTCACGCAGGAGCCGGAGGCGCGCGCCCTGGCCGGCAAAAGCATGAAGGCTCTGCTCGCTCTCGTCCACGTCACCGGCATCCCCGGCTTTCCCGCGCGGGCGCTCCTCCACGAAGGCGAGCGGGTCCTTCAGTCCGATCCGGGTCCGAACTGGTATCCGTCCACGGTGATGCCGGGCGTCCTCTACAAGAACGACACCTCTTCCGATGAGATCGACGGGCACTACCTGGCCTGGTATGTTTATAGCGCGCTGGTCGCCGATGCGGACGAGAAGCGCGCCATCTCCGAGACGTGCCGGGCGGTGACAAATCACATTCTCGATAACGATTACCGGCTGGTCGGCCCGACCGGCAAGCGGACCACCTGGGGCTACTGGCCCCCGGACGCGCTCAACCGGGATCTGCAGTGGGCCGGGGAGACCGGGCTGAATTCGCTGGAAATCCTCTCGCATCTCAAGGTCGCCATCCATCTTTGCGGGGACACGCGCTTTGTGGAGGCGTATCGGGACCTCGCCTCGCGCTGCCATTACGCCCTGAACACGGTCCGGCAGAAGGTGCTGCCGCCGGAGGGAGAAAACAACCATTCGGACGACGAGCTGGCTGCCTGCGCCTACTACCCGCTACTGCGATTGGAAACCGATCCTTTCCTGCGCGGTCTGTACCTGATGAGCCTGGAGCGCACGCAGGCGATTCTGCGCCCGGAGAAGTCGCCATTTTACAATGTGATCTACGGCGCCTGCACCGGCCGGCCGTGCGGCGCGGAGGCTGCCGCGCAGTGGCTGCGAGACGCGCCGTGGGACCTGCGCAAATGGGGAACGGTCAACAGCCGCCGTGCGGACGTGGTGTTAGACTCGCAAAAGGGCCGCTTCTCGGAAGCGCAGTTAACGCGCGTCCTGCCGCCGAGTGAAAGGCGGGTCGATAAGTGGAATGCAAATCCGTATGCGGCCGATGCGCCGGGAGACGGCGGGAGCGAAGAGGATGGGGCCTTCTGGCTGCTGCCCTACTGGATGGGCCGTTATCACGGCATTTTTGCCCTCACCCCCTCCGATGACCCTATCTCCGGGTGTTGAAAACACCCGGCAAGAAAAAACAAGCGTCCGTACGGACGCACCCTGCCCTACGGGGGAGCGCGTCCGTGGGACGCTTGTTTTGTACAGACAGGGGTTTCAACCCCTGGCAATTTAGAGGCGCTAGCCCTGCCCCGTCTCCTCTCCTTCTGAAGGAAAGGGGTGAGGGATCAGAACTGAACGCCCAGCGTGATGCTGGGGCCGTCCAGCTCGCTGTTGGCGCCGCTGATGAAATACCAGCGCAGATCGACGTTCATCGGATTGCGGCCGTGAACGAACGTATATCCCGCAACCACGTCAAAGGCCACGCCGGTGAAGGAGTTGCCTTCGGAGCGCTTGCCGAAGGAGTAGCCGATCCCGCCGCCGTAGCGCCCATTCGCATGTTTGCCGATGACATTAAGCATGATGGGCACGCTATAGACGTTGTTGAGCCCATTGTAGCCGACGCCGAGCATGATATCATAGTCGGGGGAATTATGGACTCGCCGCTCGACCATGCCGCTGATACCCAGGTCGCCGGAGCCGTGGAGGATGAAGACACCGATGCGCAGGCTCCAGTCCTGCGACAGATCCTCAGATCCTCCAGAGATTTGCGCGCGGGCGGCGCCCGGCGCCATGAAGAGACAGAGACCGAGCGCCAGCAGCGCGGCGCTCCAGAACTTTCGTAGCTGTTTCAAGAATCCTCCTCCTTGTCGGTCGGCGCGGGAGCAGGCACTGTGTCCGTGTTGCCAATGCGCCGCTCCTCGCCCTTGATCAGGATCGTCGGACGTAATTTGCTCGTACGCCCCCGAAATTCCTGCTAAGCGGGCACAAGGTTTTCATTTTTCGGACGATCTATGGATTACGACGGCAGATCGAGGCGCAATCGCGTTGACATGGGCTGCATCCGCGTGCCAACATTAGAGGATAATTTCAAGGATCAGGTTCCAGGAAATCGTGACCATGAACACCATCTCTCCACGAGACGATCGGATCCGAGCGCAGGCGGCGAAGCTGAAACGGGGCACGCTCAATATCGTGCCGGAGAACGGCCTGGAAGAGAAGCTGGCTCGCTCGCTGCAGACCGGTCGCCCCCTGCGCATCAAATTGGGGCTGGACCCCACGGCGCCGGATATCCATCTCGGTTTTGCCGTCGTGCTCCGGAAACTGCGTCAATTTCAGGATATGGGGCATCAGGTGATCATTATCATCGGGGACTATACCGCCCTGATCGGGGACCCTTCCGGGCGGTCCGCCACGCGCCCGATGCTTTCCCAGGAAGAGATCGAAAGCAACGCGCGGACCTACGTGGACCAGTTGGCGCGCATCCTCGACCGGGAGAAGACGGTCGTGCGCTTCAATGGGGAGTGGCTGGGCAAGCTGAATTTTGCGGAGGTCGTGCGCCTGGCATCGAAGATGACGGTCGCCCAGGTGATGCAGCGCGAGGACTTCGCCAACCGTTACGCGGAGCATCTGCCGATCAGCCTGCACGAGCTGCTCTATCCGCTGGCCCAGGCCTATGATTCGGTAGCCATCGAGGCGGACGTCGAGATGGGAGGCCAGGATCAGACCTTCAATATCCTGGCCGGGCGCGATCTGCAGCGCGAGATGGGGCAGGACCCGCAGGTCGCCCTCTTCATGCCGATCCTCGTGGGACTGGACGGCGTGAAGAAGATGAGCAAGTCGCTGGGCAACTATGTCGGGATTGCCGAGCCACCGGATGGGATGTTCGGGAAGCTGATGTCCATATCCGACGAGATGATGCGCGACTACTACGTGCTCTGCACGGATCTGCCGCTCGAAGAGATCGAGACGCTTCTTAAAGAGGCAAAGAGTGGCGCGGTGAACCCCAAGGACGTCAAGCGGCGGCTGGCCCGTGAGATCATCACGATCTATCACGGACGAGAAGCCGCCGAGGCTGCGGATGCCGAGTGGCAGCGTGTCCACGCCGCCGGCGAGCTTCCGGCAGAGATCCCGGAGGTCCTGATCCCAGCCGACACAGCCCGCGACGGCAAGGCCTGGATCTGCAAGCTGCTCGTCGCGGCGGGGATGGCTAAAGGCACCGGAGAGGCGCGTCGCCTCGTCGAGCAAGGCGGGGTTATTCTCAAGGGCGAGAAAGTCGCCAACGCAGAGGCCGAGTTCCCGCTGGATAGCCTGGACGGTGCCGTCCTGCGTGTCGGTCCGAAACGGTTTGTGCGATTGAAGGGTGGGCGTTAGCCGGGCCGATAAACGACCCGGCATTAAAAAACAGGCGTCCTCCGGACGCACCCAACCTCCTTATGATTCCCCCTCTCCTTACGAAGGAGAGGGGTTAGGGGGTGAGGTCTTCCCTCTGCTTCCGAAGGAGAGGCAGGGCCGCTAGGCCCGTGGTGAGGAGGGGGTGAAGTCCGTCCGTGAGGACGGTCGTTTTTAATGCCGGGTCGTTTATCGGCCCGGCTAGCGTTTTGGAATGGACGTAGCAGCAGCCCGGTAGTGCAGCGCGAAAGCGATGCGCTGAGAGAGGGTGGGGTGGGTGCCGAACCAGAATTGCAAAATGGCGGGCGGGTTGGGGTCGGAGTAATCGATCTCCGCGAAGCGGACGAACAGGCGAGCCAGGGAGTCGCCATCGCCGGTCAGACGCAGGGCGAATGCGTCGGCGCGGTGCTCCAGGGTACGGGAGAGCGTATTGCTGAGCGGGTCTTGCACGAGCAGGAAGAGTCGAATGGTGAGCAGGATCACCGGCAGCGCGGCAATATCGCAGATGCCGTGCAGCCGCCAACGATCGCCCCAGCGCCTTATCTCCCAGGGCAGAAGGCGCGAAGCCAGCCAGAAAAAGATTCCGGACCCCACCACGTTCGCCGCGAAATTTACCCAGCTATGCCCCTCGACATAGTGTCCCATCTCGTGTGCCAGCATCCCCAGCAACTCCTTCTCCGGCAGACTCTGGAGGGCGGTATCGTTCAGGACGATGCGCGTGGTCGGACCGATCCCGGTCACGTAGGCGTTAACGTGGGTGGTGCGCCGGCTCGTATCCTCCACAAAGACGCGCGCTCCCGTGATGCCTGCCCGCCCCGCCAGTGCGAGGATCTTCGTGCGCAGTGGGCCGGGAGGAAGAGGCGTGAAGCGGTTGTAAGCCGGAGCGATGAGGACTGGATAGAGCACGAACTGGAATAAGAGCAGCGGGATCAAAATCATCCACAGCCATAGCCACCATCGGCGCGGCGAGCGCGCGTACAGCCAGTAGCCTCCCCAATAGAGAGGTATGACGACCAGGCCGAACAGCGTGTCGCGCGCCATGTCACCGATGAAGTCGCCCAGGTTTTCCCGCGAGAAGCCGAAATGCGCTTCCAGCAGTACGCCGGCCATGCGAAAGGGCAGCATCCAGCAGAGCAGGAAGAGGGCGTAGAAGAGAAGATAGGCGGCAACAATACGGAAGGGAGGCGGGCAGGCTGTCGTTTCCGGCAGGCGCAGCCGGCGATAGAGGAAGCTGCGGACGCGAACGGAGAGGCCGGTCGGCAGCAGAATCCACAGACCCAGCAGGTGCCAGAAGAGTCCCAGCAGGCCCAGGACGTAGCTGCTGCGCTGATAGGCGATGGCGCGCGGCGGCACGTGGGGAACGTAGGGATTGGCCGCCACGGCCACAGGCGGTTTCAACCGGGTTCCGAAAGAGGATTGTGCCAGGCCCGGCAGAGAATGGAGCAGGAGCCAGAGGCTCAAGACGGCCAGGCCCAGCAGCAATAACCATCGCATGCGCGCTACGAGACGGCGGCGAGAGCGGCGTTGTAGTCGGGCTCGCTGGAAATTTCAGGAACGTACTGCACGTAGCGGATCTTACGGTCCGGCGCGACGACAAACACCGCGCGGGCCAGGACCCGCTGCAGCGGGCCGGCGCCGATCAGCACCCCATACGCCTTGCCGAAGCTGACGTCCCGGTGGTCGGAAGCCGTCTGAAGCTTATCGATCCCTTCCGCGCCGCAGAAGCGGCCCTGTGCAAACGGCAGGTCGGCGCTGACGGTCAGGACGGCGACATTATCCGGCAACTGGGCCGCGCGCTCGTTGAACTTACGGGTCTGCAGCGCGCAGACGGAAGTGTCGAGCGAGGGGACGACAGAGAGCAAGAGGGTCTTGCCCGCGAAGTCATCCAGGGTGACATCGCGCAGTCCCTCCGAGGTCGGCTGCTGCAGCTTGAAGTCGGGGGCCGTATCCCCTGAATGAAGCTCAGGGCCTTCGACGGGGAAGGCATTACCGCGAAGCGTCACGGTGCGGTCTGGCATGTGTGATCTCCTGTTTTTAAGCGTTCTTCGACAGCGTCGAGACGGCCGTCGGTGAGGTGGAAGATGCGGTCGGCGGAAGCGACCATGGTCGGATCGTGCGTTACGACAAGGACCGCGCCCCGGTCCCGGTAACGCTGCAGCAGATCGATGACGGCCCAGCCGTTGGCATGATCGAGCGAGGCGGTCGGCTCGTCGGCGAAGATGACGTCCGGGCGGTTGATCATGGCGCGGGCCACGATCAGGCGCTGACGCTCCCCGCCGGACAGATGCGGTGGATACCGGTCGCGCAGCGGCAGGATGTTCAGCTCATCCAGGAGGGCGTCCACGTGCCGGCTCGCGTTCTGGTCTCCACGCGGGGCGGCGAGGAGGATATTCTCGCGCGCCGTCAGGTAGTTGAGCAGAAACGGCTGCTGGAAGACAAAGCCGAATCGCTCCCGACGCAGGCGCACGCGCTCGGCCTCCCGCATGCGTGAGAGGGAGCGGCCATCGTAGATGACGTCTCCGGCGGTCGGCTGCTTGAGACCGCTCAACAGATAGAGCAGAGAGCTTTTCCCCGATCCCGACGGCCCCATGATGCCGAAAAAGCCGCGCTCCGGAAGCGCGAGTGTGATCCCCTGGACGGCATAGGTGGTCTGATCGCCATCGAAATAGCTCAGGCTGACGTTTTCCGTGCGCAGGCTCATTCCGAACGCTAGCTTCTTTCCCTCTATCGCTGCGGAGGCCGCTGCATTCCCTCACTGACATCCAGGACGACTTGCGCGCGGCTGTCGGGGCTTCCGGCGGCCTGGCCGACATATTTGACGGCCGTGCCGATGGCCGTGACTTCCATCCACTCGCCATTGTGCAAGTAGTCGATTCTCAAATCCACACCGACCACGCCATCGGCGCCCAGCGCATCCGCTTCGGCCTGCATCCGGGCCAGCGCCAGCTCGCGCGCATCGTACATGAGGCGGGAGACATCTCCAACTTCGCCCCGGAAGGCGCCTTTGAGATTAGCCAGCCAGCCACGGAAGGCGCCCATCGAGTAGACGCAGTTGCCCAGCACCAGGCTGAGGGGCACGTAGCCCTTATCGACGACCAGCCAGAACTCCTGCCCGGAAAGATCCGAGGTAAATGCGCGTCCGCCCGGCATGCTCTCTCCTTTCAGAGTTGCTAGTTGCTAGTCATTCCACGCCTCTGCGGGCGTGGGCGGCATTCCGAAAGGCGTTTAAAAGGCCCAGCAAGCAGCGCTCTTTCACTCCCCTCTCCTTGAGAAGGAGAGGGGCGGGGGTGAGGTTTTACTAGCAACTAGCATCTAGCAACTGCCATTATATCGGGATGAGAGGGGCCGCGTCAAGTCGCCGGACGGCGGGATAAATTTTAGTTGAGACTAAATTTTTTTTGACAGCCCCGCTTTTAGAATGCTATAATTCTTATAGGATAACATTTTAGGGAGATGCCACGAAAGGAACGAAGCATGGCGGTGAGAGCGGCCAGGGAGGTGCCGTTGCGGGTTCCGGCGACGTGCCGGCCACGAACGGCGCGGGACCGGGATAAGCACGAACTGACCGAAAGTATCGAGGAGTATACGGAGGGAATCTACCGGCTGCAGGGCGAATTGGCGGTGGTCGGGACCGGCGATATCGCGCGCTACATGCGCGTCGCGCCAGCCTCTGTGACCACGATGCTCAAAAAGCTCGCCGATCTGGGCCTTGTCGCGCACACCCCCTATCAAGGCGTGCGGCTGACTCCGAAAGGGGAGGCGCTCTCCATCTCGATCTTGCGGAAACACCGGCTTCTGGAGCGCATGCTGGTCGACTTTCTGGAGCTGCCCTGGGAAGATGTTCACGAGCTGGCCTGCAAGCTGGAGCACTATATTTCCGAGGACGTGGCCGACCGCATCGCCAAAGCCCTGGACTATCCGCAGACGTGCCCGCACGGCAATCCGGTGGATGCGACCGTGGAAGATGGATCGCGAAGATTGGAGACGTGTGGAGTAGGGGACAGCGTGGTCGTCGCCAAGATCACGGACGAGCGCCTGGAGTTTCTGACCTACATTCTGGAGATCGGCTTGCTGCCACAGACACCGATTACCATTCGGGGCCGCTCTCCGTTCGGAGATGTCCTGATGCTGGAGGTCGCCGGCCGGGCCGACCCCGTCGCCGTCGGACGGGAGGTCGCCAACAGCGTTTGGGTACAGGATCGGCAGCCTGAGAGGAATGCAGACCAACCTACAGAAACCTCAGCGCACGAGCGAAGATGAAACTAAACCCCGGCTGTAAGCGTCATAGAGTGCAACGGCATCCGCCGAGAAAGACGCACGAGAACGGGCGAAAATAGGATAATATGACTTCTTCACATAGAAAGCCGCGCAAGCCGTTTCCGTTGTTCCTGCGCCCAGCGCGTGAAAAGAAGGGGAATCCCGGCGCCACAGGATCCTTTGCGCGTGAGGCTCAGTCTGCTCTGGACGCCGCAAGCCAGCCAGGAACGTCTTCTCCTTCGCCGCATGGGGCACAGTATCGGCGCGGCGTGACGCTGGCCGAGCTAAAGCCCGGCGAGTGCGGCTTCGTGCATCATCTGCTCGGTACGCCGCAGAGACGGCTGCGGCTGCTGGAGATGGGCTTGACCGTGGGGACGCACGTACAGGTCCTGCGCATCGCGGCCTTTGGAGGCCCGCTCGATGTCGAGGTGCGCGGCTATCAGTTGTCCCTGCGCCGGGAAGAGGCGGCTACCGTCTGGCTCGACGATCCGGAAGTGGCGATGGAATAAATTCCATCGCTTTTAAGCCTTCGGCTGGGTATCCTGCCGGACACGCTCGCTGAAAAGCCTGTGCCTGGCACACCTCTCTTGATGGAACGTGTGCGAAGCACGCCCGGCGCGTAGCGCCTCACAGCGAAGGACTTTAGTCCATCGGTTTATTTATTCCATCGCCCAGCGACGGGAGGAAGCAAAACGCCAGCATGAACTCGGGTCCCGAAAGCAGGAGCGACAGATAAGACGTGAGGCAAGGGCAAATCTGCGCAATGCGCGGAGGAGCGATTAGGTTCGAATGAAATCGGCAGTCGCCAAACCGAAGCGTTCATCCACGCAAAAAGTGCCGCCTACCGGCCGGCGTGAGCTGGTCGTGGGGCTGGTCGGCAACCCGAATAGCGGGAAGACCACGCTGTTCAATGCGCTGACCGGCCTGCGCCAGAAGGTCGCCAACTATCCCGGTGTCACGGTCGAGAAGAAGGAGGGACGGGTCCAACTGCCCAATGGACAGATGGCCCGCCTCATCGACCTGCCGGGCCTCTACTCCTTGACTCCGCACTCCCCTGACGAGGCCATCGCGCGCGGCGTGCTGATGGGCCTGCGCGCCGATACGCCTCGCCCCGATGTCATCGTTAACGTCGTCGATTCCTCGAATCTGGAGCGCAACCTCTATCTGACCAGCCAGCTCCTCGACATCGGCGTTCCGGTCGTCGTGACGCTGACGATGACGGACGTGGTCGCCAAAGAGGGACGCACGCTGGATACAGAGGCTCTGACGGCGGGCATGAAGGTTCCGGTGTGCGCGGTCGTGGCTTCACGCCGGCAGGGGCTCGAGACGCTCCTGGAGACGCTGGCAAGCGCGGCACAGCAGCCGGCGCCCGCGCCTGCCTGGCAGGTGCCGGTCGCCATTGCCGAGGAGATCGCCACGCTTCAGAATGTGCTTCAAGAGCGCCAGGGCCTGCCTCCACGCATCGCCTTCGCGGAAGCGGTCACGCATCTGATGCAGGAAGGGGAGCCTGCGCCGGGCGAGCGCCTCGATCCGCCGGTACGCGCCGTGGTCCGCCAGACCCGCGAGCGGCTGGCCGAGAACGATGTCGACTTTACCACGCTGGCTATCGAGGCGCGCTACGCCTGGATCGCCCAGGTCTGCAGCGGCGTGACGCATCAGGCCCTTAAGCCGCGCCGCAGCCCGATCTCTACCAACGAGCGCATCGACCGGATCGTCATGCATCCTTTCTGGGGCTACGTGCTTTTCCTGGTGGTCATGACGGTCGTATTCCAGTCGATCTTTTCGTGGGTGCAGGCGCCCATGGACTGGCTTCATAACGGCATCGACGCCCTGGGCGGCCTGCTGACCCGCTTCATGCCTGCCGGCGATCTGCGGAATCTGATCAAAGACGGCGTGCTGGGAGGGGTGGGGAACACGGTCGCGTTTCTGCCGCAAATCCTGCTGCTCTTCTTCTTCATCAGCCTGCTGGAGGACACGGGCTACATGGCCCGCGCCGCCTTCCTGATGGACAAGCTGATGAGCAAGGTGGGACTGCACGGCAAATCGTTCATCCCGCTGCTCTCCTCGTTCGCCTGCGCCATTCCGGGCATCATGGCGACTCGCACCATCAGCGACCGGAAGGCGCGGCTGATCACCATTCTGGTCGCGCCGCTGATGTCCTGCTCGGCGCGGCTGCCGGTCTATGCGCTGATGATCGGCGCCTTCATTCCGAACCGGCGCGTGTTGGGAATCGGGCATCTCACGCTTCTCACTTTGCCGGGCATAACGCTGCTGGCGATGTATCTGCTGGGCATGGTGGCCGCGTTCTGTATCGCCTGGCTGTTCCACCGCACGCTCCTCAAGGGCGTCTCACCGATGTTCTTGATGGAGCTGCCGCCCTATCGCCTGCCAAGCCTGAAGACGGCGCTGCTGCAGATGCTGGAGCGCGCCGGGCTGTTCCTGCGCCGGGCTGGAACGGTGATTCTGGCGGTATCGGTGGTTCTCTGGTTCCTGGCGGCCTATCCGAAGCATTCGGAGCTGCCGACCGACCAGCGGATGGCCCATTCGTTTGTGGGACAGATCGGGCGAGGGATCGAGCCGGCGCTCAAGCCCCTGGGGTTCGATTGGAAAATGGGCATCGGCATCGTCTCTTCGTTCATCGCGCGGGAAGTCTTCGTCTCCGCGATGGGAACGGTCTACAATGTGGAGGATGCCGAGCAGAACGGCCAGGTGGACCTGCAGTCGAAGATGCGCGCCGATACGGACCCGCGCACAGGCCGGCATGTCTTCACGCCGCTGGTCGCCGTCTGCCTGATGGTCTACTATGTGCTGGCGATGCAGTGTATGTCCACCCTGGCGGTGGTGCGGCGGGAGACGAACGGCTGGAAGTGGCCGCTCTTCCAGCTAGCCTACATGACCGGCTTAGCCTGGGTCGTGACCTTCGTGGTCTATCAGAGCGGCCATCTGTTGGGGTTGCCATGAACGTTCAGCAGATCATCGCATGGATCCTCGTGGGCCTGGCGGCGGCGTTTCTCCTGCGCCTCTTCGTAGGCTCGCTGCGCGCCTTTCTCAGCGGGAAAGGCGGCTGCGGCGATGGATGCGGCAAGTGCAGCTTTGCTCCAAAAGACCCGCTGCCTGGAAAAAAAGCCGCCTCGCAAAGCCGCCCGGACATTATCCCTCTGACGGACATCCGCACGCTTTCCAGGAAGGAATAGATCACTTTCGCGAGGTGCGCGCGGGCGAGGTAATCTCGTAGATCACGGTGACGTCCGCCGGAACCGTCAGTTCTCCCGGCGCGACCGGTGTCGCCGCCGCTGCCGCCATGACGCCTCTGGCGAGTGGAATCGGCCCACGGGAAGGCATGCCCTCGTCGATCTCGTAGACCCCGACGATCGTCACCCCGGCCGCTCTGGCGAGCGTGTCGGCTTTGCGGCGCGCATCGGCGACGGCCTGTGCAAGCGCCGCATCGGTGCGCGGCTGGCGGTTCGCGATCCCGAAAGAGATGTCTTCGATCGTGTTGGAGCCGGCAGCGGCGGCCGCGTCGATGACGGCGCCTACACGGCTCAAATCCCGGATAGTCACCCGTACCGAGTTTGTAACTTGATACCCGGAGATAGTCGGTTTTTGATTGGTACCGTAACCTCCTGCCATTAACGGCTGGACCGTGTAGTTGACGGTCTGAATATCCCGGTCCTGGATGCCCAACTGCCGCACCGCGGCTTGAACCTTCTGCGAGGCTGCCGCATTGGCGGAAACGGCTTCCTGAGACGTTGTGCTCTGAGTCACCACGCCGATGGTCACGTCGGCTTTATCCGGCTTGACCTGGACTTCGCCATGCCCGGTGACCATCAGGCTGCGAAAGGCTCTTGTGGGAGCGCGCTGCCCATTCGGGGGAATATCCTGCGCGCCGGCCTTGAGAAGTGGCAGCATCCCGATGGCCCCGGTCCATGCCAGCAGAAAAACGGTGTGCCTCCCATGCCTGTTCCAGACTTTCCTCATCATCTTCTCCTCCATCATGTTCTTGATTTAGTTTCCGTATCCCTTTGCCGGTCCCCTTCTTTAATACGGTGTGAAAACCAGAATGGAAACACAAAGCGGCCGGGCACTGATTACTCTGTCCTCTCTCGGATCAGGTAGTATCAAAAAGCCCCATTTTGAGCGGGGCTTGTCGTACAGGCGACCACGCGGTACAATGAGGCGTAGAGAATAGAGAGGACCGCAAGGGAGAAGGGCATGGAGACGGAGAGGTCGGAGGCGCTGTTTCAGGAAGCGAAGAAGGTCATTCCCGGTGGCGTCAATTCGCCGGTAAGGGCGTTTCGCGCGGTCGGGGGCAGCCCGCTGTTCATTGCGCGGGGCGAAGGCGCCTACATTGAGGATGTGGACGGCAACCGCTACCTGGACTGTGTCGGCTCGTGGGGACCGCTCCTGCTGGGGCATGCGCATCCGCGCGTCATGGAGGCGATCCGCGCGCAGCTTGCCAACGGAACGACCTTCGGCGCGCCGACACCGCAGGAGGTGCGGCTGGCTGAAACCGTCTGCGCCGCCGTCCCGTCCATCGAGAAAGTGCGGCTGGTCTCCTCCGGCACCGAGGCGACTATGAGCGCCATCCGGGTGGCGCGCGGCGCTACGGGTCGCGACAAGATCGTCAAGTTCGAGGGCAACTACCACGGGCACGCCGATTTCCTGCTGGCGAAAGCTGGCTCCGGCGTCGCTACGCTGGGACTGCCGGAATGTGCCGGGGTCCCGGCAGCGGTGACCGCCGATACGATCACGCTGCCCTACAACGACACGGCAGCTCTGCGGGATGTCTTTACCTCCGAAGGAGGACAGATCGCCTGCGTCATCGTCGAGCCGGTCGTAGGCAATATGGGCTGCGCGCCACCGGTCGGGGGTTTTCTGGAGGCGCTGCGCGAGATGACCGCCTGGGCGGGCAGCGTGCTGATCTTCGACGAGGTGATGACCGGCTTCCGGCTGGCCTATGGGGGCGCGCAGGAGCGGTTCGGCATCCAGGCCGATATGACGACGCTCGGCAAGATTCTGGGCGGCGGGCTGCCGCTGGGCGCGTATGGCGGCAAGGCGGAGATCATGGACCAGGTCGCTCCGGTGGGGCCGGTCTATCAGGCGGGGACGCTCTCCGGCAATCCCGTCGCCGTGGCTGCCGGGCTGGAGACGTTGAGCGTGCTTCGCGAGCAGCAAGAGACGCTCTATCCCCGGCTGGAAGCGATCGGCAGCGCTGTAGCGGAGGGGTTTCGTCAAGCCGCGCGGAACGCGGGCGTGCCGGCGGTCGTCAATCAGGTCGGCTCCATGCTGACGGTCTTCTTCACGGACGCGCCCGCCGTGACCGACTACGCCACCGCAAAGACCAGCGACACCGCTCGATTCGCGCGCTGGTTCCATGCGATGCTGGATCAGGGAATCTACTGGCCGCCCTCGCAGTTCGAGGCTGCGTTCCTCTCGGCGGCCATGAGCGATGGGGATGTCTCCGCGCTGCTTGCGGCAGCGCGCACGGCCTTTCAGGCCCTTTAGACCTCACCCCTCTCCTTACGAAGGAGAGGAGGGCATTTGAAACGAAATCTTCCCTCTCTGTAGTTGGGAGAGGGGATGAAGGGAGCCTTAACCCGCTTTGCGGGTTTCGTGTTTCAGCACGGCGTTTTAACGCCGTGACAGCGTTCGGTGAAAAGGAAAAACAACAGCATGAGTTCTAAACGACGTTATGGCAGACCCGGCGGCGGAAGCTTTTTCGGGATGATTCTGCTGAATAGCATTCTGGCGTTCTTCGTCCTCAAGGTGGTGTTCGCTCTCTTTGGAGTGAACTGGGTCCTGGGACAGCGGATAGCCGCGATCGGGGCGCTGCATGCCGCAGCGAAATGGGGAATTCTCCTGGCGATGCTGCCAGGCGCGGCCATTGGCTTTGCATGCTTGTGGTATTGGCTGATTCTGGTCGGGCGTTCTCGCGGCCTGCCCTGGGCGGGCGCCTGTATCTATGGCGTGCTCCTGGCGTTCGGCAACGTGCTCCTGACCGGCTTTTTGAGAGGAGCGATCGTGGGCAACCCTTTGCTTGGGCTGCTGTTCGCTCTGGTAATGCTCCTTCTGATGCCTGCCATCTGGCTTTCCATGACTTGCTTTGGACTGACGATGGGGGTGCTCAACGGTCTGCTGGCGCAGAACTGGATCGTCCGCCACCGCCCTCGATAGCAATGTAACAGCGATGGGTAGCCTCCGGATTGCCAGGGTCGCGCTGCTATGTATTGTCCTTCTGCTGATCGCTCTTGGTGGGCAGATTTACCTCATCACACGGCAGGGACGGCTCGACTTCGCGCTCATCACGGCCATCCAAAAGGACGATACGCCTGGAGCTATTGCGGCCCTAAAGGAAGGCGCGGATGCCAATGCCGTCGTCAAACGGAAGCCCTCTCACTCTTTCTGGAAGATACTCCTGGATCGCTGGTTTGATCGAAGCCATAGGGATCCGCATCCACCAACCGCTCTATTGGTCGCCTTAGGCGATGCGAGCGCCTCAGAGATCAACAAGGATGATGCCAAGATCATCAACGTCTTGTTAGAGCATGGCGCCAATCCGAATGCGATGGATACGGAGGGCTATCGCCCCCTCCAATTGGCTCAAGAGTCAGGCCGTCTGGATATTATGCGCATGCTGCTCGATCACGGAGCGAACCCTGATGTGTCCTATCCCTATGGCCTGAACGCGTTAGATCGGGCTGCATTATGGGGCGATCCAAATGAGATCGAGCTGTTGTTGAGCCGAGGAGCGAATATCAATATACGGGACCAGGAAGGAAAGACGCCGTTGATGTATGCTGTCGAAAATCAGCGCGAGGAGAACATTCGATCTTTCATCGCTCACCATGCCGATCTGCAGATCAAGGATCCGCAGGGACATACAGTGCTTACAAGGGCGCAAAAGGATCTGGCAGCGAACATTATCACGTCAAACCATCACACCGAAGATCCGGGTGATGTTTGGCGGCAGATCATCCTTATGTTGAAAAAGGCCGGAGCAGAGTAGCTCTACTCCGGCGAGAAGCAAGGCGCTTGTCAATCTTTCAGAGATTGGTTTTGTTATCCCAGCTTGAGCTCTTTGCGAATCGTGCCAGCGCGCTGATGGCGTAGCGTAAGCTTGACGGTGCCGCCTGGCTTGGCGCGGACGACCCACTCGATCTTGGCGCGCTCTTCGGTCGGGTCGGCGGTCCAGGCGTAGGGAGCGACTCGTTTGTAGGCGCGCCCTTCCAACTGCCCGATCTCCATGCGCGCTTTTCCGGTCTCGATGGTCGCGCCCTCCGGGACCTCGATCTCCGCCACGATAGCCCGGACGGTCTTCTTCTCCAATGCCTTCTTGCTGATGTAGGTCGGCAGCCAGCCGGTGTTATCGACCACAGCACGGACAAGGTACGTTCCATCGCCGAGCGATCGAGCCTCGGCACGCTCCAACTGCAGCAGGGGAGATATCAAGGCGTGCCAGATCGTCCAGTCGGCCAGGGGCGCGATCTCTTTTTCCAAAAATTGAGGCGGCGGGTTGCGGAAGGTGTATTGCGCGTTCCAGCCGCCCATCTCGATGGGGCCGAGCTGCGGGTGGTTGTACGGATACCAGTCTATATAGCCCTTGCCTTCCAGCACGGTATCCGACCACTCCAGCATCTTCAGGTCGTCTTCCAGCGGATGGTCCCGGTACCACTCGATAGGTTTGGGATCCTCGATTCCCGCCTGCCGGAGAGGCGCCCAGATCTCGCAGGTCCAGGCGAACACGCCTAGATGGTCGTACATCCAGTCGTCGAAGACCCCGGTTATGACTTCGCGTGGGTGGTACCGAAAGTCGTGGAAGACGCTGATGTTCGGGTAGCCGGTGATCTCGGTCCCCTTCTTGCCGATAGCCTGGAAGGTCCAGAGGTCTTCGGCAGGCATGGTCTCATCCGATTGGGTGCCGTAGGGCCGGAGCAGCAGCCCGCCGTGCGTGTGGAAGGTGATTCCGCCGGTGATGTTGTTATGCTCGGAGATGAATTTGATGAGATTATAGACTTCCGGCTCGCTGCCGGGGAACGGCCCCGCGCCATACTGCTCGTGCTCCTGCCGCCACTGGGAGGGAAAGTTGCGGTTGAGGTCCAGGCCCTCCTTGTTGCGCTGCAGAGAGAGCAGGATGCCGTCCCAGTTCTCGATCGTACCTTCCGGCAGCAGGCGATAGTAGGTCCCGCCGGTCTCCGTCGGCTCGCGGCGGACCATCAGACGTGGATGGTCCGGATGCGTTTTCCAGGGACCGAGGGGATCTTTGATCCGCATGTTCAGGATCCAGCCGTCTCCGTCCATATCCTCGACTTTCAGGCCCTCTAAAGGCTCTTCATCATAAGGATAAGGCCGCGTACTGGAGCGGATGTAGCGCGGCTTTTCCGAGAAAAACAACTCCGCGCCGTCCGGGTTGACGCGCGGGACTACGTAGAGGGCGCGCGTATCCAGCAGGCGAGTGACATCGGGATCGTGGCCGTACTGAGTCGCCAGCTTGTGCAGCAGATAGAGGCAGGCGGACGACGCGGAGACCTCGGTCGCGTGGATATTGCCGTCCGCCCAAAAGGCGGGCTTGTCCTCAGCCGGGCCGGTAGAGAAGTTCGTGACCGTCAGCAGCCACACGTCGCGCCCTTCGTAGCTCTTACCGATGCTCTCGAGGCGCATTAAATTGGGGTGGAACTCGGCCAGGTTATGCAGATGCTCGGAAAGCTCCTTGTAGGGATAGTATCTATCGAAGCGGATATTGTCGGCCACGGCGCGAAGGTTCCTTTCTGAAAGCGGACTCTGGAAATACAGCAGACATGTTCGGCAACCAGGAGGAGATTTCCTTGCCTACCTGACCCCCCAACCCCCTTCCCAGCGAGCGAAGCGAGTGGTTCAGGGAATGGGGTAAGGGGTGGGCCAGGCGATTGGATGGGAAAGGCGAAGCCGCGGGTGGGGTCAGGTAGATCAGGCAAAAAGGAAAATGGAGATCAACGAAGAACTTAGCAAGCAGATGAGCGTGAGCGAAGTAGCCCCTGGAAGGAGGGCCGAATGGAAGTCATCAGTTTGATCTATTTGGCGGTCGCCGTCGTGCTGGGATTGATGGTTACCTCCAGTACGTTCAAGGTTTTGTCGAACTGGGAGCGGGCCGTGATTTTAAGGCTGGGCAAATTTAGCCGCATGTCTGGCCCAGGTCCTATCTTTCTGCTGCCCTGGGCGGAGCGCGCGTATCGGGTGGATACGCGCATCGTGACCCTGGACGTGCCCCGCCAGGAGATGATGACCCGCGACAACGTGCCGGTAACGGTGGACGCTATCGTGCTCTTCAAAGTGGTGGATCCGCGCGCGGTGATCCTCAATATCGAAAACTATGTCCGCACGACCTCGCTGATCGCGCAGACGACTCTGCGAAGCACCATCGGCCAGGCCGAACTGGACGAGCTGTTGTCGCAGCGGGAGCGGATCAATCAGCATCTGCAGGCGGTCATCGACGAACAGACGGAGCCGTATGGAGTTAAGGTGACGGCCGTGGAGGTGCGCGACGTCTCCCTGCCGGAGACGATGAAGCGGGCGATGGCGGCGCAAGCAGAAGCGGAGCGCGAGAAGCGGGCGAAGGTCATCAACGCGGAGGGAGAGTTCCAGGCAGCGGAGCGGCTGGTACAGGCCGCCCACATGATGAGCCGGGAGCCGGCGGCGCTGCAACTGCGGTATCTGCAGTCCATGCGGGAGATCGCCTCCGAGCGCAGCAGCATGACCATCCTGCCTATCCCCATCGATCTGCTTTCTCCTTTCCTGGAGATGGCGAAGCGGGTGACCGGCACGGGAACAGAAGTGAAACAGACCCAGGCGGATCCGGCGCCTTCTGCGCAGTCGCTGGACTCTTCGCCGGAAACGCCTGGGCTGGCGGCTCCGGAGGACGGTAAGGGACAGCCGGCGCTGCAGTCTTTCTCAGCCAAAACCTCGGCTCCGTTGCTGCCAGAGAAGGAGAAAAGCGAGTAGCTGGGCATCGCCGCGTGACGAAATCTTGCTCCCGTATCCAAAATGCGGTAAAATAGTTCCATAGCGTTTCGACGCGAAGCCTTATCTCGTTTATCACCTGACGTGATAGGAGGCCTCTTCGGAGGCAAGGAGAACATCTGAATGCGTAAGTCTGTTGCTCTTTTCGCTCTGGCGGCGGTGATCAGCTGCTCGCTGGCGCTGGCCGCGCCGCCCAAGGCCGGCAAGAAGCCTGCCAAGCCCACCAAGCCTGCTGCCAACAAGATCGTGGATGTCTGGCACTGCCCGATGACCGGCGAGGCGGTCCCGAACCACGCTGACAAGGGCGTCGTCTTCGGCAGCTATCGCGCCCACTTCTGCTGTGGCAGCTGCGCCCCGGCCTTTGCCAAGCTCAGCGCCAAGGAACAGCAGGCCAAGCTCGCGGAGGCGCATAAGAAGGACGCCGCGCCTGCCAAGAAGGGCTGATCGGTCCGAAATCTCAGGACGCAGGCGGCGATCCTTAAGCAGGTCCCGCCGCCTGTGAACGTATTGGATGCCGAAGTACCTCCTCACGTTTGAGAAGGGCGAGTCCGTCCGCTGGCTCGGCCACCTCGACATACTCCGCACATTCGAGCGCGCGATACGGCGCGCCGGGCTTCCCGTCGCTTTCTCTGCCGGTTTCAACCCGCGGGAGCGGTTGGCGTTCGCTTCCGCGCTCAGCACCGGAGTCACCGGGGCTGCCGAGCCGGCGACCCTGGAGCTGACCGCTGCGCTGCCCGCCGAAGAGATCGCCGGCCGCCTAAACGCGGTCCTGCCGCCCGGAATCCGCATCGTCTCCTGCGAGGAGGTACCGGAAGCCGGCGCGCGCGAGCTTCTCCATCGCTTCGACCGCGCGGAATACGAAGTCGTCTGCACCTGCCCACCCGAGCTGGCATCCGCTGAGATAGAGGCGGTCGTAGAGGCGCTGATGGCGCAGCCTTGCATCGAGATCACGCGGGAGCGGGAAGGACGCCGCAAAACGGTCGATATCCGCCCATTTGTCCATTGCCTGGCGCTGCGGCCGGAGAGCGTGAAGAACGGGCGGCTGACCTTTGAGATGGCCGTTTCGGTGGGAGAAGGCATCATGGCGCGGCCTGCGGAAATTGTCAGCGTGCTGTCTGAGAAACTGCCCGGCCTGTCGGTCCGGCGCAGCCATCGCGTCCGTCTGTTCCGCAGTCAAGAAGAGGGCGTTAGGCGTTAGGCGCTGGGCGTTGGGAAAACCCAATGCGCAAGCCCTACGGCCTATCTCGCTTACAAGTGAAAGGCGAAAGAGAGCCGTTAGCTTCCCAACGCCTGACGCCCAACGCCCAAACACCTACTAAAGAAAGGAGGTGACAGAATGACCAAAGAGATTTACGTGAATGTCGGCGAGCGCGAGACGCGGATCGCCGTCGTGGAAGAGGGCAAGCTGGTCGAGCTGCAAATCGAGCGCGCAGAGCGCGTGGTCGGCAGCCTCTACAAGTGTCGCATCGTCAACGTCCTGCCCGGAATGGATGCCGCTTTTGCCGATCTTGGGCTGGAGCGCAACGCCTTTCTGCCTGTAGGCGATGTACTGCCTATGGTGGCGGATGAGGGCACGAGCGATACGAGTGTCTCCCGAGAAACAGAGCAAAGCAGCGGCAACGGCCATCGCCGGACGCGCCACGGACGTGGACGGCCGCGCGAAATCCTGGAGTCGGCTATGCCTTCTCGCGTGCCGGAGGAGGCAGACGAGGAGTCCGTAGAGAATGAGGAGGCCTTTGCAGAGGAAGCAACGGCCGCGGAGGAGGAAGATACCGAAGATCTTGCCGAAGGCGAAACGCTGGACCTGGACGAGGACAGCGACGCCGCCGAGGAAGAGGACGAGGAGGGCGGCCCCGAAGCGGAAGAGTCCGGAGAGGGCGAAAAACTGGCGCTGCGACCGCGCCGCCGTTACCGTCGCTCGGCGCTGCGACAACAGCGCATCAAGGACGTGCTGAAGGTCGGGCAAGAGCTGTTGGTGCAGGTCATCAAAGGGCCGCGCAGTACCAAAGGCGCGCGGATTTCGACACGCATCTCCCTTCCGGGCCGCTACCTCGTGCTGATGCCCGAGGCGGATAACCTGGGAGTCTCCCGCAAGATCGAGGATCCGAAAGAGCGCGACCGTCTCAAAAAAATCGGGGATAAGCTGCGCGAGCCGGGATACGGCCTGATCATCCGCACGGAAGCGGAGGACAAGACCGAGCAAGAGCTGCGCCAGGATATGGACTTCTTGCTCCGTACGTGGAAGCAGGTACAGGAAACGGCGAAAAAGGTGCGGGCTCCCGCCCTGGTTCAGCAGGACCTGACCCTGCTGTACAAGACGATCCGAGACGTGTTCGGCTCCGATGTGAATAAGCTGGTCATCGACGATCCGGTCGAATACGAGAAGGCCAACGAGCTGCTGGAGCGGCTCTCGCCCAAGCTGAAGGGGCGCATCCAGCTCTACGACGGCTCGCAGCCGATCTTCGATCACTACCAGTTGGAGCCGGAGATCGATCGGCTAACGCGCCGGAAGGTCTATCTGAAGTCCGGTGGCTCCCTCGTCATCGACGAAACGGAGGCGCTCACGGTCATCGACGTCAACACCAGCAAGCACGTCGGCAGCGTCAGCCTGGCGGAGACCACCGTCAAGACCAACCTGGAGGCTGCCAGCGAGATCGCCCGGCAACTGCGCCTGCGCGATATCGGCGGAATCATCGTGATCGACTTTATCGACATGATCAATCCTCGCGACAAGCAGGCAGTCGTCAAGGCGCTGGAAACGGCCCTGAAGAAGGACCGCTCTCGTACCAAGATCTCCAACATCAGCCCGCTGGGCTTGGTCGAGATGACGCGCAAGCGCACCGGCGAGACGCTGATCGGCTTTATGACCGAAGAATGCCCTTACTGTAAGGGGCGCGGCCATCTGCCCTCGGCGGAGAGCGTCAGCATCCAGGCGGAACGGGACCTGCGCCGGCTGGCCAACAGCCAGACCCACGCGAAGAAGGAAGCCTTCCTGGTCACGTGCCATCCGGAAGTCGCGGAGCTGCTGATCGGACCGGACGGCGCGGCGATCGAGGAGATCGAGCGCCAGATCCAGCGCGCCGTCTTCATCCGTGGGGACGAGGATGCGCATGTCGAGAAGTACACGATCGAAGGGGGCGAAATCGCCACCTACGAGAAGAACCGGCTCAACTATCGCCGGGCGCAAGTCGTCGAGTGCCGCATCGCAAGGTCGCTCCTCAAAGAGGGCAACCGCTGCGTCGGCTGGGCCGACGGCTACATGCTGGACCTGGACGATGGGCATAAGTTCATCGGGATGAAGGCGAAGGCGCGCATCGTGGAGGTGCGCCGCTCCTTTGCCAACGGCCAGTTGATACCCGGCACGAACCGCCCGATAGAGAGTTGACCTCGCCTAGACCTCACCCCCTCTCCTTCGTAAGGAGAGGGGGCTTTTGTTTTATTCTGCGTAGATGGAGTAGGTGGGAGTGGAGAGATAACGCTCGCCGGTGGAGGGGATGATGGTGACGATCATCTTGCCCGCGTTCTCTTCGCGCTTGGAGACCTGCAGGGCCGCCCAGACGGCGGCTCCGGAGGAGATGCCGGCAAAGATGCCCTCCTCTTTGGCAAGGCGGCGGGTCATCTTGATGGCGTCTTCATTCTGGACGGTGATGATCTCGTCGTAGACGTGGGTGTTGAGAATGCTCGGAATAAAGCCTGCGCCGATGCCCTGAATAGGGTGGTGGCCCTTGGGCTTGCCGCTCAGCACGGCCGAGTCGGCAGGTTCTACGGCGACGGTGCGGAAGCTCGGCTTGCGCGCCTTGATGATCTCGCCGACTCCGGTGATGGTGCCGCCAGTACCCACCCCGGCGACCAGAATATCGCACTGCCCGTCCGTATCCCGCCAGATCTCCTCCGCGGTGGTCCGGCGGTGGATCTCCGGGTTGGCCGGATTGTCAAACTGCCGGGGGATAAAGTACTTGCCCGGCGCCGCTGCCGCGATCTCTTCTGCCTTCCGGATCGCGCCCTGCATCCCTTCCGGTCCCGGCGTCAGCACCAGCTCCGCGCCTAACGCCCGTAATAGGGCCCGCCGCTCCTGCGACATCGTCTCCGGCATCACCAGCATGCACCGGTAGCCTTTGGCGGCGCACGTGAACGCCAGAGCGATGCCGGTATTACCGCTGGTCGATTCCAGGACCGTGACGTCCGGGGTAAGCTTCCCCTCGCGCTCGGCGGCTTCGATCATCGCGACGCCGATGCGGTCTTTAACGCTGGAGAGCGGGTTGAAGTATTCGAGCTTGCAGACGATCTGCGCGTTGACGCCTTTGGGAATACGATTCAGGCGCACCAGCGGTGTGTTTCCGATCAACTCGGTGACGTTGTTGGCGATCCGCATACGGGCTCCTTACCATAGACAAGGCAGGCAATCTCGGACTTCCGGACGACGAGCCGGAAGCGAAGGGAAGGGACTGGAGAGCGCGCCGCGCCTCCCGTGGCGGCGCTCAGATGTCCGGCATGAAGCTCAGCGATTCGTCCATCGCCATCTTGCGCTGCGCCAGATCGGCCAGCGTGGTCGCGTCCAGCGCGCGGGACAGATCGGCCTCGACCTGCTCCTCGAAGCTGCGCACGATCCAGGAGGCGTTCCGCGCGCTCATATCCGGCGATGAGTCGGCGCCGGCGTTGGAGAAAAGCCGGTCGGTGCGCATCAGCGCCCGCGCAATATCCCCGACGCTGATCCGCTCGGGCGGACGCGCCAGATTGTAACCGCCGCCCGCGCCGCGCACGCTGCGGACGATGCCGGCGCTCTTTAACGCGGCCAGTATCTGATCGAGATATGGGCCGGGAATGTTCTGCCGCGCCGCGATCTCGCGGCTCTGGCAGGCCGGCGTCGGCGGCTGCATGGCCAGATCGATGGCGGCACAGAGCGCATAACGAAGCTTGGAGTTAAAGAAAGCCATTCAGATGAAGATTCCGGAGGTGGATTTGAAGTGCGCACATTTCTGCATACGCAGGATGTCGATTGCAGGTTGCATTCAGAGCGCTTTTTGCGCTTTCGCTTCCTCCCAGAGAGCATCCATCTCCTGGATCGTCATTTCAGAGAGCGGACGGCCCTGCTCGCGGGAGCGCCGCTCGATATAGCGAAATCGGGCGGAAAAGCGCGCCAGCATGGTGCGCAGGGCCTCTTCCGGGTCGATCTTCTGCCAGCGGGCGATCTGTACGATCGTGAACAACAGATCGCCCAGCTCCGAAAAGATTTCGGCGCGGTCGGGGCTGGGCGCGGCCAGAGCCGCCTCCAACTCGGCGACCTCTTCCTCCACCTTCGCCAGCACGCCCGCCAAGTCCGGCCACTCGAAGCCGACCTTTACCACCCGCTTGCTGATCTCCATCGCCTGCATCAGGGCGGGCAGGCCGCGCGGGACGCCGTCCAGAACGGAGCGGTTTGCCTCCGCTTCCGGATCGCCCTTCTCCGCACGCTTGATCTGCTCCCAGTTCCGCAGGACCTCCTCGCTGCCGGAGACTTCCACCGTTCCGAAGACGTGAGGATGACGGCGAATGAGCTTCTGCACGATCCGCGCCGTCACGTCATCGATGGTGAAGGTGCCTTCCTCCGTGGCTAGCTGCGCGTGGAAGACTACCTGCAGCAGCGCGTCCCCCAGCTCTTCGCATAGCAGGTCGGGGTCGCCCGCGTCGATGGCCTCGATGACCTCGTAGGTCTCCTCGATGAAGTACTTCCGCAGGGTCTCATGGCTCTGCTCGCGGTCCCAGGGACAGCCATCGGGAGCGCGGAGGCGGGCCATGATGCCCACCAGGTCCGTGAAGACCGGCCGCCGCTGTGGCGCCGGCAGCGGCGGCACGTAGATGGCCGTGAGGTGGTCCACCGGCTCGCGGTCCAGACGGAAGAGGGGGAGAGGATGCACCTCCTCGCGTCCGGCCACGCCAGCCCAGCGAATATGCAGGATCGGCCAGTCGTCCGGATAGTCGCGCATGAGGGCGAGCTTGGCATGGGAGGCCGAAGCCTGATCGAACACCTGATAGAGCAGCAGGCCGCGCGATACGTCGAGGCGTCTTCCCAGAGGATGGCCGTGGGCATCGACCGCATCCGTAGGGCGCAGCATCAGGGCGTCGCGGACATCACAGCCGTCGTCGAGGGAGACGCCTGCCGCCGTAAGCACGGCCTCGACGAAGCTGCCGGAAGAGACGATCCGGGTCGGGATGCCATGCGCCTGCGCGCCCTCCCGGATACGCTGCACCGACTCCTCGCCGAAGAGCGGATGCCCTGGCACGGCATATGCGACGGGGAAGGGGGCGCCGTCCACAAGCGTGCGGCTGGCTTCGGCCAGCACGCGCTCGGCGATCGCCGTATAGACGGTCGCAAAGTCCGGCGCGGAGTCGTAGAGCGCGTCGAAAGTCGTAAACGTGAGGCCCCAGGCCAGGAGGGCTTCAACGCTCGGATGGCGGGCCGTGCGCACGAACAGCGCGCCTTCACCCACCGCTGTCTGCGCGGAAGCTTCCCGTAGGGCGCGCTCGGCCCCCAGGGAGAGCGTGTCCACGTCCCCCGTGCCCAGCCCGATCAACGTGATCACGGAAAGACCTCTTCCGGTTTAGTGGCTGCCATCGGGACGCGCGCTACGGCCGGACGGAGGCGCGGTGGCCCGTCCTGGAGGCGGAGCGCCGGTTTGCGGTGCGGCCGATCCGCCGCCGGGAGCCGGAGCGGCTGCGCCTGGAGCGGTCGCGGGATTCATCTGGCTGCTGATGACGCTAGCCAGGTTCTGCTGCTGCATCGTCTGAATATATGTCAGTAGCGGATGGTAGCGCGTGATATTGATCTGGATGCTGGAGCTATGGGTGAAGTCGACCAACTGCTGCAGATAGTGCTGGCGCCAATTCGGGTAACGCTGTGTGAGGACACTCAATTCCAGGGCAGGGGTCGCTTCAGCCAGGGACACGGGGCTGGAAGGCTGCTTGCTCAGCAATTTGACGACGAAATAGAAGGTCTGTGAAGCCGCCGGACTGCCAGAGGCGGTAGGGCGTGACAGCGTGACAGACTTCATCAGGGACTGTCCTGGTGACAGGCTGCGCATTGCCGTCAGGAAATCTGCCGGGAGCGGGAGCGGGCTTTGACTCGGATCGGCCGAGGCGACAAGGTACGCCTGGTTGTTTGTGGGCGAGTCGACGATGATGAAGGGACGGGGCGTACCCGATGGCTGGGTCGTACCGAGTGTCTGCATGGCTGCCGTGAAATCGCCTGTGCGCTTGAGCACATCATAAGCCTGCTGGGCTTGCGCTTGTGTGGGTGTCGGGAGCACGTTCGCTGTGAACATTTCCGGATAGACGAACCCGCTCTTTTGCTTATTGTATTCTTGCTGCACGTCCGCCTGTTCAACGTGGGCGCCATCCGTGCCGATGCCTATCGCCTCCCGCTGCTGCTTCAGACTGTTTAAGAAAGAGGTCTCGTTTTCCAGCCCGCCGGCCAGGTCGAACGCCGTTCGGGGGTCCATGCGTTTTCGGAAAGATTCGAGCGTGCGCAGCCATTCATCGGACGGCACGACATGGTTTTTAGCCGCGAGCTGGTCCAGCAGTTTTTCCTGGATCATGGTGACCAGGACGTTACCGCCCGCATCCAGACCGGGTGTACTTTGGGAGAGATCGGCCGCGCTAACATGCTGGAGACGGTCGTTGTACTCCTCTTCGAGGACAGGATCTCCATTGACGCGGGCGATGACTTTATGGCCCTGGCATCCGGGCAGCAGGAGCAACGCGAGAAGCCCGGCGCACAGCGCGGGCGAGAGGCGTAGGCGGGTACGCAGCCGGCGATTCAAAACGGTTCTCCTTAAGGAAGTAAATGATCCCTCACCGCTCTCCCTAAAGTGGCGAGAGGGAAAGCATGTAGAGGGCTCATTTACCTGCATTTTCCTATTGGAATAGCTCGGTGTCGTGCAGCAGATAGCCGCGCAGGCGCAGAATGGCCTGCGCGTGGAGTTGGTAGGCGCGAGATTCGGAAATCTCGAGAATCTTGCCGATCTCTTTGAAGGTCATGCCTTCATAATAGTAGAGGGCGATGACCAGTCGCTCGCGTTCCGGAAGGCGGTCGACGGCTTTGCCTAGCCGCCTGCGGCGCTCGTGCATCTCGGCCTCGAACGAGGGGGCGGCGCTATCGTCCGGGAGCACGTCGAGCAGGTGCAGCTTCTCCGCGCCTTCACCGCCGATGAGCACGTCTTCCAGGGAGAGCAGCGAGGTCCGGCCCGTCTCGACGAGCAGTTTTTGGAACTCTTCCGGCTCCATGCCGAGGCTGCCGGCGATCTCTTCTTCGGAAGCGGGCCGGCCCAGGCGGGCTTCCATGTCCAGATACGTGCGCTCCAGCGTCTTGACCCGCTCGCGGACCGAACGAGGTACCCAATCGTCTTCGCGCAGTGTCTCGAGAATGGCGCCCCGAATCAGCGCGATGGCGTAGGTCTCGAACTTCACCTGTCGCGTCAGATCGTACTGATCCACTGCCTTGATGAGGCCAACAGCGCCCGCGCTGACCAAGTCGTCCCGTTCCATGCTGGAAGGCAGTTTGCTGACGACGCGGCCTGCGGTGATCTTGACCAGATAGGCGAAGTGCTGGATCAACTTCTCCCGAGCCCGCAGGTCGTCCAAGAGCTTGTAACGCCGCCATGTCTCCTGCAGTTCCGATGTGGACATGGGTCTCACGCGGATCTCCCTCCTCCCGATCCCGGTCGGCACCAGTATAGCACAATCCCGGCGATTTTGGAAATCGGGAACCCCTTCGCTCGCTTCCACGTCATTCATGCGATTTAGACCCAGCACATTTCATGGGTAAGGCCAGGAGCGCCGGCAGCATTGCCAGAACCTGAAAGGCAGCTTCCTGGAATACGAAATCGCGTATGGTCAGGGAGAAAGGAAGTCAACGTTATGATTCGCCGCAGCATTCCATTTCGCATAGGCAGTGCGCTCATGTCGCTGGCATTCGCCGCGACCTTTGTTGCGCCCGCCTTTGCCGATCAGACGGTGACCCTTCCGAAGGGAACACCGATCCACCTCATCTTCGATAGCTATCTGAACTCGGATACGGCCAAGCCGGGCCAGCGTGTCACCTTCCATACCGAAATGCCGGTCGCGGTAGACGGTAAGACGCTGATACCGGAGGGGACGAAAGTCTATGCTACCGTGACCAAGGTAAATAAGCAGTCCCACTTCGGTGTCAATGCGAAGATACAGCTCATTATGTCGCCCATTCGTGCGGTCAATGGCGAGAAAGTCCCGATTGGCTTCAAAACGAAGGCGCAGACGGTGAGCAGCCGGACCGGAGAGGCGGCTGGAGCTTCGGTCGGATCGGCGATCGTTCTGGGGCCGGTCGGCCTGGTCGCGGGCTTTTTCATTCCCGGGAAGAAAGTATCCCAGAAGCCGGGCGACAAGATGACCGTGACGACCGATGAGGATATCGAATTCCACTTCAAATAGAGCGATCTGTTCGCATTCGTGACCGGCGGCCGCTCGGTCGCCAAATCTTCTCTGGCAGGACGCATCTGTGGTTCGTTGCGTCCTGCCTGACGTTTATTTGGGCTGGAAAAGGGTATATTGACATTGACCAGCGCTTGCCGGGCAGATGTCCGCTTTCTCGATCGTATTTCGTCCGCCTTGCGGTGCGCATGGTTGTCGCGCAACCATTCCCAACAGGTGAAGTTATATGTCAGACCCGTCGAGCGTGTTAGCAGCGATACCGGATAAGACCGCGCCCGATTCGGGGAATGAGTCGACCTGGCCGATCGATGTCCTGACGATGCTGCTGGAGGATAAGCGCAGCGAGAATACGCGACGCGCCTACCGGCATGATGTACGGGCCTTTTTCCTGTCTCAATACGGAACGGATGCCGATCCGGTACTCGTCCGCTGTTTTTTGTCACAGACGGCCCCTCAGATGGCCGCGCAGCTCCTGCAGTACAAAGCCAGGCTGATCGGCGATAAGCTTTCCGAGGCGACCATCAACCGGCGGCTGTCTGCTGTCTTGAGCCTGATCCGGTTTGCCCGGCGCGTGGGACTGACCACCGCGGACCCTGGCGAGCATGTCGATGGCGAGAAAGTCGTTGCCTACCGTAATACCCGTGGAATCACGCCGGAGTTGGCCCGCAGGCTGCTGCGCCAGCCAGATCGCGCTACTCTGAAGGGAAAGCGGGACTACGCCCTGCTCTTGCTGCTTCTGGAGAACGCCCTGCGGCGCTCGGAGGTGGTCGGCCTGTGTATTGGGGATTTCGACGCCGAGGCGTGCGTGATTTCCATTCGCGGGAAGGGGCGAGGGACACAAAAAGAACGCGTCACGCTGTCCGCAACAGCAGTGGAGGCGATTCGTCTTTACCTATCTGCCTGCTCCCGGGCTCATACGGCAGAAGAGCCGCTCTTCATCAACGTCAGCCCGGCCGCCTTTGGGCGTGGCCTGACAGCCGATGGGTTGTATAAGATCGTTCGCGAGCTTGCCCGTCAGGCAGGGCTACCGGCCCAGCTCAGCCCACACCGGCTGCGGCACACCGCCATTACAATAGCGCTGGATGCGTCTGGAGGCGATATCCGCCGCGTGCAGCGGCTGTCGCGGCATGCGCGATTGGAAACCCTCGTGATTTATGACGACAATCGCGCGGACCTGCAGGGAGAAATGACTCAAATCCTCTCTCGGATTCTAGCGACCCCTTCGGAGTCAGGATAGGAATTCGGAAAAGATCAGCCCTTTCGACCGCTTTTTTTATGGTAGAATGAAAGGCGTTAGAATATCCATTATCAATAGTTCATCCTTGCCTACCCATCTGTGGGTTTTAATCCATCAGGACAACCCTGGTGGAAGCATACATTGAAACGACCTGACCATCCCCTTGCATCATAGTTAGGAGAGTCTATGGACCGTGACCAGGAAAATACATCCCTGTCCGCCAGGCGGGGACTGAGCATCACCGAGGCGGCCTTGCGCCTGGGAGTCTCGGAGCGGACGGTGTATCGGATGCTGCGCGAGGGCAAGCTCCGGCGTCTTATGTCAGACAAATCCGGACGAAATGTCAGACTGGATGAGGAGGATGTCGAGCTTACCAATGCACGATTCGCGATAGTGAGGGATGTCTTGTCAGACAATATGTCTGACAAAGTTCCCGCCGATCTGTTGGAGGAATTGCGACAAGAGCTGCGAGAAAAGGACGAGCAGATAGCCAGGCTTATCGAGCAGCAGCGGGAGATGAGCGTCGCGATGCAGCGTCTACAGGATCAGATGTTCGAGCTCGCGCGCCTCACGCTATCGCAAAATTCGGTAACATACGCTCCTTCCCAAAGTCAGCCATCGATACCTATAAAGGCGGATAAAAGATGGTGGTGGCCGTGGAGTCGTAGATAGCGATTCTGTGCTCCATGTGTTTCTTGATGAAGGGCGGGAGTCTAGCGGACCCGAATGGGCAGGAGAGCAATGAGCATCGATAACACCCAGGAGAATAGGGGCTCCGCGCGGCGGCGCAGGAAGCTGGACCTCTCACGCATCAAGGCCTATATCGTGTTCGTGGTCGGAGTGGTAACGGCGCTTGGAAGCGGCCTGTCCGGGCTGGGAGCCCAGGTCGCCTTCGCTCCGATGCTGACCTGGATGCTTGGGTTCAAGACCGAGAAAGCCCAGGCGACCGCGTTGCGTTATGCGGCCTTTGTTTCTGCCGCCGCAGTGGCAGGCGCCTTTTTCGCGCAAACGCTTGGGCATAAAACCTCGCTAAATCCGCCGGTGATGCCTGCCGCTGTATGGTTCTATGGGGTGCTGTTATTCCTCACGGCTACACTAGGCGCTGTGATCGCACGTCCATTGACACCTTCGCCGGCGATGTCTCGCTGGAAACAGACGTTTCAGACGATCGGCGTGGGAATCGGCCTTTTTGTGCTCATTAATATATCGCATCAGACCCTGTTAAATGCGCACGTGCCTGATATGGCAGGGTGGCCGCGGATCGCCTTGATCGGATTGGGAGCAGGGGTTTTGACGCAGATACTGGGGCTGGCCAGCGGTGTATTGCTGGTGCCGGCCCTCTACTATCTGGGAGGGTATAGTGCTCAGCAGGCCGTGGCGCAGTCTCTGATGGTGGTGACGCTGGCTTCCCTGCTTCCGGCCTGGACATACGCCCGGCGCGGACTGGTAGATCCGGTCTACGGCAACGCGATCATCCTGGGAGGCGTGATAGGCGGGTTTGCAGGTGGGATGTTGCTGGCGCACACGCCGGAGAAGATCGTTCTTAGTCTGTTCGCCTTGATCGCCATGTTTCTATCGGCGCGAGAGCTCTCACGCCTGGCATTCGAGAGGCCGGCGCGTCCAGTGACTTGAGAGCAAGTTAAGGAAGCGGCCGCGCGGGCCGCGTCGCGGCCCGCGCGTTTTTTGAGAAGGCCCGCTAGCGGGCCTTCTCAAAAAACGGCCTTTGATGTCTGCTATCAAAGATTATCGGACATATTTGCCGCCCACCTGCATCCTGCATTCACCCCTAACCACCGGGTTCGATCACGGCCTTGACGACCCGGCGTGCCTCCACATCCGCCAGCGCCCTTCCCACCTCTTCCAGCCCATAACGGTGAGAAATCAGCGCCGACCAGTCCACCTGCCGGCCAAATCGCTGCAATATCTGCATCGCGCGGTAGACGTGAGAGAAGTCCGACCCCCAACACCCACGGATCTCCAGATGCTTCCGATTGATGTGCGTGTGTGGGTTCAGCGCAACGTCACCGTTGTCCGTGTACTGGCCGACGATGATGTAGCGACCGGCATCGCGAACGATCTCGCATCCTTCCAGGACCGCTTGCGGATTGCCGCTGGCCTCGATGACGATATCCGGCCCACGGCCACCGGTCGCGCTTTTGACGGCAGCGGCACGTACCGGGGGAGAGGTTTCCAATACGTCCATGGTCCAGTCCGCGCACATGGCCTCTGCCGCCTTCAGTCGCGCCGCCGGCGCCCCCAGGACGCCTACCCAGCCGGCTCCGCTAAGCCGGGCGAGAGCGGCAGCACTCAATCCGACCGGGCCACTGCCCTGAATCAGCACGCGGTCTCCGAGGCGGATTTGTGCCAACTCGATGGCATGCACCGCCGTGGGCAGGCCGCAGCCGCCTCCGATCCATTGATCGGGCGTAACACCATTCGGCAGGCGTACAAGCCTGGTTCCAGGCCGCAGGTAGATCCGCTCCGCCCAGCCACCGGCCAGGCCGGGTGGATCTTCCGCGCCCAGGGTAATTCCATAGACACGGCGATGCGGGCAGCGGGTAGAGGCTTTGGCGACCAGGCAGTACCAGCAGGCGTTACAGGTACCATACACGTCCAGGAAGGTGACCACATCGCCCACCTGGATTTGGGCGCCCTCAACATCCTGCACATCTCCCTGGACCCTCTCGACCTCGCCGACGCTGACGTGACCGGGAATGAGCGGGTAGGGGACTCCGGCCAGCCGCCCGTGCTGTAGATGCACATCTGTGCCGCACACTTCGGAGGCAATGGTCCTGAGCAGCACCCCGCCCAGTTCACTATCCGGAACGGGATAGCTCCGCACCTCCGGCGCCTGCCCCGGCGCGGGAAGGATGGCGGCACGGACGCTTTGCGAACCCGTTCCGGCCATCACCTGGCCTCTTTCTTACCTGTAGGGGCTCTGCTTGCTGCGTCCACATTACTTGCCGCCGCCTGTTGATGTTCCTGCTTATCCGTGTAGTCCGCCAGCAGCTTGACGATGGCATCCTGGGCGGCGGTACAAATGGAGTTGCGCGCCACATGGTTGTTCATCAGCATGGAGAAGACGAGCATCTGGCCCTCGCGGGTAAACACGTAACCGCTCATGCTGCTGACGGTGGAGATGTAGCCGGTCTTGGCATGGCAGTTGTAGGCGGCATGGGTGCCTTTCAGCCGGTACCGGAGCGTGCCGTCCGCGCCGGCGATGGGCAGGGACTGGTAGAAGACATCGAAGTCCGGACGGTTATGCAAGTAGGTAAGCAAGCGCACGAGATTGCGGGGAGAGACGAAATTCTCTCGCGAGAGACCCGAGCCGTCTGCCTGCTGGACGCATGCCATGTCGAGGCCGACGCGCTTATACCAGTCGCGTGCGGTCTGCTCACCTGTGCCGTCTAGCCCGCCCGTCCCTTTACCTGTCTTCACCGCGCCGATGGTCTTCATCAGGCACTCGGCGATCAGATTGTCGCTGGGCTTGTTGAGGCGGCGCAAGATGACAGAGAGGGGTGGGGAGACGTGCTCGGCGACGAGCGTCGCGTTCTTCGGAATGGCAGTACCTCCGCGCACATGGCCTGTAATAGCGATGTCGTACGAGCGGAGGTCTTCGGCCAGCAGCGTGACGGAAAACAGAGCCGGATTCTCGATGGTGACCGGTACCGGGCCGTTGTCCTTTGCGGCTACATCCAGCGGCAGGCTCCCGGTGATGACGAGGATATTCCTTCCTCGAACGCGATCGACAATGAGGGTGGACTTGCTCTTCGCCGGGCCGGTGACCCCGGTATTCAGAACTTGCGTGTATCGGTCCGTCGGCTCAATGGTGAACGAAAGCGGGTCGCCCGCCTTATGGCCCGGAGTCACCTGCACCCGCACGACGTTTTCATTGACGTTGAGCGCGCTTATCTGGGCGGAGTAGTAGTAAGGCTCGTCATCCCAGGCCCAGACATCGCCGAGCCACTCACGGTCGAAGAGGGAGTCGTCGGCGTAAACGTCTCCCGCGATATACCGGATGCCCGCTTTGCTGACCTGCCACGCCAGGTCTTTCATGTCATCCGGGGTAAGGATCGGATCGCCAGCGCCCTGAATGACGAGATCGCCGCGAAGCGTGCCGTCGGGAGTGATGGGTCCGGTCCGGTAAATTCGAGTATGGTAGGTGAAGTCTTTGCCCAATAGCGCCAGCGCCGCTCCAGAGGTGAGCAGCTTGTTATTCGAAGCCGGCATGAAGATATGGTCGGCATTGCGCTCATAAAGGACTGCGTTATCCGACAGGGATTGGATCAGGATGCCTTGAAACCCAGGCTGTAGCCCTGGCACGTCGAGGATCTTGTCAATGGCACGGACAAGATTAGTATCGCTGCCACTGCCGAAATCCTCTGCCCTTGCCGATCTGATGGGAGTGATGAGAAGAGCGAAAAGCAACAAAACCATTGTAATGCGAAGACGATGCGTATAGATCATGCCGTCTATTTCCACACCTAACCCCTCGTTCCCTTGTTTCCGGCAACTGGCGCCAGTGGTTGAAAACCCCTGGCTGGTCAAAACAAGCATTCTGCTGGACGCACACTCATACATCTCGGTTCGTCCGGAGGACGCTTGCGCTTTTCTGCCGGAGATTGAAAATCTCTGGCAGAAGGTCAGGTCAGCACGCGCTCATCGCCCTGGCGGCGGGTGAAGCGGATCTGGTCGAAGTATTCGAGGACAAGCAGGGCGAATTTCCGGTTGGATTGAGTCATATCACGCAATGCGCCGACGGTGATGGTCCCATTTGCGTTGACGTAATCCCGGACCAACTGCTGCAGGTGAGCGATAGTGTCCGCGTGGTAGTAAACCCCCTCCTGCGCCTTGACGAACCTGCCGCGCTCCATGCCGACCCGCAGCATCGCCCCGACGGCATCCGGCGGCGCTTTGACCTCACGGCAGACTTCTTCGAGCGTGGGGGAGAAGATGCCGGCGGCGCGGTAGACCTCCTCAATGCGCTCCAGCAGTGCCTTCTGCCGCTCGTTCAGCTCCACTTGAAAACCGGCCAGGCGGACGGTCGCCCCTTCGGACACCAGCAGGCCGCCCGCTTGCCACGTGGTGAGCAGGCTGGTGAAGGCGCGGGCGTCAGCGTCGCGGCCCAGGGCGGCCCGCAGCTCCTCTCTGGGCATGCCGGGCCGCAACGGGAACTGCTTGTGATAGGCTTCCAGGGCGGTACGCGCACGGTCGGTCAGGGTGTTCAAAATGGGAACGGCGAAAAGCCGCTCGCCCGGCAGCACGGCGACCTGGCCCCCTGCGATCAGGGTCTGAAGCGCCTGTTCCGTCTCCGGAGGCAGGAGTCCGGCGGCCGCCGGCAATTCCTTCTTTGGGAGGCCAAAAGGACAGCGTTCCAGAGTCGTTTCGATGAGATCTTCCGGGGTGCCGCGCTCCTTGGCGGCCAGGGCGGCCAGAACTGCCGGGGAGGCTTTGCGATGCCGCGCCGGCGCGGCATCCAGCACGATGCCGCCGCCGAGGGTCGTCATGGGCGAGTAAGTGCGGACTACGAACCGATCTCCTCGCGCGCAGGTGAGCTCCGTCTCTGCGGAGAACTGCACGTATCCCTGCGCGCCGGGCGCTAGCTCGCTTCGCTCGTCCAGAATACGGATGCGGCCCAGGATTTCGGCAGTGCCGAGATGGAGGCGCACGCGCGTGCGGTCTTTCAGCGGCCTGGAGGCGTTGGGCAGCAGGCGCAGAACGGCATCCAGGGCGCGCGTCGGCGCCAGGACCCCCGGCGGCGCCAACTGCGCTCCGCGCTCGATCTCCTCGGTCTCTACACCGGCAAGGTTGACGGCCACGCGCGATCCCGCTTCGGCTTCGGAGACTTTCTGTCCATGCACCTGCAGTCCGCGCACGCGGGTCTGGATTTTCTGCGGAACGATCTCGACGGCATCGCCGACCCGTATCTTGCCGGCGACCAGCGTTCCCGTGATGACCGTGCCGAAGCCGGGGCGCGTAAAGACGCGATCGACCGGCAGGCGGAAGGGGAGAGAGAGGTTGCGGGCCTCCGCGCGGCTGACCGCCGACTGGAGCGCGCGCTTCAGGGCATCTAGCCCTTTGCTGGAAACGGCGGAGACACGCAGAATGGGCGCATCCGCCAGAAAGGTGTCCTGAAGGTGGGCGCGCACGTCCTCCTCGACGGCGTCGGTCCACTCCTTATCGGCTATGTCGGTCTTGGTGAGGGCGACCACGCCGTTCCGGACGTCGAGCAGGCGCAGGATGTCCAGGTGCTCGATCGTCTGGGGCATGACGCTCTCATCGGCGGCCACGACCAGCAGAACGACGTCCACGCCGCTGGCGCCCGCGAGCATGTTTTTGAGGAACCGCTCGTGGCCCGGCACGTCCACGATGCCGGCCACCGTGCCGTCAGGCAGCTTGAGGGCAGCAAACCCGATGTCGATCGTCATGCCGCGCTCCTGCTCCTCTTTAAGCCGGTCCGGATTGGTGCCGGTCAGCGCCTGGATGAGGGTGGTCTTGCCGTGGTCGACGTGGCCGGCGGTGCCGATGATGACGTGCTTCATTGCGGGGAGGCAGAATCAGATAGGGAGGGCACGACGCTATCGAGCGTGACGTAGGTCCCTTCGCAGAGACGCGCGTCGGCCGAGCTCGCGACGGCCCAGTTCCAGAGCCGGTCCGGGGCATGGAAGCCGGAAAGAGTGCCCGCCGCGCCGAACTGTCCGTCTTTACGCAGGGCGATCACGCCGGCGCCGTAGTTGTTATGCTGCTCCGGTGGGCGCTTGCGCAGCAGATAGCGCAGACCCTCCTCGCACGCTTCCTGAGCCGTTCGGCCCTGCTCCATAAGCAGCACCACGCGATAGCACAAACAGGCTTTCATGATCTCATCGCCATGCCCGGTGGCGGCGGCGGCGCCCGCTTCGTTATCTACGTAGAGGCCGGAGCCGATGATGGGCGAGTCGCCAACGCGGCCGGGCAGCTTCCAGGCCATGCCGCTTGTCGTGCAGCCGGTGGCAAGATTGCCTTCCCGGTCGAGCGCGCAGAGACCGATGGTGTCGTGGTCATCCGGCGTGGACTTTTTGACAGCAGGTCTTTCCTCGAAATGCGCCACGTCCGCGCGGCCCTGCTCGTCGCGCCAGCCCAGCCAGCGGTTCCGGCTCTCTTCGGTGAGAAGCTCCGCGTCTGGAAAACCCTCCTGCAGGGCGAAACGGCGCGCGTTCTGACCGACCAGCATCACATGCGGCGTCTTCTCCATGACGCGGCGCGCGATGGAGATAGGCTTTCGAATTTGGGTGATACCGGCCACCGATCCGGCAGTGTGCGTCCGGCCATCCATGATGGCCGCGTCCAGTTCGACTACCCCCTCGGCGTTGGGCAGGCCGCCGTAGCCTACCGACATGACACCGGGGTCTTCCTCGGTGACGTTTGCGGCGGCTTCAATGGCATCCAGCGCGGAAGCTTCGCTTGCCAATCTTTCCCAGCCAGCCTGACACGCCGGCACTCCAAACTTCCACGTCGCGATAATAACCGGTTCTGTCGCCATAGACAGAAAAGCGTCCTTTCTGTTATTGGTCGGGCCACAAACGCCCTGTTTAGCCGGGCCATGAATGACCCGCCTGCGGACGGAAAACCTGATTTCTTACTCCCGCCACCAAACAGGGAAGCGAAGAGAAAGTCAAGAGGAGAATGCTTTCATACTTTCCCGGCGGCGCAACTGCTCGCGGTACATCTCCCGGAAGAGGGCGAATTTGGCTTCATGGTAGGCGGCGGTAGCCGGGTTGGGGCGCACGACCTGACCGCATCCGCTCATGCCTTGCATGGCCGCGGGGACATCCGGAAATATGTCGGCGGCGGTGGCGGCGAGCATGGCCGCGCCGAGCAGGACCGCCTCCGGCTCTTTGGGCAGGACGAGCGTCAGTCCCGTGGCGTCCGCGTGTTCCTGCAGCCAGAGTGGATTCTTGGTACCACCACCGGTGACGAACATGGTCTCGATCCGGTAACCGGCCTCGTTCATCGCGCGGACGATATCGCGGGTGCCATAGGCGACCGCCTGGAGGGTAGCGTAGTAGCGCAGCGCCTGGGAGGCGAGCGAATCGTCGAGGGTCAGGCCGTCGATGATGGCGCGGGCATGCGGGTCCGCATTGGGAGATCGATTGCCGAGGAAGTAAGGCAGAACGTGCAGGTCACGTGTGAGCAGGGCGGAATAGGGAAAGCCCGCTTCGCGCTGCAAGCGGGCGATCTCCTCGTTGAGCACCTGATAGACGGTAACACCGCGCTCCGTGGCGGCGCGCCGGAGCGCTTCGGCGTTGGCATGGTCGGTGATGACGTGGTCGATGGCGCTGCCCGCCGCGCTCTGTCCGCCTTCCGTGAGCCACATGCCGGGAACCATCGCCCCATAATAGGGGCCCCAAACACCGGGAACGTAACGCGGCTCGCCGGAGACAGCCATGTGGCAGTTGCTGGTGCCGCCGATGAGGGCCAGGGCCGTTTCCAGTTGCGAGAGGTCCTGCCTGGACGGATCTTGCCAGATCGAGCCCAGCAGACCTAATCCCCCCGCGTGCGCGTCGATGATACCGATGCCGACCGCGCAGTCGGTCGTCAGTCCGAGTTCTGCGGCGGCCTGGGGCAGAAGGGTGCCCAACCGGGACCCCATGGGCCGCACATCCTCGGCGATCTTGCCGCCTTCAAAAGCATCTTCCAGGCCGATGGCATGAAAGTAAGAGCTATCCCAGCGCCCGCGCTCACCCTCATGGCCCAGATAGGTCCATTTGCAGACGACGGTACACAGGCTGCGCGCGTCGATGCCGGTGGCGCGGTAGGTCAGGAAGTCGGCCAGATCCAGGAATTTGCCTGCCGCCGCCCAGGTCTGCGGCAGATGCGCTTTGAGCCATTTGAGCTTGGGCGTCTCCATCTCGGGAGAGAGCCTGCCCCCGACGTATTTCAAGACATCGTAACCCCCCGCGTTGATCGCTTCGGTCTCGATCAGCGCGCGATGGTCCATCCAGACGATGATGTTGCGGGTATTGTCTCCCTCGACATCCACCGTCAAAGGCTTGTCTTGCCGGTCGAGGACCACGAGGGAGCAAGTAGCGTCAAAGCTGATGCCGGCCACCTGAACGGCAGGAACATCGGCCGACGCCAGCGCCGCGCGGATCGTCTTGCCGGTCGCCTGCCAGATATCCTCGGAAGACTGCTCGACGAAATCGGGCCGTGGCCTCCACATCTGGATCGGCTCGACTGCCGAGGCCAGCATGGTCCCCTGTGTATCGAACAGACCGGCGCGGACGCTGCCGGTACCCACATCCACGCCGATGACATATTGATCCATAAGCCTACTCTTCAGGGCGTTTCCTGGAGGCGCGAGGCGATCTCACTCCCAACGCCAATGACGTATTGCGCCATGAGTTACCTCAAATCGGAATATCTCCCTCGAAGACCTCTTCGGCAGGGCCGGTCATGATGACCCGGTTGTCGCCGTTCCACTCGACGCGCAGATCCCCGCCCGGCAGGTGAACCAGCACGTTGCGCGAGGTCTTGTTGTTGAGCGCACAGGCGACCACCACCGCGCAGGCGCCCGTGCCGCAGGCCAGCGTTTCGCCTGCGCCGCGTTCCCAGCTTCGCATCGTCACTTCGCCCGGATTGCAGATTTTGACAAAGTGGACGTTGGTATGCTGAGGAAAGGCTTTATGGGTCTCGATGGCCGATCCGTAGCGGGCAAGAGGCAGGTCTTGCAGGCGATCTTCGAAGATAACCACGTGCGGATTGCCCATGGAAACGGCGGTGATCTCGAAGCGGCGGCCCTCCGCTTTCAGGCCCTCGCCGATGACCTTGCCGTTGTCGTCGCCGCGCATCGGGATCTCCGAGCGGAGCAAGCGCGGGGTGCCCATATCCACGCGCACGGCTTCCACCTGGCCGCCGCGGGTAAGCAGCTTGAGCATCTTCACGCCCGCCAGGGTCTCTACCTTTACCTGCGGATCGGTGATCAGCCGGCGGTCGTAGACATACTTGGCGAAGCAGCGGATGCCGTTGCCGCACATTTCGGCCTCGCTGCCGTCCGGATTGAACATTCGCATCTTGAAGTCGGCGACCTTGGAGGGCAGAACGAGGATCAGCCCATCCCCGCCCACGCCAAATTTGCGATCGTTGACTTTCCGGCTGATTTCGGGGAGGCGCGCTTCGTCGGGCGCCTCCGTCAGGGCATTGACGACGATGAAGTCGTTGCCGATTCCTTGCATCTTGGTAAATCTCAACGCACTGACTCCTTTGTCTGCCAGGCGGGAAGCGCAAGCATTCCCGCCTGCCTTGCGTTACCCGGCCGTGTCCGGAACCGGCGCCACCGGCTCACGTGGCTCCCGGGGTTCCCGAGCGTCACGGTCTCCGCGCTCGGGGCGCTCACCACGCTCTCCCAGGGACTCACGATGCGCTTCTTGATAGAAATTGGATACCGGCCGCGAGGGGACGATCGAGGTGACCGCGTGCTTGTAGACGAGCTGCGTGGGCTTGCCGACAGAATCGAGGAGAATGGTAAAGGCGTCGAAGCCGCGCACCATGCCGCGCAACTGCACGCTGTTGACAAGGTAGATGGTGACGCCGATGTTCTCTTTGCGGACCTGGTTTAAGAAGATATCTTGCAGATTCAGTTGAGACTTGTTCATCGAAAACTCCTCCCTGTAAATGATTGGGAAAACAAAAGAACGGCACTCCGGTCTGGCTCCATTTAACTTCGTAAACACTTCTTCTTGCAGAGGAAGACGGTCATCGAAAGATGGCTGGAGCTACAGGGCGCTCTGTTCTCGTAGAGGAGCCAGAAGGCGCGCTGCGACCGCCGCCGAATCCTGCGCCGACACATCGAGCCACGTGAGGTATGGATCGGCGCGGAACCATGTTAACTGTCGCTTGGCGAAGCGGCGTGTTTCTTGTTTGATTTTTTCTATCGCGGTCGTTCGGTCAGACTCTCCGCAAAGATACGCGATCATCTCCTTATAGCCCAGGCTGCGCAGTGGGCCGAGGGTAGGGGAGTAGCCCTGGTCGAGCAGACGGCGCACCTCGTCTTCCAGGCCCTCCGCGATCATTTGATCGACGCGCGCGTCGATGCGCGCGTAAAGCTCTTCTCGAGGCAGCGTCAGGCCGATCCGATAGGCCGGACGGGCGGGCCGTGAGGCCCGGTCGCGCTGTTGATAGGCCGAGATCGGCTGCCCGGTGACCTGATAGACTTCCAGCGCCCGCACGATGCGCACCGCGTCGTTCGGATGCAGCCGGGCCGCCGTAACAGGATCTACAGCCTGCAGGCGGGCATGCAGCGTGTGCGCGCCGTATTGGGCGACTTCGGCGCGAAGCGCAGCGCGCACCGCCGGATCGGCCGGCGTTTCTGCCAGCGACCAGTCGTCCAGCAGCGCCTTGATATAGAGTCCCGTCCCACCGCACACGATCGGCCGGCGCCCGCGAGCGACGATGCCGTGAATGGCCGCTTCGGCGCGCTCTTTCCAGTCCGATACGCTAAACGGCTGGTCCGGTGTTACCAGATCGAGCAGGTGAAAGGGAGCGCGACGGCGCTCTTCCGTACCTGGCTTGGCCGTGCCGATGTCCATGCCCTGATAGATCTGCATGGAATCGGCGTTGACGATCTCTCCTGGAAGCTTTTCCGCCAGCTCGACCGCCACGGCGGTCTTGCCGGTGGCTGTGGGGCCGACCAGCACGAGCGGAGGTGGATTTTGCGGCCAGACGGCCATCGCTGACTACTCTATTCTACCCCAGCCGGAACCCAAACGCCTTTCTCCTAACACCTCTTAGCGCAGCGTCTCTCCTGGCTGAAGCACGTGAATCTGGAGGTCGGGCAGATCGGCGGCGTACTTCGAGAACGCTTCGGGCGTGCCGGTGAGCACCGGGAACGTTTTATAATGGATCGGGATGACGTGCGAGACGCCGAGCAGCCGCGCGGCGTGGGCGGCCTCGCGCGGCCCCATCGTGAACAGGTCGCCGATCGGCAGGAAGGCCAGTTCTGGACGGTAGAGATCGCTCAGCAGCGCCATGTCTCCAAAGAGGGCCGTATCCCCTGCCGCATAGAGCGTAAAGCCATTCTCCATCTGGAGGATATAGCCGGCGGCCTCGCCTCCGTAGATGACGGCGCCGTTGTCCTCCACGAAACTGCTGGAGTGGTCGGCATGCGTCATCGTGATCTGAATCCCCTCTACGGTCTGAGAGCCGCCTTTGTTCATCGGATGTACGTTCTGTACGCCTTTGGTTTCCAGCCAGTTGGTGCCTTCGATCATGCCGACGACGTGCGCCTGCGGGTTCGCTTTGACAATAGCCAGCACATCGCCGACGTGGTCGTTGTGCAGGTGGGTCATCAAGATCAAGTCCAGCCTGCCGAGCCGCTCCGGGGATTTCCACTCCGCCGGGCAGGCCGGATTGCCGCTGGTCCAGGGGTCCAGCAGAAGGCGCTTTTCGCCTGGCGTCTCGATCAGGGCGGTGGCATGGCCTAAATAGGTAATGGTGGTATTTCGGTCGAGCGTCATCGAGAACGGTCTCCTTTCTCCTGCTCCTAACGATTCGCTAACACAATTCGCTTGATGGTGTGTGAAGTCCTGCTTCGGAAACAGGGGATGGCAAGGTACAATGTTGAGCGAATGCGGCGTGGATAGAGATCACATGACCGGGGAGGACATACCGAAATGTCGGGTGTGATGGACGGGCGGCGGGTGCTGGTAGCTGGTCCGCGCAATAAGTGGAGTCTCGCCTGGCCGGCCGCGCTTTCGCTGCGCCGGGAAGGCGCACAGATCGCCTTTTCGGTGAAGACGGAGCGGGAGGCGAGCGAATTTGGCGGTCTGCTGCAATCGACAGGCTTCGATGCGCCTGTTTTCGTCTGCGACGCGACGGACGATGCCCAGGTGGAAGAACTGTTCCGGCAGGTGAGCGCTGTTTTCGACGGCAAGCTGGACGGGCTGGTCCACTCCATCGCGTTTGCGGATGCGCGCGATCTGGCGGGCGAATATGTTTCTACTACCAAAGAAGGGTACACGCTGGCGCAGGAGAGCAGCGCCTATACGCTCGTGAGCCTGACCCGTGGCGCGCGGCCTCTGATGCAGGAGGCAGGGGGTGGCAGCGTCGTCACGCTCACCTACCTGGGCTCGGAGCGGGTCGTGCCCAACTACAACGTGATGGGCGTGGCGAAGGCGGCTCTGGAGGCGAGCATGCGCTACCTGGCGGCGGATTTGGGTCCGGAGAACATTCGCGTCAATGCAGTCTCTGCCGGAGCCGTCAAGACGCTTTCGGCGCGCGCCATCAAAGGCTTCGACTCCATGCTCAAGCAGGTAGAGGAGCGCGCTCCCCTCCGGCGCCGGGTCGACCCCGAGGAGGTCGGCGATGCGATGCTGTTCCTGCTCAGTCCCTGGGGACGAGGCGTTACCGGCCAGGTGCTCTATGTCGATGCCGGCTACCATATTGTGGGCATGCCGTAACGCCTCTGTTTTAGTAAGGAGAAGCCGTTGGATAAGATACCCTTCCCTCGCCTGCTGATGGGGCCGGGGCCGAGCGCGGTTTCGGAACGCGTCCTCGAAGCTCTGGCCCAGCCCCCGATAGGATACGTCGATCCGGAGATATTCCTACTGCTGGACCGTATTCGCGCCAGACTGCGCCAGGTGTTCGGCACGGAAAATGCCTTCACCTTCCCGCAGACCGGGACCGGCATGTCGGGAATGGAAAGCTGCCTTGCGAATCTGATCGAGCCGGGGGATAATATCGGAGTCGGTATTCACGGCTTCTTCGGCGGACGCATGTCCGAGATCGCTCGGCGCCTGGGGGCGCAGGTGACAGAGGTCCATGCGGAATGGGGTCATATCCTGGAGCCGGAGCAGATAGAAGCCGCGCTGCGGCCCCTCTCAGCGGTCAAACTCATCGCCTGTGTCCAGGCGGAGACTTCGACTGGAATCGCGCAGCCGCTGGAACCGATCGCCCAGATCGCACGGCAGCGCGAGGCGCTTTTTGTCGTGGACGCGGTAACGTCGCTGGGCGGAATGCCCGTAGAGGTAGATAGAATCGGGATCGATGCCGCCTATTCGGCGACCCAGAAGTGCCTTGGCGCGCCGCCGGGACTGGCGCCTGTAGCCGTTTCCGACCGTGCGTGGGAGGTTGTTACCGATCGGAAAGCGGCAACGCCCGTCTGGTACGACGACTGGCGCCTCTTGCGGACCTATTATGATGCGCCACACGCCTATCATCATACGGTTCCGGTCAACCTATACTATGCGCTGGATGCGGCTCTGGCCGAAATCGAGGAGGAGACGCTGCCACAGCGGTATGCGCGGCATCGGGAGATCAGCGCACAGTTGAGAGAGGCTTTACAGGGGATGGGGATCCCGCTCTTTGGCGTGGAGAGCCATCGTCTCCCGATGATCAGCGTCTTCCAGACGCCTCCCGGCGTGGAAGACGAAGCGGCGGTCCGCAAGCGGCTGCTGTACGAGCATGGAATCGAGATCGGCGGCGGGCTGGGCCAGCTTAAGGGCAAGATCTGGCGCATCGGCATGATGGGGTCTTCGGCGACGCAGGAGAATGTGACGCGGCTGGTGACGGCGCTCCGCGCCGTGCTTGCCTGAGCGCAAGGGTTCGCAAGGTGAAAAGCATCGGACATCTTGTCAGGAAGGATGATGGTAGCGTAAGGCATGGGACTATTTCCTAAGGAAGCGGTTGCGGACGGTACGCCTCTTACGGGTGCGCCGCGGCGGATGGCATGGACACGTGAACGGGGCACTCGCAGGCTGATTCTGCTCTTCGTGGCGATACTGCTGGGATGGTATGTCTACGGTCAAGTGCATGACCACTTCCTTCTACAGAAAGTTTGGGCTCCGTTGCATCCGGATCCTACCGGCCTGACGGTCGTGGGCACGCTCGACTCGCGGGAATCGCTGGACCGCAACCTGCTCCGCATCGTAGAAGCCAACAACACCGCTCGCGCGGAGATCACGGACTTCGGCTGGCGCTCCATCTTTAACGGTCTAGGCAATCCACTATTTAGCGACCGGGCCGGAGGTGCCATCCGAACCGCGCTCGGCATAGACGATGCGGCCGGTTACGCCATGCTGACGCCTTACCTGCGGGTCGCGGTCGCGCGGCAGATGGGACAGCCGCATCCGGAAAGTTTGATCTCAAATGCGACGCCGATCCGCTACGAGGAGCAACAGGTCAGAGGTACGGTCGAAATGCAGACGACGCTGGGTGCGCTCCTGCAGCGCTTTAGTAGTGGTCACGACAGGGAGAGCAATAGCGAGCAGAGCGACGCGCCGGAGGGTGGAGGCGGCGGTGGCGGACACGATGTCGATCACGGCTTGCCCATCTCGGCTGTCACGTTGCGGGATTCATGCCCGGTCGTGCTGACGGGCGCGCAGTTCTCCGGCGCTTCCCTGGACGAGCATCCGGAGACACTGTTGCAGGGAAAGACCTGGACCGCGCATCTCTACCTGACGCCTGAAGGCCGTTCCCGATTTTATCAGTGGTCGCACGATCATGCGAATGAGAACCTCTGCTTTATTCTGGGGGACCGGCTCGTCGCCGCCGGGCGAATCCGGCAGACGCTCGATGTGAACGAGTGGGAACTAGGGCCATTGCGCGACGGAGAGGCGGCTACGGCGTTGGTGAATTACATCGAGAAGGAAAACCATAGAACTCCGTAAAGCGCGGGACGCCATTCGATCTTTTGAAAACGACCTCTTCTGAGGTCTTACCTCGCGCGGGCCGCGTCGCGGCCCGCGCGTTTTTTTGAGGAGGCCCGCTAGCGGGCCTCCTCAAAAAAACGGCGATTGGTGCTTGCTATCAAAGATTATCGGACGTGATGAACAGTAAACTTGCCCACGGCGTCTCTGTTGCTCGCTTGACAGGCTCGTCGTTTGTCTGGTAAAACTCCTATAGAACCGCACGACGCCCCAGGCGCCGCGCTGGCGGTAGGGAGAGCTTCGCCACATGCCATTCGGGTTATTCAAACGCTTCGTCCAGAAGGTGGACCAACTGGTTACCGGTCGAGGACGCATCGACGAAGAGCTTTTTGAGGAGCTGGAGAGCCTTCTCATTCAGGCCGACGTCAACGTCCACACGACGATGATGGTCCTCGACCACCTGAAAACGGCGGTTCAGGAAGAACGGATGGCAGATTCCGGGGAAGTGATCGCACGCATCAAGGCCGATCTGGTGGCGGTGCTCGAACAGGCAGGAGGGCCGGAAGGCAATCGGCTCAAGGTATCGCCCGACAAGCCGACCCTCTACCTTATGGTCGGAGTCAACGGGGTAGGGAAGACCACTACCCTTGGCAAGCTGACCTATCGTCTGCAACAGGACGGCAATCGCGTGGTCCTTGCCGCGGGAGATACCTTTCGCGCCGCGGCGATCGATCAGATCGACATCTGGGCGAAGCGGACCGGGACTGAGATCGTCAAGCACCGCGAAGGCGGGGATCCTTCCGCCGTCGTCTACGACGCTATCAAGGCCGCGCGCGCGCGTCAGGCCGACTACGTCATCGCCGATACCGCCGGTCGCCTTCATACCCGCGGCAACTTGATGGAGGAGCTGAAGAAGATTTGCCGCATCAGCGAGCGCGAGCTGGGCCGCCCCGCGGATGAGATCCTGCTCGTTCTGGACGCCACGACCGGCCAGAACGCCATCAGCCAGGCCAAGCAGTTCCGCAATGCCGTGCCGCTGACGGGCATCGTACTCGCCAAGCTGGATGGCACCGCGCGCGGAGGTATCGTACTGACCATCGCGGACGAGCTCAAGCTGCCCATCAAGCTGGCCGGTGTCGGTGAGAAGCTCACCGACTTGATTCCGTTCGAGCCTGCCGCTTACGTGGATAGTCTCTTCGCGGCGTAAACCGCGAACGTATCGGGTTTTAGGTCCCAGAACCCGATACCCAACACCCGATATCTGCTTTCTATGCATTATTCGAGTTTAACAGCATCGAACGTGCGCGTTCATGCACTGGCAAGCGGAAGCAGCGGCAACGCGGTTCTCGTCCAGGCGGGTAAGACCCATCTGCTGATCGACGCCGGCTTGCCGCTGCGTACCCTGTCCCCGCTGCTGGCGCGCCGGGGCGTGCATGCCAACGGCCTGGATGCCATTCTTCTGACGCACGAGCACAGCGATCACTCCTGTGGGGCCGGGCCGATGGCCCGGCGCATGGGCGCGCCCGTCGTTGCGAACGCCGCGACGCTGGATGCCTATGCATCCCGCGACGATCTGCCGTTTCTGGCGACGGAACTGGAGACCGGGGGCGAGATCGGCGTCGGGGAGATCGGCGTGCGCTCGTTCCCGATCTCGCACGATGCCGTCGATCCTGTGGGGTTCGTCCTGCACGCCGGAGACGTCCAGATCGCGTACTTCACGGACTGCGGCTGCCTGGCTCCGGAAATGGAGGCGGCGCTGCAGGGCGCGCATCTGGCGATCGTGGAAGCCAATCACGACGTGGATTGGCTCTGGCGTGGACCCTATACGCCGGATATGAAGGCGCGTGTTGCCTCCCCGACAGGCCATCTCTCCAACGACGACTGCGCAGACCTGATCGCCCGGCGCCTGGAGGAAGGCGGCTCGCTCTGTGTCTGGCTGGCCCACCTTTCCCGCGTCAACAATTCGCCCTCACTGGCCCGCCGCAGCGTGCTGGCGCGCATTCAGGAGCAGACGCGCGTCCCCCTGGCCCTGGAAGTCGCTCTGCGCGACCATCCCAGCGTCTCCTGGCAGGCCGGCGCGCGGGCTGTCCAACTTCCGCTGCTCTAGAATAGCCCGGTACTTCGGCTAGTTTCCAGGCCAAAACGATCAAATCCGGCAATTATGCCGAAAAGAAATGTCCGGAAAGGCCCGTTTGGTATGTTATACTCAAATGTGGAAGACGGACTCCCGCCGGCCCGCAATTTGTCTTCTCGCACACCATCTGAACCGCAGTCTGGTTGTCTTCTGCTGTACCAAAATCCTGAAAGAGTCGCCACCTGGGTAGATCGGACAGGCGAAGATCGCAAAGCCATGAAGACGGTGTCGGACCTGCTCCGAAGGGAACCGGTTTGGGTAAATCCGGCCCATCGGGTTGAAACTGCTCTACTGTTGATGCAGGGTCACGATCTGAGCGGACTTCCAGTATTGGAGGGGCCGATGCTCGTCGGTGTCTTGCTCGTTCAGCACCTGATCGGCGTCGAGAAAGGGCGGCGTGTCGAAGAGGTCATGGATCGGCGCGCCGTGTGGGCGGCGCCGACGCTCTCAGTGCGCGAGGCGGCAGACCTGATGGTCCGCTCGGATCTGCCCTTGCTTCCGGTGATGAGCGCGGAGGAGGGGATCCTGGGCCTGATCACCGCCCAGGACCTGCTGCCCGCGCTGCGTCGGGCTGTTGATCCCACGACGGATCTGCCCTGGTCGGACAGCATGCGGGAGTGGGCGATCGAGAAGCTGGAGGCCGGACGGGAGATCACCCTCCTGTTTATCGACATCAACGATTTCGGACACTTCAATAAGCGCTACGGCCATGTGATCGGGGATACGGTGCTGCGCTCCGTCGCCGATGTCCTCCGGGAGCAGGTAGAGGCGGACCGGGATACGCTCTGCCGCTACGGAGGCGATGAGTTCTGCATCGCCAGCCTGCGAAGCGCCACGGAAGCCACCGCGTTGGCCGAGCAGATCGAACGCGAGGTGACGCGCATCGGTATCCCCGAAGCGGACGACCGGGAGATCAGTGTCTGCATCGGCCTGCACGGTGGGCGCCGAACGCGGGAGCGTGAGCCGATACACTATACCGCTACGCTGAACAACCTGATCAATCTGGCCAGCCAGGACTGCACGCGCCGCAAGGATCTGCGCCGCCGGCATCTGGAGCAGGCCGGGGTAAACGACGACGAGCAGCTTCGCAATGGAGACTACGCGATAGCGCATGAAGCGGGCGCGCAGGCCGTGGCGCGACAGTCCGAGGCTGCCTCCCCTTTACCGGCATCCCGAAGCGCAGAGTCCGCTGAGCCGGAAGCGCAGGCGGCCGGCTCGCTGCGGCTGGCGGCTGTGGAGGTGGACTGGGTCGGCGAGGTGGCGCACGTGCAGGTTACCCTGGAAGAGGGGCAAGCGCCGGATGCCTGCCCGGTCGGGGAAGGATCCTTGCTCTCCTACGAGGGCAGCCTGTCTCAGGCGATCGACCGGGAGGCGTTGTCACTGCTGGTGGCGCGAGCGACTGCCATCGCGCTGCGCCGCACGCTGCCGGCAGGCTACAACATGGTCCCCGACGAAGTGATGCAGGCGCAGACCGGCGAGGGCCGGACGCTCGTCACCATCATCGGCCGGCTGGATACTCCGACCGGCTCCCAGCCGGTCCTCGGCTCGGCTTTTGTCGGCACGGATCGACTGCGCGCCGTCGCCAACGCCGTCCTGGCGGCCAATCCCCTCCACTCCTGACCTCTTCGTTAAGGCATAACTGCGATCGCCTCGATCTCTACGTCTACATCCAGCGGCAGCCGCGCCACCTGAACGCAGCTTCGCGCCGGCTTCACTTCTCCAAAGTATTCCCCATAGACGCGGTTCAAGCGGGCAAAATTATCCATGTCTGCCAGGAACACCACCACTTTGACGCAGTGCTCCAGCCCGGCGCCTGCCGCTTTCAGCACCCGCTCGACGTTTTCCAGACAGAGGCGGACCTCGCCCTCGAAATCCCCGCGCAGGACCTCGCGCGTCTCCGGATCTAAAGGGACCTGACCGGAGACGAAGATCAGGTTGCCGGTGATGATTCCGGATGAATAGGGCGCTCCGGAAGCGGAGGTTCCCGATTGTACGGCTCTCTTATTCATGTTTGTATCGCTCCTTCCGAGGAAAATGGGATGCAGGGCTATGCCGCGCGGATTTAGGTGTCCAACGAATTGGAGAAAGGAAAAGCGAAACAGCGCCTGCCCTATTTCTCGTATGGGATACCAGCATCCGCGCGGTTTATTGCCGCGGGTTGGGATCGGTGCTTCCCACTATTCACCGCTACCGAAGTGTTCCCCTGCGTAAACGGTGGGGATAACAGACTGCAGCGGGTAAACAAAGTTATCTAAGGAGAGCGTTTCCTTTTCATGCTGCCTAGAATCTCTATTCCCTTTCTAGGGGTTTTGCTGTTATGGGGTGGGCTGTCCAACCCGAAAGCGCACCAGGAAGCAGGGCCAGTCGGGCAGCCGCCAGCGGCTGCCGCTCCGCCGGCGACGCTGCGAGCCGGGCAGAGAAACGGTTTGCGGCCTGCGCGCCGGCAGGACAGCCCGTTCGCCGCGCAGCTCGACCAGATCTGGCGTACGGTCAACGAGCACTTCTATGCCAGGGATTTCAATGGCGTGGACTGGCAGCGGGTAGGCGAGGTCTACCGCGATCGGCTGCCGCAGGCCCAGACGAAGGCGGAGTTCGAGACACTGGCGAATACGATGCTCGGAGAGCTGCACGCCTCGCATACCGGTTATTACGATGAGAATGACATGGAGTTTTATATGCTGCCGGCGGTAATGGCCGGGGATTTACGGGGCCATCAGGTGGAGCATATCGGCGTCATGGGACGTCGGGAGGGAGAGGGCTATGGGGTCACGGCCGTCATCAACGGCAGCCCGGCAGAGAAGGCAGGTATCCGGAGCGGCGATCTCTTGCTGACGGCGGACGGCCAGCCCTTCACGTCCGCCGGCTCGTTTCGAGGTAAAAGCGGGATGCCGGTGCGGGTCACGCTGCGCCGCGCGGGAGCGCCCGATCTGCTGACCGTGACGGTAACGCCGGTAAGGCAGAACATCCTGAGCGCATTTCTGGAGGCGACCCGGCAGAGCGCGCGGATCGTAGACGTGGGCGGCCGGCGGCTGGGATACGTGCATCTATGGACGATGGCGCACCCTGCGTTTCGGTCGGCGCTGGATCAGATCGTGACCGGGCAACTGCACGCCACAGACGGCCTGATTTTGGACCTGCGCGACGGCTATGGCGGCTCGCCCTTCGGCTATGAAGACGTCTTCCTGCGTCCGGACATCTCCTGGGAGGAGACGACGCACCGTGGGCCGCAAGAGATCGAGCACCTGGGTTATAACAAGCCGATGGTCGTCTTGATCAATAGCGGGACGCGGAGCGCAAAAGAGTTTCTAAGCTATCAGCTCAAGAACGCGCACCGGGCGATTCTCGTGGGCACCAACACGGCGGGGGCGTTTCTGGGAGCGCAGACCTTTGAGATCGGCAGAGACGGCGTGCTGGAATTGGCGGTGGCGGGGCTGCGCGTGGATGGCCGGCGCCTGGAAGGGGTAGGCGTAGCGCCCGACCTGGCGGTCGCAGCGGACGCGACCTATACCGACCACGACCGACAGATGGCGCGCGCAGAACAGGTGTTGATAGGAGAGCTTGGCGACCGGATGACACACAGGTAGAAAAGCGGCCTTATCGGGTATCCTACTCGCAAATAGGCCGTTTTCTATGCCGGGACTTCCGGTTACAGGAGGCCAGCAGAAGAGGAGGAGACTTCGTGTTGTCTCACCAACGAACGAATCGACTCAACATGGCGCTGTTCGCCGCAGCCGGACTGCTGTTGATTGTGGCCGGATGCTCGAAAAACGCCTCGACCCCATCCTCTTCCGGCGCGGGCGCAAGCTCCGGAAGCGCCTCCTCCGGAGAAGCGCTCTTCAACGCGAACGGCTGTGGACGTTGTCACGCCCTCAACGGGACCGGTGGGGGAAGAGGGCCGGACCTGACCCACGTCGGCGCCGATCCGTCGCATACGGCCGCGTGGATCGCCGATCAGATCAAGAATCCCAAAAGCCATAATCCCGCATCGCGCATGCCCGCTTACCAGGGAAGAATGTCCGATCCGGATATCCAGACGCTTAGCGATTATCTCGCCGGCTTGAAATAGTCTCCATAGCCTCTATGGGAGGCCGGAACGGCCAGGCAGCGGCTCGCTGCTTCAAGACTCCTGGCTGGTTTTCTCCAGCAGGTTACGCAGGTAGATATGCCTGGCCAGCTCTTCCTGATCCACTTTGTCTTCATCTACTTCTGCATACACGTCTTTATACTGCTCATTTTTCCGGTTGCGGAGGGTCTGCTTCTCGATATGATGCTTGATCAGCAGAATAAGCGCCTCCTCGCCGGTCTCCCGATAAACCTTCTCCGCATCGGGGACCAGGAGAACGCGTTTGACCTCTGGCAGGCCGATGTCGCTGATACGAATGGCAAAAACCTGGTTGCCCCCGCGCAGCGTCTCTTTGCCTACAAACACGCGATAGAGCCTGTAGACAAAATCAAATTCCGCCTCGAACGTATCCTCCGTGACCGGAGTGCTTTCCAACATATCGCCCGCTCTTCCCTATTGCTTTCATAGTCTTCATATGAGAAGTCGTTGAACGGATTATCGGTTAAAATCCAGGGGATTCCTAGCGGGAAGATCCATCAAAATTACGAGGGCTGTTAACAGAATCAGGGCCGACTGCAGAACGCAGAGTGGCCCTGTTTCCGTCAGGCATTACGCGTGCATGTAGGAGGCGATCCCCTCTTTTTGGCGGGAGAGATAGGCCCGTTTATCCAGATGGTGCTTTACCAGCAACTGCAGTGCCAGCGCGCCTCCCTGTTGATAGACGAGGGCGGCGTCCGGCACATTCAAGACCCGAATGTCTTTCTGCTGGCTTAACAGGCAGATGCGCATGGCGAATGCCTTGCCTTCCGTGGAACAGCCCTTAGGAACTGCTTCTTTGCCGACCAGGATGCGCTGATGCCGGTAGACGAAGTGAAAATCCGGCTCAAAAGTGTCGGTCATGGCTGATTTCCTCTCGTTCCCGTTGCCGGCCGACACTTCGATTCTTGGCGATTTTGTCTCTGCGGATAAGCCGTAATTGCACGGGAAAAGCAGAGGGGGTGAACGCCGCTCTCCGCGAGACTCGCGCAAGCGCGGCTCGCTCCGAATCGCGGCTTGGGGGATCGCTGCTTCGCAGCCCAAAGTTTCAATGAGGGGGTGAGAAAAACAAAATCCCCCCTCTCCTTGAAAAGGAGAGGGGGGAGGGGTGCCGAATCATTGAGGCACCGATGGCGATTGGAGGGGGTGAGCTCTTAACGCGGCCCGACGACCTGCCAGCCGGAGGGCTGGGAGGGAAGGAAACCGCCGTTTGTGGCGCTGACGCCGTTCATGATCCAGTAGGCGATCTGGCCGGTGGACGTGTTCTGGAAGACTAGATCGGGCTTCCCGTCCTTATTGAGATCCAGGACCGCGACACACCGCCAGGCGGCGCTCTGGGCCGGCGAGATGTAGGAGGCTCCGCTCACCGTCGTGCCGTTCATAAACCAGACGGCGAGCTGGCCGGTGCCGGGGTTCTGGAGCACGATGTCGGGCTTCCCGTCAGTGTTGAAATCGCCCGTGCCGACCACTTTCCAGCCGGCAGGCGGCGTCGGGCTGATGAACGCGCCGTTTGTGAGCGATGTCCCGGTAAAGAACCAGACGGCCATCTGGCCGGTCGAGCCGTTCTGGAGGAGAATATCGCTCGAGCCGTTACCGAAGTTGTTGATAGCAACGGGGTTCCAGCCGGAGGGCGGGGTGGGAAGCAGGAAGCCGTTGGTGGCCTGGACATTATTCATCAGCCACAGGGCCATCTGGCCGGTGCTTGGGTTATAGAACACAATATCCGGATGGCCGTCGCCGTTGAAATCGGCATCTCCTACCACATGCCAGGCTGCACTCTGTGACGGCGTGATGTAGCTACCGTTGTAGGGAGCCGCTGCGCCGTTCATGAACCATACGGACATCTGACCGGTCGATGCGTTCTGGAACAGGATGTCCGGTATGCCGTCGCCATTGAAATCTCCGGGAGCCGCAGCGGTCGCCGGCGCCGGGACGGCGCCCCACCATGTGCCCCAGCGGGATTGGCCCTGATAGGTTCCTGAGGAGAAGGGGGTGGCTGCATACTCCTGAATCGTCCACATCGTCAGCCCGTCGGAAGGATCTACCACCGTGTTGCTGTAGTCGCCCCAGCGGTTTTCTGCGCCGCCGAACGTCTTGTAGTAGGACGCTTCGCCGGCTTTGAGCAGCGCCTCCGACTCCATGGTATTGGGTGTATCGGTGGGAGTCCGGTAGGTATAGAAGGCGCTGGCGTAGATAGTGGCGGAGAATTCGGAGTAGCCCATCAGGACATCGCCGTTAGCATTGACCGCCAGGCTGGGATAGGCGCGGAAAACGGTGGCGGTCGGATCGTCCAGGCGGCCATACTGCAGGATCGTGCCGCCGGTGGTGACCTGCCACCACTGGACCGCGCTGCGCGTAGGCGTGATGGCGGGCAGATTGATGGTATGCGCCGTCCAGAGCGTCCCGTTATTCAAAACGACTTCGTAGAGACGCGAGTCGCCCGTGTTGATCTTCTGCGAGGAGCCGAGCTGCGGGGCGAAGTCGCCCGGATCATTGTCGGACCAGGGCGCGCTGACGGTGGGGTAGGACGTTCCCAGAGTCAGAACTTCGTGGCCGACGGAGCCAGTGATGGTGCTGATGCGCAACTGGCCCTGACCCTGGGCGTTGTCTCCCATCCAATCGTCCATCAGGTATTCGGTGGCCGTGTTGTCCGTCTCGATAGCCGGGGCCATGGCAAAACCGCCGGTCGTGTCCGTGAGGACCGTGAATGGCAGGCTCGTGCTGCCGGCGAGGGCGCTGGCTTTGCTGATGGCGTAGATGACATCTTTGTTGAAGTTTCCGGTCGAATTGTCGAAGACGTTGCCGGAGACGACGATCCAGTTCTCGTTGAAGCCCAGGCTGGGAAAATCGACCCAGGTCACGTTCGAGGTGTCGGTCATGATGCTGTAAAAGTCCCAACTCTTCGTGGGATCGCTCGATTGCGACACGGCCAGCAGAATCGCGTTATTGGTCGTGTTGCTGAGGACTGCCGCATCGGTGGAGAAGATGAATCGGTTACTGACCGGGTCGTAATAGCAGTGCGGGTCGAAGCAGTCGTCGCCGCTGGGCAGGACCTTGGAGAAGAAGCCGTTGAGCGAGACAGTGCTGACGCTGGAGCCCGTTTTGGTCTCGATGCCTACCTGGGAGTTCAGGGTCGTCATGACGTAAGTCGGGCCGACCGCACCCTGGGTATCGGGCGGAACGGAGGTCCCGTCGTCGAGCAGCCCCAGGAAGCTTTCGGAGAGTCCGGGAGCACGCGACTTGCCGATGAATCGCGGCGTGACCTGTTCCAGGCTGACTGGCGTCTGAGATTGCGGCCCCAACAAGGCGGCGCGGGCGGTAAAGAGACCCGGCCTGGCTTTCGGCCTGGGAAAGAGGATATGCTTGTTGGCCGGGGGATGGAGTTGTTCTTGCTGCGCCAGGTCGATGAAATTCGCCACCGCGTGCTTCTCGGTCAGGCGCGGTACGCCCTGGACGACGATTGTACGCTGCTGGGCACTCGTCGGGGGGGCGATCAGCAGCACAAAGCCGAGTATTACAAAAAAGAATATTTGCGAGCGCGTGAATAAGCCAGTCACGGGCTTAACCATCCTTTCCTCAAGGGGAGAATTACGAGCAGGGGGCCAGGGGCATATTGTTTCCTTACTCCTGGGCAGAGAACGAAGGCAGACTCATTGCGTGTCCGGCGTCGTTTTCGGGAGGTTCCACGGCTCCGAGTGCCTGCCATGTTTTAGACTTTCGGTTGTCGATCGAGGGGGCGTCTCATTGCTGAGTGACGTTTACAGACGTGTGAAAAGTTCCCGCTATGTAGCCAACGGACGTGTAAACAAAGAACAGCCCGCCGGTTTTTGCGGCGGGCTGTTTTAGTACGCTGGCTCATTTAGCCGGCCATCAGGTTTAAGAGTTGGGTAGTCGCCTGGGAAGGGGCGATGCGCCGCAGGTCGTGTAGCCGGGAACGCAGCCATTCGTTCCATTCACACAGGAACCGGAAGGGGCAGCCTGACATTTATTGTTGGTATTGCAGCAGAAACTGCTATCCCCCAGTTGGATCAAGCGTTCTTTCCAGGCATAGTAAAGAGCGCTCTTCTCGTTTTGGGGCAACTTGCATTGACACTTACGAAACACATCGAGGTAAGTACGCTTACCTGCGTATTCGATCAAGTCCCGCAGGGCACGTCGGTAGTTCTTCGGCCGATAGTAGTTCGTTAGAGGAAAATGGATGCCGTGGCGCTGTACTAGGGTATACAGCGCCGTGTCCACGCCTTCCGGATACTCTCCTCGCTTGCAGTGAACCAGTTCGCAGAAGCTGCGATCTCCAGTCATCTCCACCAGCGCGTCGAGCAACTCCTGGACCTCCCCAGGATGTTTAATAAGTCCTGGCCGCGCTCGGCAGACATTAGCCTGAATGCGTGTGAGCACTACCGCCAGAGGTCGGGCGAAGAGCTCTTCAAAGGGAATATCGCCGATCAAGGCGACCATGCGGTCGATGGTATCAAAATCGGCCTGCAGTCTATCGCTGTACCAGTCCGGCTTTCCACCATATGCCTTGATCAGTTTTCTGTAGCTGAACTGCTCGGGTCGTGCCATCGAATTGCCTCCTTTTGAGATTGTTTCCTCAGGCTATGGCCGGCCTAGATCTCGGCCAGAACGCCTGCTCTGCGCGCGTTGTGGATCGCATACCAGGCGTTGCGGTCAAAAAAGCCTTCTGGTTGCTCGAAAACTTCCCGGTACGTATGGCTCCCAGCGAACTCGATGAGGTCCGAGAGGGAGCGAATATACTCGGATGGATCGTATCTTCCCGGAAAAGGTAAATAGATGCCGTTATACTGAAGAAGCTCTAACAAAACGGTTTCTATGACTGAGTGAACCCCCGGCTTGCTATGGGCCAAGTCATAGAAGCTCCATTTCTTGCCATCATTGTGTACCAATCTCCCTGCCCCGGTCTTTAACCTATCGAGCCTGTCTAGCGCTGTGGATGAATCGACTATGGTACTGAAGGCAGGGGATTTAGGATCCTTGTTTATCTCCGTGAGATTGTCTATGATCCGGCCTACGACCGTTTCGATCGGATCGGTATAGAAGTGCCCAAAATCGATACCGGAAAGCAGGTTTGCCATGCGCGTGATGCGGTTGAAAGAGGCTTGCATCTCGGGATTGAACTCGCTTGCTGACTTGCCTGTATGCTTCTGGATGACGTTTCTGTAGTCGAAGTCGTATGTCGCCATGTTGACTCTCCTGTAGATGGGATTCTTTCCGTATCGATGCGCAATCTAGAGAATCCTCAGGCCGGTCCAATAAGCACGACCGGCAAACGGGCAGGCGCCTTCCCACTTGCGAAGAGCTCGCTTCAGGGGGCAAGAAAGCCTGTGGATGCTTCGTCGTCCGCGATTTCGGCGTCTGTGGCAGCCTGCCAGGTATGAATCCTTCCCATCTGGTCCACCGTCTTCAGCGTCGTGCTATTCGCAAAGCAGGCGGCTAAGATCGGATCGTTGGAGGCTGGAAGGGTAAGGATTTGTTGTTGGGTCTCCGCATCCCAGAGCTGGGCGGTGCCATCCCCGTTTCCAGTCACGATGGTTCTGCCGTCCGGGGAGATACTCGCAGTTACAATTCTCGGTGTCGCAGGATGGAGTGGAAGCCGATTCCCAGTTTGCGTCAGGATCTCTGCCGGGGCATAGGAGGGCCCTACCACAAGGTAGGCGCCATCTGAAGAAAATGCGAGCACGGCATCCGAAGGATAGTGTTGCAGAGATTTGGACTTGCTGGAATCCACGTCCCAACGATACAGTTCGTAGTCCGTGGACATTCCTGCCAGGGAGCGGCCATCCGGGGCGAACGCGATCGTGCGAAAGCCGGCTACAGGCGCTCGAAGCATTCGGAGGAGGCGACCTGTAGAGACATCATAAAGTCCGAGGTGATCCCTGTTATCTCCGATGGCAAGCGCTTTGCCGTCCGAGGTGAAGGCAAGAGATACGACAGGATGCCATGCGGCTCTAAACCGCCGCATCAAGGCGCCGTTCGCGGCGTTCCAGATAAAGACCGTCGTCGAATCCTCACCGGTGGCTGCCAGTCTAGCTCCATCCGGTGAAAAATGAAGGTTGACGACACCGGACTTTTGGTAATCCTGCAATGGTATGCTATCCAGTCCAGGTGTTACGTTCCAGACCTTCGCCGTGCCATCCATGCTAGCGGTCGCCAGCCGATTGCCGTCCGGCGAGAACGTGACCGATTGCAGAGGGGATGTATGTCCGTTCAGGGTTTGCAGACACTTGCCGGTAGGGATTTCGCAGATACGTACTGCGCGGTGCTGCAAACCGATGGCCAGCCGCCGGCTATCCTGCGAGAAGGCCAGGGTATTCACTTGATCGGTCTGCATATCGAGGGCGAGGCTATTCCAGGAGGAGGTATCCCGCAGCCGGACGATTCCGTTGCCATAACCGGTCGCCAGCCAACGACCGTTAGGAGAGAATGCCAGGCACAAAGCCCCATTTTCTTGATCGTTAAGGAAGCGTATGATCCGGCCGGAAGCGGGGTCCCATAGTTGCGTGCTCCCATCGTTGCTGGCAAAACCGATCCAAGTGCCATCTGGAGAGAAGGCGAGGGAGTTGATAAAGCCGGAACGGGCGTTCAGGCTGCGCAGGCGCTCCCCGGTAGCCGTGTTCCAGAGCGTGATGACGGAGTCATCATTGCCTGCGGCCAGCCACTTGCCATTGGGAGAGAAAGCGACCGTTCTTCCACGTGTCGAGATGGGCAAAACCTGCAAGCGCTTTCCGGTGGAGAGATCGCAGATGCAGACGGTCTGATCCTCACCTATCGTCGCCAAGTCGGCGCCGTCCGGCGAAATGGCAAGAGCATATATAGGTCCACGATGCATCTGGATGCTGCGAAGGGGCTGCCCATTAATGGCGCTCCACCATCGGATCGCACCGTCTGCATCTGCTGTGATGAGCAGTTTCCCATCGGGTGAAATGACGGCCCCGTAGGCGCCATTTCGGCTTATCTGGCAGGTGAAGACGGCCTGATGGCATGCCTTCCAAAGATAGCCCCATGCAAAGCCCCTCGCGGGATCGTTATCGTGTTCTTTGAGCAGGTACAGGGCTTGCTTAACGTTATGCTGCTCCACCAATGCCTGCTGCGCAACATTCATATCCGCATCGTAGAGCAGTTGCTTTATCTTCTTTGCTTGCGAGGCTGTACGAAACGCAGCGACCGCCACAAATCCCCCGATCACAGTCGCCAATACATAAAGGGATAAAGCCGTGGCACGCACGAGACCCCTACGGTAGGCCGCTTGCTGCCGGCGCAGCTCCGCGCCCGGCATATTTGCCAGCGCCCAGGCTCGGTCGAATACGCGATGATAGATACGATTGCGGACCCAGAGGTAGCCGGTCACCACACGCACGATTCCGGACAGGCGCAGGACGGCGCAGAGAGGATTGGCGGGATCGTCGCGCACCAGATGGCGCTTGCGGATTAGGGCGTAGGTGTCCAGCAGACTGGCTTGGTCCTGCTCACTCTTGAGGATGCGGCTGGCTACAAAGGACAGGTTGGTCTCTTTGTCCCGGCGGCCCTGCGCGAAGAACAGCGCTTCACAGACATCATCTACGCCGCTGCGGGTGCGTACCTTTTCTTCCTCCGCGACCGCCTGGCAAAGCCGCTGGGTCAGGTACGGGTGTCCGTTCGTCCAGTACAACACGCGCGAAAGAAGCTTAGAACCGTTGCGGCCACCACTGCTTAATCCCTTTGCCAGCGGCGCCGCCTCGGCGGTGGTAAAGTCCGATAGCTCGATGGCGCGTCCGATATTGAAGGGCGTGGTCCGGACATCCTGAATCAGGTTGTCCGGGGTAGCCGAGCCGACGAGGCAGAACGTCAGTCCGCGCATGATCGGATCGCGGGCCCGCCGCGTATAGCATTCCCGAATGCCGGCAAAAAACTCGTCCGTGGGGAAGGGCAGGTTGAGAACAACATCGATCTCGTCCACAAAGAGGACGAGGAGAGGCTTGCTCCCAGGCGGAGGAGAAGAGGGCGGGCTATCGGCTTCGGGCTTGAAGGAAGGCATCAGGGCCGGCAGCACGATCTGGCGGATGGCCTCCAGCCAGCGCTGCATCGGTCCCAGGTCCTTGTTTTGCTTCCAGAATTCGCGCAGCGGCTCCCGCAGACCTAGATGCCCGCCCAGATCCACGAGCAGGCCGTAGTACCACTGATCTACCGACAGCGACTGGCCGATTCCGGCGAGGTCCAGGCTTGCCACATGCACGCCTTGCTCTTGCAGGCGGGCCATGGCGCGTCCCATAAGCGAGCTTTTGCCGACCTGGCGCGTATCGAGCACGTAGCAGAACTCGCCGGCCAGCAGTCCGTCCAGCAGCTGCCGATCGGCGCGCCGCTCGATATATGAGGGAGCATCGGGATGCAGGTTACCCCCGGCTATGTAGAAAGGCTGCTCCAAGGTCGTTTCGCTCCAGTTACAACAAGTGCCGCGACAGATAGACGGCATACAATTGACAGCGAGGCTTCGCCTCGCGCGCCGAAGCGCCGGCGATCAAGCCGGCCGAGCGCAGATGATAGTAGCTTTCCGGTGTGGGGCATGGCTGTCCGCGCAGCACGCTACGCATCGCGTCGGTCTGGGCTTTATCTCGCGATAAGGAGATCACCAGACGGCGAAGATGGTCGCCGAAGGGGCCATCATCCCGGTCGGCAACGGCCTCCAGGTCTTCGAGCCGCCAACCCTGCGTGGTCATTTCGTCCATCCCGCGCTGCACTAGATAAGGCTGCCCTCCAAGCAGGCGATAGAAACGAGTCAGCTCCTCCAGGTCCCGCAAAGGCGCATTGTGCCGCCGGTTCAACTCCGCCACCTGCTCGATCTTAAAGGCTTCCAATGTCAGGCGGGTGCCCACATTGAACGGGGACTGGTTCAGCTCCGAGACGAACAGATGCGGCTCGTTCGCGTAGGCGATCACCAGCGTCAGCCGCGACCACGGTCCACTCGGTTCCAGGGCGCGACGGTTATGCCAGGAGCGAAGCAGCCCGAACACCTCGCCGCTGAACGGGTACAGGAACAACTGGTCTACTTCATCCAGGCCCCAGATGACCGGACTGGAGGTCGCGCTCAGAATCTGCGACTCCATAAACCAGTTCATATTCATGTTGGCGCCCAGATCCGGGTCCCAGGTTTCGCGCGGGCACGTATGGATGCCCAACTGGAGGGCCAGGCTCTTCGCCAGCGTCTTCAGGAAGGCGTCGGCCGAGGCGAAGTCGGGGGCATTGAGAGTCTGCAGGTCGATGTCGGCGGTCCGAGCGCCCATCTGGCGCGCGCTCTCCAGCCCCCGCGCCAGCAGAGAGGTCTTGCCCACCTGACGGGCGCCTTTGATCAACACGATACTGTCACGCCGGGCGATCGCCTGGTAAAATTTTTCGTCCTCCGGACGTGCCACGTAGAGGTTCGAGCCGAGCGGCACCGCGCCGCCCGGAGATTGGGGCACGCTGCCTGGATCGGGCATGAGCTCCTTGTGATGGATAAGATGTCGTATGAATTGCGGCATCTCCGGATTGCCGAAGTCTTCGGAATAGAGGTTGTAGACATGCACGCGCTCGCAGTGCTTGACCTCGACCTCGCCCAGATCGTGGAGATAGGCCGCCCACTCGTCGAACTGAAGGAGGTCTTCGGCGGTGCGCTGCGACAAGAGCAGATGGCCCGCATCTCCACACGCCATCACCCGCTGAGCGATATTGATCCCGTTTCCGTGTACGTTGTCTTTGTCTGCCAGGTCCGGTTCCCAGGCAATGGGACCGTTGTGGATGCCCATTCGTACCGGCAGGTGGGGTCGCTTATGTAGCGCATGAGCGACCTCGATGGCGCACTGGATGGGGGCGATCAGATTGCGGGAAAAGATCAGAGCCAGTCCGTCACCCAGGTTGCGCATGCGCAGCTCGCCCTCCGCTTCTGCGCGCTGGTACTCTGCGGAGGAACGGACGATTTCCTGCAGCTCGCGCGCCAGTCGCTGCTGCTGTTGGGTGGAGTTGAGGGAATAGCCGACGATATCCATCAGCAGACAGTGTACGATCTCGGCTCTCACCTTACATGCTTGGAGGCCCATCGCGATGTCCTTCCTGCTGTCCCTAGCCTTGAAACGGCGGCGTCCGATACCGGCAATCTCCGGAATGCACACCGGGAGAGAGAGGCGCGCCACCTGCGCTCCAGGTATCGAGCAGATAGAGCGATTTGGAAGCATTGTCCTATTTCTCTATGCCAGCCTGTTATTCCTGTTCGATGCATTTCCTGCGTCAAACGCGTGAGCCTATACCTTCCCGTATCATTATAGCGACGGAACGCACAGATGGGAAGTGAAATTGTTCACACTCAGGCTGTGAATTTGTTCATACCGGCGAATAAAAATTTCTGAATTTTTTGAGAATCTACTTGACAACGGGCTAACCAGCCTCTATAATGCGTGTATGCAGATGAATACTACAGTTGAACATGTCAGATGACTACTACAACTAGCGGCGTCTGCAAGGACAGCGTTTAATCTCCCGAGGGGAATTACCATAGCTACCTACAAACAAATTGAAAGCAGTTTGCGCCGCAAGATTCGCGAAGGGCACTGGTCTGTTGGGATGATGCTGCCGAGCCGCCGCGATCTTGCCCGCGAGTTCGGTGTATCGCCGATCACCATTGAGCGCGCCATCACGCCCCTCCTTGCCGAGGGAGTCCTTCGCGCCGATGATCGCCGCGGTACCTTCGTCGCCAGATCCCTGGCGGTAACCCACGCTTCTGTGCTCGAAACCTCTCGGCCTGCGCCGCTTCGGGCAGAGGCTCTGGCCGTGGCCCATGTCTTGAATCCTCCAGCCCATACCGAAAGAGCTACGGCGACTATCGGGATCGTGGCCTCTCTGTATGTGTTCAATCGGGACCACCTGGAGCTGCACAACTTCTGGATTCGTCTGCTCGTCCAGTCCATGGAGCACTCCTTTTCCGAGCTCAGCCACCGGACACGCTTCTACAATCGGGTGCAGGGTCAGGGACAGCCTCTGCTGCCGCTGCGAGAGTCCATTGAAGCGGCCCTGGCGGATGGCGTGGATGCCCTGGCCATCATCGGATTGGGATTGGCTCCTCAAGAAGTGGAGGAGAGCCTGGCTGTGCTGGAAGGAAAGAACTTACCGATCGTCTGCATCACCTCCGGTGAGCTGCACAGGCCGGTCTCCCATGTCTTTTTCGACAATCGCGCGGCCGGATACGATGCCGCGTATCGCCTGCTGCAGAGCGGCTGTCAAGACCTCGTCTATTTCGCCCCCTTCACAGCCTTGTGGGTCCAGGAACGACAGGAGGGTATCGCTGATGCCCTGGAATATGCCGGGCTGGAGCGGGCCGCGCTACGGGTCTATCCGAACCGTATAAAGCCCTGGGAACAGGAGGAGGACCCGCAGATCCTGGGCTATGAAGTCGCCCGCGCTTTCTTTGCCGAAGAACATGCGCCTTCCGGCGTGATCTGCGCGAACGACGGTCTTGCCCTCGGCTTTTTGCGCGCTGCCGACGAGCATGGCCTGATGGCAGGACGGGATTTCCGCATCATCAGCTTTGACGACCATCCGGACGCGCGCCACAAGCAGCTTACCACCCTGCGTCCGCCGATGGAAGCCATGGGACAGGAAGCCTCCCAACTGCTGCTGCGCGCTCTGCACGGCGAGCAGACCTTACTGCAGATGCGATTGCGGTGGCACCTGATCCCGCGGTCCTCTTGCGGCGCGCCGGCCACTTCTTCTCTGCTATGACAGAACGCGAAAGGAGACTATGCGACCTTAACTTCCAGGCATTCTTCCAACTCAAGCTTTCGCGTTGCGTCATCGCGCAGAAAAGCCACCTTTCCCATCTCGTTTCTTGCCGCGTGAGAGACCAAAGGCGGCCTGAGAAACGACTACTCTACGTTCACGTAGCATACGAACGGACTACACCGTCCGGCGCAAATGCGCCAATCCAGAAGGAGACACCATGAACTCGCAGTTTCAACCGTCACAGAAGAAAGGCTTTACGCTAATTGAGTTGCTGGTCGTTATTGCTATTATTGCGATCCTGGCAGCCATTCTTTTCCCTGTTTTCGCCCAGGCCCGCGAGAAAGCGCGGCAGGCGACCTGCATCTCCAACCTCAAGCAGATCGATCTGGCTACATTGATGTATGTACAGGACTACGATGAGACCTGGTTCCCTGTCTGGAGCCCTCAGCCGGACGGCGCCGGCCACTGGTATTTCAAAGTCTCTCCTTACATCAAGGCGGGCACGGGCACGACCTGGGACAGCTTCACCATGAATACGGAGATCCGCTGGTGTCCGTCCGGCGTTGCCCGCGCCTTCAACTACAGCATGAACTCGCATATCTGCCCGATGAACTGGAGCACGCTGGTATATGCGGCCGACACCAATGCGACTTTCAACCATCCGAGCTCGACGATCGCTTTCGGAGATGGTACGCAGGTTGGTGACTGGGGCGAGAACTCGGGGGCTGGCTATAACTGGTGGCCCGGCCAATATCCCAATCCCTGGAGCGGAAAGTATGCTGGGACGGACGCTCAGTGGGACATCATTGATAAAGACCCGGTGCATGTCGGCGATCCCGGCTTCCAGGAAGTGCGTTATCGCCATAACAAAACGGCGAGCTTTGCCTTTGTCGACGGGCATGTCAAGGCAGTCCATCGGGGCGGCGTGCAGGTGCCGTATAACTGGTCCGTCACCGATCAGGACAATACCGACTGGTCTCGGTAAGCCGGCTATCAGGAAAACGAAGGAGAAGCCATTTTACGGCTTCTCCTTCGCAACGAGGGAGAAGGAAGTAAGGATGAAAACTCAAATCTCTCCAGCGGCAGCCGCAGGAATCATCGCTCTGGTAGTGATCCTCGTCGGCTTTGCGCTGTGGCACTCTTTTGCCGGACCACCGCCCGGCGATAGCAGCAAGATCCCGCCGGGCTTTCCCGGCAGCATGCACAAGACCATTGCGCCCGGTCAGTTGCCGCCCGGCGTAGCGCCGGCTGGCGGGGCGCCGGGGACTTCTCCAAACGGACAACCCGAAAACGGACAGCCAGGAACCGGAGGGTAGGCGTCGCCTGTGTGGAAGCAGACTCTCATTCTGATGGGAATGATGCTGTTCGCCTGCCATGCCGGCGCGAGCGCGCCCGCGCAGACCGATTCGGACGCTTCCTGGAACTTGCCGGGCAAGGCGCCGCATCTGCTGGCCCACTATATGCCCTGGTTTCAGATCGAGAAAGGGCCGGGCCAGACCGCGCGGACCTGGGAGCACTGGCGATGGGATGGGCCGGGTCCGCATCACGATCCGGAGCGGCGCGCGGAAGGCTTGCGCGACATCGCCTCGGTCTACTATCCCCTGATCGGTCCTTACGACTCCCGGAGCCGCGCCGTCATACGCTATCATCTGCAGACAGCACGGGCCGCAGGGATTCAGGGTTTTATCGTGGACTGGTATGGCATCGGCGATAACACGGATGCGCCGATACCCCTGCTGTTGGACGAAGCCGACCGGTTGGGAATGCGGGTCGCCCTCTGTTACGAAGAGAAGATCAACTTCCTCTGGCGGGGGGTTAAGAGCCGGCAGGAGGCTATCCGAGACGCAACGGCGGATTTGAAATACCTCGTGTCCCATTACACCGCGCATCCGGCTTATCTGCGACGCAACGGCAAGCCGTTGATCCTCCAGTTCGACGGTTGGGGAGACGGACCGCTCGGCCCGAAGTACTTTACTCCGGAGGAGCTGAAGCGGATTCTGAGCAGCCTGCCAGTACCGGTTGCTTACTGCCGGCAGGGACTGACACCGGCCTATCATCCGGAGATTCCTGGCGCCTTCCAGTGGTGGTCCTCCAACGCCGACGATATTCGGGGTTTCGCGGAGCAGTCACGACGGATGATCCAGGAAAATAAGCTGGCGTTTTTTGCCAATGAGATCAGTCCCGGCTTTGACGATACAGGAGTGTGGGGGTGGGGTGATGGGGCGCGAGTCACTCCCCGCGCCGGCCTCTCCCTCCTGAAAGCAACCTTTGACCTCGCCTTCACCGCGCAGCCGGAGTTTATACAGATCGTTACCTGGAACGACTTCAATGAGGGAACGGTGATCGAGCCGACGCGCGAAAAAGGTTTTCAGTATCTGGATGCGCTGGCGACCTGGTGGGCGCAGAAGAAGGGGACCCCGGTCGATCTGGAAGTGATCCGCCGGCCGTTTCTGGAGTACGTGCGGACGTGCTCCCCGTCAGAGCGCGCGGAATTGCCCCCTGCTCCCTATGATGTCTATTTAAAACCCCGTCCCTTGACAGTAGAGATTCCACACTATCTGGAGCATCTTTCCAACCACGCTTCTTCGCCTTAAGGCCCTCTCCCTCATATGGGAGTGGGGATCTTAAGGGGCGGTCAAAATCTTTCGCAGTCGAGTGTCACGTTAAAAGTTCATATACGTAAAGTAAAATAGAAGAGAAGGCGTCTGTACTGCCTGCTCGAAGCGCCCCTGTCGTCATGCGTGTCACTCGGGGTTGCGGAGGATACAGTTATGAGAAACCCTAGATTCAAGCCCCCCTTCTGGTTCCTGGTTTTCTGCCTTGCATTGGGCACCGCACTCTTGCCGGGGGCAGCGGCGCGGGCCCAATCGGACGATGATCCCGCCTATGCGTCCGAGACGGTTGCCCCGGATGATGCCGTACAATCCAATCCTGCCGACAGCGGTCCGGTCCGCATGGCGCGCTTCTCCTATGTGAGCGGTGACGTCACCTGGCGCGGGGATGGTATGGACTCTTGGACGCCCGGCGCGATGAACATGCCGCTACGGCAGGGCGCGCAGATTGGAGTTACCAACAATGGCCGCGCCGAGATCCAGTTCGACGACGGCAGTCTGCTGCGGCTGGGCAGGGGAGCCGTCGCCACCCTGCAGACCCTCTATAGCGATAGTCAGGGTGAGTTCACCGAGATCAAGTTGAACGATGGATTGGCGGCACTGCGCCTGCGCGGTTCCCACTCGATCTATCAGATCGATACGCCCGTCGCCTCTCTCAAAGCCGAAGGCCCGGCGAAGATTCGCATCGGCGTCGGCGATGGCGCCGAATTTGCCGTTACCGAGGGCCAGGCGGTCGTAGAAGGCGCGCAGGGGCGAGCGACTCTGCATTCGGGCGACTACCTCGATCTGCTCAACGGTGATTCTGCCTTCCAGGTCGAGTCGATTCCTGGCGCCGATAGCTGGGACCGCTGGAACGACGAGCGGGATCGCTACCTGGCGGAAGGCTCGCGCCAGAGCGATCGCTATCTCCCGCCCAACATCGCCATATCGGCCGGCGATCTGGACTACTACGGCTCGTGGCGGGATGATCCCAGCTATGGTCATGTCTGGTGCCCGCGCGAGTCGGCGAGCTGGCGGCCTTATTATGAAGGCCATTGGGTATGGGTCGAGCCCTTCGGCTGGACCTGGTGCGGCAACGAGCCGTGGGGCTGGGCGCCCTATCACTACGGCACCTGGATCTATCGGCCGTGGGGTTGGGAATGGATTCCCGGTCCGGCCTATCAGTACTGGTGCCCGGCCGTCGTGGATTTCTGCACCTACGATGGATATGTTGCGTGGGCGCCGCTGTGTCCGGCGGAGGTCCACTATCCAGCTTCCTTCAGCCTGGGGGTCTGGGGGCGAAATTGGTTCCTATCCTTCGCCATTGGCGAGGCGGGCTGCTACTATCCTTATGGGGGCAGCAGCGTAAACATCAGCTTCTTCTTCGGCCACGCCTGGGACAACCACTACGTCAACTTCTATCATAGCGGCTACGGCCATGAGGGATTTGGCGGATTTGGGCCAGGGCACGGCAACGCCTTCACGGCCACGCACTTCCTGCCTTACAACGTTACCCATGGCGCGGGAGGCGTGATCGCGCAGATGAACGCCTTCGGTGGCACAGGATCCTACCGGCCGCTGCCGCACGGCGAAACATCGTTCTTCACGCACGGCCAGACGATCGGGCTGCCTTCCGGACATCGTCCGTTCTCCGGTCCGATGTCGATACGGCCTTCGCAGATCGCCATGTCGCCAACGCGCACCTTCGCCGGCTTCCGTCCGTCGCAGTCGATCCTCACCCGCCCGGTGGTCCGCGCGACTCTGCCGCCTGCGGTGGCGCGGGAAAGCAGACCGTTCGGGCCGGCGGTTACTCCGCATTCGCAGTCCGGAGCTTCACGCTATGGCGGCTATCAGAGCGCGTCGGGCCGGCGTCAGAGCTCCAATCCGCCTATGATCTCCAACCGGACCTCCAGCGGATCGTACCCGCGCGGTGGATCATCCGCTCAGAGTAACGCTCCGGCATGGGAGCGAGCGCGGCAGACGCTTGGCGAGCGACCGTCCTCTTCCGGCTACGGCGAGTCCGCCGGAAGATCGCGCAACTCCAGCTCCTACCAGACGTTCAGCGCGCCGGGATCGGAGTCGCGCGCTCGTTCCAATCGCCCGGTCGAGACCAACAACTCCGCCGCGGCGGCCCTGCGGGCGCGACAGAGCCTGGGAGGGTACTCCCCCAATCCCCGCTATGGCGGATCGTCAGGCTACGCGCCTTACGGGCGGGGAAATGATAGCAGCGGGTCGCGTGGAGGCTATCCATCCAGCGGGTACGGATCTACGCCTTACCGCGGCCGGCAAGACAACACGCCTTATGGTCGGGATTACGGTAACCAGAGCAACTCTCGCTCGCGGGATCGTTCTGAACCGCCGTCCTATTCTTCGCCTTACCGTGGCCGGCAAGACACGGCTCCTTCCGGACGGGACTATAATCCCGGTGGCTCGCGCGATCGCTATATGCCGCCGTCCTATCGCGACAATAGCCCATCGTATAGCGGTCGGGGAGGCAGCAGCTACGATAGCGGCACGTCGCGAGGCGGCTATTCCGGTTCCTCGGGTTCCTATAATCGCGATCCCTGGTCCGGTCCGGGTTCCCACAGCTACGGTAACGGCTCTTATGGCCGTGGCTCGACATACGACCGGAACTCCGGCTCCTACGGGCATGGATATTCCTATGGAGGCTCTTCGGGCGGCAGGTCCTCCTCGGATGGAGGCCGATCCTACTCTGGCGGCGGAAGATCCTATTCGGGTGGCGGGAGATCTTACTCAGGTAGCGGCAGGTCCGACTCCGGCTCCTCCCACTCTTCCGGCCACTCCGATAGAGATCACTCGCATCATTAGACCTTACACCCTTATTCCCCCTCTCCTTTAAAGGAGAGGGGGAATTTTTTGCCTGACCCCCAGCCCCCTGCCCTGTGAGCGTAGCGAAGGTAGTAGGGACGGCAGGGCCGCCAGGCCTATGGCGATGCGAGGGGTTAGGTAAAATCAGGTCTCTTGTGGCACGTCGGGGCGTAGATGATGGCGCAGCCAGAAACCGAATCCGATCAAAAGCAGGAGTAGAATGATCGCATCCGCGCCGTGGAAGTAGCGCTTCAGATCGTCGAGATGGCTTGCGAACTGGACACCGATATAGGCCAGCAGATAGCACCAGGGAACGGAGCCGAGAAAGGAGAGGGTCAGAAAGGGGACGAACGGCATGCGCGCGATGCCGGCAGGCAAAGAGATGAATGTCCGAATGATGGGCAGAAGGCGGGCCACAAACACAGCCGCTGCCCCCCAGCGCTGGAACCAAGCCTCTGCCCGTTCGACATCGTGACGCCGCAGCAGAACGTAACGACCGTACCGAAAGACCATCTCCCTTCCGCCGGTGGCACCGACCCAGTAGGCAAGCGACGATCCCAGCGCGCAGCCGACCGCTCCGGAAAGCGCAACGAGATGGAAATTCAACGGCGCTCGGCTTCCGTCACCACCTGCCAGCGTCAGCGCGCCCGCGAAAGGCATGATGATCTCGCTCGGCAGCGGAATGCAGGCGCTCTCCAGTGCCATCAACACGATGATGCCGGCATAACCGCCGGCCGCGATGACCGACTGGATGGCATGCCCCAATACGCTTAAAACGTGTTCCAATACGCTATGTCCTTTACGATGGGTGCTCGCATACAGATTGGCCGATGGCCTCCCAATCCAGGGCTTCCGCGAACGTCTCGCGCCGCTCGGATGGCGCCTGCGGCGTCTGCTGCTGGGCACGCGCATAGACTTGCAGGACGCGGGCGACCATCCGGCTGGGGGTAAATTCCCGCGCCCGGCGCAGCGCGTTGGCGCGCAGGCGCGCCTGCAGCTCCGGCTGCTGCACGATTTGAATGACCCGCGCAGCGAACGCTTCCTGGTTGTCCGGAGGAACGAGGAAGCCATCCTCGCCGTCCCGCACGGTTTCCGGAGCGCCGCCTGCAGCCACCACGACGCAGGGCGTACCGGCGGCCCTCGCCTCGCCGATCACCAGACCTTGCGTTTCGGAAGGGGAGGGGAAGCAGAAGACGTCGGCAGCGGCGTAGAGGGCGTTCATCTCGCGGCGCGGCGTCGGGCCGAGGAACAGAGCGGAGCCTTCCAGTCCTAACGTGGCTGCCAGGGCTTGCAGCTCTTCGCAATGCGGCCCACCGCCCGCAATGGCGAGCCGCGCCTCCGGCAGGCAAGCATGCACCCTGGCAAAACCTTCCAGCAGCCAGCCAATGTTCTTCTCCTGCGCCAGACGGCCCGCGTAGAGTAGAAGAGGCGTTTCCATAGAGAGGCCGAGCCTGGCACGTGTGGCCGCGCGAGCCGCCGGCCCAATAGATTCGGCGGGAGGAAGAGGAATGCCTGTCGGGATCACGGTGATAGGCTGCTCGACGCCTTGTGCCCGCAGCGCATTTGCCGCCACCTGGGAGGGACAGATGATCTCGGCGCAGCGGTTGTAATACCAGGGCAGATAGTACTCCAGCAGGGTCTGTGTCACCGAATCGGGCAGGAAGGGCAGGTAGTGGCTATACTGTGAATAGAGCGTATGGTAGGTCGTTACCAGAGGCACGCCACGGCTCAAGGCCAGGTTGGCTCCGGTAAGGCCCAGCACGAAAGGCGTGTGCGTGTGAACGATGTCCAGCCGCAACCGATGAAAGTGGGCGGCCAGCGCCAGACGCGGCAGGAACGGGTAAGCGAGCGGATATTCCCGGTTGAACGCGGTGACGAACGAAGGGAATCGCAGGACGTTGGTCTCCGGCTGCCGTTGCTGCTGATGGGCCGGCGCGAAGACCCAGACGCGATGCCTGCGCGTGCGCAGGCCCGCCACAAGCGTCAGCACCGACGTGGTGACGCCGTTCTGCACGGGATGGAAGCTCTCGGAGAAGAGCCCGATGCGCAGGGTTGCCGGGGCGCGGATGTTTTTTTCTGCGAGGGCGGATTTTACCATCAGGTTGTATGCTTCCATAATCCCGCTTCGCGGGTGGCGCGGGTGTTGGGGCCTAAGACCTGATACCCAACATCGAACCCCTTATAAGATCAGCATCGCATCGCCGAAGCTGAAAAAACGATAGCCTTCCGCAATGGCCTCCTGATAGGCGCGTAAGACGGTCTCACGACCGGCAAAGGCGCTGACCAGCATCAAGAGCGTGGAGCGTGGAAGATGAAAGTTGGTGATCATGGCATCCACCACGCGGAAGTGGTAACCGGGCGAGATAAAGAGATGTGTCTCGCCCGCAAAGGGTACGACACGCGGCCCTGGGAGGTTCCCGGCATCGAGCCGCGAGCCTTCTGCGAATTTGCCTGCCGTTTCCAGGGCGCGCACGCAGGTCGTACCGACGGCGATCACGCGACCGGTGGTGGTGTTGATGATCTCTGCCGCTTCCGGCGGGAGGGAGACCGTCTCGGCATGCATCTCGTGCGCTTCGATCTCCTCGGTGCGGACAGGGCGGAAGGTGGCGATGCCTACGTGGAGAGTTAGCCGGGCCTGCCGGACGCCCATCGCTTCGGCAGCGGCAAGCATTTCTTCGGTGAAATGCAGGCCTGCCGTAGGCGCCGCTGCCGAGCCATCATAGGTGGCATAGACCGTCTGATAGCGCTCTTCCTGTTCGGGTGGGAGCGGTGTGTTGATATAGGGCGGCAGCGGCGCCACGCCCCAGCCAGCAAGCGCATCGCGTGCCACCGGATCTCCAACGTCGAGGATACGACCGCCCTCCGGCGTGGTCGCCACCACCCGCGCTGTGACAGGGGCTTGAGAGTTGGGGCCGATCAGGGTCAGGGTCTTGCCCGGCCGCAGCGCGCGGCCGGGCCTTACTATGGCCGCCCAGCACGTGTCTCCTACGGGATGCAGCAGGACGACCTCTGCCGACAGTCCTCCTTCGCGCCGGGCCTCCAGGCGGCGGGCGGTCACCCGCGTGTCATTGAGTACGAGCGTATCGCCCGGGCGCAGGTAGGCCGGCAGGTCGGAAAACCGGCGGTGTTCGATTCGCCCTTCGCCGCGATGCAGGACCAGCAGGCGCGACTCGCCGCGCGGCAGAGGAGTCTGGGCGATGCGCTCGGGCGGCAGGTCGTAGTCGAACAGGTCGGTGCGCATGGCAAAAATCTTTCACGTCCGCTTTGGTTCGATGAGACTATGTCAGGCCTTGCGCCCCGTCGTCGCACTATTGTAGCGGCATGCGCGCCGCGTTGTCAACCCTGATCGTGGAGGGTTGGAACGCAACTGCCTGCCCGGGTATTTTATCGAAACATAGCAGCCGTTGGGGGCGTTTTCCCTTCCGGCAAGCGCGACCATGCGCCTGATGCCGAAACTAACTTAAGGAGGAGACAGCAGAATGCAGATCCAATCGCTGCAAGACCTATTTGTGGACGAGCTGCGGGACCTCTACAGCGCCGAGACTCAGATTCTCAAGGCGCTGCCCAAGATGGCGGAGAAGGCCGTCTCGGAAGAGCTGAAAAATGCCTTCCAGCAGCATCTGCAGCAGACGCAGCAGCATGTCCAGCGCCTGGATCAGATTTTCCAGAGCCTGCAGCTGGATCCGAAGGGCAAGGCCTGCAAGGGGATGCGCGGGCTTCTGGAAGAAGGTGACGAGTTCCTCAATGAGGGCGTCGATCGCAACGTCATCGACGCAGGACTCATTTCGATGGCGCAGCGCGTCGAGCACTACGAGATCGCCGGCTATGGCAGCGTGCGCACCTATGCCCAGCAGCTTGGCGATAACTGGGCAGCGGACCTGCTGCAGCAGACGCTGGACGAGGAGGGACAGACAGACAAGAAACTGACGATGCTCGCCGAGCAGCGCGGCATCAACCAGCAGGCACAGCAGACATCCGGCGTGACGGCTTAACGGTTTGTAATCAGGGAGCCGTCAGACGTCTTCCCAGACGTGAACGAAGATCGTATCTCCCTCTATCTGGACCTCGAAGACCGGCAGCCCATAACCACCCAGCGTTGTGCAGTCGCCGGTCTTCAGGTCGTAGCAGAAGCCATGCCGTCGGCAGACGATCTGGTCATCCCGCACGAGAGCGCCTTCCAGGGGCGCATTCTGATGGGGACACAGGCTGCCGACAGCATAAACGCAGTCCCCATGCAGGAAGAGAGCGCATTCGCCTCCGTCCGGGCCAAGCGAAAAAATCCTGCCTCTATCCGGCGTTAATTCCTCCATTTTCGCGACCGCATAACGGACCTTGCGCATACCGCACCCTGATCCTGGTATTTACCCACCCAGCTGGCTCATGTTGCGGCTAATGGGAGCAAGGCCATCTTCCAGTCGGTGCTCTTTGGGCTTATGAAGGACAGCCAGACGGAAGAGATCGGCGATCTCCTCATCTTTGGCGCCGGCGCGCAGAGGCGCGCGCAGATCGACCTCGCCATCGGCCATCAGGCAGGGACGCAACTGGCCGTCGGCGGTCAGGCGGATCCGGTTGCAGCGCAGACACATGTCGTTGGTGATCTGGCTGATGAAGCCGACAGTCCCTTTTGCATGGGGCAGGCAGAAGGAGCGCGCGGGACCATTGGTGAGAATTTCGGCAGGCTCCAGCGGGCCGAGGGCGGTCTCGATGTGCGCGCGGATTTCTGCCGCGGGGACGAAAGCCCGGCGCATTTGATCGGCATCCAGTTGGCCGATCTGGGTCCGTGTGTCCTTGAGACGGAAGGCCACGCGGAATGAAGCACGCTCCACGTTGGCAAAAAGCGGAATCATATTGTGTATCCGGCTGTCCGATTCGACGGGGCGCGCGCAAAGAGAGGCGATGTCGGTCGGACTGTCGTCTCCCTGGGACCAGTTGATCGGCATCAACTCGATAAAGCGCAGGTGATAGGGCTGATCGAGGGACAGGCGGGCGAAATCGACCACCTCATCCTCGTTCCAGCCGCGCATGACCACGCAGTTGAGCTTGATGGGCGTGAGGCCGGCGGAGCGCGCGGCTTCGATGCCGGCCAGCACCTCTTCCAGGCCGCCGCGGCGCGCGATCCGGGCGAAACGCTCTGAATGCAGGGTATCCAGGCTGATATTGACGCGTTTCAGGCCGGAACGGGCAAATTCGACGGCATGACGGGCCAGCAAGAAACCATTGGTCGTCAGCGAGAAGTCCCGCAGGCCCGCGATGGCGCCGATCCGGTTGACCAGCTGCTCGATATCCTTGCGGACCAGAGGCTCGCCTCCCGTCAGCCGAATTTTGGTGAGGCCCAGCCCCACCGCGATGCGGGCCAACCGCTCGATCTCCTCGAAGGTCAGGATCTCCTCTTTGGGAGATACCGGAGCGCCCTCTTCCGGCATGCAGTAGACGCAGCGAAAGTTACAGCGGTCGGTCACGCTGATGCGCAGGTAGTCGATCTTGCGGTTGTAAGAGTCGATAAGAGTCATCGGTCCCTCTATTGTACTATAACTATACGTCCGCAGGCCTCCCTACGTCAACATTAGGCCCGAACAAAGGTTTTGAGCCTCTGGATGACGAATCTTCAGTGTGGGAGGAAGATATGAGCCGGAAGGTCGGGATGAGACGGGAAAAAGGAGGCGCAAGACCGATGCGGCAGGAGGAAGGAGACGCAACGGCGCGCGTGCCGATGTGGGGAAAAATATATCCTCCAGAGAATGCTCGCTGCGCGCGATGCAAGAGCGCGGACATCTCCTGCCTGCCCAGCTTCTCCATCGGCAGCGGTGTGGCCGTTCGATCGATTGCCGAGGATGTCTACTGTCGCCGTTGCGGCTATATTGGCATCCCGAACTTATAACACATAAAACGCTGTCTCCCTGAAAGAATATTTCTTTGGTATCTCGCAAAATTTCCGAAAAGTACCCTCTAGTTCGCCCTTCAAAATGTCATAATACGATATGTTCGATGAGGGACTGTTGCTGTTATGCCGGAGGGACGCTGTATCCCAGCGCCATCTCCGGCCTTTTTTCTGCCTGTGCCGGCAGCGCGAGCACACCTCATTCCTGTTCTGTTTCCGGGTAGAATGGAGAGGGCGGCAGACATAGCCGGAAGGAGGAATGCGTGGAGCTGGTCGGCTTTATCAACAAATGGCTGCATCTGTTGAGCATTATCGGCACGCTGGGCGGGATCGCTTTTGCCTGGCTCGTGCTGGTCCCGGCTGCCCGAAATAGCCCGCCGGGAACGGAGGTGACCATCCGGGGACTCTGGCGGCGTTTCGGCATCAGCCTGGGCATTCTGTGGCTGGTCGTGCTGCTGACCGGTTTTTACAATGTCATCCTGGTATCGCCAACGGTCGTGCCTACCTATCACATGCTGGTGGGCGCGAAGATCATGCTGGTCATCCTGATGTTCCTGCTCTCCCTGGCAATGGGGCATCCCATTCCTGCCCTGGAGCGCATGCAGCAGAAGCGGGCCTTCTGGCTGCTTGTCGTGGTCCTGATGGGAATCGTAGTGGTCGGTATTTCGACCTATCTCAATCTCGGACGAATGAGCCACAAGCTTCTCAAGTCCGAAGTGACTGCCGCTCCGGCAACGACCACGCCGCCAGGCGCCAGACCTTAGCGCCAGCTTGCGCACAACTTGCAATTTATGAGACCACGTACCCTGCGCTTCGTAATCTCTTCCAGTATCCTCGCCAAGATCGTGTGCTTGATACTGCTGATTCCCTGGGTCGCGCCGGTCTTTCGCCCGGCATTGATCGGTATCTTCGGATCCGCCATCGCCGTCCAGTCCTGGATTCTGTGGCGGCAGCTCCGATCTGGGGCCGTGAGACAAAAAAAGGGCTCCTGACCTTCCCAATCAGGAGCCCAATCACCTCCCGTAGGAGGTGCTGCACGCACGCTTCAAAGATTTCCAGCTACTCTTTTTGCGGTTCTGCGCCCGCCGTTTCTGTGCAGGGCCGGCCGGGCTTAACGGCAACGCGCAGCAATCGATAGATCTGGCTCGCCCGTCGAGGGTTCCCTATCGTTTCTGCTGCCGGAATCGCCTCCGTCGCGCCCAGGCGCTGCCGGCAGAATTCGGAGAGCTTCTGCAGGGCCATATTCTGGTGGCTGGTCAGCTCTAGAGGGCTGACCAGCATGATGTCCAGCAGGCCTAAAGCCTCTTCTATGGTCAAACCAAGCTCATACGGCTGGCCTGAGGTTGTCATGATCTTGCTCCTGAAGGGCTTGCAGGGTGTACCCGCCTAACGTCCGACCGCAACCAGCGCGTGCTCGAGGCAGGTGGGCTTGTCAACACCACTGCTTATCGTATCGATACAGCTCAGGAAGTCAGCCGCGTCGGCGTTATGCAGGGCAAAATTGTCCCGATCGTTCGTGAAATGTAAATGCACCTTCTTGGGAGCAGTACCCGTTTCGTTCATCTCCACCTGGACATAGGTGAGATTGTCGGTGTTAAAATGAAACCGTCCTACTTGTATCCACATCGTAAATCTCCTTGCTGATCGTGGAGCAGGCGAAGCCCGCCGCCCCAGTTCCCACGTATTGGGGAAGACGGCTTTGCAATCGCGCGAGGCACACGCTGATTGTCACACGAGCAAGAGAGATCAGGTGTTCCGTGGCCTGCCAACCGAAGCAGGACAGGGTGGTTCACTCGAGGAACCTTAACTCACGGCGGGGATCGCTTTCGGGAACGCGTCAGGACGCTCCCATCTACGCAGAGGAACCGTAACATCTAAGAAGATACTCGGCTACCGTTCAAGCTCCGTTCAAAAATCAGGGAAAAAGCTCATGCGTAGAAAATTTTTCATTTTATCGACTGGAGCAGCATCAGCAGCCGGGATCTTCCAGCGCGTAGGAGATCGCTTGCGGCAGCATCATGGCGCTGCCTTCCGCCCAGGCAGCGTCAAAAGCTTCCTTGCCCAGAGCGGATTGCAGCGTGCCGATCGTCGTTTGGATCTCCTCTTGCTGCCTGGAAGACGCGGGGAGGCTGAGCATGGCGCGAAGCGCCTGAGCTGCTGCCAGCAGCTTTGCGGCGCGAACGGTAGGCGCATGCGCCGCGGCCAGCAGGGCGGCCGTTTCGCAGGCGAGAATCGCATGCATCCGGTCGCCGCTCTCCTGGCAGAGGATCAGACACTGCGTCAGAAGCGCGCACGCTTTGTCCTGATCGCCCGATCGGCCGGCGAGCGCCCCCATGTCGTGCAGGATGCGCGCCTGTCCCTGCGGGTCGAACACGCTCTGAAAGTGGGCAAGCGCCTCCGAATACTGTGCGAACGCCTGGTCGAGATCACCTTGCAGGGCTACCAGGCGGCCCAGATCCCGCAGGGTATAGGCCAGTTCTATCTCATCCTGCTGTTCGCGCAGGATCGCAGCGGCTTGCTCGTGGAGGGCAACCGCCGCCGGAAGCTCTCCCTGCTGCTCGGCGATCTCTGCACGGCATCGCAGCGCTGCAGCATATCCCACCCAGTCTCCGGTCTGCTGATAAAGGGCCAGGCTTTCGTCGAGGAGGGTCTGGGCCGCACCGAGGTCGCCTTGCGCGGCGGAGACACTACCTAAGGCGTTGAGAGTCGCGCCGAGATGGGCTTTATCTCCCAGCTCCTCGTAGAGGAGACGGCACTCCTCCAGCAGGGTGCGCGCGGCTTCGGGGGCATACTGTCGAACGGAGACTCTTCCCAAACCAAAGAGGGCGCCGGCAATGCCGCGCCGTTCCCCCAGTTGGCGGAAAAGGGTGAGGCTGGCGCCATAGAGGGCGCTGGCGGCGTTGAGATCGCCCTCCCATTCGGCAAGCACGCCTAAATTCCGAAGCGCGTTGGCGATGCCGGGGCGGTTTCCCCGCGCTCGCCAGATCGTGAGGCTGCGCTCGTAGTGATGTCGTGCGGTGGCGTAGTCCCGTCGCAGGTGGGCGATGATACCCAGATGGTGTTCGGCAAGCGCAATCCCGATCTGATCGGCATGTTGCGTAAAGATCTCTTGCGCCTCCATGAGAAAGCCGTTCGCGACGGCAAAGTCGTTCTGCTTGGTCGCCATGATCCCGGCGCCCAGGAGCGACTTTGCTCGGGCGGGGATCGGCCTCTGCGCATCCGGGCGAGAGAGGAGCGTGTTGTAGAACACGCTCGCCTCGCGCGCATAGCCGCGGATATACCAGAATCGCCAGAGCGCCCCGGCCAGACGCATCCCTGCTTCCCCGCTGGACGGATCGCTCTCCAGCCAGTGCAGGGCCGCCCGCAGGTTATCGTGCTCTTGCTCCAGCCGGTTGAGAGCCTCTATCTGGTCGTTTCCTTCCAGCTTCGTTTCCATCTCCTCGACGAACTGCAGAAAATAGTCTGCGTGACGGCGCGATAGCTCTGCCCGCTCTTCGGGACTGAGCTGCTCGCCGGCATAATCGCGGACGGTCGCCATGACGCGATACCGCATTCCCCATTCTTGCTCGATCACGAAGATCAAGGAGCGGGCGCGCAGTTGTTCCAGATGCTCTAAGATAGCGGTATCGCCGCTGACGGCGGCGGCAGCTTCCGTCGTCCAGCCACCTCGGAAGACCGATAAGGAGACAAAGAATCGCTGGAGGGTAGGGGAGAGCAGTCCGTAGCTCCAGTCGAGCGCGGCCCGCAGGCTGCGATGCCGGTCGGAAACATCGGACCGGTCGCGGGTGAGCATCTGGAGCCGATCCTCCAACTGTTCCAGCATTTGGCGCAAGGTCAGCATCTGAGCCCGGGAGGCGGCGAGCTCGATGGCCAGCGGCAGGCCTTCCAGCCGCGCACAGAGGGCGGCGATCGAGGCTGCGTTACCGGGAGTGATCTGAAAGTCCGGTCGGGCCAACTGCGCCCGATCGACGAAGAGCTGTACGGCGGGGTATTCCAGCAGCCGCTCCGGCGTATCGGATTGAGCCGGCACAGGAAGGGGCAGGAGAGGAAACTCCTGCGCGCCTTCCAGATAGACACGTTGGCGTGAGGTCGCCAGACAGGTCAGCGTGCGAGCGGCATCCAGCAGGGTCCATATCACTCCGGCAGCGTCGGGCAGCAGATGCTCCAGGTTGTCTAAAATGAGCAGGGAAGGCTGGCGGTCCAGGTAAGAGACGATCTGCTCGCGTGCCGTCAGTCCGGGGGAACGCTCTAAACAGAGCGCCTGCAGGATCGCCTCCTCGATCTCACTAGCACGGGTGATTGCCGCCAGAGGGACGAAACAGACCGTTCCGGTGTACGTGGCCGCCAGGGCTGCGGCCGTCTCGATGACGAAACGTGTTTTCCCGCAGCCGCCCGGTCCCGTCACGATCACCAGCCGTGTGTTCTGGCTGGACAGTATCTGAGTGAGACGGGATATCTCCTCTTGCCTGCCGATGAAACGGGTGAGGTGTAGCGGCAAGTGGAGACGCATGGAGGTGGGAGCCAGCGTCGGAGGGGGAGGCGAAGAGGGGTTGGCCGCCGGTTCGGCGGCTCTTCGCCGGTCTGGATCGACCTGTGTCAGCGGGCGGGCGCGCTGCTGCAGTCCCGCGGCGAGCTCGCTTATCTCTGGAGCCGGCGTCTGGCCGAACTCCTCTCGCAGCATCTGTTCCAGTTGTTGATACTGGCGTAAGGCCGCTGCATACTGCCCGGTTGCCGCATAGAGCTGTATGAGCGAGGTGTACGCCTCTTCCTGGAACGGGTCGGCGCTGATGATTCGGTGGGCGTAGAGGATCGCACGGTCGGTGTCGCCGTTTTCCTGGAGCATAGCCACCAACTGCTGCAGCGTGCGCAGGAAGACACCGGCGAGGCGCTGCTGCTCCGAGACGATCCAGCTTTCGTAGTAACCGGAGAGGAGCGGACCGCGATACAGATCGGCAGCCCAGGCGAGCAGCTCGATGCGGTCTGTTAAAGGGAGCGGAGTGACCCCAGCCGACTGAATGGCCTGCTCGAAGTCGGCCACGTCGGTGCTGAAGGCGTGGGGATTCAAGCGCACGCTGGCGCGATCGGCCAGGAGCACACTGCCGGCCTCTGTGCCGGGCGGCTCCAACTGCCGGCGCAGGCTGTTGAGGGCGACGCGCAGATTAGTGCGCCCCGCATCCGGCTCGGAATCCGGCCAGAGATTTTCGACAAGCTCTTCCCGGGGATGCGTGCGATCCGGATAGAAGGCCAGATAGGCCAGCAGTATTGCGGTCTTGCGTGTCTTGAATCGGGCAATGGTCCGCCCAGGGCGATGCACGCTAAGGCCGCCAAACATCTCGATGCGCCAGGTTATGTTCCGCATTTCGCTCCCTGACCGGGCCGTCCGGGCCGTCACCGGCAGAGGGCTCGTCCGAAAGGAAGTGTATCATTACTGAGTGCGACTTGCGTTTCATTATTAGTATAACAAAATTCACAACAGGCAGGAAGTGAAAAACATAACAGCTATTGTGTGACATTTTTCACACCTGCGAAAGAATTCCTCTCTTCACAGCAGCCGTCCGACGAAATCCGTCAGCAACACCGCTTTGAGGCGCGGGCTGCGTTGCAGCCCGCGCGTTTTTTGAGGAAGCCCCGCTAGCGGGGCTTCCTCAAAAAACGGCCATTGATACCCGCTATCAAACATTATCGGACGTAGAGGTTTGCAAAAACTCTCTCCTCCGCAATGCTATTCACGCCCTAGTTGATTTGCATGTTGCCTGTTCTGCTTGCTAACTCACTGCCGGAGTGCTATAATCAGCAGAGAAGGGAACTCAAACACCTCCATGCGGTTCCAGCCTTCACTACTTACGGATCGACTGGCGGCCATACGTCTGCTGGCTATGGATGTAGATGGTGTGTTGACCGACGGCTCTCTCCTCTATGATACCCATGGGGCAGAGCTGAAGCGGTTCCATGTCTCGGATGGACTTGGCATCGTCCTTCTGCGGCAGGCCGCTATTTCTGTCGCCTGGCTTTCTGCGCGAACGAATCCCATCATCGAACATCGTGCCACCGAGCTCAAGGTGCCTTACGTGCTTCAAGGAACTCGCAATAAGGGGTTGGCCCTGCGAGAACTGGGGGATAAGCTAAAGATCGAGATGTCCGCCATCGCCTATATAGGGGATGATTGGAACGATCTCCCCGCATTCGAGGCTGCTGGTATTCGAATCGCCGTATCCAACGCAGCCCCTGAGCTTCTCGCCGCAGCGGATATAGTCACCGAACGACCTGGCGGTAGCGGCGCTGTACGCGAGGTATGCGAGCGCCTCCTGGATGCGCGCGGCCAGCGCGCGGCCAGTCTAAAAGCTTACCTGGAGACGCTTACAGAGCCCCCTTCCGGCGGTGCGCCTATCCAGTAAATACAAGTCCACCTGGTTCCGCTCGCAGCTATGAACTTTTGCGGGGCTTTGGTCGTCAGTCAGAAAGGAACCCGCCCTATTGCGTGCCCGCGAGCGGGCAGCCACCGGGTAAACACTCTTCAGGGAGCGACCCAACGATGTGTCCAGAAACCGATTATGCGCCCTGCCCGGATTGTGCAGCCGATAACGTGACCTACCGTTCCACCTGCTGGCGGTGCGGAGCCACCCTGCCTTACAGCCTTGGACTGGATGGCTGCATGCACCGCAATATCCCTTCACCACGAAAAAAACCGCCTGTAGAGATCCTGCTCGATACTGCCAAAAACCTGGCCCTCGAACGGGAAGGAGAGAAGACGCGTTCCGAACATCCGTCAAAGGAAACGCCTGCACATCCATGAGCCACCATAACCTTCCCGAAAACTCGCTGTGTTCACTCTTCTCCACACGAACGATCTACATAACCACTTGACAGACGATCAGGCCCGACGGCTGGCAGACCGCCGCCAGACCCTGGGCACGAGCGGGCTGTTGCTCGATGCCGGAGACGCTATCGCCTCCGGCAATATCACGTTTCGTCCCGGCGGCGAGCCGATCCTGGAACGCATGACACAGATCGGCTACGACGCCATGACCGTCGGCAATCGGGAATTTCACGTCTGGCGCTGCGGATTTCACAGCAAGCTGTTTCGAGCCGACTTTCCGGTGCTTTGCGCGAATATTCGCCCGACGCCAAAAATCAGGGAAGAGGGAAATGGCGAAAGGGAAAAGGGTGAAGAAGGAAAGCCGGATACAGAGGAGATGCCGGTACGGCCCTACGTCGTATTCGAGCCTGACCCCGGCTGGCGCGTCGGCGTCATCGGTCTGACAGTCCCGATGGTCACCGAACGAATGCTGGCGCGTAAGATTTCCGCCTATGTCTTCGATAATCCCGTGCAGACCGCCGCGCAGATCGTGCCCCGGTTGCGAAGCGAGCTGCAGCTTAACTTGCTGGTCGTCTTGACCCACATAGGCATCGCGCAAGACCGCGTGCTGGCGGCTGCCGTGCCGGGCATCGACATTATCATAGGCGGCCATACGCACGTCGTCTTGGAGCATGGAGAGAGGGTGGGGGATACGTTGATCGCGCAGGCAGGCAGCTTCGGCCGCTTTCTGGGCCGTATCGAGGTAGACCCGGATACCCCTCCGGGTTGGGCGCCGGGCGTGAAAGCCGTCCTGGAGGCGCTCTAATTGGCGATCCTGTTGCTCTGTATTGCCCTCTGGATCGCGGCCGGCTTTGGCCGTTTTCTCCTTCGGCCCCTGACCGTTCTGCGCGACGCCCCTCTGGAGCAGTTTTCCTATGCCGCCGCACTGGGGCTGGGCGTCGCCGCCTACGGCATCTTCGCTTTGGGGTTGGCCGGCCTGCTCTCTTTCTGGCCCGTGACCGCCTGGTGGCTGCTCCTGGCGGTCGTCGGCGCAGGGGGGATGCATGACAATGCCCTCGCTTTGGTCACCGCGCTGAAAACGTTCCGGCAGAGAGAGCCACAAGCCAGGCCAGGCCCTTTTCCACTCCTTCCCGCCATTATCACTGTCATCTTGATCGCGTGTGGGGTGATTACCGTTATCGCCTGCTTCTCTCCACCAACCGGGCGCGAATGGGACGCGCTGGCCTACCACCTGGCTGACCCGAAGGTCTTCCTCGCCCAACATCGGATCACGAGCCTGCCCACCGAGCATCACAGCAATTTTCCCCTCACCATGGAGATGCTGTTCACGACCGGGCTGCTCTACAACGGCTATCCCCTCGCCAATCTCTTCCACTTCGCTACGGCGCTGCTAACGGTGCTGGCGATGCTGGCCTTCTGCCGCCGGCTCTTCGGGCCGATGGTGGGGTATCTGGCCGCTCTCATCTTCGCGACGACCCCCCTCGTGCTGTGGGAGGCGAGCGTGGCCTACATCGACCTAGGCATGGGGCTTTTCACGACGCTTGCCGCTTTCGCTGCAGTGTGTGCCATTGAGGAGGGAAAAGGGAAAAGGGAAAAGAGGAAAGTAAAAACCGTCTTTGCCGCTTCCCATCTTTTCCCTTATGAGAAGTGGGCCGTACTGGCGGGCGCCATGATGGGCTTTGCGCTGGGCATCAAGTACCTGGCGCTGGCGCCGCTGGTCCTGGTCGGGCTGCTTCTGCTGCTGCGGCGCGTGCCGGTGCGCGCGGTCGCCATCTATGCCGGCCTCGCTCTCGTCATCGGCTCGCCCTGGTATATAAAAAACATCGTACTTACCTCCAACCCTGTCTATCCTTACTACTATTCCCTCTTCCCGCACAGCCGCTACTGGAGCGCAGACCGCGCGGCGATCTATCAATCCGAGCAAAACGGTTTCGGCTACCCGCATTCCCTGAAACAGGGGGGCGATAGCCTCCGGAACCTGATCGAGACGCCCTGGCATCTTCTTGCCGATCCGGAGCCTTATACCAATCGGGGCGATTTCACGTTTATCTCCCTGATCGGCGGCCTCTACGCGGCCTTCGGCCTGGCCCTTATCTTTCTGCGTCGGGTACCAAGCGCGATCTGGGACCTGCTGCTGCTAGGGCTGTTGCAGGTCGTTGCCTGGTTCTTTACGGCACAGATCGTGCGTTATCTGGTCTCGTTCTTGCCCTTGCTTGCCGTGGGCGCCGGATACGCGGCCTGGCGGCTGCTGGCGCCGGCTCCGGCCAAAGAAGAAGAGACGGTCTCTGAAAAACAATGGGAATGGAAACTGGCCTCACAACTCGCTGCCGGCAGCGTCCTGGTCGGGCAGGTGGCGTTTGTGCTGTGGGGACTCTTCGCTTTGCCGACGACCTCGCAAGCGATCCTCGAGACCGGCATGATGCCTACCGCGCTTTCGGTTCCCGATGACGTGACCTCTCTCTTCTCGCCAGCGCAACGGAGACAGGAGCTGGCCAGCCATCTGGACATCTATCCTGCCATGGAGTGGATCAATACCCATACCCCTGCCCGCGCAAAAGTTCTGCTCTATGAAGAGGACCGTGGATTCTATCTGGACCGGGCCTATCTCTGGGGAAACGGAGAGCACTCCGCGTACATTCCTTACGACTCCATGCACAGCGGCAAGGATTTGGCGGACTGGATGCGGAATAATGGGTATGAATACGTACTGATTAACCTGAACTGGTCCCCGCAACGCGATCCACAACGGATGCTGAACGGTCAGGAGGAACAGGCGCTACAGGACTGGTATGCCAATGCGCCTGTCGCGCCCAACACGCCGAAGTGGCGCCGGTGGCTGGACGAGACGATCCGAAGCGGCGTTCTGCGACCGGTGTTCGCCGATCATGGCGTGGTCGTTCTGGAAGCGGAACACCCCTCAGGAAATGAAGAATGAAGATGCAAGGATGGAAAAGGAAGGCTAAGGACGGTCGTTTCCTTTTCCCGACCGGGCAGGCTGCGCGCCATTCCAGGCAGCAGAGAGGGTGGGGGAGAGCACCCGCGTGAGCCCTGCTCAGAGCCGGAAATCGCGTCTTAAGGATACCGGGCCGCCGCTGTCGCCTCTGCCGCCTCCCCTCAAGACGCCAGAAGGGGTCTGGCGCTGGGTCCTGCCGGTACTCTTGCTTCTCTATATCGGGCTGGCCGCCACGCACGCCGGGTCGGTCCCGACCGGCAACACCGGCTACCAGAACGCCCCAGACGAGGCCGCGCACGTCGCCTACGCGCAGTCGATCGCCGCCGGGCATCTGCCGACAAAAGTCGAGGTGGACCAGGATCCGAAAAAACAGAGCTATGAGTGGCATCAGCCGCCGCTCTACTACCTGCTGGCACGCTGCTTTCTGCCCTTCGGTCCGAAAGGCATGCGTGCGGTCTCCATCCTCTGCGGCCTGGCGGGCATCCTGCTTATCTACCGCGCGGGCAGGCTGCTCTTGCCGGACTATCCGCTCGCAGGGATCGTAGCGGCGGGCATCGCCGCCCTGACGCCCGGCCATATCGCCATTACCTCGACCGTCAATAACGACGCTCTCCTGGAGGTCTGCTTCAGCGGCGTCTTGCTCCTGTGGATCAGCGCGCTCCGGAGCGGCTTTACCCTCTGGCGGGCAGGCTGGATCGGAATCGTCATCAGCGCGGCGATCCTGACCAAGCTGACCGGATTGCTGTTACTGCCTCTGGCGCTTCTGGCCCTGATACTGCTCTGGCGCAATGGCGAATCTCCGGCGGACATCGGGCGCGGGGCCGCCTGGATGCTTCTCCTGGTCCTGCTCGTGTGCGGCTGGTGGTTCGTGCGTGATTATCGGCTCTACGGCGAGTGGGTGCCTGTGGGAGCGTTTTCCAGCGCGTTCTCCGGTACCGTCCGCTCTCAGGACGTGGTGTCCGGCCGTATCCCCATACCGGGCGGCGAGAGCTGGGCAGGTTATGCGTGGCTGGTGCTTCGCTGGACGTTTATGAGCTTCTGGGCCGTCTTTGGCACGCCGCGCTCGGCGCTGATCGGCGCGCCGGTGTTCCTGCCGGACCAGGTCTACTGGCTCATGGGGCTGGTCTGCGTCGCCGCCTTCTGCGGGCTTGTGAAGCTGCATCTGGAGCGCAAGAGCGCCTTTACGGAGGTCCAGCGATACGCGCTCTGGATCCTGTTTGCGACCCTCGGTTTGGTAACGCTGTCGCTGGCGTTGTTCCTGAGGCAGTATTTCCAGCCGCAGGGCCGCTATCTCTATCCGGCGATGCTGCCGATCTGCCTCATGCTGGCGCTCGGCTGGCGCGCCGTATTCCCCCAGCGCTATGCAAACGCGGCGTGTGGCGGCCTGCTGGCGTTTCTGGCCGTCCTTGCGGTGGCTTTTATCCGTTATGTTCTGCCTCCTTAAGAGAGGGAACTGTTTTCTCTTCTCAAGCGTCTACTGAGGCAATAGCTACCGCAGAGCCGCTCAGCGCGGCGTCTTCGTTTTCCCGTTCCCTGGAGCTTGTCCCCTACAACCTGGCGAGGATAGTCATGGCGCGTGAAGATGAATTGGGCGAGTCGACTCTGAATGAGGCGATGGAGACGACAGATCATCAGAGCGACGAGGAAGATCGCGATATTCAAGAGCTGCTGGATATCGGCTATGAACAGCTCGATGGCTTTGTCTCCTGGCTGGAAGCGACGCTGGGGATGGATACCCGGACGGCCCAGCAGGACTGCTTCAACGCCGAAAGCCTACTGGACTACCTGGCTAACTATGCTCGCAAGACGGCCATCGACGTCAACGAGTTCGAGCTGCGCTGGTTCCTCTTCAACCACTATATCCGCAAGGCCATGGCCGACGCGGAAACGGAGCTGCGCCTGCCGGATTCGCTGCGCCGCTTCTTTCTCTATCTGGAAGAGGAGCATGGCTATACGCAGCCGGACTGGCTCTATCAGGTGCTGGACGATCGGGATTACTATATCAAGCGCCGCCAGGAGTATGCCGACCTGGACCTGGTCAACGAGCAGCGCTGGCAGGAAGGGTTCCGCGCCTGGTGCGCGGAGCTGGAAGAGGACCTGGATACCCGCTGCCTGTGGCTGCCCCGCGATCTCGGGGACGGCATGGCCTGGGGCGACGTGATGGGGTGGCGGGAGGCCACGCTACAGGAAGAGGCCAATCGAATCTGGCAGGAGGAGCGCCGGCAACTGCTGGAAGACGGACTGGACTACGAAGCCGCGAGACAGCACCTGCTGTCGTCCTACTTGCTCTGGCTGGAGACGCCTCAGGACCGGCTGGACGGCAAAACCCCGAGCCAGGACATTCGAGAAGAGCGTGAGCGCCGGGAGGAAGAGGCCGAAGAAGAGTAGGGGATTCAGACTCGATCCCTTTCAAGAAGGCTTGACAGACAGCCTTCATACAGGCTATAATGGATCTGTTGATCCATCGCCGTACTCCGGGACAGAAGTCTTCCGCGCAACTCTACACCAGCATTGACGCCCCACGTGTGTTGCCTCGCTGACGATACCGGCGTAGACTCAGGCTCCCGGACATTCTCACACTCCCCACGACGAGCGGCTCGCCGCAAGGACTTATCGGCTTCCACATCACACTTCACCGGGCAGTACGTAGCGACCATTCAGATTTGAGCACAGCACCGATCATAGAATCGATCGCCGGAGAAGCACCGGACACGCAGGCAGCGCAGGACCTGGTCCTGGTGCTGGATTTCGGCGCGCAATACACGCAGCTCATAGCGCGGCGCGTACGCGAATGCAGCGTTTACTGTGAGATCCTGCCACACGATACGCCGCCGGACCTGATCGCCTCATGCCGGCCGAAGGGCATTATCCTCTCCGGAGGACCGTCCAGCGTCTACGATGCCGGCGCTCCCCGCGCCGATAAGGCTCTGTACGCGCTGGGTGTGCCTATCCTGGGTATCTGCTACGGGCTGCAGTTGATGACCTATCAACTCGGAGGCGAAGTGCATCCCGCCGCTCAACGCGAGTACGGCCCGGCCACCATGACGGTCCTGGATCCGGACGCTCTGTTCGTCGAGATCGCCCAGGTCGGTGAGGAGCTGCCCTGCTGGATGAGCCACGGCGATAAGGTCCTGGCGCCTCCGCCCGGTTTCCAGGTGATCGCGACGACGCCGACGACGCCCGTCGCGGCCATGGTGGATCCTGATCGGCGCTTCTACGGCGTGCAGTTCCATCCGGAAGTGGCCCATACTCCCTTCGGCAAGGCGCTGCTGCGGAACTTCCTGATGGGTCCCTGCGGCTGCCGCGGCGATTGGACGGCTGCCAACTTCGTCGAGCAGGCAGTAGAAGCTATCCGCGCCAGAGTCGGCTCCGCCGGCGTCGTCTGCGGCGTCTCCGGCGGCATCGATAGCTGCTGCGTGGCGGCGCTGGTGCATAAGGCGATCGGCGATCAGTTGACCTGCATTTTCGTGGACCACGGCCTGCTTCGCAAAGGGGAGGCCGAGCAGGTGCGCGACGATTTCGCCGCTGCTTTTGGGATTCACCTGATCTATGCGGATGCTCGCGCGCGATTCCTCAAGCGCCTTGAAGGCGTGACAGATCCGGAACAGAAGCGTAAAATCATCGGGGAAGAGTTTGTGCGGGTCTTCGAGGAATATGCCGATAATCTAAGCGGAGTCGCGTATCTGGCCCAGGGCACGCTCTACCCGGACGTGATCGAAAGCGGCGGCAGCCCGCAGGCCGTGACCATTAAAACACACCACAACGTGGGCGGGCTGCCGGAAGACATGACGCTGAAGGTCGTCGAGCCGCTGCGCTCGCTCTTTAAGGACGAGGCCCGCGCGGTCGCCGCCGAACTGGGTCTGCCGGAGAGCATCGTCTGGCGGCATCCTTTCCCCGGACCCGGCCTAGCGATCCGCATCCTCGGAGAGGTGACGGCGGAGCGACTGGATCTCCTGCGCGAGGCAGATGCGATCTTTATCGAGGAGCTGCGGGCCGCCGGCCTCTATCGGGAAATCTGGCAGGCGCTGACGGTCCTGGCGCCGATTCGAAGCGTCGGCGTGATGGGAGACCAGCGCACCTACGCGCACCCGATCATCCTGCGCGCGGTGACCAGCGAGGACGCGATGACGGCCACCTGGGCGCGCATTCCGTATGAGGTCTTAGAGCGGGTCAGCAGCCGCATCGTCAACGAAGTGCCGGGCGTCAACCGGGTGGTCTACGACATCAGCTCCAAGCCCCCGGCGACCATCGAGTGGGAGTGACGCGCCGTGACGCAGATGCTGAGCTCTCCTCTCACGGACGCGCTGCCCGGCCACACGCTCGATCTCCTGATTACAGAAGCGCAGATACAGAGCAGGGTGGGGGAGCTGGGCGCGCGTATCAGCCGCGACTATCCCGATCCCGGCGAGCCCCTCCTGCTGGTGGGCGTGCTAAAGGGGGCCACGCTGTTTCTGGCCGATCTGGTGCGCCATATCTCCCGCCCGCTGGAGTTCGATTTCGTGGCGATCGCCTCCTATGGCACCGCAACAAGGACTTCCGGCGAAGTGCGGGTCCTGAAGGATTTAGAGGCGGCCGTCGCCGGCAAGCACGTCCTGATCGTCGAGGACATCCTGGATACCGGGCTGACGCTGCGCTTCAGCTATCTCGTGGAGACGCTACGCGCGCGGCACGCCAGGAGCGTAAAGGTGTGTGTTCTGCTGGATAAGCCGGCCCGGCGGCGCGTGCCGGTGCCGGTCGACTATCGCGGCTTCGAGATCGAAGACCGCTTCGTCGTCGGCTATGGTATGGACTATGCGGAGCATTATCGCAATCTGCGCTATATCGCCGCGCTGAATCGGAACGAAGAGGAGTCGGAGCACGTATAGGATAACAGAGATACAGCTCCCGATTCTGCTCCTTTTGAGTGCTATTCATCCCATTATCTTTCGGTTGGCCGTCTTCTATAAGATCCAACCGCGCTAGCGGGTTTCTGCCGCCCTTATCCATCCGCACTGCCGGGCGCAACGCGACCGGTGGCTGCTTTTTCCGTGTGAGGTGAACATAATCCGATGGAAGAAAATCTGTCATTCAATCTGTCCGATCTGGAGGACAGGAGCCTGACCGATCTGCAGGATCTGGCTCGTGACCTCGGCGTCGGCAATGGGGTAGGGACCCCGCGCAAAGAGGACCTGATCGCCCGCATTCTCCAGGTCCAGACCGAGCGCAACGGCCTGATCTACGCTAAGGGCATCCTCGAGATCCTTCCGGATGGGTGGGGGTTCTTGCGGCGCAGCAACTTCTCCCCGCACGCCGAGGATATCTACGTCTCCCAGACGCAGATCAAGCGTTTCGGTCTCAAGACTGGCGATGAGGTGGCGGGGCAGGTCCGCCCGCCGAAAGACCAGGAGAAGTACTATGGTCTGCTGCGGGTGGAGGCGGTCAACGGCCTCGATCCGGAAGTGGCGCGCAACCGGGCCAACTTCGATGACCTAACGCCGATCTATCCCAACGAGCGCTTGCTCCTGGAAACGACGCGCGGCGAGATGACCGGGCGCATTATGGACATCATTTGCCCCATCGGCAAGGGCCAGCGCGGCATGATCGTCGCCCAGCCCAAAGCCGGTAAGACGACCATCCTCAAGACGATCGCTAACTCTATCGCCGTCAACCATTCGGAGTGCGTGCTGATCGTGCTCCTGATCGACGAGCGCCCGGAAGAGGTCACGGACATCCGCCGCTCGGTCAAAGGCGAGGTCATCAGCTCCACCTTCGACGAGACCCCGGAAAACCACATGCGCGTGGCGGAGATGGTGCTGGAGCAGGCCAAGCGGCTGGCGGAGAGCAAGCGGGACGTGGTGGTCTTGATGGACAGCCTGACCCGCTACACGCGCGCCTCCAACCTGACGGTCAATCCGAGCGGGCGCACGCTCTCCGGCGGCCTCGATCCGGCGGCCCTGTATCGACCGAAACGTTTCTTCGGCGCAGCCCGTAACATAGAAGAGGGGGGGAGCCTGACCATTCTGGCGACCGCCCTGGTCGAGACCGGCAGCCGCATGGACGACCTGATCTTCGAAGAGTTCAAGGGGACCGGCAATATGGAGGTGGAGCTGGACCGCACCCTGGCGGAAAAGCGCATCTTCCCGGCCATCTCCCTCAAATCGAGCACGCGCCACGACGAGCTGCTCTACGACGAGGAGACGTTCAAGCAGATCGTCAAGTTGCGCCGGCTGTTGCATGGACTGGACCCCCTCGAAGCCACCGAACTTCTAAAAGATCGTCTGCAGCACACAAAATCCAACAAGGAATTCTTGTTGATGGTGGAGAAGACTATTAAAGGAGACGGAGACTAGGCAGCAGACCGCCTTTCCTTCGACAGAAAAGAGGGCAGGTTTCGGCTTAACGACAGACAGCTCCGTCTTGCGGCGCCGGTGGTAAGAGAACGGAGGCAAGGAGTGGGCAACGACTTTAAAGACCTGTTTGGAGATTGGCGACCGGACGATACGCCCCCGGAGCCGGAGGGCCGGGCGCAGCGTCCCTTGAACGAGAAAGAGGTCAAAGTCGTCAACGTCTGGGAAGGCATCCTGGAACCCCAGGGGCTGTTTGGGAACGCCGAGACCAGGCAGACCTACTTCATCCAACTCCGCGACAATCAGGGGCGCGAATTCCGCATTTTTGTCCTGCGGGATATGGCGCTTTCCATCTCCCTGGCGCTTGAGAATGAGAACCCCGACCGCCCGTTCACGCACGACTTGATGAAAGCTATCCTGGAGCGCATGGGCGCCACGATCGAGCGCGTGACCATCGACGACCTCTGGCAAGATACCTTCTACGCCAAGGTGGTCATTACGTACAACGGTCAGACGATGGAGATCGACGCGCGCCCCAGCGACGCGATCGCGCTGGCCCTACGTTTCCGCGCTCCGATCTATGTCGCCGAATATGTTCTGGAAGCCGCTCAGCACGAATCTTGAGGTCGGTACAAAAATACAGAAACGAAAACCCGGTGTGCTTTTGTAGTCTTGAACAGGACATACTATGAGCCGGAACGTTTCTGCAAAGCCGAGCTTTCCGACAGACGCCTTCAAGGGTACGGCCTCCTATTACGCCCGCTATCGCGTTCCTTACCCTCATGCTCTCCTGCAGGACCTGATCCGGCGCGGCGGCGTCACCGGCCAGGGAAGACTCCTCGACTTAGCCTGCGGCCCTGGGCGCGTCGCCTTTTCCCTTGCGGGGTCTTTTCGGGAAATCTGGGCCATCGATCTCGAACCGGAGATGATCGAGGTAGGAAAGCAAGAGGCGGCACAGCAGGGCATCAATTCCATCCAATGGATGGTCGGCAAAGCCGAAGCGCTCACCGCATCGCCTGCCTGGTTTGAGCTGGTCACTATCGGGGAAGCGTTTCACCGCCTCGATCAGCAGATCGTGGCCAATAAAACACTTCTATGGCTGAAGCCGGGGGGTTGCCTGACCGTGATGGGCAATAGCAGTCTCGCCAGGGACTGGGAACCGTGGCAACACATCGTCGCTCAGATCGTCCACAAATGGACGGGCCGTGCTGTCTCAACCGGGGGCGTTTCCACGGCATACGTACCGGGCAGCGGCCCCGACCATAACGAGCAGGTGTTGCGGGAAATCGGATTTGACGAGGTAGGCAGCTACGATTTTGTGGAAGGGCATGATTGGACCCTCGAAGCCATCCTCGGAAACCTCTATTCCCTCTCCGTTTGTTCTAAGCGTGTCCTGGGCAGCCATGCAGACGCCTTTGAGGCCGACTTGAAGGCGGCGCTGCTTGGCCACAACCCAAGCGGGCTTTACAACGAAACGATGCGTTTTGGATATACGCTAGGCAGGAAGCCAGCATAAAAGAGAGTTCGAGCGAACAAACGTCCTCGGCCTAGGTCCTCCTTCTTAGAGCTTCTTGGAGGGCTTCACGGATCCGCTCCTGACGGGCAGCCGCGAGCGCGGTGCAACCCCGGTTGTCCTGTGCCAGGGGGTCCGCCCCATGAGACAGTAGCAGGCGAACCATGCCTTCCTGGCGGCAATTCACAGCCCGTCGCAGTGGCGTCTCGCCCTTTATGTCCCTCGCCTCGATTTCCGCGCCTGAAGTCAGCAACACCTCGGCAATGGTCACCGTTCCCCGTCGAGCCGCCATATGAAGCGCCGTCATCTGCCCCGGCCCACTTCGGCCATTCACGTTAGCGCCATGCTGGATGAGAAGCTCCACGACGGCGCGGCCCTCGCTTTCCCGTCCTGGTGCAAGCGCATTTGCTGCGCGATACAGCGGATCGTGGCCCAGAGCGCCTTTCACATGGACATCTGCCCCATGTTCCAGGAGCAACTGTACGCGCGGAAGATCCCACTCACCGGCCGCTGCGCTTATCAATGTGCGGCCTATATCGGATGTTGTGGCAAGTGCTGGGTTCTGTTCCAGGAGCACATGCAATTCGTTCAGAGGCAGGTGGTAGAGGGAGAGGAACGGATCGGAAAGGGTAGCGGCGGTTTCGGTAAAGTAATTGCGAAGTGTCTGCCGTGCGGGGTCGGAAATGCCAACCTGGTCGATCGTGGCGAACATATGATACAGCCATCTCTCTGACTCCTTCGGCCCAATGGGAATATGCGCGTGACGGCATCGAAGGCTTTGCTTACCGCGCTTAGCTCGATAGTCCGCCGGACCTCCGAGCCGCTCGGCCAGAAAGAGGGCCAGCCATTCGGTTGTCGGGGCGAGATTCTTGGGGAAAACTGCTCTCAGGACCGGATCTCCTGCAATCCGATCGTGGAACAACTCAGAGATCTGTCGGCACGTCTGCATGCCGCCGATCTTTTCGTATAGAGCGTCCAGTTTCGGTGCGGTTCCCATGTATCTCCTCTATAATTTATTATGCTCTCATTCCCAACTCTCTGGCTGGCAGACAAACCGGAAAGCCGGTACAACCGGTACAAAACGATATTTCAGGGGAGCAGATAGGGATTTGTCTTAGAAGTGGCATTGGTACCAACGTCCAATTCGCAGGTCCCCCATTCGCCTGACTTACATAACTGGTATTATCGGACGTTTTTTATTATAACCTACTATTGATCGAGTTCATTCCCTGTGAAGGAGCAGACTATTGTAGAGGCTTGCTCAAGCTGGCGGCTTAAACCGAACTCAGGTTGATTAGCCCTTTTGCCTACGGTATCCCTTTTGCTGCACCACGTCGATGTCTTCGGCCCATCGATTGAGCTGCACCCATTTTCTGGACACCTTTTTGGGTTAGTTGACTATTGTCTGGCAGACTGTTGTGCCTGCCATTCTGCCACATACTGCTCGGGCGTTTTCATATCCAGAGCGGTGTGTGGTCGGCTCCGGTTGTGGTCGATACGGAAAGCCTCCAAGCAGGTTTTTGCCTCCTCCAGACAAGCAAACCAGTGCTGATCCAGGCATTCGGATCGCAGGCGCCCGTTGAACGCCTCTATGAACGGATTGTCTGTAGGGCGTCCTGGCCGGCTGAAGTCGAGTTGGACCCCATTGCGATGCGCCCAATCATCCAGCGCCCGGCTGATGAACTCCGGACCGTTATCTACGTGCAGGACACCGGGCTTCTCGCCTGAGGCAGCCAGCCGCTCCAGAACAGCCACCACGTGCTTACCCGAAAGGCTAAAGCCCGCCTCCAAAGCGGGGCTAACCCGGCTAAAGTTATCCACTAACGTTAGCACCCGGAAACGCCGCCCGTCTGCAAGCCGATCCGACATGAAGTCCATGCTCCAGCAGGCATTCGGAGCCGTCACCGCCGGCAGCGGGACCCGGATGGCACTAACACGCTTCTTTGGTTTCTTAAGCCGAAGCGACAAGCCCTGCTGGCGATAGAGACGATAGACCCGCTTGTGGTTGATGCGCCACCCTTCCCGCTGCAACAGAACATGCAAGCGCCGGTAGCCGTAGCGCACACGGGCTGACGCCAGGTCTTTGAGCCGGATAGTTAGAGCGCTCTGATCTCTGGCCTGGCTCTGGTAGTAGTAGCTGGAGCGGTTCAGTCTGACTAGCTGGCAGGCATGACGCCTGGCGATCTTGTAGCCGACGACCAGAAAGTCCACCAGCGTTCTCTTCTGGGCCGGCTTTACAACTTTTTTGCGATCACCTCCTGGAGCATGTGCTTGTCGAGGGTCAGATCCGCTACAAGGGCTTTAAGCCTTTTGTTCTCCTCCTCCAGTTGCTTTAAGCGTCTGAGTTCGGCAATACCCATACCGGAATATTTGCGTTTCCAGCGGTAGAAAGTCTGCTCGGTGATGCCCAATTTCCGACACACTTCGGCTACCGTCGTGCCGGCTTGGGCCTGGTGGAGGGCCGAGACGATCTGCTCTTGCGTGAAGCTCTTCTTCATGGATGTCTCCTGGGTCGGTTAGTATCTTACCCTGTCATGAGACTAACCTTCCAAGGTGTCCAGTTTTAGGGGGATGGAGCAGCATCGACACCATTGGCAGTGTTTTCGTAGCCCGTGGTGTTGTAGAAGAGGGCAAAGTTACCGATGGCAACGTTAGCGTAGCCGGTGGTGTTGGCGTAGAGGGCGCTTTGCCCATAGGCGCTGTTGTCGAAGCCTGTGGTGTTGGAGAAGAGCGCTTTGAGACCCATGGCGGTGTTGTAGTTTCCCCCGGAGTTATTGGCGAGGGTGCCGTATCCTAGAGCCACACTATCTGTGGGTGATGCCATATTGGTGGACCCTCCAGAACCGAAAAAGATCATCTGTGCCTCAGAAACCCTGAGCGTCCCAAGCAGCAGCACGAAGACGAGGGCAGCCTGGAACAAGTCGCTGACGAGAGAGTAGTGCCGTTGCATGTTCATAAGAATCTCCTTCTGGTTCGATTGGAACCGATCATCTGAGGACTATGATAACAAGCCAGCGTATGTTTACCGCCTCGTTCGGAAAGTTCCGGCTGACCGAACGAGGCAAGTCCCTGCCCGATCCTGCGCCCTGCTTGAAATCCGGGCATACATGCGGGGCGCTAGTCCTTAAGGCGTAGGCTACTCCCTCGCCTTGATTCCCGGACCTCCACCCATTGGCCCGCCAACGCGGCCTGTCCGCTCTCCCTATGGGGCAGCTTCGACACGCTGCTGACCAGCGCCTCGCAGGTCCTGCTGGACAGCTACCCGATGGTGATTTGCCTGGGCGACCACGAGTTTATGCCGAAGACCATAGAGAAGCAGCGCCGCTACCTGCAGGCGAACGGGCGATGGAAGAGGAACAGGAAATCTACGACGGCTACGCGGAGCATTTAGAAGACGCGGTCAGAGAAAGTTGAGCCATAATGCGCATCTGGTAGCGGCAATGCTTCTTCATGGCATGACGCAAAGTTTCATGGACATCCTACACCGCCTCCTCCGCCGCCATTACCACTATTGCCACCACCCCCGCCGCCGCCTCCGCCGCCATTTCCACCACTACCCCCCGACCCTCCACCACCATTGTTCCCGCTACCTCCACTGCCGGAGCCACCACTCCCACCCGAACCGCCGCCTCCACCGCCGTTGCCACCACCCCCGCCTCCGCCTCCGCCGCCATTTCCACCACTACCTCCGCCGTTGCCTCCGCCACCATTAGGTGGTGTCAGGGTACAACCATACGCACAGGCAGCGCCAAGAATAGCCCAGTACGCCAAACAAGCAGGTGTTGCAGACCCAAAAGTTGTAGCAGAGCAATAGGCAGCCCCTGCGGCTGCCATAGCAGCACAGGCTGATAAACACGCAAGTTCGGAGCCTGCAGTGTATCCTGAAAGATCATTAGAAATAGACGGGCGATTCTCCACATAACTGTAAAGGTTAATCCCACCTGTATAGCTGACAGGATCTCGAGTGAGGAAGCGGCCGGTGCCAGGATCATAGTAGCGGTGTGTCAGCAGTTGCAGACCTGTCTCCGTGTCGGTATAATACCCATGTTGAGCCTCGAAGCCGAATGGATCGCTGGTAGCACCTCCAGCTTTAGGGATGCCGAAGGCGTCATAGACATTACTGGAGAGAACGTTGCCACTACCATCCAGCTTTTGAGCCACATTGCCCTGTGGGTCGAAGGTGTAGAAGATATTGCCAGTAGAGGTTCGGCGGGAGATTAATCGGTTATTGGCAAATGTGTTGACGGCTTGCACGTTGCCGGATGTATCCAACTCACAAACAGGGAAAGAGCCATCATAGAGGAAATAGACCTTGCCGGCAATCCCCTGCTTCCAGGCTCGCAGGTCGTCGCCTCGGTAGTCGACAGTAAAGGCAGAGCCTACTCCAGTCAGCCGGTTCTCCTCATCGAAAGCCAGCGTGGTGCCTTGATAAGAGGTTGGGTCGCCGTTGCCATCATAGCCATAGCCGCTATCGGTGAACTGGTTGTTTGTGTTGAAGCTGTGGCTGGCTCCCCGGAACGTGGTGGGATTGAAAGCAGCATCATAGGCAAAGTTGTTGTTATAACCGCCTGCTCGTGCCGATTGCTCCTGTGCTAACTCGTCTTTATTGCCACTTGCCGAGGAACCAGTCACATAGGCGTATGTGGTAAGACCGTCATTGGCCTTCATGGAGGTGCGGTTGCCCACCGCGTCATAGAGCATGCTGGTAAAGCTGGAGAGCACCGAGCCACCGGAAGTCGCATTGACCAGACTGCTGATGCGGTTTCTGGGATCGTAGCCATAAGTGCTGGTGACGCCGTTGGGCAGGGTTACCGTCTTCACCAGCCAGTTATCAGTCGGCTGCCAGGTCGTGGTCTCATTGAAGGGATTGGTCAGGCTATGCAGCAGGCCGTTGCCGTCGTACAGATAGGTGAATCTGCCGGCTGGTGTGGTCATGGTCTGGCGGCTGGCATTGGGATAGTAGCCATAAGCAATGGCCTGAGCAGATAAGCCGTTATAGGTGGTCTGCACACCGGTGACCAGGCCGTTATCATCGTAGGCGATGCTCTGGATGCCTGTGCCGTCGGTTATGCCGGATCGGCGCCCGTAAGCATCATAGCCGAAGGAGACGTTGTGGCCGGTATCCGCAGGATAGATGATGTTGGTCAGCAGGTTCTCCGGGTCGGAATACTGATAATTGGTGGTGATTCCGCGGCCATCTATGCGGGTAAGCACATTTCCAAGAGGATCGTAGGAGGTGAACTGCACGCTGTCGCCTCCGGGATAGGTGATAGATCCCAAATAGCCCGCCTGGTTATAGGCGTAGGACGTCGTGTTTCCGTCTCCATCGGCCAGGGTCAGAATGCGATAGTGGGCGTCGTATGTATAGCTGACCGGCTCCGTGCTGCCGGAGCGTGAGAGCATCTCGCCTTCTTGTCCATACGTGTACAGGACCTGACGCAGCTGAGTATCACTCTCATCGTAGGTGGTGACGCTATCCAGTGGACCACCGGGAAATTGATAAGTCAATATTTGATTGCTCTGTCCCGTTCCCATCTCGCCGGTGGCAGGATAGGTGAATGAAATCGGCTGGTCCGCCAGGTTATAGCCTATCTCGGTCGTATTGTTGACCTGGTCTGTAAAAGCAGAAACCCGCCCCAGGTTATCGAAAGAGAGGCTGGCAGATTTCCCCAGGTTGTCCGAGATGGAAAGCGGCTCCCCGACCTGCGGGGTAGAACCATAGACGAAGGTGGTCGTAATGCTGGACGTGGCGTTGTTGCCGGGCGTGGTGACAGTGAGCGGGTTCGCTAGGTTATGGGCGATGTCCCAGGTGAACCCGTAGGTCACCGTGGAGCTGCTGCCGGTCGTGCCGGGCGCGGGCGTCGTGATCTGCTGGATAAGCCCGCTCGGCTCATAGTACGCGTAAGTGGTCGGGGACTTGGCGCCCTCCTGCACGGATTTCAGCTCGCCAAGTCCGAAGTTGGAGTAGTCGAAGGCGTAGGTGGTGACGGTTCCACGTGCCGACGTTTTTTTTACCATATTGCCGAACTGATCCCAGGAGTAGGAGGTCGTGTTGTTATTGCCATCCTTGATCGAGGAGGGACGGAAAGGATCGAGCGGATCGCTGAAGGTGCGGGTGGAGATGACCGCCCCGGCTCCGTTGGTCATGGTCGTCTGGCTCATGTTGGTATCGAAGCCGGCCGTATAGGAATAGACCGTGGTGTTGTTAGGCGTCTGCACCGTCACCTGGGTATGAGCCGTATCCACATAGGAGAAGGCATGGATATTGCCGTTGCCATCCACCAGGCTGCTGACGGAGCAAGTAGTCAAATTGTAGTTTATCGTGGCGGTGCTGGTCCCTGTGCCCGTTGGTGAGGGTACGGTGATGGTGTGCAGAAAGCGGACCTGCGCCGCGTCCGTAGTTTCACCAACTAACTGGTAACCGTAGGTGTAGCGGACAGGGGCATTAGGGGTCGGCGTCGTTACGACCTCCGAGACGGCTTCCAGTTCCTGGTAAGACTGCTGATCTTGGGCGACGACTTGATAGTTAGGATATTTCTGGACATTATAGTAGATGCTGCGGCCGTAGGCATCCAAGACAGCGGTGATATTGCCCGACCCATCCGCCGATCGCTGGATGGACAACAGCGTGTCGCCGGTCCCGCCAGGGCCGGTGGAAATGCTCGCGAGCAAAGGCCAATCGAAGCCGGAGGGCGGAGACGTATAGTTGAAATAGATGCTATTGCCCATCCGATCCCGGATCTGCGCCAGCGCATAGCAGTTGACGTTGGGGATCACGTCCGTGGTGATCCACTGTGTTCGGTCGGGAAAGGTGATGGCGTAGTAGCCGCCGAGGCTGCCATCATAGTACCACGTGACCAGCATCGGCGCACCCTGTTGTGTCGTACAGGTAACGGGATTACCAGCGGTCGGGGTATTGTCTGCGTGGAATTGTATGCGGGCTCCGTTCTCTTCGAGAACGTATTTGTAGCCGGAGCCTCCCCCGTTGGGATCGTAGACTCCGACATTGTAATGCTGCGACCACCCGACCCCAAAATCGTTGCATTGGCAGGTTGTGTCTCCATGTATATAGCCGTCGCCAATCTGACGCAGGCTGCCATAAATACGTCCCCAATGCACTGCCGGCCCCTGCGGATTGTAGACGACCAGGTCGTCCTGGGGGCGGTATTCTTCCTCACCGGTCGCCAGGTTGATGGTAGGGGGCGGCCCGCTGTCCTTAGGACAACATGTATGGTCAGGACAAGGCGGTCCAGGAGGTTTCTCGCCACATGCGTTTGAAAGCAAGAAAGAACGGATCAGAAAGGCGTGCCGGAGCAGTTCGGACTGTGAAATCTGCCGGCGATGAAACAATACCCGCCCTTGATGCGCCACGACCGCCGGCCTTCCCGCTCCGGACTCGGAGCGCAGACCGGCCAGCAGCGTATCCACTTTGCTGCCTTTGCGGGCTACTCCAATATACAATCCGCCATCCATTGCGTGCCACTGCTTCCAGGTCAAATCTCTGCGTCCGCCCGGCCAGACTCCACAGTCAGAGCATAGATAGCTGACGCCCTGCGTATCCGCATGCACGACGGCCACAAAGTGATCCCGCTCCACATAGGCTACCAGCGGCTTGGGCAGCGCCTTCAAACCCGTGTCGTCCGCGTATATCTTATATACCGAAAGACCCAGCTTGCGACCGGCTGTCACGATGTCTTCTGCCGAGCTTCCCTCGCCCGTCACGCGCAGCGCCGAAAGCAGGCTCTTCTTATCGGAGGGTAGACGCAGGGCACGCAGGCAGGCGGCCAGAGAGGAGGCTCCGCACAAAGGGTCCAGGCGCGGCGGCTCGGTGATGCCCAGCTTTGCCCGCTCGGCATGATAGCCTGCGTGAATGCTGGTGTGCCGGTACCACATCGCGCAGTTGCGCCGATCATAGCCAGGGAGGGCGGTTGCAGGCGCCAGCAGCCGATAAAACCGCTCGGCGGCCTGGCTGTAAGCGCCTTCAAATTCCAGAGCGATCGCCTGATCCAGCGCGGCACGCCCGGCCAGACACTCGGTTGGGCGGGCGAGCTTCTCGGCCTGCCGGAAGTGCAGGAGGGCTGTCTCCGGCTGCTCATTGGCGCCTAGCTGCCACTCTCCAAGCCATAGGTGCAGCCAGCCGGCCCGCTGTCTGTCTAGTCCTGGCTGAGCCAACTGCCGTTTCCAATCCCGCACCTCGACCATCGTAACGGGACGCGTAAGGCGTCCGACCGTATCCAACAGGCTTTCTTGCTTCTGGAGGGCGGCATTGTTAGAAGGAGGTGCTGCAGAAGGGATATGGACGTTACCCTGCCTCCCACCCTGCCGGGCAGGCTGCTGCGATGCAGCCTGCGTGTTGCCGGAAGCCATCCAGAGACAGATCCCCATCAAGGCAGCCCCTAACTTCAGGGCCCGGGAACGAAACATGGGCAGGAGGCTTTCTGCAGGTTGGCCTGGTAGATTCATCATGGCGGGTTGGCTCCTTATGTAGGACGCACAGCTATCAATGCTCTCTAATGGACGGTTATGGGCACGATGACAGACGTACTAAACGACCCCGATGTGCCGGTGATCGTAATGTTATAAGTGCCGGGAGACACATTGCTGCCGACAAGGATATTCAGGACCGCGTTCGCGGGGTCCGAAAGAGCATTCACGGTAGGATTCGTGACCGGGTAAACGAGGGAGACAACGTTGCTGGGGAAGCACCAGGCCGTTATTCCGGCAGGCGCACTGATGTTAAGAGTAATCGGCCCTTCTGCCTGTCCACTAGCATCCGAGGCGGTGAGCGTCGCCGCAATACTGCTGCCATGGGTTACACTCAGGATGGGCGGCGCGACGGATAACTCAAATTCGTTCAGCGACACCGGGCCCTCTCCGTATTTATTCACCGCAAGCACTTCATAGAAGCTTGAACCTGATGATTTATCGAGATAGGATGTACCCGTGATTTTTTTGGGGTTGATTCTAACAAATGGGCTGTTACGGCCTGCTGCTCCCAGGACATTGTATGCTATTGCGCCCGTAACGGCATTCCAGGAAATCGTTGGCCCGCTGCTCCCTCCTGTCACGGTGAGTCCCGTCGGTGCGCTGGTAAGCGCCAGGCTTCCTGTCAGGATCTCGATCCCATTACAGTAATAGAATTGATTACCCGATGTTGAGAAGCTGAGCGTGATGTTGCCACTGCTGTCAGCTTTGGTGTTGGCGGCCACAATCACCGCCTTATTTCCATACTGCATGTTTGTATTCAGTCCGGCCGCCGCGTCTACGTCATAGTTGGAGCGCACCGTCGCGCCGTTGACGCTGAAGCTAAACAGGTTGCGTCCGGGGTCGGGAGAAAGATCTGCGCCTAATAGATAGGCAAAGTGGAAACGCACGGTATAAGCTCCCCCTGCCTTTAAGGTAGAAAAGGTGTAGGTGAAGGGGGTGGCGCCCTGGTCATTCAGACGGCAAGACTGATAAACCGCTGACGGCGCTGGATTGATCGCTCCGGTGGTGTCAACGGAACGGCCAGGAGAGACAGTATCGCCGCCATTAAAGTAATTATCGGCTATAAAGGTATTGACCGCTGGACCGCCACTGTTGATCTGAAAATCGATAGCGCCTTTAGGAATGGCCCAGACCGATGAAGTCGTTGCCGGACCTTCTCCTACGCCGTTAACGGCCAGGACCTCATAATAATAGGTCTGGCCGTTGGTCAACGCGGTCTGGTCGAGATCATCAAGTCCGGTGTCCTTGTAACTGGTACCGGTGATTGTTTGGGGGTTTATCCGAACAAATGGCCCGCTAGAGGAGGTACTTCTCAGCAGATTGTAGCCGCTCGCTCCAGAGACAGCATGCCAGGCTAAGGTGACCTCCTTGTTGCCACCTTTAGCGGTGAATCCCGTCGGTGCGCCGGTAAGCGCCAGGCTTCCTGTCAGGATCTCGATCCCATTACAGTAATAGAATTGATTACCCGATGTTGAGAAGCTGAGCGTGATGTTGCCACTGCTGTCAGCTTTGGTGTTGGCGGCCACAATCACCGCCTTATTTC
>DASRCN010000040.1:0-25310 GCA_035653075.1 Chthonomonadaceae bacterium | reverse complement strand
TTTAGCCGTCCTCGCCGGTTAAGCAAGGATTATGAGTTCGATCCCGAAAGCAGCCAGGCGATGTTGCGATGGGCATCGCTCAGGCGCATGGTGCGCCATCTGACCAAGCCTGATACCTAATTTTCGGACAGGCTCTTAGAGCCTGTCCGGGAACTCGGTATTTGCACGAGCCTCCAAGCTTTCCCGTCCGCAGGACGGTTGTCCGCAGGACCCCTAGACGGGTATTTCAATGCCCGGCTAAGAAGCCTGCAGGTTTTCCTACAGGCTCTCAGAAGGGAAAACAGACAAGAGAGGATATCGTTGTAAGTGCGCAGAAATTTTCATCGGGTGGTTGAAAGCGCAGCAACAAAGGCGCACAGTTGCTTCGGCGACTGGCAAGGACAAACATATCGTTTCGGTAGGCTAGTCTAATGGGAGAATCGGGCTTTAAGCGCCCCTAATCACCGGGCCGGTCCATTCACTCATGCCGCCCTCCATGCTCGCCACATCCCTAAATCCCGCCTGAGTAACCAGATAGTGCGCTACGGACTGGCTGCGCAGGCCGTGTTCGCACAGCACGATCGTCTCTCGCTCCGGGTCCAGTTCCTCCAACCGATCTATCAACGTATCCATCGGCAGCAGGGTCGCGCTGGGAATATGGTGTTCTTCCCACTCCTCCGGCGTCCGAACATCCAGGAGCAACAGATCTGGGTTGGCCTGCTGCCTGGTTTGTACTTCCTCCGCAGTGACGATCTTAAAAGAGGTCTCGTCCATTCTGTTCTTTCCTCATCAATTGCCGGGCGGTGGGTTGACGACGTAGACGATGACCGGCACGAGGATCTGCTGGCCGCTTTTTGTCGTCACCGTCACCTGGCTGCGCAACACCCCCTTGGGCGCGTCCGGATGGAGGGTCGCTTCCAGAGAGAGGGAAGGCGATGGTGTGCCGTGCTGGACCGGCTGCACGCCGCTCGACGTGGCCGGGACGAGGCGGACGGAGAGCCAGGGATCGTTACAGGTAGTCTGCAGCCCTTTCAAAGCGGCTTCGGAAACACCCTGCACCGTTACGGAGCACGTGGCCTCAATGCCGGCGTTGACCGAGCCGAACAGGAGTGTATCGGGGTTTACGGAGATGTCTCCCACGACCTCGCCCTGGAGATAGGCCCAGGTATTCGCGATCACCGCGCCGACCCTGGGAATCATCAGGCTCTGGGGAGCGGAAGCGCCCGGCGCAAGATGTTTCTGATCGAGCGGAAAGAAGAGCATGCCCATAATCTTCCCGATAGGGGCATGCGACGAGAGCGTGACCGTATAGCCGGCGACGACCGGCTTTCCGTTCGCCGGGGCCGCGGGCGGTGCATCGCTTTCGGCATGCACCTCCACTTCCGGATTGGTGGAGACAAGCGTTGGGAGAGCGCCCGCGTGCAGCAGGCGGGGATTGAGAGTTACCGTCAGATGGCGTGTGGCGGCCACGCCCGCCCGCGCATGCCCGAAGCCGAGCGTCTTGGGCATGAAGTCCACAGTCGTCGGGAGGGTTACCGTCATCTGGATCGTCGCCAGCGGGCTCGGACTCCGAGATCCCATCACCCAGACGAATTTGGTGAGGTGGCCGGACATCAGCTCCGACAGGTTGACCGTGACATGGACGTGCAGCGTCTGGCCGGGTAAGAGCTTACCGATCCCGTTCTTGTCGGTCATGACGCTGGTACATCCGCAAGAGGTCTGGATGCGGGCGACCTCCACCGGAGTCTGCGTCTCGTTGCGGAAGGTAAAATCGTGCTCCAGCTTCGGCGTAGCCAGCGGGTCCACCGTGCCGAAATCGATCCGCGCCGCGCCCGGGCCGATGCGCTCCAGATGAGTATCGGCGACGACAGACAGGGTCGTCGCTCCTGCGACGGGCTGCGTGGGCGGCAGCCCTCCAGTCTCTTGGGCACAGACCGGCAGACGGGCGGCGAACAGGCCGAGCGAGAGCAGACCCAGCGTCCCCATGATGCGAATGGATTTAGCGATGTCCATGGCTTTTCCTTTTCGATGGCCGGCTTACGGCAGGCCGGGCCGAGGGCGCACAGGCGCGCAGGGCATCGACCGCGCGGGAGACGATTGCCAGCGCAGGCGCCTTCTGCGGCGCGTCGTCGGCATGATTGTTCGTATAGCGGAGAATCCCCTGCCCATCCAGCACGTAGATGCGGGGACAGGGCAGCGCCTGATAGCGCATCGTAACTTCTATCTTCGGATCCGGCAGCAAGATCGTCTGCGCCGTATCCAGACCAGTCTCATTCGCAAAGGCACGGACCGCCTCGGCGTCTCCTTGAAACACCACGACTGTCCGTGGAGTCTCCGTCGCCGCCGTCTTGCCGCCCGGCGTCGGCATCGCGAGCGCGTTGCCGCGCTGCAGCTGCCCCCAGGCATCCGCGCACTCATGGCACCACTGGCAGCCGCAGAAGAAGAAAAGCGCGACCGGATGGCCCCGAAAATCGGCCAGGGACCGCTTGTGGCCCTGCGCGTCGGCCAGCGTAAACACGGGCGCGGGCTTCTTGACGACCGGCCCCTTCTGTCCGCTAGCCGAAGACAGACTGAATCCGGCAAGGATCAGAAGCGAAAGGATGGCGGCGCTGTATCTATATTGTATCAAGACGCTTACGAGCCTCACGACGTAACGCTACTTATTTCGGATCGGTCACTTCTTCTGCGATCACTTTCCATTATAACATAAGTAACCCGACCTCCAACCGTGTATTTTATGTTGACTTATTTCTACATATGCCCTATAATAATAGCATGCAGACCGAGCGGATCGAGATCACTGAAGCGACGTGCAAAACCCTCTTGCAGAAGAGCAAGATGGGATTCACCGACTACGCGCTAAATCCTTATTCCGGCTGCGCGTTCGGCTGCTCCTTCTGCTACGTGCCTTCCCTGCGCAAGTTTCGCGGGCAGGAATGGGAGACGTGGGGAAAATGGGCGCAGATCAAAATAAACGCGCCCGAAGTGCTGCGAAAAGAACTGGCGAAGATCGGGCCGGAAGCGCGCATTATGATCGGCACGGCCACCGATGCCTGGCAGCCGGTGGAGAAAAAAGCCCAAATCACACGGGCGATCTTGGAAGAGCTGGCGCGGCATCCTAACCCGGTCTCCTTGCTCACCCGCTCGCCGCTCCTGCTGCGCGACATTCCGATCCTGCAGCGGATGGCGGAGGAGGGACGGGTGCGGGTAGGCGTCTCGCTCTCAACCTTCGACGAGCGCGCCCGTCGCGTGTTCGAGCCGCGCGCCCCGGCGGTCGCCGGTCGGGTGCATCTCATCAAGGCGCTGATCGACGCCGGCATCCCTACGCGGCTGTTCTGGGCGCCGCTGCTGCCCGGCGTCTCGGATAATGCGGAAGCGGTCAAGGACTATCTGCGCCGCGCAGCGGAGCTGGGCGTGCGGCGCGTCCTCTGCGACCTGCTCAACTACCGGGAGACGATGGGCGCGGGCTACGCGGAGCGCCTGCGCGCTTACTATGCCGCCGTGGCCGCCTCGGAAGGCGGCGGTCCCTCTCAGCACAAGGCGCTGGGCCGCCCGGCTCTGGCCCGCGAGATCGCCCGCTGGGCCAACCAGTATGGCCTCCTCTGCCATCCCGAATTTGCCTGAATTTTCGGGTAATCTTCCCGTGTGACCCCCATCGCCATCACGCTGATCCTCCTCTCCGCCCTCCTGCACGCCGGATGGAACCTGCTCGGCAAGCGGGTGCAGGTGTCCGAGGTCTCCTTCTTGATCGCAAGCGTTGCCGGCGGGCTTTGCCTGCTGCCCTTCACGATCGGGATGGGCCTGCCCTTCGGCCGGTTCCCGCCGGTCGTCTGGGAGCTGCTGGCGCTGGCGGGCGCCTGCGAGACGCTCTACTACTGCTCACTGGCGCGGGCCTATCGTTCCGGCGACATCTCCCTGGTCTATCCGCTGGCGCGCGCCATTCCGGTGCTGCTGGTTCCCCTGCTCGCCTGGGCGATAGGGCAAGGCGCGTCGCTGCATGCCGGCACGCTGCTCGGCTTCGTGCTGATCGTCCTCGGCTGCCTGCTGCTTCCCCTCCGCCGGATCCGGGCCTTTCACCTCAGCCGCTACGCCGATCTCTGCGGACTCATGGCTCTCCTGGCGGGCATCGGCACGGCCGGCTACACGGTCGCGGGAGATCGCGCCCTGGCCGTCCTGCGCGCTCTGCCGGGCCACCCCTTCACGCCACTCTCGGCATCGCTCGCCTACCTGCAGATCAACACCCTCACAAATTTCGCAGGGCTGCTGTTGGTCGTTCCCCTCCTTCGAGACCGCCGGTCTCCACCCCTTACGGCAACCGTCCGGCCCGGCATGGCGGCTTTCATGGGGGTCGTCATCTATCTAAGTTATGGATTGGTGCTGCTGGCGATGGCCTACGTGACCAACGTCGCCTATGTGGCCGCCTTCCGGCAGGTCAGCATCCCGATCGGCGCCTTGCTGGGAATGATGCTGCTGCGCGAACCCCGCTACCATCCACGAATCGCCGGCCTGGCCCTCATTACCGGCGGGCTGATTTTGACCGCCCTGGGACATTAAGGGCGTTAGGCGTTAGGAACCGGATAGCCCTCTTTGGCCTCCCTCTTGTAGCCTTGTGGGCAGGAGAGTTCGTGCATCGGTTTTTCCCCAACGCCTAACGCCTAACGCCCAACGCCCAACGTCTAACGCCCTCTTAAAGGAGGAAACGGGAGGACTGTTTACCGAATAGTCCCGCAAATCGCCGGGAAGCGCCCTTACCGGCTACGTCACTCGGTTGTTCCTGGCAGGCAAGCCAGGAGAGGAGACGCGAAAATGGTGAATACACTCGCTCGGTCGCGGCGGCGCAGGGCGCGCCGGCGCTTCCTGTTGGCCTGTCTTATGTTGGCGGCCATTCTCCTTGCGATCGCCCACTTTCTACCCCGGAGCAGCGCCCAGTCGATGACAGAACCTCCCATGCCGCTCGCCTACGCCTACATTCCTTCGCCTAACTGCGACGACCGGCCACCCAACGCCGTCATCTCCTGCATCGTGCTGCATGCCACCGTTGTACCCACCGTCGAGGAGACCATCCAGCACTTTCTCAATCCCGGCAGCAAAGTCTCCGCCCACTTCATCGTCGGCAAGAATGGGCGGGTGGTGCAGATGGTGCCGGTCGAGCGCCGCGCCTGGCACGCAGGCGCCTCCGTGCTGGACGGCGTCTCCCACGTCAACGACTACAGCGTCGGCATCGAGATGGTCAACCGCAACGACGGCAAGGATCCCTATCCCCCGGAGCAACTGATGGCGGTCGCGGGCATCATTCGTTACCTGCGCTCCCGCTACACGATTCCCGACTCGCGTATCGTCTCGCACGCCCTGATCGCCCTGCCTCCCGGCCGCAAAAGCGACCCGATCGGCTTCGATTTTGGTAAGATCTGCGCGCTGGCCCGCAAGGGCGCGCCGGCATTACCTACACCGCCAATCGACCAAGACTTAAACCTGGGAGCTGGAGACTAGGAATACCCTTCTTACCGGATATTTTCAACACCCGGCAGAAGACCTCACCCCCTTAATCCCCCTCTCCTTCAGAAGGAGAGGGGAATCATAAGGAGGCTGGTTGTGTCCACAGGACGCTTGTAAAGCCAGAGGTTTTCAACCTCTGGCCATTGAGATACGTTTGCCCTGAGAGAAGCCAGCCTTTCTATTGACACAAGCCGGTTCTGCGGTCTATACTGATGGACGAGGAGGTGAGGGTACATGAACGATCGAGGTTTCGATCCGGTCGAAGCGATTATGATACTGGTAGGTGTGGTTGTCGTAGGTGGCTGCGTGCTGATTGGCGTGCTCTACAGCATCGGGCAGAGCCTGGTACACAGGGGCGGAATCTTCTAAAGCGCTCGCTTTCCGACCGGCGCCATTTCCGCGTGTGCCGCTATAATAACGCAATTTCCTCCGGCCCCTTCTAAAGAGGCCTGGCCGGTAATCTTATTTTCTATCTTAAACAGGCCGCTCCGAGCAAACGGAGCGGCCTGCGGCGTCTATCCACTTCCTTAAGTTCCCCCTCTCCTTGCGAAGGAGAGGGGGTTAGGGGATGAGGTCTTTCCCTCTGCTTACGAAGGAGAGGCAGGGCCGCAAGGCCCGTGGTGGTTTAGGGGGTGAGGTAAAACTAAACCTGACCCGAGCTGTCCATCTTGTCGTTGAAGTAGGAGTTGCTGCCCTTCAGGGTCATGGAGCGTGGGCCGTCGTGATAGCTTCCAGAGACGGTCTTGCCCTGCATCATCGTGTGATTGAGCAGGTCTTTCGTATTGGTGTGGGTGATGGGAGTAGTCTTGTCTCCGCCAAGCACGGGCACCGTGCTTAATCGCATGGTCCTGCCGCCATTGACGGTCACCTGATAGCGGCCTCCCGTACCAGACATGCTGATCTTCGCGTCTTTGGCCGCTTCCACCTTGCCAAAAGCCGTATAGACCGCTCTCGCGAACGCTTTCGCGGCTTTACTCTGCTCCGGGCTGCTCGCATCCACATAGACACGGACCCAACTGCCAGGCATCGTGGCATACGCGATTTTGGCCCCGCTCAAATCCACGCCCATGTAACTGCCGGAAGTCAGCTTCATCGCTCCGACGCCCAGGCAGCCCATCTTCACACCCGTCAGCTCACAGGGGCAGACTCCTGTGCAGCTGCACCCCTCTACATATTCGCCCACGACGGTGTAGTCCTGCTTCTCCGCAGCCGTCGCCGATCTCGTCCCGAATGTCGGCAAGACGCCCAGTAGAAGGGTCGTCGCCACCACGGATAGCATCCAACGAAACGAAGTACGCATCTTGAACCTCCTTTGACACGCGTGCCAGAGTGCATGCATAAGCATCGGTCGAACTTATAATAGCAAATATCGCAAGTATTGTAAATAGCAACATTATATCGCATTAAGATATGCGTCCTGTTATAAAAGGGGCCGGCGAGGAAGGATTTCCACCCAGATGCTGGCGAACCCTAACGCCGCGACTATCGGGAAGAGGAGAGAGCTTATGGGCGAAATAGATAAAGAGTTGGCTGCCCATGTCGAGGGAGACGCGGGCATTGTTGTTCTGCGCGGCGGAGGCAAGACGCGCCATTGGAACGGCATCCACTACCAGACCGGCCTGTCCGGCAAGAACGTGGGCGCAAACCAGCTATCCATGAACGTCGCCACCATTCCACCGGGCGGCGTGGCGGCGGCGCATATTCACGTAGACTTCGAGGTGATGCTCTACATTCTGGAAGGTCACGTGCGCCATGAATACGGCCCCAACCTCCGCTACAGTGTGGAGAACGAGGCCGGCGATTTTATCTTCATCAAGCCGGGCGTTCCGCATGAGGTCTTCAATATGAGCGATACGGAGCCGGTGGTTGCGGTCGTGGCCCGCTCCAGCGCCGCGGAGTGGGACAACATCATTCCCTACACACGTACTTAACCCCCTTAAAGCCCCCTCCCCCAACAGGAGATTTCAATAAAAATTTCCCCCTCTCCTTCGTAAGGAGAGGGGGAGGGGTGCCGAACCGTTCCGAAGGTTCAAGCACCGATGGCGATTGGAGAGGGGGTGAGGTCTCTGGAGGCAGGGTTTAGGTAGCCGGAACACAGACCTGAAGAGCCTCCCGGTGAAGGCACAGGCGCACCGGCGTCTCCCCGCACAGGTCGCCGTCCAGCACGAGCGGCTGAGGACGATCGGTTTCTACGGTAAGGTCACAGGTCGTAAACGCCCGGAGGCCGGGAGTACTGAAGAAGCGGTCGTGCATCAGATTGTACAACAGGTGCAGGAACGCCAGCTTGCCCTGCGGCGGCAGGGCATAAAAAGCCAGTCGCCCGTTCTCTAGATTCACGCCCGGTATCTCGAAGGCGCCGCCCATCCAGAAGTGCCCATGCACAACGCCGGCCTGGATCGCCCGCAAGCTTTCCGTATCCTCCTCGCCTCGGATCGTGATGCGGAGGTGACGCACGTGATGCAGGGCGCGCAGGCTCGCAACGAAATAGCCCAGAGGGCCGAACCACTTCTTCAGGCCGGGGGTCAACTCCTGCTGCACCTGGGCCGAGAAGCCGAGACTGGCCGTGATAAGAAAATAGTGGTCGTTCGCCTGGCCTACGTCGATGCGGGCGCTTTGCCCCTCGGCGATCACCCGGCATGCAGCCTCCAGATCCGCTTCGATGCCCAGATTGCGCGCCAGATCGTTGACCGTGCCCAGTGGCAGGATGCCCAGGATCGCATCCTTTGCGGCCATCATGCCGGCGACGCAGCGGAAGCTGCCGTCTCCCCCGCCGATCACGATGAGCCTGGCGCCTCGATCGAGAGCTTCGCCTGTCACCTCCGGCAGCAAGGAAGGGTCCGCCAGCGGATAGGCGGCTTCTACCGTAACGCCCTGAGCGCGCAGATGCTCCTGCGCCTGCACATACCAATCCTGCCCGCGCCGCGCTTTCGTGTTGACGATCAGCACGGCACTGCGGGAAGAACGCTCGCTTGCCGAAAATGGCGTTACGGTTGAGACGGGGACGGCGTTATTTTTTACCATGCCAGGAGGACGTTGCGAACGGACGGTTCCGTTCCCGTTTGTTTCCGCAGGCATCTCCGGAAACAAAAGCAGGGGGCACCGGCGTCAACGGTGAAGAGAGAAGCGTTTTAGCAGGACTGGAAACGGTCCTGAGAGAAGGAGTAAAAGATGGCTCACAATAAGCATCTGGCGATGATCGGATTCTCGATGGTGGCCCTGGCGGCCAGCGTCGTTCCGGCCCTGGCCGGGCAGCCCCAGGACGATGATCGGGGCCGGGTGATCGCCGGTAACAATCGCGGCGCCGTGGCGGCCGTGGTCAGCGGCTTCGAGCGGGCGTACATGAACAAAGACAAGCATACCATGATCATGAAGCTCATGGTCCCCACCAACGACGCAGATACCTTGGAGAAACGCTACCAGTGGCTGCGCGGCTACGGTCCTAAAGACATGCCCGGCACCGTGCATCCGCCCATTCTGTTCAAAACCACCAAAGGCTCGTTCGTGCCCACGCGCTATTCCATCCTGTCCGAGACGCCCATCGATAAGACCCACTGGATCGCCAAAGTCCAGGAGAAGGGGACTTACCATGATGAGGACGGAGCCTACAACGTGACCCGCATCCGCTACTTCAAGGTCGTCAAATATAGCGATGGAAAGTGGTATGTCGCCGACTACTATGTCCAGGGGCATCCTATCGAAGATTACGGTTTCTACGTCGATGACATCATCGATAAGATGACCCCGGTCGGCAAATCCCAATAGGAACGCATAAACCCCACCCCTACCGCCTCCCTTTCGTATGGGGAGCGACAATTCAGGGCGCAGCAAGCAGCACCCCTACAGAATCTCTCCTTCTCAAGGAGAGGGGGAGGGGTGCCGAACCGTTCCGAAGGTTCAAGCACCGATGGCGATTGGATGGGGGTGAGGTCTTAGGAGAACGCATGGCATCTCCGCAACCGCCCGACGAGCTGCCGGGCTTCGAGACTCTCTGCGCGCACTGGGGCGAGAACCCGGCGCGCTACCAGGGGGCGGTCATCCCGCCGATCTACCAGAACTCGCTGTTCACATTTCCCAACAGCGCGGCCTGGGGAGCGATCCTGGAGCACGATCTCGAAGAGGAGCAGGTCTTCGCCTACACCCGCTCCTCGAATCCGACGACCGCCATTGCGGAGGCCAAGATCGCCGCCCTGGAGCGCGGCCAGAAAGCGCGCTGCTTCGGCAGCGGCATGGGCGCTATCTCGGCGGCGATCCTCTCCTGCGTTCGGGCGGGCGCGCACGTGGTCGCGCCCGATTCGGCCTACGGACCGACCCATCGCTTCCTCGCCGACTACCTATCTCGTTTTGGGGTCGAAGTTACCTTCGTGGACGGCTGCGATCCGCAGGAGTTTGCGGACGCGGCACGCCCGAACACGACCCTCTTTTATCTCGAATCGCCCTCCAGCCTGGTCTTCAGGCAGCAGGACCTGGCAGCGGTAGCTGCCATCGCCCGCGAGCGCGGTATCGCCACCATCTGCGACAACTCCTGGGCTTCGCCTTACTTCCAGAACCCGCTAGCGTTCGGCATCGACCTGGTCGTCCACTCGGCGACCAAGTATCTGGGCGGGCACAGCGACATCGTCGCCGGAGTCGTGGCCGGCAGCGCGGAGCGCATCGACGCGCTCTCTTCTGAGGAAGGCAGCTTGCTCGGCGCGACCCTCGATCCGTTCGCGGCGTGGCTGCTCATTCGCGGCTTGCGGACGCTGCCGCTGCGCATGGAGCGCCACCAGCAGAGCGCCCGCCGAATCACCTGTGCCCTCCAGGAGCATCCGGACGTGGCTGCCGTCTTCTATCCGGGGTTGCCTTCGGACCCGCAGGCCGATCTGACCCGCCGGCAGTTGCGCGGCACGAGCGGCCTGTTCAGCCTCCAACTGAAACAGCCGGGCCGCGACGCCGCCTATCGCTTTGTCGATTCTCTGCACTATTTCGGTATCGGCTGTAGCTGGGGCGGCTTCGAGAGTCTGGCGCTGCCCATTTCCCGCCCGGCCCCCGCATTGGGCGAGTCGGGCGATGAACCACGCTGGCTCATCCGCCTGCACATCGGCCTGGAAAACTCCGACGACCTCTGGACCGACCTGGAATCCGCTCTTAGCCACAAGTAAAAAATTCCGGAGCTTCGCCTCCACCTGCTCGTCTGCATAAGGTGTAGGCAGATCCTCGCTGTCACCTCTGCCGGCAGTCGTCAACCCCTGTGGGACAGGCAGGGCCGCCAGGCCCGTGGTGAGACCGGGCGTCAGGTAAATCGGGCGGGACGATAGGGTTCGAGGAGGGAAGGAACTGTTCCAGAGCGGATCTCCTGGGCGAGAAGGTCGGCCAGCAGCAGGCCGAGCGTGACCCCGCTGTGCGTGACCGCTACGTAGACCCCTTCGACACCGGGCAGCGCCCCGACGATCGGGAAGCCATCGGCAGGAATAGGGCGGATGCAGACGCGCGCCAGCAGGTCCTTCTCCATTGGCGCCGCCGGCAGGCCCGGCAGCGCACGGGCCGCCCGCTCCAGCAAAAGGCGCGGCGCCTCCACCGGAAAGCGATGCCGCGATTCGGCCTCCGGCGAAACGAGCGCGTCCGTATCGTCCGCGCCCAGCAGCAGACCACCCGCCGACGTGGGACGCACGTGCAGCCCGCCCGAGTCCGGCGGAAAGAGGACCCGATCAATCCGGCACGTCTCCGGCACGGGAGGCGTCTCCACCAGCAAACCCGGTGACCGCTCCACCGGCGCCCATCGCGTGTCCGCCGGATCGCCCGTTACGAGGGCCACGAGCGCGGGTGTCTGCTCTCCTGCCGCCAGGACCAACAGGCGCGTGGAGATTCGACCCTGCGGCGTCTCGACGGTCGAGATACCGGCCGGGATGCGGCTGCGGGTAAAGCCCGTGGCGGCGCAATCCAGCCGGATTTCCGCCTTATGCCGCCGCGCCGCCTCGACCAGAAATCGGGCCAGACGCGGTGTGTCCAGCCAGCCCTCCGCAGGCGCGAACAGTCCCTCCGCTCCGTCTTCCCTGCCGAAGACAACTCCCGGCTCCAGGGCCTGCATCTCCGCCCGGTCGAGCATCACGACCGGATAGCCCCACTCCTGCAGCCGCGCGGCGCGGGCGCGCAGCCGCTCGTGTCCCGCCGCGTCCGCGCCTTCCACCCACAGCAACGCCCCACCCTCATGCAGGCCGAGCGCCTCCGCGCCATGCTCTCCTGCCAGCTCCCGGTAGCGCGCGACCCCTTCCGCATTCAGCCGATGATAGGTCTCCACCTCGAACTTGGCCGTGGCGTTGATCCAGGCGAAGCTGCTGCCGGTCGTTCCGCTTGCCAGCGTTTTCGCCTCCAGCAGCACGACCCGCTCGTTGTGCCGGGCCAGCTCGTAGGCCAGCGCCACGCCCAGCACGCCTCCCCCAACCACCACGACATCCGCTAAATCAGGCATGATCTCATCTTGCCGGAGGTTTTCAACCTCCGTCTTTATAAAACAAGCGTCCAGTAGGATGCTTCCGATTTCCCCTCTGCTTACGAAGGAGAGGGGAATGGGGAGCGCGTCGGCGATTGAGGGGTGCCGAACCGTTCCGAAGGTTCAAGCACCGATGGCGATTGGACAGGGGTGAGGTCTGCCAGAGGTTGAAAACACCCGGTAAGAAGCTTTCAGGAGAGATGAAGCAGACGCTGCAGCCAGGCGGGGACCGCCGACTCCGCGCCGTTGAGGACGACGCCAAGCACCCGGTCGCTGCCGATCATATCGATGGCGCGGGCCGCGACCTCGCGGGGGGTCACTCCGGCACGCACGACCATGACCACGCCGTCCAGTGAGCGGGCCAACACGCGCGTATCGGCAACCGGCAGCACGGGAGCCATATCCACGACCATATAGGCGTTGGTCTTCCGCAGTTGGTCCAATATGTGAGCCAGACGCGGAGAACGCACCACGCGCGCCGGATTGGAGGCGGCGCAGCCGGCCGGCACGATGGTCAGATTGTCCAGCTCGGTCGGTTGGAGGATGCTTTCCAAATCTCCTTCTTCGCCTTCGATAATATCCACCAGGCCGGGACAGTTCGGAAGGTTGAGACGCGTCTGCAGGTCCCAGTTGCGCAGATTACAGTCCACCAGGACCACATGCTGCGTCGAGTTCTGGGCGATGGTCCCGGCCAGGTTCATGGCGACGGTGGTCTTGCCCTCGCCATAGACCGCGCTGGTCACGCCGACGACGAAGCACTGGCCCGGATCCGAGGCGACCTCGATGTCGGCATGCAGATGCGCGTACTCTTCCGGCGGCGTGGGGCGGGCGGCAGCGCTATTCGCATCATAGCCGCTCGTACCGGCCTCGTTCTGAAAGCGAGCCAGCGGGCCGGTGCCCGTTGGAGCCTTTTTCTCGATCATCAGATTCCTTTACGAGGGCAGGAACGGATGGTGCTCCTCGCCACTGCCCAGTTGGCGGTGCGGCGTCTCTGCGGAAGGCAGTCGCGGCAGGACGGCGAGCACCGGCTTGCCCAGGTATTTTTCGACGTCGGCCGGAGTCCGCAGGGAGTGATCCATCGACTCGGCCACCAACGAGAAGGCGAAAGCGACCAGCAGCCCGAGCAGCGGACCGACCGCATACAGGACAAGACTGCGGGTATTGGTAACGTCCTTCTCCGCCTGCGGGCGCACTTCCATCGTCACTTCGGCCAGGTGCATCTGGCGGTCGCGCCGTTCATTAAGCAGGGCCTGATCCAGCTGCGCTGTCAGGCTCTGCCGGATCTTATCGAGCCGATCTTTCTGCTGGGACAGGTCGGCATACTGCATCTGCTGGCGCGGCGCGTTCTTCGCCACCGCCAGGGCCGGAGCCAATTGCCCCCGCGCGTTCTTCAGATTGACCGCCAGGCTGCTGATATTCACCAGCAGATCGTCGCGCCGCTTCACCAACTGATCGTACTGCGGATTGGCCGCCTCCTGTTCCCGGCTGACCGGAATCGACTGGCCGCGCGAGCGCATCTGCCTTTCCATGCTCCGAACGCGATACTGAATATCCGCCAGGTCCTGCCGCGCGTGAATGACTTTCGGGTCCGCGTCCGTATAGGTTTGCCGCAGATCGCGCAGCTTATTCTCGGCGCTCACGCGCTCCTTCAACAGCTCTTCATAGTCCGAATTGGGCTGTGGCGCCTGCCGCTCGCGCAGTTCCACGTAGGTCCGGGGCGTATGCGCCAATTCCTGCTTGACCGCCGCCAACTCGGACTGCGCCTGGTCGTACTGGTTCTGCAGATCATTAACCTGTGCGACCAGCTTCTGGTAGTTGGCATTGGCCTGCTGCCAATCCGTGCCGGGGTTGCGGCTCTGGTACGCGGCGATCTTCGCGTCCACATCCTGCTCCTGCTGGGTGTAGGAGGCCAGAGCGTCTTGCAGTTGCCGCGTTTGATTCTGGGTCAGAGACGTCTCCTCGTCCAACACCCGCCGGGCATAGTTGTTATAGAAGGCGGAGACAATATCGGCGGCCTCCGGGCCGGGCCAGCGGCAGGTGATGTCCACGACATTGTCGCCGGCATCCGAGTCGCCCGTGGTGATGGTGAGGGCGTTGCGCGCCTCCCGGCAGAAGCGGGTGAACTGGCTCGGCGTCTTGCCTTTGTCGAGGCCTTGCGCTGCCAGCGCCTGGCGGATGAACTCCGGATCGCGGGCGACGATGCGGAGCACGTTCAGCTTATACCGCACGCTGCCCGGCTGGTTGGGTCCGGGCGCCGGAGCGCCGGGCTGGGTATTGTCGGAAAGCAGGACGACCGCCGTGGCCGTATATTGGCCGGCGTGCCAGGCCGCCAGGCAGGCCAGGATCGCCGTCGCCAGCACGATGCAGACGATAAACAGGCGCTTGGAGCGAAAGATTCGCTCGACCAGATTATAAAGCGGCGAAGTGCCGTATACTCGCATTGTCTATCCTCCCGATATATCCTCATTATGGCGATTTTCCCGGCGCCGAAAAAGAAGAGCCCGCTTTTTTGAGATCCCCAGGCAGGACTGCCGGCCCGCTATGGGGAACATACTGTCATAAATCCGCGTAAAATTAAGGAATAACCCCCTGATGGGCGCGTGAGCGAACGCTAAAACATCCGTTACGGGGTATATACGCTATGCAAGACAACCAATCCTGCACCGGCCCGTCCCCTATTCCGGACGACCATCCGTTACGCCTTCTCTTTCAGAACCTGGTGACACGCACGTTCCGCGATACGATCGGCATTCCCCAGCGCGAAGTCATTGTCTACATCGCCAACATGCTGGCGGAGTTTGCCCATAGCGATAACATCTATCGGATTCAGAACAGCCAGGGCACGCGCCTGAAAGAAGTGGCGGCGATGTTGATGGAGGCCGACGTGGCGCTGAATGCGCCTTCCTTCGATCATGAGCGCACGGTCCACAAGCACATCGGGGACTTCACGCTCTTCTGGGCCGGGGTCTATCCCGAAGCGCTGCAGACTCTGCGCGCCCGCCACAGCGCCGACCACCTGATCGACTACGTGCGGCAGGGCAAGCAGTCCTATTATATCGTATCGACGTTCCGATACGGCCGCTTTGCCGAGGATGCTCCCCTGTTCCGGCAGCTCTCCGACGAGTTCGAGCTGTGTCTGTACGGGCTGGGTCTGGTGCGGCGGGAGTGGGAGCGTCTGCCGGCCGCGCAGCGGCCCTTCTAGCGGGCAGGCACCCGGCCTGCCCCTATTCATACGCGTCATCGCGGTATTTGTTCCCGAAGCGAGGGCCCATCCGGATGAAACCTGCGCCTGGGCGGCAAGAGCTGCCGAGGCTTACGCTCGCGGAGAGTGGCGGCGAGGAGCGCCGGCGGCCGTATCGGTCCGGCGAGTCTCGCCCACGGCCGGTCGTCACCTATGTGCTGCTGGCCATTATGGTGGCCGTCTTCGCGGGAATGTGGATCGCCGGCCACGGAGATGTCTCCGCCGTGGCCTCCCTCTTTGGCGACAAGGAGAACGATCTGATTCGCGCCGGACAGATCTGGCGGCTGGTGACTCCCATCTTCCTGCATGGCAGCCCGATGCATCTGCTGGTCAACTGCCTTTCCCTCTATTGGCTCGGCGCGCCGATGGAGACCTTTTACGGCTCCCGCAAATTTCTGCTCGTCTTCCTGATCTCCGGGGTAGCCGGCAATCTCCTCAGCTTCGCGCGCTCTCCGGAGCCCTCTCTGGGCGCCTCGGGCGCGATTTTCGGCCTGGTCGGCGCCGGGCTGGTCTTTCCTATCCGTTTCCGCTCCCTCGTGCCGGAGAAAGCGCGCTCCCAGATCCTGAGCCAACTGCTGGTAGTCGCCGCTATCAATCTCGGCATCGGATTCGCCGACCGCAGCATGCACGTCGATAACATGGCCCACGTCGGCGGACTGCTGGGCGGGGGATTCGCCGCGCTGTTTTTAATCCCCGACATCCTGCGCCGGCAGGAGCGCAGCCGCCCGGCAAACGCGGCGCTCTGGGTAGCGGTGGTCGTCTGTGTGCTGGTGGTCGGAGCATCGGCCCTGGCGCAGTGGCGCTGGGCCGTTCGCAACGCCGCCCCACCCCTGGAAACCTATGGTCCCGCCGAATCCAATCCCTGGTGGAGCGTGGGTATCCCGCAGAACTGGCGGCTGGCAGGCGGACAGTGGTTCAGTCCTTCGGGAGCAACGGTCAAAATAGCCGATAGCGTCCAGGACCCGCAGGGCGTGGCGGCCATCGGGCAGATCCTGGAGCAGGGCGGCCTGCCGGCGACCACGACCATGCTCGCCGGAAAACCAGCCCTGCACGCGCAACAGCACATCCAGGGACGAACCGTCGATCACTATTTTCTGCCCGTCGATGCTCAACGCGCCATCGCCATTACCTTGATCAGTCCGCCAACGCCTTCGGCAGCAGCTCAGCGGGATTTTGCGCGCATCCTGCACAGCTTCCGTCTGCTTTCCCCCGCCGGGTAAAACGAAGAGGATGAGAAACCCGAATTCCCCCTCTGCTTACGAAGGAGAGGGGGAAGGGTGCCGAACCGTTCCGAAGGTTCAAGCACCGATGGCGATTGGAAGGGGTGAGGTCTATGGCTTACAATCCGCCGCCGGGAATGGGCGCCCCCTATCCCATCCGCTCAGCCGGCATGCCGACCGGGCTAAAGGTGCTCTTCGGCTGCCTGGCAGGCTGCGCTGTCCTGCTCGTTCTGCTCATCATAGGCGCAATCTTTGCGCTACGGGGGGCCAGCAAAACCTTCAAGCAGGGAGATCAGATCGCCCGGCAGTTTATAGGCTACATTCAACACCGGCAGCTCGATCTGGCCTATGCCATGACCTCGACGGCCTGGCACCGGTCCTCCACGCGCGCCGATTTCAACGATTTCGCGAGCTACTGGCTCAAGCAGCAGGGGAGCATCGAGACCATATCGCAAGCCGGATGGTATGTCAGCACGACCGATGTAGGCACGGCAGAGCGATTGACCTATAACGTGCATGGCAGTCGTCGGGATGGGCAGGTGGTCCTTGTGCTGGTAAACGAAGGCGGAAGACTGCGCGTACAGTCCTGCCACTTCTCCCCGACCTCGCCAGCCATCGGGTTAGAAAAATTGAAATCCCCCTCTCCTTACGAAGGAGAGGCAGGGCCGCAAGGCCCGTGGTGAGACAGGGAGTGAGGTCTAGGGGGGTGAGGTCTAAAAACATCAGGCCGCCCCTTTGAAAGGGGCGGCCTGTATATTGAAAGCTCCTTTTTGCCCGGCGCTAAGGAGCCGTGGGAGCGGGGGCAGAAGACTGGACTGGAACGACGACCGTCTGCGCATCTGTATCACCGTTCGCGGCCGGGATGGTCACGGTGATCGATTTGGCGGTCGGGGGGGCGCTGAGCGGCAGAGTCAGCAGAACTTCTTGATCTGAGCGCTCTGCGGCATGCAGAGCAGTCGTGTTCCCATCCACGTTCACTTTATAGGTCAGGCCGCTGGTATCGGCGTTCTCAGGCGTGCGCAGCCGGATGACCAGCGCGCCACCGGCCATGCCAGGCTGCCATTGCGCGCCCTCGGATTGGAAGGTGGCGTTTGCGCGCACCGCATGGGTGGCATGCAGGCTTTGCAAGATCCAGCTGATCGGGCCAAGCTCGGCCCGCCGGGACTGGATGACCTCGGCGCCGGCCAACAGGAAGATCAAGACCGTGGCGGCATAGGCCAACTGGCGTGGGCGGAACAGCGCCCGCCAGTCCCACGTTTGCGGTCGAGGCATAGCGACCACCGGGGCACGCTCGACCTCCAGGCGGCGCATCAGGTCTTCGTGGAAATGCGGGGGCGGATCGACGACGGGCATTTCGTCCAGCGCCGACCAAACGCGCCGCAATCCCGCGACTTCTTCCCGGCAGACCGCGCAGGCCGCGAGATGGTTTTCCATGCTGACCGCCAGCGCGCGGTCCATCTCTCCTGCGAGGTAGTCGGAGAACAGTTCTTGAGCGTGTTCACACTGCATTGTTGCGTCCTTATCGATGGAAGCGACGGCGCGCCCCAATCCGATTTGACGTCGGAATCCAGGGCGGCTATCATTTCTCCGACGACACCTGTTTCAGAAAAGTTCCTTGTGCGGTTCAAGTTTTTCACGCAATGTTAATCGCGCCCGATTAAGCCGGGATTTTACCGTGCCGAGCGGCAGGCCGAGCACTTCCGCGATCTCCTCATAGGAGAGCCCCTCCGTATGATAGAGCACGATCATAGCGCGCTGATAGTCGGGCAGCGAAGCGATCGCCTGCAGTAAAAAGTCCCGGCGCTCGCGCGCTTCGGCGACCATGTCGGGCGTGGGCGCAGTATCCTCTACCTGGCGCGTGACGCTGTTCTCTTCCAGCTCGATATACTCTTCCAGCGAGAGATGCTGCTTGTTGCGGGTCCGCTTGCGCCGGTCGAGGTAGACGTTGGTGACGATGCGGAAGAGCCAGGTGGAGAAATTGGCCTCGCCTCGAAACAGGTGGATCGACTGAAAGACGCGCATCAACGCATCGATGCTGATGTCGTTGGCTTCATCGTAGTGGCCGCAGAGCCGGTACGCAAGATTATAGACGCGCTTTTCATAGGCGCGGATCAGCGTATCGAACGCCGCACGGTCGCCGCGCTTGCATCGCTCTATAAGATACTGTTCGTTTCGATCTACCATGAGGATAGAATGCGTGGATCGGGATCCGTGTCGTGGCTAGCAAAATCGGTTTTACCAGCCATGAGCCACTAGCCACGGTCAGGCAGGTCGGGTATACTGACGCCGCGCCGCCGGAGCGGCCCCACTCTCCCGGTCTCCGGCGCAAACGCGCGCGGGGTTCCCTTGCGCGCCGAGAAAGGAGCGGGCTTCCTCATGTCGCCCACCGCGCGGCGTCAGGCGCGAGCTGTAGCCCTGTTTCTCCTGGTCGTCTTGCTGTTTGTGACGACCTTCCGCATGGCCGTCGTTCGCGGCATCTCGATGGAGCCGACCTATCACGATGGGCAGATCGTCCTCGTGCGGCGGCGCGGCTGGCTCAGCCCACCTCTGCGCCGGGGAGATGTCGTGCTGCTGCGCGAAGGTCGGGACGTCATCATCAAGCGGATATTCCGCCTGCCCGGCGATGTGATCGACGATACGCCGATGGACCGGCGGGCGCTCACCCGGGGCAATCTGGCCGACTACTACGAACAGGAGACGGTGCAGACGCCGCGCGGGCCGGAAATGCATCTGGTGGTTCCGGACCACTTTCTGGTAGTCCTGGGAGACAATGCGCGCGTCTCGGAAGACAGCCGAATTTTCGGGCCTGTGCCGGAGCGCGACGTTCTGGGGACCGTGGTCGGCGCCCCTCCGTCGCCCAACAGCGCTCCGAGCGGCCATCCCTGAGACCCTATTGTAGCACATGCGCGCTGATCCATAGATAAATACCGCTTACGCCCTGGCAGGAGTTTACAAGATGGACTTAGGCTTAAAAAACAAGGTGGCATTGGTGGCGGCGGCGAGCGAGGGACTGGGCTATGCCAGCGCGCTCGTCCTGGCCCGAGAGGGCGCCCGCGTTGCCCTCTGCTCCCGCCGGGAAGAGGCGAGCCGGAAGGCCGCGGAGACGATCGCGCAGCAGACAGGCGCGGAAGTCCTTCCGGTCGTGGCGGACGTGACGCGAGCGGAAGACCTCGAGCGATTCGTCGAGGAGACCGTCAAGCAGTTCGGCGCGCTCCATATCGTCGTGCCCAACAGCGGCGGGCCGCCGCCCGGCGCCTTCGAGAGCCTGGACGAGTCGAAGTGGCAGCAGGCGCTCGACAGCACGCTCTTCTCCACCACCCGCCTGATCCATGCGGCTCTGCCGCACCTCAAGGCCGCCGGATGGGGCCGCATCGTCGTCATCACCTCCACGTCCGTCAAGCAGCCGATTCCCGGCCTGCTTCTTTCCAACACCATCCGAGCCGGAGTGGTCGGGCTGTGCAAAACGCTCTCCCAAGAGCTGGCTCGCTATGGCATCACCGTCAACAACGTCGCGCCAGGCTCCTTCGATACCGCGCGCATCGAGCATCTGATCCAGCGCAACGCGCAGACGGCCGGCATCACTCCCGAAGAGGCACGGCGGCAGATGCAGCAGCGCATCCCTCTCGGCCGCCTCGGCCGCCCCGAGGAGCTAGGCAACGCGGTCGCCTTCCTGGCCTCTGAAGCCGCCAGCTACGTCACCGGCCATACCTTCTTCGTGGACGGCGGCCAGACACTCTGCCTATAGCTCCCCAGGTAGTCCTCTTTCAAGAGCACGCCCGGCGCGAGGACCCATCTGAGCCTATTCCCGCATGGAAAAGGAGATTCTCACAAGGAGTATATCCCACTTCGCCATTGTAATACATATTATGAATTGTGGTACAATGAAAAGGAAAGGAGATTGCCATGAACACTGTTCGCCTTCCAGAGTCTCTGCGCGAGAAAATGCGAGAGATCGCCCGCCGAAAAGGGCTGACCGTGTCGGACGTGCATCGACTGGCTTTAGAAGAGTATTGCCTGCGGGAAGCCGAGCCCCCGCAGCAAAGCCGCTACGACGACATCATTGGCATTGTAGAAGGTCCGAGCGATCTGTCTGCACGTCACAAAGAGATCTTTGAGGAAATCCTCCAGCAAAAATATGCTCCGAAAGCCTCGGACGCATGACGGATACGCTGATCGATGCCGGCCCGTTGGTCGCCGTTATCAACCGCAGCGACACAAACCACCGCGCGTGTGCGGCTCTCCTGCGCGAGCTGAACTGCCCGTTCTATACCACGCTGCCGGCCATTACGGAAGCCATGTACCTGGCCCATGCGCGCCTGGGACTGCGGGCGCAGCAGGCGCTCTGGAAACTACTCCTGCGAGGCGATCTGATCCTTGAGCATCCGACGGACGAAGATTTACAGCGCATGGAAGAATTGATGCTCAAGTACGCGGACCTGCCGATGGACTTTGCGGACGCTTCTCTGGTCGCCATCGCGGAGCGGCTGAGCCTGAGTCGTATCTTCACCCTGGATCGCGCCGATTTCTCCGTCTATCGCTTGCACAACCGGACACCCTTCTCCATCCTCTCTCCGCCATAGCCATCTTGAGTCTATGTCGTGGGGCTATTTCTCTTCCAGCCGGTTATACGCGCGCAAAATCTCTCGCAGCCGGTCGTGCGGCAGCGCGGGGACGAAGTGATCGTTCACGCCGGTCATGTCCTCGGCGGCGATCAGGGCATTGACGATCGCCTCCTCGGTGGCTTGCGTGACCGCTTCGAACAGGGCGTTGAGGCGGCCCAGCCCCAGCATCGTCACCGGCACATTCTTGCGGACGTTGGCGCCGGCCAGATTGCCGGTGGAGAAGGCCAGAAAGAGGTCTCCGGACGAGATGCCCGCGACGCTTCCGGTCCGGGCAAGACCCATCGCGGCTCGCCTGGCGAGGGCCTTACACTGATGCGGCAGCAGCGGGGCGTCCGTAGCGACGAGGATCAGGATCGAGCCGTTCTCTTCCCGCGGCAGAGCCTCTTCCGCCAGCTCCCGGCCTACGGGGACGCCGGCCACGAGCAACTGGCGCCGCTGGCCGTGGTTGGCCTGCGCCAGCACCCCGACCGTATAGCGATCGGTCTTATCATCCACCACGCGCGAGGCGGTCCCGATACCGCCTTTGAACTCGTAGCAGATATTGCCGGTCCCGCCGCCGACATTGCCCTCCGCGACCGGGCCGGAAGAGGCCGCTTCCAGCGCCGCGACGACGTGCTCCAGTCGAACGTGAAACCCGTTGATGTCGTTGAGCCAGCCGTCCCAGGTCTCCGCGACGACCGGCAGCGACCAGAGGCCGGGCAGCCGCCCGCCGCGCATCTGCCAGGCGATAATCGCGTCGCGCACGACACCGACGCTGTGCGTGTTGGTCAGCAGGACCGGCCCTTCCAGCAGCCCCGTCTCCTCGATCCAGGCCGTCCCCGTCATCTCGCCGTTGCCGTTTAGAGGAAACCAGCCGGCGAAGACCGGGGAGGCCGAGGCTTTGCCGCGCGGCAGGATGGCGGTCACGCCGGTACGCACCGGTCCCTTCCCAACCTCCAGCTTGCCCTCGCCGGAGATCAGCGTGACATGGCCGACCTCCACGCCCTCGACATCCGTAATAGCGTTGAACGGTCCAGGCTCTCCCTCGAAAGGCACGCCCAGATCCCGCGCCCGAGGCTTGTCGACGCTCATGTGGTGACCGTCGACAGGCCGGCGTCGAGCGCGGCGACCAGCTCGTCCACGTGGGAGCGGCTGGCGATCAGCGGCATGCCCGTGCGGATCACATTTCCATAGAGTCCGCCTTTGCCGATCAGGACGCCCCGCCGCTTCGTCTCCTCGAAGACCTGCAGCACGCCCTGCGGATGCGGCTCTTTGGTCTGCCGGTCCTTCACCAGCTCCAGACCCTGCATCAGCCCTTTGCCGCGCACGTCGCCGACCCAGCGGTGCTTCTCTTTCAATCCTTCCAGGCCCGCGCGCAGATAAGCGCCGGTCTCGGCGGCATTGGTACGCAGGTCTTCCTCCTCGATGGTGTGGATGACCGCCAGCGCCGCCGCCGTCGAGACCGGATTGCCGCCGAAGGTGGCGAAGGTGAGGCCGGGAAAGCTGTCGGCGACCTCGGGCGTGGCGATGGTCAGGCCAATGGGCGCGCCGTTTCCCAATCCCTTGGCCGACGTGAGAATGTCCGGCTCGACCGCCGTATGCTGGATGCCGAACCACTTCTCGCCGGTGCGTCCCCACCCCGTCTGGACCTCGTCCGCGATGAACAGCCCGCCGTGCTTGCGCGCGATCTCCACGGCCCGCTCGAAGTAGCCGGGTGGCGGGACGATAAAGCCTCCCACTCCCAATATCGGCTCGGCCATGAAGGCGGCGATCTCGCCGGTAGTGGTCGTTTGAATCACGTCCTCGATATCCTCGGCGCAGGCCAGACCGCACTCCGGATAGGTGAGCTTGAAGGGGCAGCGGTAGCAGTAGGGCGCGAGCGCATGGGTGAAGCCGGGCACCTGCGCAGGCAGCGTCCGCCAGGGGGAATGGCCGACGGCCGAGAGCGCCGTCGCCGAGCGGCCGCTGTAGCTGTGGCGCAGGACGACGATCTCGTGCCGCCCGGTGGCGTGCTTGGCCGCCATGATCGCCGTATCGTTGGCCTCCGTGCCGCTGCTCGTGAAAAACGACTTCTTCAGCCGGCCCGGCGTGATTTCTGCCAGCTTCTCCGCCAGGTCCGACTGCGGCGCGTTGGCATAAAGCGTGGAAGTGTGCTGCAGCCGCTGCGCCTGATCCACTACCGCCTTCGTTACTTTCGGATGGGCGTGGCCGACACTGATGGTCAGCACGCCGCCGAAGCAGTCCAGGTAGCGGTCGCCCCGATCGTCCCAGACGTACATGCCCTCCCCGCGCACGAGCGCCAGCGGCTCCTGATAGTACATAGCGACGGCGGGAAACAGAAACTCTTTATGCTTTCTCACGGTCTCCGACACGCTAATCTCCCTCCCAGGCGTCTCGCGCGCCCTCTTTGATCCCATCCACGATCCCGGCGATCTCCTTGTTGCTCAGCAGATTGGCGTCTCCCGCCAGGCCACCGGTGATATTGACGACGCTGCCCCAGGTGGTCGCCAGATAGCCCACCATCCGTTCGGTCCGGTTCTTGAGCGAGCAGGCCGTCAGCATCCGCGCGTTCTCCGCCGAGTTCCAGCCGGAGGGCCAGACCCGAAAGCCCTTCTCCTGAAAATAGGCCACAGAAGGATAGGTGGCCGGTTTGTCGTCATATTGCGTCTCGTAGTGCCAATCGCAGAGGACGATGTCCTTCGGGATGCGGTCGATAGCGGGAAACGTTCCGTTCTCGCTCGCCTCCCATTCGCCGTAGCCGGTCGCTTTGCCATCCAGGAGACGGTCGCCCCACATCAGCATCTGAAGATGGCGCTGACCGACGATGTGCGCGTGCAGCGTGTTGACCGCTTTCGCGAACAGCGTCGCGTTATCTTCGCCCTTGCAGCGGGGACACTTTCCGATCAGGAACACCTCGTCCATGCCCACATGAAACGCGTTCGCGTCGAAGGCATCGACCAGCTCGTCGGTCAGATCGTCCACCACTTTATAGACATCCGGATTCGACGGGCACCAGCTCCGGCAGTAGATGCCTTTGTTGTCGGCCGGGACATCCGGCGTCTCATCGAACTCCGGGTGCGCTTTGAGCAGTTGCCCGGTATTGGCCGCCCAGGACTGATGTCCCAGACAGTTGATCATGGGGATCAGCCGGATATAGTTCTGGTCGGCCAGCGCCTTCAGATGCCGGCAGTCGTCCCGCGATAGGGCGTCGCCTTCCGTCACTTCCGGGTGAGACTTAAATTGAAAATGATAGTCGATCTCCACAATCAGCGTGTTGAGCCGATAGCGGGGCATCTGCTGCGTAAGCAGCGTCTCCAGGGCAGGAATGTCCGTGCGCCCGTTGACCAATATATGCATGCCTCTCCACGCCATCGCCGGCCAATCGACTACGGTCCCTGCAGGAATATCCAGGCCTTTCCCACCGGCCCGATCCATCTCCAGCAGCTTCCGCGCCCCGTAGTAGGCGCCCGCTGGTTTCTCCGCCACGATCAGAACGTGCTCCGGCGTAACATCCAGAATATAGCCCTCCGCTCCGAGTCCGCCCTTCGGCAGCTCAGCCCGGTGCGCGGCGACCAGTTGACGCAGCGCCGGATTATCGCGCTCCAGTCCGATCAGAACGAATGGCGTCAAGGGCAGATGCTTGCCAGGCGTCTGCGGATCGGGCGCCGTCCCGAAGCGACTCTGCAGCCCCTCTTTCAGCGGCAGGAAGGCCGGCGTATTCGCCTCCTCCAGCGATCGGCCCACCAGCAGCGCGGGAGCCGTGTCACTGTGAAACGTGCCTTCCCTCGTTTGCATGCTCTTCGGTTTCAACCCATCCTCCGATCCGCCTGTTATTGTCTGCGCCCTCGCGGGCAGCGGCGCCGGGCCGAACGCAATTAGCGCCAACAGTGCAGTCCCTCCCATCCTCGCTCGTAAATGCATCCTTCTCTCCTGGCCGGTCTTCCGAACCGTCCCTCCTCTGGTATTTCTGCTTTTATTCTACCTCTTTACCCCTCACCCCTAACCGACCACGGGCCTTCCTCCACGTAGAACGGCGCTTCGCGCCTACGCTCCCTATCGGCCCTGCCTCTCCTTCATAAGCAGAGGGGGAGAGTCTTAGGTCGCAGCAAGCAGCGCCCCTACAAACAATCTTCCTCTGACACAAAGATGAGGGGTAGAGAAACAAGTGGAGTGAACCCCATTTACCGGACAGAGGCTTGAGTCAACTTCTGGCTGGTGCTCCATCCCCCTAAAACTGGACACCTTGGAAGGTTAGTCTCATGACAGGGTAAGATACTAACCGACCCAGGAGACATCCATGAAGAAGA
>DASRCN010000039.1:0-49514 GCA_035653075.1 Chthonomonadaceae bacterium | reverse complement strand
CGGCTGCGCGAGATGCACCGGCGCTATCCGCCAGACCCACAGGGAGACCATCCGCTCGCCCAGGTGCTGCGGACCGGAAAGCCGGTGCTGGCGGCAGAAGTCGGCGAGGAGATGCTGGCGGATTTCAGCAGCGACACGGGCCACCTGCAGATGGTCCGCGATCTGGCGCCGAAATCCTTGATCTGCGTGCCACTGATCGCCCGCGGCAAGACGCTGGGCGCCATCACCTTCGTTTCGGTAACGTCAGGACGCCGCTACACGCCGACCGATCTGATGGTCGCCCAGGAGCTGGCGCTGCGGGCAGCCCTGGCGGTCGATCACGCCAAGCTCTACCGCGCCGCGCAGGAAGAGATCGCCGCGCGCCGCCGCATGGAGGAGGCGCTGCGCGCCAGCGAGGCACAGGTGCGGGTGCTGAACCAACGGCTGCAGCGCGCCATGACTGAGACCCACCATCGGGTTAAAAACAACCTTCAACTGATCGCGTCGATGGTGGACATGCGGCTGATGGAAGAGATGGAGGCCTATCCGGCCGAGGACCTTCAGCGGCTGAGCCAGTGCGTCGGCAGCCTGGCGGTCGTCCACGATCTGCTGACGCATGGGATCAAAACGGACGGGCAGGTCGAATTCGTCTCCGCCAAAGGAATCCTGGAGCGCCTGCTGCCGTTGATGCAGCAGACGGCCGGCAACAGCCGGCTGGAGTTCAGCATCGAAGACGCCCGGCTGCCGGCCAAACAAGGCACCTCGCTGGCGCTGGTCGCCAACGAGCTGATCAGCAATGCCATCAAGCATGGCCGGGGAGAGGTCCGTACGACGTTCTGCATCGCCGGAAACACGGCCGTGCTGGAGGTCTGTGACGACGGGCCAGGCTTTCCTCCAGGCTTCGATTCGCGCCGCGCCGCCAACACGGGGTTGGAACTGGTTGACAGTCTGACGCGCACGGATCTGTGCGGCAAGGTCCTCTACGGCAGCCGGCCCGAAGGCGGCGGTCAGGTCACCGTGACGATTCCCCTCTCCTCAAGCCCGGCAGACGAGCCGTAAAGATTCGCATTTTTCCTCCCTCCCTTGACAACCGAAAGCCTTTTCGTGTATCTTCTTATTAGCACTCGCAAGCGGAGAGCGCTAAAAATCACCCTGCGACGAACTCCCGGCGAGCTGCTCACTCCCCTTTACGTATCCGGCATTCGGCTTCAGGCCGGATGCTAAGAAGTTGCTAGTCGCTAGTTGCTGGTTTCTAGTAAAACCTCACCCCTCTCCTTCGTAAGGAGAGGGGAGAGGAAGGGCGCAGCAAGCAGCGCCCCTACTGGCAACTAGGAACTAGCTACTAGCAACTAAAAATCGAACGACGCAGCAGGAGGTAAATAGGATGGCATTGCGACCGCTTCGCGATAAGGTCGTCGTCAAGCCGAGCGAGGAAGAGGAGAAGTCCGCCGGCGGCATCTTCCTTCCCGATACGGCCAAGAAAAAGCCGCAGGAAGGCCGGGTCGTGGCCGTCGGCAACGGACGCCTGCTCGAGGACGGCACGGTCAAGCCGCTGTCCGTCCAGGTAGGCGACACCGTCATCTATTCCAAGTATGGGGGCACCGAAGTGACCCTCGACGGCCAGGACTACGTGATCCTGGACGAAGATCAGCTTTACGCAATCGTGGAGAAATAATGAAGTTACTAGTCGCTAGTTGCTAGTTGCTAGTAGGGGCGCAGTAAGCAGCGCCTTTTCTCCCCTCTCCTTACGAAGGAGAGCGGTTGGGAGTGAGGTTTTACTAGCAACTGGCAACTAGCAACTGACAACTTCGAAAAAGGAGAAATGTATGGCTGCCAAGCAGATAAAGTACGATGACGAGGCGCGGCGCGCGCTGGAGCGCGGCGCCAACGCCGTCGCCAACGCCGTCAAGGTGACGCTCGGCCCCAAGGGCCGCAACGTCGTGCTGGACAAGAAGTGGGGATCGCCCACCATCACCAAGGACGGCGTGACCGTCGCCAAAGAGGTCGAGCTGGAAGACCCGTATGAGAACATGGGCGCGCAGCTCGTCAAAGAGGTCGCCAGCAAGACCAACGACGTCGCCGGAGACGGCACCACGACTGCGACGGTCCTGGCCCAATCGCTCGTCAACGAGGGGCTGCGCTACGTCGCGGCAGGCGGCAATCCGCTGCAAGTGAAGCGGGGCATCGAGTTGGCCGTCGATCGGGCGGTCGAGCAGATCAAGAAGCAGGCCGTCTCCGTGGCCGACGACAAGACCAAGGTGGCGAACGTCGCCAGCATCGCCGGCAACGATCCGGAGATCGGCACCCTCGTCGCCGACGCCATCGAGAAGGTCGGCAAGGACGGCGTCATCACCGTCGAGGAGAGCAAAAGCCTTCAGACCTATACCGACTACGTAGAAGGCATGCAGTTCGACAAGGGCTACATCTCTCCCTACTTCGTCACCGATCCCGAGCGCATGGAAGCGGTGATCGAAAACCCCTACATCCTCATCCATGAGAAGAAGATTTCCGCCGCCGCGGACCTGATCCCGGTCCTGGAGAAAGTCGCGCAGCAGCGCCGGCCGCTGGTCATCATCGCTGAGGATGTCGACGGCGACGCGCTGGCGACCCTGGTAGTCAACAAGATCCGGGGCATCATCAATAGCGTGGCGGTCAAGGCGCCGGGCTTCGGAGATCGCCGCAAGGCCATGCTCGAAGATATCGCCGTCTTGACGAACGGCCGGTTCATCAGCGAGGACCTGGGCATCAAACTGGAGAACGTGGACCAGTCCATGCTGGGCCAGGCCGAGAAGGTCATCGTCGGCAAGGAAGAGACGACCCTCATCAGCGGGGCGGGCACCGAAGACGCGATCATGGGCCGCATCAACCAGATCAAGCGCCAGATCGAGGAGACCGATTCCTCCTACGATAAGGAGAAGCTGCAGGAGCGGCTGGCCAAGCTCTCCGGCGGCGTGGCCGTCATCAAGGTGGGCGCGGCCACCGAGACCGAGCTGAAAGAGAAGAAGCATCGCTTCGAGGATGCGCTTTCGGCCACCCGCGCGGCCGTCGAGGAGGGCATCGTGCCCGGCGGCGGGGTGACCTACATCAACATCCAGAGCGCGCTGGATAAGCTGGGCGAGACCCCCGACGAGCAGCACGGCGTGGCGATCGTGCGCCGCGCGCTGGAGGAGCCGTTGCGCCAGATCGCGGAGAACGCGGGCCAGGAGGGCTCCGTGGTGGTCAATAAAGTCAAGACCCTGCCGCAGGGCCATGGCTTCAACGCCGCCACCGAGGAGTATGGGGACATGATCAAGTTCGGCGTCATCGACCCGGTCAAGGTCACCCGCTACGCGCTGCAGAACGCAGCCTCCATTGCTTCCCTGATCCTCACCACAGAGACGCTGGTCGTCGAGAAGCCGGAGAAGAAGCCGGCCCCGGCGGGCGGCCCCGGTGGCGGCGGCATGGATTACGATATGTGATCGTACCTCCGATCTATCGAAACACCCCGGTCGGCGGTATGGCTGGCCGGGGTGTTTTTCTTTCGGCCCCCACCCGCGACTCCTCCTCCAAGAATTGAGGAGGAGTCGGAGGTGGGAGCCAGGGGTTCTAAATGACACCACAAGTTGGTGAAATAGCGCCCGACTTCACGCTGCAGAACAGCACGCGTGGAGAATGGCGTCTGTCAGAACACATGGCCGGAAAGCGGATGGTGCTGGTCTTTTACCGCGGCCACTGGTGACCGTTCTGCCTCCACCAGTTGGCGGAGTATCGAGACTATTACGCCCGGATCACTGATGCGGGAGCGGACGTAGCCGCGCTCTCAGCGGATGAGCCTATTCGCGCCGAGCATATGCGCCAGACGCTCCAACTGCCCTTCTCTATTCTCTGCGATCCGGAACGCAGCGTCATCACTGCATGGGGACTACTCAATCCACGCGAGCATGGCGGCATCGCGATTCCGTCTATGTTCGTGATTGGGAATGGCCGCAGGATCGAGCTTGCATCGGTGGATCGTACCGTATCGCGCGTCATGCCGGAAGACATCCTCAGGTTCCTCGTCGAGAAGCCGAAAACCCCGCAGGCGCCGGCACGACAGCCTATCCTTCCAAGCTGGCGCAATTTCGCCGGCTCTCTCCTGAATGGGCTGCGGCATGGTTTTCGTTCGCCGCGAAGCAATGGTTTCCTGTTCTGACCTGAGGTATCCTATATAAGAGCAGAGAGAGGAGGCCCGGTGTGCAGTTGGATGATTACTTTGACTTTCTCGCGCCCGACGACATTCGTATTCAGGGGACACGTATCGGCATCGAGAGCGTCCTGCTGGAGTACCTCCATAATGCTCGTACGCCGGAGGAGATCGCAGCGCGTTTCCGTACCCTCACCCTGGAGCAGGTGTACGCCACCATCCTCTACTACTTGCATAATAAGGAGCAGGTGACCGCATATCTGACCGACTACCTGGATTGGGTACATCGGACTCGCACAGAAGCAAAGGAGCATCCCTCCCCAGCTACACAGCGCCTCACAGCCTTACGCGAGGAGATCAACGCCTTTCCCTCTAAAGAACGAGAGGCAGCGCGGGCGCGCATCGTCGCTAGGGAGCGAGCCATCCTATCGGGAAGGGGATTTCAAAAACTGGATACCATTGGTCCAATCCTTGGCGGAGGAGGAATCCCATAACGAGATCAGAGCGCGCACCTGTGAGCCGATGTCCTCCTGAAGAATGCTGCGGTCATCCACGAAGATGACGCCTGCGTGTTCCCTTCCCTGCTCCGCCCACCTCGTTACCAGAGGAATGATGGTGCTCTGGTCGTACGTTACCAGGGTCAGGGATTCTTCATGGGCAGCCTGAAGAATTTCATCATCTTCTGCATTCAAAAGCATCCCCCCACGCCAGGAACTCAGGCAATCAATTCGGATTTCTGGCCTCTTCGCGCGAATCTGCTCTGCTACCTTGGGTGAGATGTGCGCATCCAGTAAATAGGTGAGCATCAGGCAGTCGCTTCTCCGCTATCTGCCGGGACCTCAAACACGTGCAGGTTGGGGAATAGGCGTTTCAGGCGTTCTTCGCCATAGCTGTTATCCTTTATTGTCCGATCGATCTCATCCGGATAGGCGGCATAGTAATTGAGCGCGGCCTTTGCCCACTCCACCGGCTGCTCCAGGTGCGCGGAGATACGGTCTGCGTCCATATCAAACCGTCTAGCGATCATGATATACTCCCAGACCGCCATGCCCGAATGCTTGACGAAAGGCAACCTGCCGATAGCAGTGTTGCGGAACTCGATACCTCTAAACTCTTCTTCGCGCAAGGCTTCATCAATCAAAATTACACTGGCACGAGAGCGCGTCATCCCGTTTCCCAACCGGCGGGCAAAGCGATCTATTCGTTCGATCAGTTCATCGGGCAGGCGCAGACTTAGTGTTTGCGACATAGAATTTCCTCCTCACTTTAGCTGTTGGATCTGCAAACATTGTACACAATTCGTACAAATCTGGCAACGATCAGCCTGAAAATCTTCAGGAAGTCCTATCCTGGACCTACCAGGGCAGGGAGAAGGTCTTGACGGTGGTCATGAACTTGATCGCTTCGAGGACCCCCTCTTTGACACCCAGTCCCGAATCCTTGATTCCCCCAAAAGGCGATGCCTCGATCCGGTAGCCGGGGACCTCGTTGATGTTGACGGTTCCGGCGCGAAGCCCTTTGACCGCCTGGATGGCGCGATTTAAATTCGTCGTAACGACCCCGGACGAAAGGCCGAAGGCCGTGGCGTTGGCCAGCGCGATAGCATCCTCCAGGTCACGCACAGCCAGGATGGGCGCGAGAGGACCGAACGATTCCTGGACGACCATCTCCGCATGGCGCGGCACGTCCGCAACCACGGTAGGCGCGAACAGCGCGCCTCTCCGCTCTCCACCGAGCAGCACCTTCGCTCCATCGGCCACGGCCTTGCGCAGCACCGTCTCCAGCCGGATGGCGGCCTCTTCGTCGATCACCGTCCCCACGCGCGTTTCCGGATCGCTCGGGTCGCCGCAGGTGTATTCCCGCGCCTTCGCGACGAACCGGTCCGTGAACGCCTCCAGGATCGGCTCCTCGACGAGGATGCGCTTGACCGCCGTGCAGCGCTGGCCGGAGTTGCGGAACGCGCCTTCCGCGGCGAGCGTGACCGCCAGGTCCAGGTCGGCGTCCTCCAGAATGAGGAGCGGGTCGTTGCCGCCCAACTCCAGCGCCAGCTTCTTGTAGCCCGCCGTCGCGGCGATCTGCTTGCCGACCGCGACGCTGCCGGTGAAGCTGACGGCCTCCACGCGCGGGTCCTGCACCAGCGGCGCGGCGACCTCTTCCGTCGGTCCCAGAAGCACGCTCAGCATCGTCGGCGGCAGGCCCGCTTCATAGAGCAGCTCCGCGAAGCGCAGGGCGGTCAGCGGCGTCTTCTCCGAGGGCTTGAGGATTACCGGCGCTCCGGCTGCGATGGCGGGGGCGAGCTTGTGCGCCACCTGATTCAGGGGATGATTGAAAGGCGTAATAGCCGCGACCAGCCGGCACGGCTCCCGCAGCGTAAATATCTTGCGCGCCTTGCCGTTGGGGGTCACGTCGCAGGAGAAGATTTGTCCGTCGTCCTTCAACGCCTCCATCGCCGCGAACTGGAGCACGTCGGTCGCCCGGCCTACCTCATAACGCGTCTCCCGGAGGCACAGTCCCGATTCCGCCGTGATGAGGCGCGCAAACGTCTCGGCGCGCTCTAACAAAAGCCGGCGTGCCCGATCTAAAATCTCGTAACGCTGATAGCGAGTCAGGGAGACGGGATGCGTAAGCGCCGTCGTGATCGCCGCCTCCGTGACGGCGCGGTCCGCCAGGGCGACCGTTCCCACAATCGTCCCATCGTAGGGATTCTGCACGGAGAGCGTGCGGTCCGAATCGACCGGCTTTCCCGCGACGTAGCAGCGCAGCGTCAGCATTCCTGGCTCCCGTTCACCGTGAAATCAAAAATATCGAAGTTGCGCGGATCGCCCGCCGCTCTGGCGCGGTAGCGGTCCGAAAGCGGCTCGGAGAGGACCATCGGCACCATCTCCTCGTAGCGCCCGCCGTGCGAGCGCAGACCGCCCTCCAGCGCGCTCAGATTGTGATAATCGGGCGTGCGGCCGATCACCACGTCCCGGCCGCTCATTACCACAATGTCCCCGATGCGGTCGGCGGGCAGCTCCAGCTTGCGCGCGGCGGTATACCGGTCGTAGACCTCCGTAATGCCCTCCAACTCGATAAGTCGCTGCGCCACGAGCAGCGTCGCCCGCAGGTCCGGCAGATGGACCGTCGCAAACGAGCCGAGCGCCCCATGATGCGCCACATAGGGGTCCGTGATCGGCAGAATCACCTTCACGCCTGGCCCCAATTCCTCCGCCAGCAGGCTTTCCAGATAGATCACGTTCGGGTCGCCGTCCGGCGTCTGCTTGGCGTTCATGCCGTGATCGGCGGTCGCGCCCACGACTGCATTGAGTGCCAGCAGCCGGCCGATCTCGGCGTCGATGGCCCTATAGAAATCCAACGATTCCGGGGCTTCCGGCGGATAGCGATGCTGCATGTAGTCTGTCATGGAGAGATAGAGGAAGTCGGCGCGGCCCGCTTCGATCAAGGAAACGCCCGCTCGCAGGACGAACAGGCTGGCCTCGGCGCTGTAGATCGGCGGCGTGGGCATTCCGACCAGCGCCTCCACGTCCGCGATGCCGTGCGTCCGCTCCTGGGCCTGATTCGCCTTCTCGGCCGAAAAGCCGATCCTCTCTAGCCCGTGGGAAAGGATTTCGCGCAGCTTCTCCTTGGCGGTCACGATGGCGACTTTGCGGCCGGCCTGCGCCGCTGCCGCCAGGATGGTATCGGCGCGCAGGTAGCGCGCGGAGTTCATCATCACCTCCTCGCCCGTCTCCGGATCGAGGAAGAAGTTGCCGCTGATGCCGTGGACGCTCGGCGGCACGCCCGTCGCGATCGAGGCGTTGTTGACATTTGTGAAGGAAGGCAGCGCGCCGCGCGCCATCCCGCGATAGCCCCGATTGGCCATCTCCTGCAGATTCGGCATCTTCTCCCGCGCCAGGGAAACGTCCAGGTACTCGTCCGCGCAGCCGTCCAGGCAGATCACGACGACCGGACGCTCCGGCGGCCGGTACGTTCTCCCATTGACGCTAAACTCGGTACGCACGCGCTTTCCTTCCCTTTCCTTATCACGGGGTGGAAACTGCAGACGCTGGGGGAGCGGCTCCCGGATTCAACGGCGCGTCTCAAGCCGTCTGGATTCCCCGCCGGCTGCGCCACTGCTCCAGAAGCGCCGCCGCCAGAATCACCCCCCCGGTAAACAGGCCGTACTGCTCCGCCGGCCTGCCGGCCAGAATCAAGGCGTCGCGTAGCAGAGCGATCAGCAGCGCGCCCAGCGCCGCTCCCAGAATGCTGCCGTCCCCACCCGTGATCCGCACGCCGCCGACCACACACGCCGCGATCACATCCAGCTCGTAACCCGTCCCGATGCTGGATTGCGTGTTGTTGTTGAACGCCATGACGATCAGCCCCGCCACGCCCGCGCACAGACCGGAGAGCAGATAGGCCCACCGTTTCACCCGATCCACGGCGATGCCGCTCAGCCGGGCCGCCTGCTCGCCGCCGCCGATGGCGAGGACCCAGCGCCCGAAGCGGATCGTCAGCGAGGCGAGGATAAACAGCGCCAGGCACACCGCGAACAGGACCGCCGGTATCCAGTCGGTGCCGATGCGATTGAATGCGTCCGGGAACGGCCCGTAGCTGCGCGCATGAGTCAGAATACTGGTACCGTGACGAAACAGGAGCAGGGTGGCGAGCGTGGTAATAATAGGAGGCAGGCGCCGGTACGTGATGAGCGCCCCATTGAAGAATCCGGCCACGGTCCCCGCGGCCAGGCCTACTCCGACCGCCAGCGGCCAGGACCAGCCCGCCGCCAGCGCCATCGCCGCCGCGCAGCTTGCCAGCGCCAGAATCGCGCCGACCGACAGGTCCAGCCCGCCGCTCAGAATCACCATGCCCTCGCCGCAGGCCATCACCCCGATGAACGCCGCATTCTCCCCGACCACCTTCAGGTTGGTGACCGTCCAGAAGTGCCGCGCGTAATCCCAATGCAGTCCGGGAAGACGCACCGTCATCGCAAGACACGTCAAAACCAGCAGGATCAGCGTCGGCAGCTCACGCGGCGTCTTCAGTGTGCTCTCCCTCCCTGGAGCCGGGAAGCGTTTTTCCCTGGTCCCCAGTCCCTAATCCCCCTTATGCTCTTTCCACCACCGGCGCAGCTGCTTGCGCGCGGCTTCTTTGTCGCCTTCCGCCAGCCGGCCCTCGATCACCTCGTTGGTCAAAAAATCCTTGGCGGCGCGCAGATGCGGTCCCGGCCCGATGCCAAGCGTCTCCATGATCTCGTTGCCATCGAGCGGGCTTTCGATCTGGACGACATTGGAGATAGCGTTCAGGGCATCGATTCGGGCGCGCAGGCCGTCCAGGTCCACGGCCTGCCCGATGCTCAGGTTCGTGGCGGCAATGTCGCAGCGAGCCAGAACGAACAGATCGTCCAGATAAGAACCGCAGTCGCGAATAAGACGCTTGACGGGCGCGTCGGCCCAGTCCGGCCGGTACTCGCCCAGGCGCATGTGCAGCCGGACCAGCGTGGTCACGTCGCGGATTTCGTCGTTGGAGAACTTCAGCCGCGTCATCATGGCGCGGGCCGTCTCCATTCCTACCTGTGGATGCCCGTAGAAGTGGACGCCCTTTTCGTCCTCCGTGCGCGTGGCCGGCTTGCCGATGTCGTGCCAGAGCAGGCCGAGGCGCAACTCCGTGCGGGCCGAATCGGGCAGATGCTCCATCGCCACGAGCGTGTGAGTCCACACGTCATAGAGATGCCACTCGTTCTGCGGGCAGCCGGCCATCGGCAGCATCTCCGGCAGGAACTGCTCCAGCAGGCGCGAGGTCAGCAGCAATTCGAGGCCGCGCCGCACTTTCGGCCCCGGCAGCCGGACGATCTTGACGAACTCCTCCCGGATACGCTCGTACGAGATGACCGGCGGGCGCAGCCGCTCGGCCTCGGCGACGATGGCCGCCCAGGTGGCTTCTTCGATGTGGAAGTCGAACCGGGCCGCGAACCGAATGGCGCGCAGCATTCGTAGCGGATCGTCGAAAAAGGTGACCCTCGGCTCCAGCGGCGTGCGGATGATGCCGGCCTGGAGATCCTCCAGGGCACGCCCGGTCAGATCGAGCTGTTCTCCGGTGTGCAGGTTCTCCAGCAGGGTATTGATGGTAAAGTCCCGGCGGAACACGTCGTCTTTGAGCGTGCCCCGCTCCACATCCGGCTTGCGGTCGTCGGGACGATAGCTTTCAGCCCGCGCCGAGACCAGCTCCACCATGCTCCCTTCCGCGTCCATAGGCGTTGGGAATAATCTTCCCTCTGCCTCTTTTCCCTCTTCCCTTCCAATATGAAGCATCGCCGTGCCGAAGCGGGGATAGGTGACCGGAGCGTGTGTGGACAGCCGCTTCTTATAGAGGAATTCGGCCAGCGCGATGGCGTCCCCTTCCAGGACCAGGTCGAGATCGTTGGGAACGGGCAGTCCGAGGAAGCGGTCCCGCAGCAGCCCCCCGACCAGATACAGCCGGCCTTCGTAGGGAGTATGGCGCGTCGCTTCGCGCAGGAGGTGGATGGCGCGTTCGGCGCTTTGAGAAGCGGAGTCGTCCGGGACCGTCATGGGCAGGGAAGGCTTTCAATAGGGAATCGTCTGGAAAGGCACGGTGAGCCGCATCCCGGTCGCACTCACCTCCGCCTGCCACCGAGGGTCCGCCCGGCAAGCGCGGATGTCGTCTTCATAATGGACCAGATAGGTCTTCATGCGGAACTCCTGCGGATACCGGCACAACTGCTCGAAGTGGGCGTGGACGGTTTCGGGGAAGTAGGGCGCGAAGCTGCAGTCATGGAAGACCTGGTCGGTGTCCTGATAGAACCAGGGATCGCCGTCGGCGAGCGTGTCGCAGGTAAAGCCGAGGGTCGTGCTCTCCGCCGCCACTTTCAGCCCATACGCGCAGGCGTTGGGCACGTGGCGCACCGGGTGAATGGTCAGGGTCCAGGGATCGAGCGAGACCGGTTTGCCGATCTGCATCGGGGTTACCTGGAAATAGTCGGTCAGCCGGCAGGTCTTGTCGCACACCTGCGCCATGGTGCCGGCAAGGACCTGCTGCCAGAGCATATCGGCGAGGTCGGCGGCGATCAGCAGTTGCGGCCGGATCTTCCACTGCAGGAGACTGCGAAAGCCCCACTCCTCCAGGCCGTAGACGTGATCGCCATGCAGGTGGCTGATGAAGACGGCGTCGATGTCGCGCAGGGTAAGGCCCATTTCCTGAAGTCTTGCCGGCACGGTATGTCCACAGTCCACCAGCAGGCGTTTTCCGCCCGCTTCCAATACCGCCGAAGAGTTGCCGTAGTAAGGCGACCAGGCCGAACCGGTTCCATTCCAGGTAAGCTTCATCGCGGACCCTCCCTTGAACTGGCTAATACGCGAACGCAGCGATCTATTCCTGCTATGCTCGCCTGAAAAAAACGAGCCGGCAGGAAATCCGCCCGGCGGTCACCAAAAAGCGAGAAAGAAGGGGAGACGGAGCGTCATCATGCGATATACTAGGCCGGCAACGCTTCCCGATCCGCGCCTGGCGCTGGCCAGTCTGACGGTACTGCTGTTGGGGCTCGCCTGTTTTCTGGGTCCGTTTCCGGCAAGTCCGGCGGCGGGAGCGATTCTGCTGCTTGCCGGCGGCGGCGGGCTGGCATGGTGGTCTCGCGCCGCGTGGAGAATCTGGCGGCGGCGCTTGGAAACGCAGGCCATGATGGCGCGGCGCGCCGTCTTGCAAGCGGCGCGGCGGGAACGGGAGGCGCAGGAGCGGGCGCGCCGTCAGGCCCAGCGGGCGGCCAGGGCGCGGGAGGCTGAGCGGCGGGCGCGGGAGCGGGCCGAGCGGCAGCAGAGGGAGCGCCTGCAGGCCCGGCAGGAAGCCCAGGGGCGCGCCGCGCAGGAGCGCCGCATTCTGGCCGACGTCGCCCGCCTGCGAAGCCTGAGCGACGCCCAACTGGCCGCGGAGGTCGCCGCCCTCTTTGCCGGCCGGGGACAACTTCCGGCGGCAGCCGATTCGGAAACCGTGAGCGACCTGCTGCTGAGGACACCCGACGGAACGCTCGAAGCGGTGGCCCGGTGCGTCCCGACCGGGCGCACGGCGGGCCGCGTGGACGTGCAGGCATTGGAAGCGTGGAGACAGGCGGCGGGCGCCCACCAGGGCTATCTTATCGCGCTGACCGGCTTCTCTCCGTCCGCCGTGCGCTCCGTTCGCAATCTGCCCATCACCTTAGTCGATGCGCACCTGCTGGCACACTGGAAAAGCTGAGCCGTAAGAGCCTGTACGCAAACCCGGACCTGCCTCCAATAGGCAGGCTTTTCCGTCCGCAGGACGGTTGTCCGAAGGACCCCCAGGCGGGTAATTCATTGCCCGGCTACAGCAGACGGCAGGTTTCCGTACAAACTCTAAGGTTCGATGACCGGGCGAGCGGGTTAGAAAAACCAAATTCCCCCTCTCCTTCGTAAGGAGAGGGGCAGGGGGTGAGGTCTTTGAAAATCATAGACCTGCGCAGCGATACCGTAACGCGCCCAACGCCGCAGATGCGCCGCGCGATCGCCGAAGCGGAAGTCGGCGACGACGTTTTCGACGACGATCCGACCGTTCACCGCCTGCAGGAAGTGGCGGCGGCCCGATTGGGCAAGGAGGCCGCTCTGTTCGTGCCCTCCGGCACGATGAGCAACGCCATCGCCATCAAGACCCATACCCGGCCCGGCGATGAGATCCTGCTGGATGACGAGGCGCACTCCATGCTCTACGAGGTGGGCCTGCCCGCTGCCGTGGCGCAGGTCCTGACGCGCCCGTTTACCAGCCGGCGCGGCGTGCCGGACGTAGAGCAGATCGACCGCCTGATCCACGCCGAATCCCTGCACGAGCCTGGCACGGCGCTGCTCGTTCTGGAGAACACGCACAATCGGGCGGGCGGGGCCATTATTCCGCTGGAGGTCCATCAGGCGCTCTGGCAGATGGCGCAGGAGCGAAACATTCGCGTCCATCTGGACGGGGCGCGGCTGTTCAATGCCGCCGTGGCGACCGGCATCCCGGCGGCGGAGTACGCCGCCTGCGCCGACACGGTGACCTTCTGCCTGTCGAAAGGGTTAGGCTGTCCGGTCGGCTCGGTGCTCTGCGGCACGCAAGAATGCATCGCGCGGGCGCGCCGCGTCCGCAAGATGCTGGGCGGCGGGATGCGGCAGGCGGGGATCCTGGCGGCCGCCGGCCTCTACGCGCTGGAGCATCACGTCGAGCGGCTCGCCGAAGACCATCGCCATGCGCGCCGCCTTGCGCATGGCATTGCCGGCACACCCGGCATCACGCTCGACACCGTCGAAGTGCCGACGAATATGGTCTACTTCAATACCCGGTTTCCCGCTGAGACCTTCACCCAACGGCTGGCCGAGGAGCATCGAGTCCTCTGCGCGCCGACCGACACCCACCGCATCCGCCTCGTGACCCACCTGGACATCGACGGCGAGGATGTCGAAAGAGCCATCGCCGCCATTCAGGCCACCGGCGCCGCGCTCTCCTGAAATCAGGACATTGTATTCCCTGTTATGGATATTGCAGGATTTCGGGGCGGCTGCCAGGGCTGGTGAGGATACCACTGAAGAGCGTATACGTGCTGCCGTCGCGATGGTAGCTGAAGCTGCCCTGCATCGCCAGCGGATCGTCCGGGAGGCGAGTTAAATACGAGGGAATAAGGTCCTTCAATGCGGTCGGATAGCGGCCATGCTCCAGATGGTAGGCACGCAGCGCCAGCCGTAACAGCAGAAGCACATTTCGTGCTTGAATCTGCACGTCCCGGCTCCAGAGCCGTGAATAGTCAAAGACAAAGGATTTGCTGATATCGTTGTCCGGTAAAGGAGGAGAAGCCACGTGGGCGGCATAGGGCTGTCCCGCTTTCGCGATCCACCGGTCCAGGTAATGGGTGCAGCCATCCATGATCTGCTTTTTGCTCACCAGATACAGCTTCCAGCGTCCCGCCCGCTGCTTTATATCTTCGTCGTTCCTGCCGCCGATCAGCTCTCCACGCCAACCCGGTCTGCGGAACAGCTCCAGCAGTCTGGCCTGGCACTGCCACTTCTCTTCTTGCAGGACGTCGCGGAACGGCGCGTGCCGGGCGAGAATCCTTTCCAGCCGCCGCGCCGTCTCTCGCGCCTGAGTGGCGGTCAAGTGATCTACGGCAGCCTCGGCCGCTTGCTGACCGAAACGCTGGTACAAATCCCCCTCCATAAATGGACCCAGGCCGCCCCCACGCGATAGGTCCTCCCCCAATTGGATGGCGTCCAGATCGCTCTGCATCGCCCCACCCCAGTTCCCTGCCGAAGCTTTGATCTCGCCAGCGATCAGCAGCAGACGCGCCAGCCTCGCAAAGTCTCCCATAGGGTTTAAAAGATCGTGGGGAGTATGAAAGGAGCGGACCGGCGGTAGCTGGCAGTCATATGTGAAGCCCTCGCGCAGCAGCTTTAGCGCAGGCGCATTGGCATTCACGAAGGCGCCCTTCTCATCCGCTGGATATGAGGGTTCCAGCGCGCCGGATTTCATGAGTATGCTGAAGATGACATTGACTTTACTGCCGTGATACGTGATCGGTTTGATAGCATCGCTGGCCCGGACATAATAGTCGTAAGCATTGGGCGAAGGCATCCGGGGCGTCGGTATCGCAAGGGCCGGATTACGATTTAACGATACCCAGCCCATCCAGCCGAACATCGCCGCCAGAGCCAGGCAGCCGACCACGCCAAGCAGCAGCTCGTTCTTTCTCTTCGTCTTCCGGCTCGTATCCATCGGCATCTCCTATTGGATCTTTTAAATTCGCGATGATTGCTGGATTTACCTGACCCCCGCACGATCTCGGACCTTACGGTCCTTTCCTTCCCTGATACGCTGGATCCGTTCGCAGGGAAGGGAAAGGCGAAGCCGCGGGTGGAGTCAGGTAACATTGACTTTCGGCTCGGCTCGGTCTATAATCTCGGCAAGAGAGGAAGGATGAGAGCGTTATGCGGCCGGAGAGGATGCGCGCTGCGGTCTATCGCGGCATCGATACCATCTGTGTGGAAGACGTGACGGTGCCGGCGCCCGGTCCACGGGAAGTCCTGGTGCGCGTGGCGGCGTGCGGTGTCTGCGGGACCGACTTGAAAAAGATTCATTACGGCCTCGTACCCCCACCCCGCATTTTCGGCCACGAAACGGCCGGGACCATCGCCGCCCTCGGCGCGGAGGTGGAAGGCTGGACGGTCGGCGAGCGCGTCGTCGTCAATCACCATGTCCCCTGCCAGTCCCCCGACTGCTTCTTCTGTCGGCGCGGCGCCTTCGCACAGTGCCCGGTCTATAAGCAGACCGGGACCACCGCCGGCTTCGAGCCGGCCGGCGGGGGCTTCGCCGAATATGTGCTCGTGCGGGAATGGTGCGTTCGGGGCGGCATGGTCCGCGTTCCAGACGACGTTACTTTCGAGGAGGCCAGCTTCCTGGAGCCGCTGAACACCTGCCTGAAGGCGGTCCGGATGGCGAACGTGCAAGAAGGCGACACCGTCTGGATCCTCGGCCAGGGACCGATCGGGCTGCTGTTCACGCAGTTGGCGCGTGAGGCGGGCGCGCGAACCATCGTCACGGACCGCTTTGCCTACCGGCTCGACGTCGCCCGGCAGCTCGGCGCGACCGTGGCGCTGGAACCCGATAGCGGCGACGTGGAGGCGGCCATCCGTGCTCTCTCCGAGGGGCGCGGCGCGGACCTGGCGATCGTCGCTGTTCCGGACACGCGCGTGGTCGCCTCCGCTTTTGCGGCCGTGCGGCCTGCCGGCAAAGTCCTCCTGTTCGCTCATACCCGGCTCGGCGATCCGCTGGAAGTGGACGCGGGCGCCATCTGCATGGAAGAGAAGTCCCTGATCGGCTCCTATAGCAGCGACATCACGCTTCAGGATGAGGCCGCCGATCTGCTCTTCCGCCGCCGTGTGGACGCGCGTCCGCTCATCACGCACCGGTTCGACCTGGAGTCTATCCACGCCGCGATCGACCTGGCAACGCATCCGCGCGAAAACTCGCTTAAGGTCCTCGTCCTGCCTTCCCCTGCCGATCGATAAATTTGCGGCGCCTGCCCCAGGCTCGGGGCAGCGCCGGTTTCACCGGTGGCTCAGAGTGAGGACGACCAGACTGTGCGAAGGCAGGGAGACCTGCCATTCGGCGCCGGGCGCAGGCGGCCAGGCAGGCGTGGAGAAAGGACGCGGCGCGACGGCGTCCGGCGCGTCGATGGAGTTTCCGGCCTGCGGGTCGGACGCCGTGAGCAGGGTAGCGGAGAGAGAAGCCGCGTCGAAGCCGTCCACGTCGAGGCGAAGCGGGCGCTCTTCCGTGCGATGGCGGTTGACCGCAAAGACGACCAGGCGCCGGCCGTCTGCCGTAAGGGCGGCGAAGACATCCACGTCCGGCACGCCGGTGGCGGCAGGCAGAAAGCCGCGGGCAGGCACGTCACTGCCCGGCCCGTCGGTGACGGTCTCGACGGGCGTATGCGGACGCGCAGTCGTGTAGAGCTGCTGCGTCCAGTCCTGCGGATCGACGTAGACGACGCCCTGCCGCTTCTTGATTCCGCCGCCATGCATCAGGCCGGTCACGTTGGCCAGCGTCACCCAGTCGCTATGGCGCAGCAGGGTATTGAGCATCAACGCGTTGAAGATCGCTCCGCAGAGATTTTCCGGGTTGGGGCTTTCTCCGTACTTCTCGCCGCCGTAGATGATTCCCCACTCTGTCACCGCCAGCCGCGTTTTGGCCGCCGGCCCCTCGATAGAGACGATCTGCTGCGCGAGCGCAGGCAGCATCCGCGCATCCAGAAACTCTGGAAACGCCATCACGCTCGCGTACCGGTCCGCGTAGGGCGCATTGGCAAGATCATAAGGCATTGGGACGAGCGGATGGAGGGAGAGATAGTCCGGTAACGGTCCGCGCGCCTGCGTGGCGCGCAGCAGGCGCGCATTCCAGTCCAGATCGCGCTGCAGGCCCTCGGTCGTAAACTCGTCCCCCTTTCCGGTGGCGATGAGCGCGATGTCCGGATCGGCCTGGCGCATGGCATCGCGGAACCGAAGATAGCGGTCGGCGTTGCCGGCGGCATCCGTGTGGCCGATCTGCCAACCGCCATAAAGCTCGTTGCCGACCTCCCACAGCTTCACGTCGTAGGGTTCCGGCGAGCCGTTGGCGGCGCGCATCTGCCCGAAGCGATTGCGCGGCATGCTGTTGCAGTACTGCACCCAGGCCGCCGCTTCTTCGGGCGTGCCGTCCCCGGCGTTGACGGTGATCTGGTACTGCGCGTGCAGCAGGCGGCAGAAGCGGATGTACTCGTTGATGCCGAAGCTGTTGGGCTCGACGCCGCCCCAGGCCGCGTTGCGGTCGGTAGGCCGCCGCTCCCGCATACCGAGCGCATCTTGCCAGTGATAGCCGCTGGAAAAGTTGCCGCCCGGCCAGCGCAGCACGGGAACCTGCAGCGCCCGGCTCAGCCTGACGATTTCCGGATCGTAGCCGAGCAGGTTGTCGTCCGGAGTGAGCTCGACCTGGTCCACGTCCACCGGCCCGCCGTCCCGGTGCGCGATCTGGAATCGGACCGCTTCCCCCTTCGCCAGCGCCCTCGGCGCGACCACGAGCGGAAAGGCCAGCTTTCGCCAGGTGGTCCGCTCGGCGGCGAGCGTCGCCTGCGCGAGGGGAGGACCGGCAGGAGCCGCCGCCCGCGTCAGCGTGACCACGATCCGTCCCGGCGCTTCGGGAGCGCGCAAGTAGAGAGCACCCGTATAACGCCCGGTCCGCTGGATGGGCAGATAGATCGTCTGCATAAGGGCGCCGTCCGAACCGGCCGGCATCAGACGCACGCAGCGCGGGGAGAGATAGCCGCCTTCCTGCCAGACCGCCGTCCCGACCATCTCCCAATCCGGGGGTGTTTTGCCATTCTCCCCGGCAGCCTCCAGATTCGGGTTGAGCAAAATCTGCGCCCAGACGCCCCCGTAGATGTTCGCGCCGAGGTGTTCCAGGAAATTGCCGAAGACCATCGGATTGATGGGCGTGGAAGCGGTATGCGCCGCGTGGATATGCACGCGCGTCAGGTGGTCAGGAGCGTTGTCGTCGCGAAGGTAACGGAACAGAGCGCGTGTCGGCTCGGCTTGTTGAGCCGGCGCGGCCTGTGCTCGCGCGACAGCTTGCGCAGAAGGAGGTGTGGAAGGTGGGGCTGCGGCGAAAAGACCGGATACCAGCAGCAAGAATGCGCATAAAAAGGCATGTCTCGTCGGCATGCCCTACAGTTCTCTTTCGCCGCTTTGATTCCCTGCCGTCTTTCAACGAGATTGGAAAAGATCGGATCTTACGCAGAGCGAACATAGCCAATTTACTCCGTCGGGCGCAGCAGTTGCTCCTGCATGTTGTCTGTAGCCGATGAGGTTGGTCGGAGTAGCGTTTCAGGAATCGGACCAGCGTCGGAGGGACGCAGTAAGGTCAAGGCCCGTTCCTTCTCCTGAGCGCGCGTCTGGAGATAAGGAAGACATTCCTGCGCCGCCTGCTGGACTGCTGGATATTTTGTTTTCGCCGCCAGGCGCTCGACCGGTACCAGTGCCCGCTCATCCCCAATCTGCTCCAGAGCTTTCAGCACCACCAGTACCAGCGTACTATCTTTATTGCCAAGAAGCTTCAAAAGTGCCATATGGTGGCCCGGCAGAAAGTACGGGGCATCGTCCGCGCGCAGACTGGGAAGTAGCTCCTTCAGAAGTTGCCCGGCAAGAGGAGCGACTTCTTCCTTCAGCCGTGGCTCCGAGGCAAGCATTACCAGGGAGCCAATAGCCCGCATGTCGTCTTTGAGCTTTTCAAGGAGCTCACATCGAAATTTTCGCCGCCGGTCACTTTGTAGATATATCAGCAGGCTCAACAGGGACAATGAAATACCTCCCAATCCCTGAATACAGTTAAACACGACCTGTAAGGCTTCAGACTTGCCAATAGACCAACCGCGGCCTATAAAACCAACTAGCATTAACGCAAATAGAGGTAGAAACCAGATGCGTTGCCGTTGGTTTAATGCATGTTCGTATGCGGCTTCACGGCGAAGCAAATCCAGTAAAGCTTCTTCATCGATAGGTAGATCCGTGGTGCTATCCGATTTGGAAATATCCATGCCAGGAGTTTACCCTATGCATAGCGGTCGGGGGTGAGAGCGTCGATAGGAATGGAAGACGGCTCGCCGGAGAGGATTTCGGCCATGAGCTTGCCCGTGATGGGTGCCAGGCTGACCCCGATCATGGCGTGACCGGCCGCGACGCTGAGGTTGGCGTAACGGCGGAAGCGACCGATGTAGGGCAGACCGTCGGGAGAGCAGGGACGCAGGCCGCTCCAGGCCGGCAAGTCCTGAAAATCCTCCTGCCGGAACTCCGGAAAATACTGCGGTATCGACTTAAAAATCCCGTTCACGCGCTGCCGGTTGATGGACTGGTCGAGGCCGGTGATCTCCATCGTGCCCGCGAAGCGCAGGGCGGCGCCCATCGGCGTGACGGCGACGCGGGCTTCCGTGAGGATCGAGCAGATGGTCGGCAACTGCCGGGGTGTGGGCAGGGTCACGCTGTAGCCCTTGCCCGACTGCATCGGCAGGCGAAGCGGGAGATCGCGCAACACGTGCGGCGACCAGGCGCCACACGCCACCACATATTCGTCGGCGGAGACCTCGCCCTGCGTGGTCCGAACAGCCTCTATGCGCCCTTCGGAGGCGCGCCAGCCCGTCACCTCCGTAGACCAGCAGAACTCCACGCCCCTTTCCTCCACAGCGCGCATCAGCGCGGCCATCAATCGCGGCGGCGTCAGATGGCCGTCCTGCGGAAAGTAGACCGCCCCGGCGACGTCCATGCGCATGGCCGGATTGAGCCGGGCGACCTCCTCCGGCGAGAGCACTTCCGCCGGTATGCCCAATTCGTGCGCTTTCTTTACCAGCGCCGCCTCTTCGTCCAAAACATGCTGCGTCTTGCAGAGCATAAGCAGCCCGTTCTGCACAAGCTCAAAGCCCCCACCAAGCGCTTCCGCCAGATCCTCATAACCTCGCCGGCTGGCCAGGCCCAGGTCGCGCAGCAGCGGCGCCGACCGCGCCACGTGCGCGGCATTGGCGGCCCGGTAGAAGGCCCATCCCCAGCGCAGCAGGTCCAGACTCAGGCGCGGATGGATGCTGAAGGGACTCTCCGGATGGAACATCATGCGCAGGCCCAGCGCCACCATGCCCGGCGCGGCCAGCGGCATGAAGTGACTGGGGACCACCATGCCGGCATTGCCCAGCGAGCAGCAATCGTGATCGGGCCCACCCCGCTCCAGCACCGTGACCCGATGGCCCTTCTCCAGCGCGTAATAGGCCGTGCAAAGCCCGATCACTCCCGCCCCCACAATCACGATCCGCTTCGACATCCCCTACTCTCCACGTGTACCTACCCACAGCCTCAAAAATATCACCACCCGCTCGCTTTGCTCTACCTCAAGCGTGTACCTGCTGCCAGGCTGAATAAAATGAACCACCCGCTCGCTTCGCTCGCTAGAGCCACAGAGCACACAGAGGAAAAGCCAATGCGAGAAAAGCAAAAGAGAAAAAACGAAGCAGGTGCAAATAGAGATGCCTGTGCCTCTGCTATCCACGCAAGGAGAGCACAGAGAAAAACGACCCGGCTATAGCGAGGATTGGCTTTTCTCTGTGCTCTCGCTCGCCATGAGGAAGAGGAAAAGGCTTGCTGTTTGGTATCGACGTTTCTCTTGGCTTTTCTCGCATTGGCTTTTCCTCTGTGTGCTCTGTGGCTCTAGCGAGCGAAGCGAGCGGGTGGTTCATTTTATTCAGCCTGGCAGCAGGTACACGCTTGGAGTAGAGCCTAGCGAGTGAGTGGTTTATTTAAAGGGGGATGGTTTCAGCCACCCCCTGCGAGGCGGCGGACGGCGCGGGGCAGGTCGAGGGTCTCCCGGACGATGAGGTCGGCGTGTTCGTTCTCCTGGAGCGGCTCGTACCAGGTGTAGAGCAGGCCGCGCTGGAAGCGAATCGTGCGCATGCCCAGCGATCGGGCAGGGGCGATATCGTTGTCCGGGCGGTCTCCGATCATGAGCGCCCGCTCCGGTGGGCAGCCCGCCTGCTCCAGCGCCCAGCGGAAGATCGCCGGATCGGGCTTGGACAGGCCGATTACCTCGTTGATGGCTTTCACGTCGAAATAGTGGCTGATGCCGTAGGCGTCCAGCGCCTGGAGGATGGGCGGGTGCTGGTTGGCGACGATGCCGAGCCGGAAATCCGTGTGCAGATACTGAACGACGGCCGTGATGTTGTCCAGCAACAGACCATAGGGGTGCGGCTTGCGGGCCGTCTTATACTCTTCCTGGACTTCCTGATGGATCTGATTCCAGAGGGCGTCGTCGGGCACAAAGTGGCGGGCCGCGTCGTCGATAGCGGAATCGGGCCGCACCCGGACGCTCTGTTGAATCTGCATCCGGTAGTCGTCCCAGCTTACGTCTACGCCATGCCGGCGCAACGCCAGCAGCATCAGGTGGAAATGGTAGAGATGCGGCACGTTCTCATCGAAGAGAACATCCCCGATATCGAAAAAGACCCAGTCGATGGTCATAGACTCCTTCCCGGACATGCGTGTTGAATTTCCGACTTCTAGACGGTTGGGACGCTCTAATCGGTCAGGAGGGCACCGGCTTCGGAAGGTCCCCAGGTCCCGGCGGCGTAGTTGGGGAAGGGCGGGCAGGGGATAGCGCGCCAGGCCTCCAGAATAGGCGTGATGATGGCCCAGGCCGCCTCGACCTCATCGTTGCGCGCAAAGAGGGAAGCGTCGCCGCGAATGGCATCCAGAAGCAGCCGCTCGTAGGCATCGCGGATGGGCGCCTTGAACGCGGAGCCGTATTGGAAATCCATGCGCACCGGCTGCACCTCCATGCGCGGCCCCGGCACCTTGCTGCCGATCTCCAGGGATGCGCCCTCGTCCGGCTGAATGCGGATCGTGAGGCGGTTCGGCTTGACGTTGGCGCAGGCCAGCCGGGCGAACAGCACCTCCGGAATCGCCTTGAACTGGATCTGTACCTGCGTCAGACGCGCCGCCAGTCGCTTGCCCGCCTGTACGGTGAAGGGCACGCCGGCCCAGCGCCAGTTCTCTACGCCGAACCGGAACGCGGCATAGGTCTCCGTCATCGAGCTCGGATCGACCCCCTCCTCCTGCCGGTAACCCGGAACGGCCTCCTCCTTACCGTCCACCCGGATAGTTCCGGGACCGTACTGGCCGCGCACGGTAAAGCGGGCCACGTCCTCCGGCGTAAAGCGATGGATCGACTGGAGCGCCTTGACCTTCTCATCCCGGATGGCGTCGGCCTGCAGGGAGACGGGCGGCTCCATGGCGATGAGGGTGAGCACCTGCAGGGCGTGGTTCTGGATCATATCGCGGGTGATGCCCGCCGCGTCGAAGTATTTTCCGCGCCCCTCCATGCCCAGCGTCTCGGCGACGGTGATCTGCACGCGCTCGATATAGCGTGAATTCCAGAGCGGCTCGAAGATCTGGTTAGCGAAACGCAGGACCAGGATGTTCTGGACAGTCTCTTTGCCCAGATAGTGGTCGATGCGATAGATCTGATCTTCCTGGAAGACGGCGCTCAACTCGGCGTTGAGCTGTTGGGCGGAGGCCAGATCGACTCCGAAGGGCTTTTCGACGACGATACGCGCCCAGCCTTCCAGGCTGCCGGGCTTATTCAGGCCGGCGGCGCCAAGCTCGCGGATGATCTCCGAAAAGCTGTCCGGGGGCGTGGCCAGATAGAACAGGCGGTTGCCGCGCAGGTGGAACTCTTTGTCCAGTTCGGCCAGGCGCGCGGAGAGATGGCGATAGCCTTCCGGATCATCGAACGTGGAGCGCAGATAGAAGATGGCGCGCGCGAAGCGGTCCCACTCCGGGCCGTCTACGGGCAGGTTCGGGGCGAACTTTTGCAGCGAATCGCGCAGATAGCTGCGGAAAGCTGCATCGTCCATGTCCCGGCGCGCAAAAGCGAGCAGCACGAAGGGTTCCGGGAGCAACTGCTGCCGATGCAGGCTGTAGAGGGCCGGCAGAAGCTTGCGGTGGGTCAGGTCTCCGGTTGCGCCGAAGAGCACGAAGGCGCACGGCGCCAGGGCGCTTTCTAACTCTTCCGGATCCAGGCAAGGATCGGCGGGCGGCTGGTTTTCTCTGTGAGGCGACTCGATCGCGGGCGTCATGGCCATGATTCCTCTCCTCCTCTTACCGCTTTTACGTTCGTATCTGGCTAGATGTGTGCAGCTTCCAAAACGGGAAGGGACAAATTTTTCCTGTCGATGAACCTGACCGCCTGTTCTCCGTCTGTAAACCCGAAAGCGCTGGATCGATAACCGATGCTAACAGCGCTCGTGAAATTACCAGGTGGCGTCTGCGCGGCAGGCAACCCGGACGCCGCGAAACAGACGACAAGAAGGAGAAACCTCTCATGAAGATGCGGATACTGGCCCTCGGCGGCCTGATGACTCTATTGGGAACGACCGCGACGCTCGGCGTGCTGGCGCAGGGCAATGGCGTGCCGCGCCCAGTTCCCGGCGTGATCGTGCGCGGCGCCCATCCTTTCCGGCAGGGCCGCGAGCGTCACCCGGAGCTGCGGCAAGCGCTGCGGGCGCTGATGCGCGCCAAAATGGAGCTGCAGGAAGGCGCCCATGATTTCGGCGGCCATCGCGCCGACGCCTTGAAGGCGACCGATCAGGCGATCCAGCAGGTGCGCCTGGCCCTCAAGTTCGATAAGGACTGATACGCTGCCAGCCTCGATAGGCTTAAGGCCGCTCACAGACAATACAAGGGAGCCGAGGCGTCTCGGCTCCTTTTTCCTGCTGGCTTCTGTTGAATCTTTTCTGCTCCGGGCTATCCGACGACAAGATCGATCGCCGAGAAATGCTCGTGTCCGTGTTCCTGATGCGTGTTCTCGCTCTGGAGGCGCACGAGGTAGTTGCCCGGCTCGGTGATCTTGAAGCGCAACGCTCCTGTCGCCACCGAATCGGGGCTGAAATCCATGGCGAAGCTGTTGTCCACGATACCCGCTGCGCCGGCGGGATCGGGCACCGGCTTCTGCCCGACTTGATCCTCGCGCACGACGAAGAAATGGACGCCAACGTCTTTCATCGTGCCGTGCGGATAGGCGCTTTTCATCCGCCAGGACACGCGGATCGTCTCGCCGGCTTTTGCTTTGACTACCGGGCGGTGGTTCATCCCGCCGATAGGTGGCGTGGTATCCATAAAGGCATCGGCCTGGCTGTCGGCGGCCTGCACGCGCAGCAGGATCTCGAAATGCTCCGCGCCTGCCGATCTCGGCAGCAGCGCGAGAACTGCCGCCGCCGCGCAGACAGCCGGTATAAACCGTTTATAGGGAAGATGCATTCTTATTCTCCTTTTAGGTCCTCATAGAGGGCCGCGACAGGCGTGGCGGCGTTGGACGCCGCTTGCGGATCAGAACGAGCTTGCGGAGAATGTCGGTCCGGGGAAGGATCACATCCGCGATGCGCTCGATACGCCCGCCCAGCGCCTCGATCTGCAGGCGCGCGGCAGCGATCTCCTCCCCGGCCTCCCGGCTCTTGTAGACGACCGCGACCCCGTTCTGGCGGACCAGCGGCAGCAGCCAGCCTGCCAGTAATAGCATCTTCGCCACGGCGCGCGCCGTCACCAGATCGTAATGCTCGCGATGCTGTGGATCGCGCGCCAGGTCCTCCGCGCGGGCATGCAGCACGTGGACATCCGCGAGGCCCAGGTCCGTAATTGCTTCCTCCAGAAAGAGCAGGCGCTTGCGCGTGGCGTCCAGCAGGGTCATCTGCAGACCCGGAAACGCCAGCGCCAGGGGCACGCCGGGGAATCCGGCGCCCGTGCCTACGTCCAGGACGCGCATTCCTGGCTCCGGTCGAAAGACGGCTGCCAGCGCCAGGGAGTCCAGAAAGTGCAGCTCCACGACGTCTTCTGCGGGGATGCGTGTCAGGTTCAGCCGCCGGTTTCCCTCTTCCAGCAGCGTCGCGAAGCGGGAGAATCGGTCCAGAGCCTCTGCGTCCAGGTGAATCCCCCAGACGGCTGCGCCTTCCGCTAAATGCGCCCGCTGGCTTTCGGTAAGCATATCTTCCGAGACTTTCGCTCCTTTCCCCTTTCTTCACCTTTGTTCGTGTTATTCCTCCTGCCTGACGCTCTCTCCAGGACCCTTCCCTTTTCTCTGTTCGGGCGGCTGAAGCCGCAGCAACAAAGGCGCAGAGTCCGCCTGCTAAAGCCCCCACCCCCTTCCCCTCCCCCAAGTTTAGGGGAGGGGGGACTAGATTGTCATCTTGTGCCTCTGCTTAAAGCTTCTCTGGCCTAAAAGCAGGGACAGAGCTAAGGCCATAGCTCCCCTCTTCCACAAGGGCCGAGGGGATAAAGGGGGAGGGGTGCAGCGGCATCAGATAGGAATAGCGTCCCCCTCCCCTAGAATTGGGGGAATGGGGAGCGCGTCGGCGATTGGGGGGACGGGGGTGGGGGCCTTAGCGGGGCGACTTCGCGCCTTGGTGGCTGCGGCTTTAGCTGCCCAAAGTCAAAAGTGAGGTAGATTTCCGTTTGCTCGTCAGGAAGGCGATGTAAAAGGGGACGATCCAGTGGAAGTGTGAGGGGGTATCAGGCTTAGATAGACCGCTTCGAGACGTGCAATCATCCGGGAAGCGGTATACTCTTGCTCGACACGTTTGCGACCGGCGGCTCCCAGCGCTGCGCGCCGCGCCGGATCGGCGATCAGGGATTCGAGCGCGGCCGCCAGCGCCGCTGTATCTTCCGGCGGGACGAGGAGGCCGGTTTCCCCCGCGATCACGGTTTCTACCAGGCCGCCCACCCGGCTGGCGACCACCGGCTTAGAGGCGGCCATCGCTTCGAGCGCGACGATTCCCTGACCCTCCTGGCGGGAGGGAATGGCGACCACGTCGGCGGCATGCAGCAGCGGGGTCACATTCGCCACCATCCTGGTGAAGAGAATAGAACTCTCTCCGGCGCGTGCTCTTAGCGGCGCGTCCAGTGGACCACTGCCTACGAGTGCCAGGCACGCCTCCGGAAGGCGCGCGGAGAGCTTCTGGAAGGCATCGATCAGCACGTCGAACCCCTTCTCCGGCGCGAGCCTTCCGATCGCCAGCACGAGTGGCGCTCCGGCAGGGATTCCATACGTAGCGCGCGTTTCTAAAGGATCGAAAGGAGTATCGAACGGCGCCAGCGAGATGCCGTTCGGAACGACGGTTATCTTCTCTGCCGGAATCCCGGCGGCTATGAGAGTTTCCGCCACGGCCTGAGAGACGGCGATCGCGCGCGCGGTACGACCGCCGATCCTCCGCAGACAGAACCGGAGGAGAAAACCGGAGGGGGAGACGAGATTATGCGCGGTAAACATGAAGGGGATACCCGCGCGAGAGGCCGCCAGCGCGCCGATCCAGGCGCCCCGCAGCCCATGCCCATGCACGAGCTCGAACCGCCCTTGAAGCTGCTGCGTCAACAGCCGGACGGCACGCCAGTCCGCTCGCGGCGCCGTCCGTGCGCGGATCGGGATGTCAATCCGCCGCAAATTCGGAACCGGAGGATCGAGCGTAAAGTCCGGGGGAGCGAACAGGGTAGGGGAGAAGGTTTCGCGGTCCAGTCCGGCGAGCAGCGTAGAGATATGGCGGCGCATCCCGCCCGTCGCCGGTCGCGCCACGATTCCTACTCGAATCGCTCTTTCTAAGGAGGGACCCATGAAGTAAAGGTACTGACCTGGGTCACCCTCTTCCCTGAAGGGAAGAGAAAGGCGAAGCCGCGGGTGGGGCCAGGTAAATCACCGTGGCACTTCCACCGACTGCAGGACGCTGTCGATGATGCGGTCGCCTGTGTAGCCCTCAATCTCCGATTCGGGCCGCAGGATCAGCCGGTGGCGCAGCACGGGAGGCGACAGTGTCTTGACGTCATCGGGGGTGACGAAGTCGCGGCCCCGAATGGCCGCCAGCGCCTTGGACGTGCGCAGAAGCGTGACGGCTGCGCGGGGGCTGGCGCCCAGGGTGACGTGCCGGTTCTCGCGGGTGGCGCGGGCGATCTCGACGATGTAGCGCTGCACGGACGGCTCGACGCGCACGCTCTCGACCTCCGCCAGGTAGCGCGGCAGGTCGGGTCCCTGCAGCGCGGGCACGATGCCCGCCGTTTCCAGATCCTGCGCCCGGAAGCCGGCCTGGACGCGCGCCAGGATGGTCTGCTCCTCCTCGGCGCTCGGATAGCCGATGTTCACCTTGAGCATGAAGCGGTCGAGCTGAGCCTCCGGCAGTGGATAGGTGCCTTCGTACTCGATGGGGTTCTGCGTAGCGCACACCAGAAACGGCTCCGGAAGCGGGTGGCTGACGCCATCGATGGTGACGCGCCGCTCCTCCATCGCCTCTAAGAGCGCCGACTGCGTCTTAGGAGGCGTGCGGTTGATCTCGTCGGCCAGGATCAGGCCCGCGAAGATGGGACCCCGTTTGAGGTTGAACTGCTGGGTGCGCGGATCAAAGACGCTGGTTCCCAGGATGTCCGAGGGCATCAGGTCGGGGGTGAACTGGATGCGGGCGAAGGAGACGTCGAAGATGCGCGCCAGGGCGCGCACCGAAAGCGTCTTGGCGGTGCCCGGAACGCCCTCCAGCAGCACGTGGCCTCCGGCCAGGACCGCGACTATCAGCATTTCCGCCAGCTCTTCCTGCCCGACGATGGCCTTATGCACCTCGACCAGGATGTGCTCGGCGAGCTGCTGCGCGGTCTGCGGCGGACCGGCTGGCGCCGCGATCCCCTCCAGGGAGCTCGCAGGCGGTGTCGCCGCGAACTCTGCTTGCCCGCTATTGATCTCCGACAAGACGATATCTCCTCCTCAGCGCTTCGATCTCCTGGACCAGGCGCAGCATCTCCGGCTCGTCGATCCGCTGGCCCGCCTCTATCGCTCTGCAGCGGGCCATCAGGCGCTCCAGGGCACCGCCATCCGGCCCGTAGCGCCGCTCCGCCACCGACATCAACTGCGCCGTGGGCGTATCTGGCTGCAGATCGAGATGGCGCGCCAGGTCCCGTGCGAATCGCGTATACAACATCTGGAGCACGATATCCGCCCCGCCCGCGCGGCGGAACAGCCGCGCCATCGAGTCGAGGTAGTCGGTGCTGGGCCGATAGGCGGGCAGCGACACGCTCCTGGGCCGGCCGAACCGGCGGTTGCCATTATACACGATAAGCGCGCCTAATACCAGCAGGTGAAACAGAGTCAGGCGCAAGGGGAGCGGGGTTGCCGCCCACAGACCACCCTCGCCGCTGCCGTTCGCCTGGTCGAAACCGACGCCGTGATGGTACTCATCGAACACGACGGTCTTGCCGGTTTTTCCGGCGGTCTCGGCGACGATGTTGACCAGGAAGACCGCGTTGTCCGCCTCCCGAATGGAATCGTTGCTGGCGGCGATCGGGCCGGCCACCACGAAGAGACGGCCTTTGCCCAGCGGCTTCGTAATGGCGATGGCTCCCTCCGAGTCGGCAAACAGCGTGGTGTAGCCGGAATTGGGGGGAACGGACAGCCGGACCGGGCTGCGCACGGCAATATCGACGACATCGCTCGTGGTCGCGGTCGAGACGGCTGGCTTGATGCGCTCCAGATCCGGCGGGCCGGAGGAGACGGCCACATCCCCGAAGACGATGTCGCCCGGATCGGGGGGACGCGGCGGCGCGCCGACAAAGTAGAGGACCGAGCCGCCCTGCTGGACCCAACGCCGCAAGGAGCGCATCTCGGACGGCTGGATACCGCGGTCGCGGTCGAAAGGCTCTGCGGCCACGAGAAGTCCCTGCCGGCGGTCGAGCGCGTTCCAGGTGGTCTCCAGCCGGTCTACCCGGTAGCCTTCCTGTTGGAGCAGCAGGTAGAAGGCTTTGAGGCCCGGTCCCTGGGCGTTGAGGGAACTGGGCTCGTCGTGGGCGGTGGTCTCCTGCGCGATCCGCTGGTAGTAGGCCACGGCTACCAGGAACACGACGAACAGGGCCGCCAGGCCCCAGATTTCGGGCGATCCCCGTCCGGCTCGCCGCGGGGCCATCTAGGCTTCTCCCTTTGCGGCGCGGGTTCCGCTCAACTGCTTCACCTGCTCGTAAGCGCGGCGGCAGCGCTGGTAGTCCTCTTCGGCGGTCGCGCGGTTGCCATACCAGCGGATGTCGAACTCGACGGTGAGCGGGCGCAGGGCGTCGTAGAGGGCGCGCAGCCCCTTGCCGCGCAGCATGCGCAGATAGTCGCCGTTGGTACGGGAGCGGTCGTACTCGATGGCTCCGGCGCGATTGAGATGGGCCAGGATCGCCAGAAAGACGGCCCGGAAGGCGCGCCGGTAGTCGCCCTCGGCGGCATAGCGCTGGGCCTGCTGCATCCACTCGTCCGGCTCCGTCACCGTCTCCACGCCGGCCTCGTCCAGATCATAGGCCCGGCTGATTTTTTTCGGCTTCCGTTCGCGCCGCTCCCAGGCGCCCCGGAGCAGCCGGGCCAGCAGCCATGCCGCCAGAACAATGAACAGACCGACGAAGACCCACATCAACCCCTCGCCCCCGCCCGCCAGGGACACGCTGCCAAACAACTGTCTCAATATCCGGCCCAGCCAGTCCTTGAAGGCGTTCCACCGGTCCCGCATCCAGCGTACGGCCCGATCCAGCGGACTCTCGGTGACCGTAACCGGCCGGAACTCGGCTCCGGAAAGGATACGGCCCAGGTCGGCTTTGACCTGCGCGGGAGGCGGCGGCTGGGCGGCGGTCCTTCCGCCCGGCACCAGCAAGAAGAGCAGCAGAAGCAAGGGAAAAGGGAAAAGGGAAAAGGGAAAAGAGCAGAGCTCCCAACGCCCAGCCCCGAACGCCCAACGCCTGCTCATGCCTCCTCCCTTCTCGGCGCGTCCGGCGCGATGCTGCCCGGACCGGGCACAGAGCCGCTGTCCGATGGCGGCGTGATCGGTGGAAGAATGGGCGGGGGCGCCGGCATGGGGATCGCGGTATTTACCGGTGGCGGGGGCGCGACCGGCATGCCGCCGGGCTGCGGAAAGGCAGGCGCCGATGGCGCGGCCTGAGCGCGCTGGAGCGCCCAGGCGCCGGGCATGGAGGGAGGCAGGTCGGCGGAGAATACCAGCAGATCGAACGCTTCGCGCCGGATCCGATAGTCGAAATAGAGCAGCGTCAGGCAGACCATCCAGTAAGGCTGAAAAAACAGGAAGATCGCGGTTTCCAGCGCGACCCGGACCACAAAATCGAACTGAGGGGCCAGACTCAGGAGCGCGAGCGCCGAATCGAGGGCCAACAGCATCAGCAGCGCCAGCCCCGCGATGACCAGCGGCAGAAACGTGACGGTGAGCCAGGCGCGCCAGAAGCGGCGCTTGCCGGTCAGATGGGCGGTACGGCCCGGCGCTATCGAGATCGGCAGACGCTCCAGGATGAGCATGGGCGTCAGGAAGACGAAGAAGCGCGCCAGAATCGCCGTTCCAGCCAGGTAGGGAAGGACGATCATGCAGGCCACAAACACGGCGCCCAGCACCCCCGCCAGCACGCCTCCGCTCGCCACCGACACGGCGGTAATGGCGAAGCCCATGACAAGCGTCACCACGACGAGTACGAAGGCGGCGGCCGTAAAGAAAGCCATGCCCGCCACCAGCCAGCCGCCGAGCAGCCGGAACACATGCGAGCGGATATTCCTGAGCGCGGCGCGTACCGACGGCTGGCGGCCGGCGTAGATGTCGCCCACGACGATCGTGACGGCTCCGCCCACCAGGATGAGCGCGGTCAGCGAGAGGACGCCTGGCAAGGCCTGCCGCGGACTTCCGATGAAGAAATAGCCCAGCATGACCAGGAAGGAGCGTCCGGCCACCTCGTCGCCTCCCGACCAGTTCGTCTGCATAGCCAGCGGGTGCAGCCAGAGGCTCTCCACGGCCTGCAGCGCCACCAGGAGCGGCAGCATCAGGATCGCCGTGATCAACGCGAACGTGGTAAAGTGACGCTTATAGAGGTCGAACGCTTCATCGAAGATGCCGGCGAGCGAGAGGGGCAATAGCCGGTCTGCGGGAGCGTCTTCCCTTTCCGAAACGCTGGCCTTTCGACTGCGGCTCTCCTCCCGGCTACCCGGCAGGCGTTCTATCCGTTCCTCAAGAAGAATGGATTCCATCAGGGTGTTGTTCCCGTCGGGGATGTTTCCTTCGGCAGCGGGGCCGGCGGCGCCGCCCTGCCGATCAGGACGCGCACATGCACGGTATGGATCGGATGGCCCTCCATGTCGTGGACCGTCACGCCGGGCGGCGTCATCAGCGTGACGATAAATTCGTGGTTGGCGGTCAGATCCCGCACCGAGATATCCTCGGTAATCAGGGTGGATATCTCGATCAGCCGCTCCGGTCGCCCGGTGATCTTGACTTGCTGGGGCGTGACCATCAGGCTCTTGATCTGATAGGGCGGCAGGGGCAGGTCCGTCACCGACGGGCTGACCAGCACCGTCTTGGCGGACGGCTCGGCGCTCAGAGGCACGGTCACGTGGACCGCGGCCGGCATGAGCTTGACATCCTCGACGGGGTCCTTATCGGCATCCCAGGCCGAGACGGGAAAATCCCCCTCGATCGGCGATCCGACCTCCGGGGAAACGGCATTGACCACCAGCCGAGCGACATGCCGGACCGCATCCGCAGACCCGACGACCTTGACGTGGGCCGGATGGACCTCCGGGCGCCCGTAGTGAAAACCGGGCGGCGGCTCGTTGTGAAACTCCACCTGAACGGGCATCCAGACCGGCGGATGCACGATAAAACGCACGGTCGGGGAGGGAGGGTCGATGATCAACTCCTGCGCCGTTTCCGCCGCGAAATGCGGGAAGCGATAGGTCGTATGAACGCGCTGCTCGCCGGAGCCGACGTGCGCCAGGTTGGCTACCGCGACGATATCGGTATCCTTCAACGGGTCTACCAGGATGCGCGGGCCGGTCACCATGATCGCCAACTGCGACTGATCGCTCTCCACGTCGACGTCCGGGGGCACGTGCTCGCGCTGGATCTTGATCGTCAGGGGACGGGTGACGATAGGATTGCGCTCGGCCTGAACGTAGACATAGAGCAGGATAGCGGCGATCAAGGAGATAGCTTTTAAAAACAGGTTCTGGCGCAAACGTATCAACATGGCATCTCTCAAGGACGGGAGCGGGCAGGCCATCGCCCGGTAGACTCGATGCGCGACGCATCGCTAACGCGGGCTGCCGGTCGGCGGGCTCTTGCGGACGGCAGGGCGCCGGCTGCGGCGCACTGGGCGCAGTCCGCGCGTCCGAATGTGGCCTAGCCCGCTCGAGATATCCGCCGGCTGGAGCAGGGCGTTCAGCCGCTCCCGCAGCCGCTCTTCGGTCAGGGGGCGCACGAGCTTGCCGTCGATCGCCAGGGAGATGGTGCCGGTTTCTTCCGAAACGACGACTACGACCGCATCGCTGTTCTCCGACATGCCGATGGCGGCCTTGTGGCGCGTATGGATCGCGCCGTCCACCCGCGGCCGGTCGGTCAGCGGCAGCACGCAGGCGGCCGCCACCACTTTGCCTTGCCGGATCACCACCGCTCCGTCGTGCAGCGCGGTGCCCTTATAGAAGATCGACTCCAGCAGCTCGGCAGAGACCTGGGCGTCCAGGGCGATGCCCGTCGCGATGACCTCGTCGAGCCCGGTCTGCCGCTCGAAGACGAGGAGCGCGCCGGTCCGGTGGGCGGCCAGGACGCTGACCGCCGCCACGACCGCGTCGATCATCTCTCCGACATCTTCGCGGTTGATCAGACCCAGGCCCCGGCTCCAGAAGCGCGGCCCGAACTCTTCCAGCGCATGGCGCAGCTCCGGATAGAACAGGATCACGATGGCGACGGGACCGAGGGGGACGATCTGGCGCAGCAGCCAATTGAGCGTGTTGAGCTGCAGCCGATCGCTCAGGAACAGGGCCAGCAGCAGGGTTCCCAGGCCGCCGAGGATCTGCCAGGCGCGGGTGCCGCGCACGAGCAGCAGCAGCCGGTAGATCAGGTAAGCGACCACCAGGATGTCCAGCGCGCCCAGCCAGGTGGCGCTGCCACGCAATGCGTTGAGTGCCGGCTGCACCCCCATAAAGACTTGCTCCTGAGACCTGCTTCCAAACGTATCCCCGGCCCGCCCGGATGTACGTTGCGTTCAGGTTACTATAGCATACCCTGAAACCAGTTTCAAGGACGCATTCGCTCCGAGAGTCGATGGAATGGATACACGATGGAATGCATTCCGTTCGCGTTGGCGAAGGACGAAAGTCCTTCGCTGGGAGGCGCCCCCTTCGTGAGGCAGGCGCAAGCGCCGCTCGCTCGTGTCGCGCCGGGCCGATGGACTGAAGTCCTTCGCTGTGAGGCGCTGTCGCGCCGGGTGTGCTTCGCACACGTTCCATCAAGAGGGGTGTGTGCCTGGCACAGACGTTACCCCTCTTCTATCGCCGTGCTATGATCTGATCGGGAAATTAAGCGGAGGAAAGAGGATGGCTTAACCAGGCAGGCATTTTGAGGCTTAGTACGTCTGTTTAATGTAGGAGCCAGGAGCATAGAACATGTTCTTAGGTGAGGGAGTATTTCGATGATAATTTGCGGGCCGAGATTGCGGGACTTTCAACCGCTCAGTTTGTCCATCTCGGCCCAGTTCTGGCCGGCTTTGGCGTCGACGCGGAGGCGCACGGTGAGCGGATAGGCAGTCTCCATGCGGCGCACGATCTCTGACGTGACCACCGGCACCATCGCCTCCTCGACCTCAAATAGCAACTCGTCGTGGACCTGCAAGAGCAGCGTGCAGCCACCCGGACACTCGCCGCTCAGGTAGTCGTAGACGGAGATCATCGCCAGCTTCATGATGTCGGCGGCGGTGCCCTGGATGGGCATGTTGACGGCGGCGCGCTCGGCGAACTGGCGCTCCGTGTGGCTGCCGCTGTCGATCTCCGGCAGGTAGCGGCGCCGGCCCATCAGGGTGCTGACCCACTTCTGCCGGTGCGCCAGCGCGATCGTATCCTCCACATACTTCTGCACGCCGGGCAGCCGCGCGAAGTAGTCCTTGATCCAGGCGTTGGCGGTCGGCGTATCGACCCCCAGCGTGGAGGCCAGGCTGAATCCGCTCTGGCCGTAGATGACCGCGAAGTTGATGGTCTTGGCCTGGCGGCGCATGTCGGATGTGACCTGATCCAAGGGTACGCTGAAGACCGTCGCCGCCGTGGCTGCGTGGACGTCCTCGTCGTTTGCGAACGCTTTGACCAGGGCCGGGTCCTCGGTGATGTGCGCCAGCAGCCGCAGCTCGATCTGCGAGTAGTCGCAGGAGAGCAGCACCTTGCCGGGCGGCGCGATGAAGGTCCGGCGAATCTCCCGCCCGACCTCCGAGCGGACCGGGATATTTTGAAGGTTGGGATCGGAGGAGCTGAGCCGGCCCGTGCTGGTGCGTACCTGGTTGAGCGAAGTATGGATGCGGCCCGTTTCCGGGTTGATGAGCCGGGGCAGGGCATCGGCATAGGTGGACTTGAGCTTGGCGACTTCGCGGTAGTCCAAAATCTTACGCGCGATCTCGTAGGTGGGCGCCAACTGCTCCAGCAGATCGGCGCCGGTGGAGTAGCCGGTCTTGGTCTTCTTGCCGGTGGGCAATTGCAGCTTCTCGAAGAGTATGTGCTGCAACTGCTTGGTCGAGCCGATGTCGAACTTCTCCCCTGCCAGAGCATAGATCTCCTGCGCCAGCGCGTCGATCTCGGAGGCCATGCGCGCCGCCAGCTTATCGAGATAGGCCCGGTCCACCAGGACACCGGTCTCTTCCATCGCGGCCAGCACCGGAATGAGCGGAATTTCCATCTCGGTGAAGATGCGGGTCATGCCCGCTTCGGCCAGCTTCTCCTGCAGGGGCCGGACCATCTCCAGGATCACCGCCGCTTCACGCGCTAGGTTCTCCTGCGGCGCGAACGCATCCTCGGCCTCCAGCCGCACGCCCAGATGTTTCTCGACGAGGTCCATCAGGGGATAGGAGGAGCGTCCGGCGTTGAGCAGATAGGCGGCCACCAGCACGTCGAAATCGAAGGGCCTGGGGCGCAGGCCACGGCGCTCCAACACGATCTCGGCCAGCTTGGCATTGTAGCTGACACGTATGATGGCCGGATCTTCGAGCAGCGGGCGCAGGTTCTCCAGCCGGGACGCATACTCCGGGGCGCCGGCCGTTTCGCGCTCCTCGGCGTCGAACAGGCCGCCCAATTCGGTGGTCTCGTGGGCCTCTTCGCGTATCGACACATAGTAGCCGATCTCCGGCGAAGGGGCGAAAGCCAGGCCGCGTATCTGGGCGCGCATGGGAACCGCCTCGTCGGTATCGACCCGCAGGCCGACCGTGCCGCTGCGATGGCAGGAGGCGATGGCATCGGCCAGCTCTTCCGGCGAGCGGAGCCAGATCGTCTGCGTGGCGAAGACCGCTTCCGGGCTCAGGCTCTCGCGGAACGCCACGGGCGCGAAATCGCCCTGGGGCTTTGGGATGCGCGGCAGCATCGACTTGAACTCCAGGTCGATGAACAGCTCGCGCAGCCGCTGCCAGTCCTCGGGGGTGGGCGCGTAGGGCTGAATCTGCAAATCCAGGGGCGTCTCGCACTCGATGGTCGCCAGTCGCTTGGAAAGCCGGGCTTGCTCTAAATTGTTCTCCAGGGCGGTCCGGGCCTTGGCCGGGGTGACCTCCTCGACGTGCGCCAGCACGTTTTCGAGACTGCCGAACTGCTGCAGAAGGGCGGTCGCGGTCTTCTCGCCGATGCCGGGCACGCCGGGGATGTTGTCGGAGGTGTCGCCGACCAGGCCTTTCCAGTCCGGGATCTGCTCCGGCTTGACGCCGTAGCGCTCCTGCACGGCCGCCGCGTCGTACTCCTTGAGGTCGGTGACGCCGCGTTGGGTGATGAGCACCGTGATGCCGTCGCCGACCAACTGCAACTGGTCGGAATCGCCGGTCAGGATGCTGACGGCATAGCCTTCCCGTGCGCCCTTGCAGGCCAGCGTGCCGATCAGGTCGTCGGCCTCGTAGCCGGGCACTTCCGCCGACTGGATGCCGAAGGCTTCGACCAGCGCCCGCGCGCCGGGCATCTGGGCGATAAGCTGCGAATCTACCTCCGGGCGGTGCGCTTTGTATGCCTCAAACTCCTGGTGGCGCAGCGTGCGCTCCGGGGCGTCCCAGCAGACGACGATGGCGTCCGGCCGCTCGGTGTTGAGCAGGGAGAAGAGCATGTTGGTGAAGCCGTAGAGGGCGCCGGTGGGCCGGTTATCGGACGTGGTGAGGGGCCGGCCCGCAAAGAAGGCGCGAAACAGCAGACTATAGGCGTCCACCAGGACCAGCTTGGGGCGATGTTCGGTTGTCGCAGTCTCATCCGCCATGCGGCTTCATACTCCTTCTGGATAGTCCACATTCGTCTACTCTATTATACCCCAAAAACCCACCACCCTCTCGCTTTGCTCTCCCTGCAAGCGTGTGCCTGTTCCTAGGCCGCAGAAAATATCACCACCCGCTTCGCTTCGCTCTAACCCGAGCGTGTACCAGCCCCCATGTTGCTTAAAATATCACCACCCGCTCGCTTCGCTCACTAGAGCCACAGAGGACACAGAGGAAAAGCCAATGCGAGAAAAGCAAAGAGAAGAAAGAGGCTGGTGCAAATAGAAAAGCTTGTGCCTCTGCTACAAGCAAAAGGAGAGCACAGAGAAAAACGCTCCTGCTATAGCGAGCATTAGCTTTTCTTTGTGCTCTCCCTCGCCATGAATAAGAGGGAAAGGCTTGCTATAGGTACGACCTGATTCTGTTTTTCTCTTTGTTTTTCTCGCATTGGCTTTTCCTCTGTGTCCTCTGTGGCTCTAGCGAGCGGGTGGTGACATTTTATTTTGCTTCGGGTGCGCGCATCGTGAAGTGGTCGAGGGTGGTGCCGTCGTCACGGAGGGCGGTCGCCGTGATGGTGTCGCCGTTCACGTCGCAGACGAGGATATGGTTCACGCTTTCCCACTTGTCGCCCTCGATAGCGCCTTTGTTCGGATCGCAAGGATAGAGCGGCGCGCCGCCTCCGCCCGAAACGACATACGTGATCCCGTCGCGCTGGGTTCGATAGTAGATGTGGTCGTGGCCGCAGAACACGGCGCGGACGCCGTACTTGATGAAGAGCGGGCAGAGGGTCTGCCGGATGTCGAGGTTGCTGCCGTGCGCGCCGATGGAGTAGGGCGGCTCGTGGAAGAAGACGAAGATGTGGGTGGCCTTCTTCTGCGCGGCGGCCAGATCCTGGTCGAGCCAGCGGTACTGGGGGCTGTCCGGCCCGTAGGGCGAGAAGTTATCGAGACTGACGAAGTGGCAGGCGTCCTTATCGAAGGAGTAGTAAAGCTTGTTGCCGGAGGTGAAGTGCGCGGTGACCCGCTTCTCGTAGCCGGTCCCGCCGACGTCGTGGTTGCCGCGCGCCGGGTAGACGGGAACCTTGCGGCGCATCGGGCCGGTGATCTCGTCGTAGATTTTCCATAGATCGTCTTCGCTGCCGCGATGGACGAGGTCTCCGGTCTGGAGCACGAGGTTAGGCTTTTGTGCCAGGATCAGCGCGACCAGTTTCCGATGAATCTCGTGTCCGTCGCGGGTATCGCCGTAGACGACGAATCGGAAGGATGTTTTGGTGGTATGAGGCGCATCGGCCCCGCGGCCCGGCATGGCGAAGAGGCACAGCAAGCAGATAAGACAGAGAAGGCGCGTTGTTTGGGTGATAGCGCAGGAACGGAGGAAATACTTCCTGGCGAGCATCTGGTATTCTCCCTCAAGAAGGTGATTTGGAGTCAAACGAAGTGTACCCGCTTTTTCGGCTCTGCGTCCGCTCTGCCCGCGCTCTAAAGAGCCGGTTTTGTAGACAATAGCTCTTGTCGAAAATCGCTCCATGATGTAAAATGCTAGGCTACTTAGCGCGAATTGGCTCTTATCGACTTGGAGTGTCATGGGTCCTATGCCTGCGAAGGAAATTCTCAAGCTCTTTCTGGCTTCTCCGGGAGATGTCTCCCAGGAACGCGACCGCGTCGAGGAGGTCGTAAAGGACGTCAACCTGACGTATGGCGAGGAGCATAACCTTCGTATCGAGGTCACGCGGTGGGAAACCCATGTCTTCCCCGGCTATGGCAGCGATCCGCAGGACGTCGTCAACCGGCAGATAGCCGACATGACGCAATTCGACCTGTTCGTGGGCATCATGTGGAACCGCTTTGGGACGCCCACGCCACGGGCAGGATCGGGGACGGGAGAAGAGTTCGAGCGTGCCGCCCAGGCTTTTGAACAACATGGCCGTCCGCATATCATGTTCTACTTCCGCGAAGCTAAGGCCAATTTGAAAACCAGGGAGCAGTTAGAGCAGCGCGGGAAGGTATTGGAGTTTCGCACAGCATTAGATAAGAAGGGCCTCTCAAAAACCTACACCTCTGTCACTGACTTCGAAAAGAAATTCCGAAATGACCTACTCCTTTGGCTTCGGTCGCGAGAGCGCCCCAGGCCGGAGCCGGCACAGGAAGCCGCTGAGGAGGCAAAAGAGGCAGCTCAGACGGCCATACCAGTCATTACGCCTAACTTTGTAGGACGGGAGACGGATGTAGAGCGCATACTAGAGCGACTGCGCAGCCATCGCATCGTCACCATCTGGGGGCTGGGTGGTATGGGCAAGAGCGAAATGGCAAAGGCTGTCGCTCGCCGGGCACAAGAGCAACGCTGGCCCGAAGAAGGCGTACGATACATAGACCTGCAGAGCGCCACCGACGCGGCGGGCATACTCAGCACGCTCACGTTCCGGCTGGGACTTCAGCCAACCAGTGATCTGACCGTATTCGCCCGGGAACTTAGCGGTAACTTCCTCTACGTGCTCGACGATGTCTATCAGGCGATGCAGGAAGACCATGCCGGCGTGCTAGGGCTTGTACGTGCCCTACATGATTATGCTGGTCCGGCCACGTTCCTGCTGACCAGCCGGGAGCTTGTCGGCTTACCCAACGTTGAGAACGCTTTTCCTCTGGATACCCTTCAGCCTCCATACGATGAACAGCTCTTCCGTGAGTTGGCGGAGGATGCTTCCTATCGCTGGCAACAAGGTGACGATGAACGCCTGCAAACGCTGCTCCATGCACTGGAAGGCTATCCTCTTGCCATTACCCTTGCCGCCTATCTGCTCAATGAGATGACACTGGAGATGGTCCTTGGAAGATGGCAGGCGCAGCGCACGGCAATGCTTCAGATCGGTAATCAGGGGGACAAGCTGACCAGTGTAGATGTCTCACTGGGGCTTACCTATAACAACCTGCCAGCCTTTTCTGCACCATCTACTGATGAAAGCCAACCGGTTGCAGGTCCCCGCACTCTTTTTGCACTTTTTGGCGATCTTCCTGGGGGAGCTACGGAAGAGATGTTGAAGGCAGTAATAGGAGAAAAGTGGTACCAGGCTGCAAGCGCCCTTGTCCGTCATTCTCTCGTACAGATACGCTATGAGCGCTATACCATGCTCGTCCCAGTTCGTGAATTTGCAATGAGTATCAAGAATGCATCCTGTGAGCCTGTCCGGCAGAGGCTGGATGCCTATTTGCTAAAACTTGCCCAGAAATGGGGTGGTGATGATAATTTCTGGATTCGAGACCCAGAGCATGCGGTCCGGGTTTTGACATCCGAGCTGCCTAATCTGCATGCAGCTATGGATCGAGCGCACTTAAGGCAGGATGATCTTCTAATTGCTTCCATGATCGATTCATTAGGTCGCTATTATAGCTTTGCGATGCCAGGAGCAGAAGCCACAAAGCGGTTACAGTCAGGGAATTTGGCTAATGAAGCGATCGGTGACAAACAAGGTCAAGCCAACTGTATCAAATGCTTGGGGGATGTACATTATGGATTAGGCGAGTATCCTCAAGCCAGGAACCAGTACGAAACCGCTCAGAAGCTTTATGAAGCGATCGGTGACAAATTAGGTCAAGCCAACTGTATCCGTAGATTAGGGGATGTACACCGAATGCTAGGTGAGTATCCGCAGGCAAGAGAACAGCTTGAGGCTGCTCAGAAGCTTTACGAGGCGATCGGTGACAAACAAGGTCAAGCCAACTGTATCATATGCTTGGGGGATGTACACCGAATGCTAGGTGAGTATCCGCAAGCTAGACAACAGTTTGAAGCAGCCATGCAGATTTATCAACATATTGGTGATCGCTACGGCCTTGCAGTGTCTTATTGGAGGCTTGGCGACTTATGCGCCAATGAAGAAAAGTGGCAGGAGGCTGTCCGCTGGGGGGAGCAATCGGCACAGTTATTTGAGGAAATCGGTGTTTCATACTGGGCAGAGCGGGCGCGTCAGCAGGCAGAAGAATGGCGGAAGAAGATCAAGAAGCGTTAGGTTAGTGTTTTCTTTTTATTGACAGGCGGGCGATTATTTCTTACAATAGGCTGTTCGGGTACTCCAGCCGGCTGTCCGGCTCCGATAATAGGACAATGCTGGGAATATTCAGGCTTTTCCGTCCGGTAGGACGGTTGGCCGAAGGCCCAAGAGACGGGTATTTCCATGCCCGGCTATAAAGCCGGCACACAGAAACGGAACTGTCTCGCACGGAAGGAAAGCAAAGATGTGGATCTATACCAACGTCGGCAGGGGACGGCATGTCCTGCACCTGGAGAATGGGGTGAAAATCAGCCTCCGAGAGGCCGCGACCAGTCCGGTCTTCTATATCACCACCTACTATTCGGATAAATATTTCGTGGATCTGGCCGGTCCATTCGAGATAAGCGTCGCGCAGAGCTGCCTGGACCTGATAGCCGCAAGGCTGCAGGCGATGGATACGGCACAGCGGGGACTGCCGCAGTTGGGGGTCAACGTTCCGGGGGGAGAACAGGCGGTGGACGCCCTTCAAGGCCCTCCCCCAGCGGAAGGCTGATCTTCTTTCGGTATTGGAATAAAAAGGAGGAACGGCGTTCAGGCCGCTCCTCTAACTGTTCTCTCGTCTTTCGAGCAGACATGCTCATCATAAGTGACGGCGCAGCCGTTTGGCAAAGTTCGGCAGAATAGCCTCTCCTATTGTCCTCGACCGCCTGGGAAGAAAGCTGGCGGCCTCACAAGGAGGAGACGCGCGTTCTGCCGAATAGAGGAACGGCAGCGCAGGCTGCCGTGAGGTCGACTTCAAGGGGAGTGCGCGTATCATGCCGAAAAACGCCTGTGCGCCAGACTGGATGGGACCGCCGGAACGCCGGTACCGGGATGTGGTCTCGCCTCCGGCCGATCAGGAGGAGGAAGAGCTGCGCACGGCCTTCCTTACCGAGGGGCTGGCGGCTCTGGACCCGCGCGATCCCGCGCGGCTGGTGCTGCCGCCGCCTATCGGGCCGCTTGCCGAAATCCCCAGGCGCCGCCGCAAAGACCTCCACCTGCACAACTACGTCGATGTGGGCATTGTGCTCAAAGGCGAGATGGGGATCTGGTGGGAGGGAAAAGTCGCCCGCTGTCCGTCCCACTCCGTTCTGGTGACCACGCCCGGACTGCGCTATCAGCCGCACATTGCGCTCTCGAAAGAAGCGCCGGCCAGCCATACCGTGGTCTGGCTGGCGCTGCACCGGTCGTGCGCCTTCGTCCACCGCTGCTCCCTGGAGGGCAGCCGGCACCTCCTGAGCGAGTACCACTGCTTTACCGATCCGCAGGTCACGCTCCTGGCGCGCAGCATCGCCCAGGAATTGGGAGACCGCTCCCTCCACTACGAAACGGCCATACGCGGCAGCCTGATGTGTCTGTTTGCGCGGCTGGGACGCGCCCCGGCCTACCCGGTCTCCCGCGTGAGCACGGCGGATGCGGAAAGGAACAGCGCCAACGAAGATGCCTTCAGCGCCCGCGTGGAAGCGTATCTTCTTTCCCACTACCACCGGCCGCTCACGCTGCAGGACATCGCACGCGCCGTCGGCTGCAGCCGCGCGCATCTGTGCCGTCGCTTCCATGAGGCGACCGGGCAGACGCCGTTTCAATGTCTCAAGGCGCTGCGCATGGAAGCGGCCAAGCGCCTGCTGCGCTCGGAAGTGCCCATCGGGCGCGTGGCCGAGATGGTCGGCTTCGACGATCCGCTGTATTTCAGCAGAGTCTTCTCCTCCCATATCGGCGAGTCGCCCAGGACGTACCGCTCCCGCTTCCATCCACCCGCCTCCTAATCAATATCTTCCATATCCGTAGACCGGATTCCATTGTGCTCTGCAGCCTCTTGTGTTAATGTGTTGCTATCCTGCGGTCCTGCAGGCGATCTTCCCTGAGAGGACTTATGTTCGTTTCCTGCGTCCGGCGCGGCGCAGGGAGAGGAGATGGAAACCAATGCGACGCAACAAAGCCTTCACGCTCATCGAATTGTTCGTGGTCATCGCTATCATCGCCATTCTGGCGGCGATCCTGTTCCCGGTCTTTGCCCAGGCCCGCGAGAAGGCGCGGGCGATCTCGTGCCTGTCCAACATAAAGCAGTTGGGCACCGCCTCTATGATGTACACGCAGGACTACGACGAGCAGTTCATTCCTTCTGCGATCTACTACAACTACAGCGGCCCGGCCCAGGGCTGGGTCTGGTGGCAGGCTTTGATTCAACCCTACACCAAAAGCATCCAGATCAACCATTGTCCTGACAGCCAGACATTGTGGAACATTCCCAGCATTTCGTGGCTGAGCCAGACCTACAACCTCGCCGAGGATTCCAATCACGACTGGATCAACTCCTACGGCATCAGCAGCGCCTACGTCTGGTACTTCATCCAGTGGAAAGACAACAATCCCAACGGCCACTTTGGCCCTTATCTCGGCCACACGCTGGCGGAGGCACAACTGCCGGCGAAGACGATCCAGTTCGTGGACGCCTACTGGCCGGATAACTGGGCGGACTGCTTCACCCCGCTGGCCATCGAGAACAAGGCGGGGACGAGCTTCTGCGGCTACATCTGGGGATGGGGCTGGGGAGATTGCTACAACAACCCCACCGAGCAGGCCTGCAGCGTCCACTCACTGCGCGTGAACGTCACGCATGTAGACGGTCATGCCAACAGCATCCGCTTCGCGAGCGTGAAGCCCCACATGCTCACCCTCCAGGACGACGCCAATGTGGACCCGATGGGTTCCACGCCCTGACGGAGAGCCGCATGAAAAAAGAGCTTGGTCCCGGCGTGATTGCCGCCGTCCTGGTCGTGGTGCTGGTGGTGTTAGGGATTGCCGCCTATTTTGCGCTGCGCCCGCCGCCGATCGTCCGCAACGCCCGGATGCCGCATGCGCCTCCCCCGCCGCCGGGAAGCGCGCCGGGGTCCCAGGCGCCGTGATGTCAGGTAGAATGAAGGCATCATGACATCCTCCCTCACGCCTGCCGGTCTCCCGCCGGAAGAGTTTGTCGCGCGCCGGGACCGAGTCTATGACGCCATCGGTCCGGAGGCTGTCGCTCTCATCCAGGGCGCCGGTCCGACGCGCGGCTTCGAGTTGTTCCGGCAGACCAACGAGTTTCTGTACCTGAGCGGGCTGGCGGCGCCGCAAGCCTATCTTCTGCTGGACGGCAGGAGCCGTAGGACGGCGCTCTATCTTCCGCATCGGAGCCCGCACGCCGGCAGCGAAGGCGAGAGTCTAGGAGCCGAGGACGTCGCGCCGATTCAGGCGCTGACCGGCGTGGAGGCCGTGTACGGGCTGGAGGCATTGGCCGAGCACCTGGCGGGCGTACGTCATCTCTATACGCCGCACAGCCCGGCGGAAGGCCGCCAGGGCTGCCGGGACGAGCTTCTGCGCGCGGCGAAAGCCATCGCCGCCGATCCGTGGGACGCCGCGCCCTCGCGGGAAGAGCGGTTCATCGGGCTGCTCTGCGAGCGGGTTCCCAACCTGGAAATTCACGACCTCTCGCCACTTCTCGATGCGATGCGGCTCATCAAGAGTCCGCGCGAGGTCGCCATCATGCGCCGGGCCGGCGAGCTGACGGCGCGGGCGGTCGTGGAGGCGATGCGCTCGACGCGTCCGGGCGTGATGGAATATGAGCTGGGCGCGGTGGCCGACTATGTCTTCCGGGTGAATGGGGCGCGCATGGAAGGCTACCGGGCCATCATCGCGGGCGGCAAGAACATCTGGTATGCGCACTACTATCGCAACGACTGCCCCTTACTGGACGGCGATCTGGCGCTCATGGATTATGCGCCCGACGTCTGCAACTATACCAGCGACATCGGGCGGATGTGGCCGGTCAACGGCGTCTATAGTCCGGTGCAGCGGGAGTTGTACGGGTTCATCGTACAGTATCATAAGGTGGTTCTAGGGCGGATTCGTCCGGGCGTCTTGCCGGAGCAGATCCTGGCGGAAGCTGCGGAGGAGATGCGGCCTATCGTCGAGGGGACGGCCTTCTCCAAGCCGATCTATCAGGAGGCGGCGCGGCGGACCCTGGATTGGCGGGGGCATCTCTCGCATCCGGTCGGCATGGCGGTGCATGACGTGGGCAGCTATTTCGACCGGCCTTTAGAGCCGGGCCTGGTGATCTCCATCGATCCCTCGCTATGGGTGCCGGAAGAGCGGCTCTACATTCGCGTGGAGGATACGGTGGCGGTCACCGAGGAGGGAGTCGAGGTGTTGACGGCGCTCGCGCCGCTGGATCTGGATGACGTGGAGGCCGTGATGCGCGAGGACGGTCTGCTTCAGCAGTTTCCTCCGGTCGCTCACCCAAAACCTCACCCCCCGCCTCACCACGGGCCTAGCGGCCCTGCCTCTCCTTCGTAAGCAGAGGGGGAGACCTCACCCCCTGACCCCCTCTCCTTCGTAAGGAGAGGGGGAGATTCGATGTAGGGGCGTTGGGGCGCAGCAAGCAGCGTCCCTACCTGCGCCATGAAAGGTTCAGCCCGCTTTTGCGGGCTTCGTATTTCAGCACGGGGTTTTAACCCCGTGATCGGGGTTAAGCCAAGATGCCGGAAAGATACATCGATTTTATCGGAGGAGAGTGGACGCCGGCGGCGAGCGGTGAGACGCTGCCGGACATCAACCCTGCGGACAGACGGGAAATCCTCGGGGAGTTTCCGAACTCCAGCACGGCGGATGCCCGGCGCGCCGTCGAGGCGGCAGCGGCAGCGCAGGAGGCCTGGGCGGTCCTGCCGGCCGTGGCGCGTGGGGAGTTTCTGCGGCGGACGGCGGATATACTGGAAGCCCGCGTCGATACCGTCGCCCGCGACCTGATGCGTGAGGAGGGCAAATCCCTTCCGGAAGCGCGGGGAGAGACGCTTCGCGCCGTGACCATTCTGCGCTACTACTCCGCGCATGCGATGCTGCCCGACGGCGAGGTCATTCCGTCGGCGGGGGCGAAGACGCTGCTGTTCACGCGGCGGGCGCCGCTGGGCGTCTGCGCGCTCATCACGCCGTGGAATTTTCCGATCGCCATCCCGGTCTGGAAAGCCGCGCCCGCGCTGGTCTTCGGCAATACGGTCATTCTCAAGCCGTCCGAGCATACGCCGCTGACCGCCTGGCATCTGGCGCAATGCTTCGAAGAGGCAAAACTGCCCGCAGGGGTCTTCAACGTCCTCTTCGGCGAAGGGGCGCGCGTGGGAGAGGCGCTGGTCACCGCACGGGAGGTGGCGGCCGTCTCCTTCACCGGCTCCGTCGCTACCGGCAAGACCATTGCGGGCTGGGCGGCGGCGCAAGGCAAGAAGTATCAGTTAGAGATGGGCGGCAAGAATGCCGCCATCGTGCTGCCCGACGCCGATCTGGACCAGGCGGTCACGCTGACGCTTTCCGGGGCGTTCAAGTCGGCGGGAGAGAAGTGTACGGCGACGTCCCGCGCCATCATCCATGAGGCGATTTACGACCGGTTCGCGGCGCGGCTGGCGCAGCAGGCGGGCGCGCTCAAAATCGGTCCCGGCGACGATCCGGACGCCTACCTGGGACCGGTCATCACGGCGCAGGCCCGCGACCGCATTCTTTCGGCGATTGCGGCGGCTCGCGCGGAGGGCGCGGAACTGCTGTGTGGTGGGAACGTTCCGGAAGGCGCGGGCCTGGAACATGGATTCTACGTCCAGCCGACCCTCTTCGGCGACGTGCGCCCGGAGATGCGGGTCGCCCGCGAAGAGGTCTTCGGGCCGGTTCTGTGCCTGATGCGCGCCCGCGATCTGGACCACGCCCTCTCGCTCGCCAATGAAGTCGAGTACGGCCTGAGCGCCTCGCTCTTTACCCGCGACCTGAACGCCGCTCTGACCTTCGCCGAGCGCATTCAAGCCGGCATGGTGCGTATCAATGGAGAGACGGCGGGCGTCGAGCCGCAGGCCCCGTTCGGCGGCATGAAGGCTTCCAGCAGCTACAGCCGGGAGCAGGGTCTGGCCGCCCGCGACTTCTTCACGCAGATCAAGACGATCTCGGTCGATCTTGCCCTCGCCCCGCAATAAAATGAGACCAGCGCTTCTGCTCCTCATTCTATGCTTGTGCGGTCTGGGCCGGCCCGCCGCCGCCGCGCCTTACAAAGTCACGGCGCCGCCAAAGTCGCTGGTCCGGAAGCTGGGGTTAAGCCCGTTCTATAAAAAGTATCTCGACGATCGCGGCTTTCCGATCCTGGCGTCGGATAACGTTTCGGACTACGCGCTTCGGGAAGCGGCTTACCTGATCGACCAGATGCTGGCCGGACGCGACGACATCCGCCGGGCGCTGATCCGTAACAAAGTCCGCTTCGTGGTGATGGCCCCGACCGAGATGACGACCACGATCCCGGAATACAGCGACCTGACGCCGGCCCGCTATTGGGACCGGCGCGCCCGCGGGCTGGGTGCCACGCCGGAGCGTCCGGTCGTGAGCTGCGGCGAAGAGAACCTGCTCGGCTATCCGGGCGATCCCTATAAAGGGGAGAACATCCTCATCCATGAGTTTTCCCACGCGATCCACGAGATGGGGCTGCGCTTTCTCGATCCCACGTTCGACCAGAGGCTGCGGACGGCCTATGCAGATGCCATGCAAAAGGGGCTGTGGAAAGGCACCTACTCTGCCGTCAACCCGGCGGAGTACTGGGCGGAGGGTGTCCAGGACTGGTTCGACTGCGGCCATCCTCCGGTCAAGGGCGTGCATAACGACGTGGCGACGCGGGAGCAGCTAGTGGCCTACGACCCGGAGCTGGCCGGACTGATCGCCTCGGTCTTTCCGAATAAGACCTGGCGCTATCAGACGCCCGAACAGCGAGGCTATGCAGACCATCTGCAGGGCTACGACCCAGCCAAAGCGCCCCATTTCCAATGGGACCCGGCGCTGCAAGCGTGGTATAAAGAGTATCAGGCCCGACAAGAGAAGAGATAGGGGACATAGATTCCATGCACACGAACTGGAAAGGCGTCTTTCCCGCCGTTACCACCCAATTCAAGCAGGACCAGAGTCTGGACCTGGAAGCGACGGCGCGCCACATCGACGTCTTGATCGATTCCGGGGTCAGCGGGCTGGTGATGCTCGGCTCGCTCGGGGAGAACACGGCGCTGGAGCCGGAAGAGAAGCGGCGGGTCGTGGAGATGGCGATTCAGACGAGCCGGGGGCGCGTGCCGGTCTTGAGCGGCGTGGCCGAGTGCAGCACGGCCGCCGCCTGCCGCTACGCCCGCGACATGGAAGCCCTGGGCGCCGACGGCCTGATGGTCCTGCCCGCGATGGTCTACAAGTCGGACGCGCGCGAGACTCTGGCGCACTACCGCGCCGTGGCCCGCGCCACCGGCCTGCCGATCCTCTGCTACAACAACCCGGTCTCTTATGGCGTGGACATCACGCCTGCCATGTTCGCGGAGCTGGCCGAGGAGTCGAACCTGGTCGCCATCAAGGAGTCCTCCGGAGACGTGCGCCGCGTGACCGACCTGATCAACACGGTCGGCGACCGCTACGTGATCTTTGCCGGCGTGGACGACCTGATCCTGGAGAGCGTGCTGCTGGGCGCGCAGGGCTGGATCGCGGGGATCGGATTGGCTTTTCCGAAGGAGAATCAATATTTGTGGGATTTAGCCACCCGTGGCCGATGGGAGGAGGCACGCGAGATTTACCGCTGGTACACCCCGCTGCTGCATCTGGATGTCTCGGTCAAGCTGGTGCAGAATATCAAGCTGGCGATGCAGGAGTGCGGGCTGGGTTCCGAGTGGGTCCGCGCCCCGCGCCTGCCCCTGGAAGGTGAAGAACGGGCGCGCGTGCTGGGCATCATCCGGCACGGTATCGAGACACGCCCGACGATCCCTGCCCGCGAGCCTGCGCGATGAGTGAAATGCCGCGAATCCACGCCATCGACTCCCATACCGGCGGCGAGCCGACGCGCGCGGTGATCTCCGGCGGGCCGGACCTCGGACCCGGCAGCGCGGCGGAGAAGCTGGCGGTCTTCCGCAGCCAATACGACGCCTTCCGCTCCGCCGTCGTCAATGAGCCGCGCGGCTCGGACGTTCTGGTGGGCGCGCTGCTCACAGAGCCGGCCGACTCCACGTGCGCAGCCGGCGTGATCTTTTTCAATAACGTGGGCTTTCTGGGGATGTGCGGGCACGGCACGATCGGGCTGATCGTCACGCTGGCCTATCTGGGCCAGATCGGGCCGGGCGACCACCGGATCGAGACGCCGGTCGGCGTTGTGACCGCCCGCCTGCACGACACCGGCGCGGTCTCCGTGCGCAATGTCCCCAGCTACCGGTACGCGAAAGGGGTATGCGTGCCGGTCGAGGGCTATGGGACACTGACCGGCGACGTCGCATGGGGTGGCAACTGGTTTTTCCTGGTCGAAGGGCACGGCCAGGCGCTCGTCTCCGCCAACCTCGAATCGCTGACCGACTTTACCTGGCGGATCCGCCAGGCGCTGGCGCGGGAAGGCATCACGGGCGCCGGGGGCCAGGAGATCGATCATATCGAGCTGTTTGCGCCCTCGGAGACGCCTGGCGTGGATAGCCGGAACTTCGTCCTCTGCCCCGGCAAAGCCTACGACCGCTCACCCTGCGGCACCGGCACCAGCGCCAAGCTCGCCTGCCTCTACGCCGATGGCAAGCTGCGCGCGGGGCAGGTGTGGCGGCAGGAGAGCATCGTCGGCAGCGTCTTCGAGGGGACTCTCGCGGTCGAGGGCGACAACCTTCTACCGACCATCACGGGAACCGCCTTCGTCAACGCCGATACGACGCTGCTGCTGGACCCGACTGATCCCTTCTGCTATGGAATAAAATAAACCACCATAACCTAGGCGTGTACATGCCGCTAAGTTGCAGAAATATCACCACCCGCTCGCTACGCTCGCTAGAGCCACAGAGCACACAGAGGAAAAGCCAATGCGAGAAAAGCCAAGAGAAAAAGAACAGACTATACCAAATTAACGTGAGTTCGGGTTAAGCCGGTAGTCTCAGGACGGCCGTTTTGAGAATAGACGGCTTGTTGGGTCGGTGGCAGTAGGCGATCAAGCCGGCCACCAGATGGGCCAAGGCATTCATCACGCTGCGATGCCGACTGTGCT
>DASRCN010000038.1:0-29897 GCA_035653075.1 Chthonomonadaceae bacterium | reverse complement strand
CGGAGGCACCGGGCTGTAAGCGAACATGCCGATATTAGCCACATAGACCAGCCTGCCGGCTACCGCCAGGGCATAAGGATAGCGGCCCACATCCACCGAGCCGACCAGCTTTTGTTGCTTCAGATCGATGACCGCCACCCGGAAATTCGTAACGTCCGCGCAGTACAAGAACCGTCCATCCGGACTGAGCCGCATATCCATCACGAAGCTGTCTTCATACGTGCGGCCGTTAAGAGTGGTATTGAGCGAGATGGTGGCCGCCACCTGCCGGGCGGCAATGTCCACCACATAGACGCCACCCCGGTCCCCGCTGCTCCAGTAGAGCGTCTTGCCGTCCGGAGCGAAGACGGCGGCGCCCGCGTTGACTCCTTCGCGCGCCCCAGGGTCTGGAGTGAAGGCCGTGACGACGGGATTGGGGCCTTCCCAACCTGTGATGAGCTGCCCGACCCCTTCGCTGGCGACAAAGGCGATGGAGCCATCGGGACTGAGGACCAATCCATGCGGCCACCGTGCCAGGGGAACACGCGCCCCCACAGGATTAATGTAACGTCCGGAGGAGAGGATCGTCAGCCCGGCCGGATCGTGCCGAGCATAGGTATCGACCGACGGCGCGTGCAGATAGGGCGTCTGCTGTCCGGCAGCGATTCCTGCGGTTAGAATCGCCGGCAGAAGGAGGCGGACCGGCAAAAACAGAGAGGCGGGAAGGCGCATGGCTATCTCCTGCTTATGGTTTCCATAACCTTATGGAAGTATTCAATAACTTTAAGGTTTTCACCTTCCATTTGGCCGCTTACCGAGGCTGTTCTGTTTTCTTTGTTCGGGCGGCTGGCAGGGAGAGGAAAAACCTGGCGATGGTAGTCCCCGGAGGGGACTTTGTGCCTTTGTTGCCGCAGTTTTAACTGCCCGTACCTGAAGAGGAAAGAGGAAATACGGCGGCGTATCTTGCTCTAATAGCCCGATAGCTTGTAAAGAGGAGGGAGACATGAACGCGGCGATAACAGAGACGAGAACGCTCGAAGTGCCGTGGCGGGCACTGCTGCTGGTCGGGCTGTCGCTTTCGATCGGCTGGGGCATCCGGGGCAACTTCGGGCACGAATGGGGCGCAGCGCTGCCGGGCGCGCTGGCGGCCCTGGCCGTCGTCCTGCTGTCCGGACGGGTGGACTGGCAGCGGCGCATCGCCTTATTCGGCCTGTTCGGCGCGCTCGGCTGGGCGCTGGGCGGCAGTATGTCCTATATGGTCGTCATCGCCTATACGCACTCCGGCCAGTCGCTCTCGGTCGCCTATGGCTTCGCCTGCCTGTTCGTCATCGGCTTCCTCTGGGGCGCCGCCGGCGGCGCCGGGACCGCCCTGCCTGCCTTCCTGAGCCGGGAGCGGCTGGCCCAGTTCGTGACGCCCCTGATCTTGATCTTCCTGGCCTGGTGGGCGGACAGCCTCCTCGAAGCCCACTTTATCGACGCCAATCCGGCCTTCGCGCGCCACAGCCCGCTCGACTGGTACGATACCAACTGGACCTCCGCGCTGCTGGCGCTGCTGGTCGTCCTGGTCCGCGGCGCGGTCCGGCGGCGGCTGGGTTTTGCGGAGCGGCTGATCCTGGCGATGGCGGCCGGCTGGTGGGCCGGGTTCCTGGTCCTGACCGTGGGCCTGGGCCTGCACATGACCCCGCCGCGCAGCGATAACTGGGCCGGCAGCCTCGGCATGGTCCTGGCGATGCTGCTCTTCTTCGAGCGCCAGAATCTGCGCGGCGTCACCCTCGCCATGCTGATGACCGGCGTGATCGGTGGGCTGGGCTTTGCTTCCGCCACTCTCTTTAAGCTCGTCGAAATGAAAAGCGGGCTGTCCACCAACTGGCACAGCATCCTCGAACAGACCTACGGGTTCATCAACGGTCTCGGCATAGCCTGGATGATGACGTGGCTGCAGCGCCGCACGCCACACCTCACCGACGATCCGCCGGCCGGCAGCCGGCTGGACACCTTCGCCGTCGCGTTTCTCCTGCTCCTGCTGCCCTACATGAACCTGCAGCACATGGTCAACGACTGGACCAACGCGAAGGCGATGCCGGAGATCCTCTATTTTCTCACGGCGCGCGGCTGGTTCGATCTGTTCTTTGCGCTGACCGCGCTTGCCGTCCTGGGGCTGCTGGCCGCGCACCTGCGAAAGCCCCTGCCCATCGTTCCGGCGAGCTGGCTGGGAAAAGGGCAGATGCTCACACTGGGGCTGCTCTGGGTCATGGTACTCGGCAACTTCATGAAGGCGCTCGTCGCCTTTACTCCACAGCGGCTCGTCACGGAAGGCGTGATCTATGCCAACGCGCTCCTCTGCACGGTCATGGTCCTGCTCTGGGCGCGCGAGAGCCGGGCGCCGGAAATCCGGCCCCTTGCCGATTATGCGCCGCTGCTCCGGCGGGCGCTGGCGTCCGGCCTGGCGGTTCTGGTCCTCTCCACCGGGCTGTACTGGGGCATCGTCCGCGCGCTCTATGGAGATACGTTTGCCGGCTACGCCGGCAGTCACATCCGCTTCGGCCCAGGCGCCGGAAAATAACCTTCCCCAACGAAAAAATAATTTTTGTCTCCTTCTCTGCTCCTCTGTAAGATCGCCGGGGACACCTCCGTTCAGTAAGCAGATTTACGCCCTGAACGGCGAGAGAAGGAGATACACAAATGTTCGGCAGAGTCAGCAAGCGGCGGTTTCCCGCCACCACCCTTTTCAACCTGTTTGCCGTGACCGCGACGGTAGGCCTGGTAGCGGCCCTCCAGCATGGGGCGGGGGCGGCATATAAAGCCTCCGTATGTGGCAATCCGATCAATTCTGTTGCGGCCAGTCCCGGCGCGATCGGTTCCGGCCAGTCCTCGACCATAACCGTCACCTTAAACAGCGCCGCTCCTACAGGAGGCTGCACGGTGGATATGAGTTATTCCGACACGTCTCAGTTCGTCAATCCGGCTACCTCCGTCAACATTTCGGGAGGCAGCACGTCGGGCAGCTACCAACTGACCGCCCAATCCAGCCCTTCGGGAGCCAACGTCACCATCACGGGTATGGACAACTACAACAGCAAGCAGGCCGCAATACTTGTAGAAGGCCCCTAAGACAAAGGCTTCTCGACTGCGGCTCCCCCTCTTTCCTTAAAGGAAAGAGGGGGAGTTTTCTTTGCGGCTGCCTTATCGGATCGTGACATCGCAGGAGAGAGCCGCGCGTCTATAGAAAAGTATAGTGCGATACTCTTCTAAGCGGAAGAAAAGGATGCGCCTGCCGAGCGGAACGGTCACGTTCGTCTTTACGGATATAGAAGGCAGCACCCGGCTCTGGGAACAATATCCCGACCGGATGGGCCAGGCGCTGGCACGGCAATCCGCGCTCATCAAAGAGGCGTTCGAGCAGCGGCATGGCGGCTATGTCTTCAAGACGACCGGGGATGGCTGCTGCGCCGTGTTCGATTCGACTCCCGAAGCCGTCGGCGCAGCCCTGGACGCCCAGCGCGCCCTCCTGGCGGAGGATTTTAGCGCGGTCGGCAGCCTGCGCGTGCGCATGGCCGTCCATACCGGCCCGGCCCATGTCCAGGAGGACCCGCCCGACTACTTCGGCGCCACCCTCAGCCGCGTGGACCGCCTGATCAAGTTCGGGCGCGGCGGCCAGGTGCTGCTCTCGGAAGCGGCCGGCGAGCAGGTTCAGGACCATCTGCCCGACCTGGCCGGGCTGCGCGACCTCGGCTTCCATTCCCTGCCGGACATGCAGCGGGAGCGCATTTTTCTGCTCACGCACCCGGCTCTGCCCGCCGACCTGCCGACGCGCACGACAAAAGAGATATGGCCCAACAACCTGCCCCACCTGCTGACCAGCTTCGTGGGCCGGGAACGGCAGATGCAGGAAATCCGGCAGCATCTTGCCGGAACGCGGCTGCTGACGCTGACCGGCGCCGGCGGCTGCGGCAAGACCCGGCTGGCGCTGCAGGTGGCGTCGGGCTTGCTGGAGCAGATCGCAGACGGTGTCTGGTCGGTGGAATTAGCTCCTATTTCCGATCCGGCGCTGATCCCGCAGGCCGTCGCGGATGCACTGGGCGTTCGCGAGGAGCCGGAGCGCCCGCTGCTGGATGTCCTCATCGAGTATCTCAAGCCGCAATACCTGCTGCTGCTTCTGGACAACTGCGAGCACCTGCTGGCCGCCAGCGCCACGTTCGCCACCACCCTGCTGCGGGCCTGCCCCAACCTGACCATTCTGGCGACTAGCCGGGAAGGGATGGGCGTGGCCGGCGAACTGGTCTACCCGGTGCTTCCCCTATCTCTCCCCGATGCCGGCCGCCCTCCCTCCGTGGACGCGCTGGCCGAATCGGAAGCGATACGCCTGTTCGTCGAGCGCGCCGCCTTCCGGAAGCCGGGGTTTGCCCTGACCGACCGGAACGCGGAATCGGTCCTGCAAATTTGCCGCCGCCTGGACGGCATTCCGCTGGCCCTGGAATTGGCGGCGGCCCGCCTGGGCCTGCTGTCGGTGGAGCAGATCGCCCGCTTCGACGACTATTTTCGTCTGCTCGCCGGCGGCAACCGGACCGGCCTGTTCCATCACCAGACCCTCAAGGCGGCCCTGGATTGGAGCTACGGCCTGCTCTCAGAGTCGGAGCAGGCGCTGTTCCGGCAGTTATCGGTCTTTGCCGGCGGATGGTCGCTGGAGACTGCAGAGCAGGTCTGCGGGGGCTGGGGGCAGGGCATAGAGATCGGCGACCTCGGCGCTTTCTCTCTTCCCTCTTCCAATCGCCGGCGCGCTCCCCATTCCCTCTTCCCTCTTCACTCGCATGAGATCCTGGACCTGCTGGCCCGGCTGGTAGACAGCTCCCTGGTCATCGGGGAGGACCAGGAGGGCATCAAGCGCTTTCGGATGCTGGAGACGGTCCGGCAGTATGCCTATACAAAGCTGGAGGAGGCGGGCGAGGCCGATCTGCTTCGCGAGCGGCATCGGGATGTCTTCCTGGCGCTGGCGGAGGAGGCCGAGCCGAAACTGCAGACGGCGGAAAAGGGTGTCTGGTCGGACCGGCTGGAGCGTGAGCACGACAATTTCCGCGCGGCGCTGGCATGGAAGGCGGAGGGAGAGAAGCCGCTACGGCTGACGGGGGCGCTCTGGCGGTTCTGGTATGCGCGGGGCCATGTCAGCGAAGCGCGGACCTGGCTGGAGAACGCTCTTGCTCACAGCCAGGGGGCCCACCTCCTCGTGCGCGCAAAGGCGCTTAATGGCGCCGGAGCTCTGGCGATGGTGCAGAGCGACTATGCGCCGGCAAGGTCAGCCCTGGAAGAGAGCGCGGATCTATACCGGCAAGCCGGGCACGAAGCCGGATTGGCCGCCGCACTGAGTAACCTGAGCGTTGTCGCCCGCAATCAACGCGACTATGCAGCGGCTCTCGCGTGCGCTCAGGAGATGCTGGAATTGGCAAGACAGGCCGGCAATAAGCAGCAGATCGCCGATGCGCTGTTGAGCATGGGAGTAATCGCCCGCGAGCAGGCGGATATTGCCGGGGCGCGTCTTCATTTTGAGCAGGCGCTGGCACTGTACCGGGACATAGACAATTCAGAAAGAGTCGCGCTTGCGCTCATGAATATCGGCGTCGTGCATCAGGATGAAGGCGACTATGGAAAGGCTCGCGCCTACTACGAGCAGAGCCTGGAGTTACGGCGTGCTTCAGAAGACCGATGGAACGTGGCGGGGCTGCTGGGAAATCTCGGTGAAGCCGCGCTTCTTCAGCAAGACTACCCGGCGGCGCAGCGATTCCTGGCAGAAAGCCTGACGATGTCCGGACAACTCGGAAACCGTGCCGGGGTAGCGCATGTCCTGGTCCCGCTGGCAGCCCTGGCGGCAGAGCAGAAGGACTACCGGCGGGCGGCGCGGCTGCTCGGCGCGGAAGAGAGTCTGCGCGCCGTCACGGAGACGCCCCTGCACGCCTCCCTGCGCGTCCACCACGAGCATGCCCTGTCTGCCACCCGCGCCGCTCTCAGCGAAGAAGACTTCTCCGCCGCCTGGGCGGAAGGCCGTGCCCTGTCCCTGGAGCAAGCCGTCTCCTACGCCCTTGACACGGCAGACACCTAATCCCTGGTTCTCTGCAGCTTTTTGCATGCAGAAAACCAGGGATACCCATCACGATCAGCCATAGCCTCAACTCTATACAGGTACTTAAGAGGGAGTGGTAAGTACCTTTATGGCTGGTTTTGCGGTGACTGGTATTGAGGGTTGGTTAACAGGGTATTCTCATCAGCGCCCTCTATGTGCGGAACACAGCCGGCGTCAATGTGAATTATTCTCTTGTTTGGAATTTGGGCTATGATGACTGCACAACACGGGGTGGTTCCGGTACCACCTGAGCTAATAACATCGGCGCGGCGCGCTGACTGTTCCAGGTGGTCCTGTAGCTCTTTCATCCAGGTTGGTGTATGCTTGGGCAGGTCGGGTAAGGGCAAGCTTAAAGTCGAATTCACTGCCTTCTTCATATTGTCGTAGTGCGTACGAAAGTCTCTAGCGAAGGCAATGAATGCCTGCCTCTTAAACTGTATCTGCCCGCCAGCCATGATATGGAAGATGCGTATCAATCCGTTGTCATTGGCATGCGAGCTCAAGCCCGTCAGTTCTTCCACAAAGATCTGAACGTTCTGCGGCCCTACGCCTGTCTCATCGACATCCTCGAAGACATCGGTGTACGTGCATAGTGTGTAAGGAATGTTATTCCTTGTACTGCTCGTGCAACCGTTGGCCATACGATCCTCCTGTGGGGTATATGCGAATTACCCTGATGTTTTAAACGTATTGCCTGATTTTGCGACTTACACTGTTTCCTTGAGAGAACAGGTAACTATAACATAAGCTGGCCGGCTTGTCTATGAAATGCGTCACACCGTTAGTGTGAATTTCTACATACGCTATAATTGTTCGGTGTATTCTGTTAGATTTTGCCCCTATTGATGTTCCGAGGACCAGGGAGCAAACTACGCGCGAAATTGTGGCGGAGCCGATAGCATGTACTCTAACACCTGCCCGAGTGGCGGGATGTCACCTATCATCTCTGCGGGCCGGGTGGGTAAGGCGTGGCGGGCCGTTTCCGGCATCCCCAGGATTTTCTGTATCTGCGTCGCTGCCAGCAGAAGATAGTCGGCGATCGCTACTTTTCCGCGACGCCCATAAAATTTTCCCAGCGCTTCCAAACATCGTGCTGCAATCACATCGGCATGTTGCTCCTTACACAGGCGGAGTGCTTCCAGATAGTGGGCCTCTGCTTCCGGTATCTTCCCGCATGCATCCGCGATAGCGGCCAGCGCTATATGAGCATGGGCCATGCCGCGATACTGTCCCTGCTGACGGAACAGATGGACGCTCCGCTCGGCCATTTGAGTTGCCTGCTCCAAATCCCGTGGAGTCAATACACTTGCAAGCACAAACAAGGCGACAGCTTCCGGTTCTATCTCTCCCGCATGACGTCCCAGTTCTATGCCGAGCCGGGCATGGCGCTCTGCTGTTTCCGGATCGTGAGCACGCAAAGCAAAGAAGGCCAGGGTGCTGTGAAGATCGGCGATCTCTGCAGGCGTAGCTATCTCTACCATATTTGCTAGAGCAGCCTGTTGATACGTCACCGCTTCTACGAAATTGCCACGTAGGTTCGCCAGGCGGGCGCGCGTGTTGTATAGACGGCCAAGACCACGCCTGTCATTCAGGCAAGACAAGGCACGTTCTGTTTCGCCAACCCAGGCTTCCAGATTGGCGCTGCGCGGTACTAGCGGGGCAAAGAAGGTAACTGCCAGACCCAACTCAGCGATGGTTTCCACGTCGTTATCTTCGCATGCATAACCCCAGGCCGTTCGAAAATTATCCAAATCTGCCTGGATGCCGCATAAAGCTTCCGGTTCTTCTCTGTTATAGTAGCGATCTCGTAATGCTTGTGCTCGTCGTGTGAAGGCGGCGATAAAGCGTTGCCGTAAGGGGCCTTCCGGACGGCCTAAATGCATCCGGGCATATTCTCGTGCGGGAATGAGCAAGCGAGAAGGACGCTCACGGTTCCCGCCCTCATAGCAGATCAGCGACTTATCCCGCAGCCGCCGCAATCCTTCCCTCACCCCGGTGACGGTACATACGTCGCGGGCCATCTCCTCGCTGAAGGCAGTTTCAAAGAGACCCAGCTCGGCAAACAGCAGACGGTCGGCTTCGTCAAGCTGCCGATACGACCAATCGAATGCCGCGCGCAAGGAGCGCTGCCGCGCCGGCGCATCGCTGAGAGCGCCTTCGATATCCATCAACTCCGCACGAATCTCGGCCAACAGGCGGGAAAGAGGGCGATACCGTGCCTCTGAGGCTACCAGCTCGATCGCCAGTGGCAGCCCGGACAGGTCGCTGCACAGCGCTGCCACCTCCGCGGCATTGGCCTCCGTGAGCTTGAACTGGCGTGTGGCCGCCTGCGCGCGTTCCGCAAACAGGCGCACGCTGTCGTTGGAGCGAATCTCGGCATAGTCCGCCTCCTGTGCTGGGACCGGCAGCGGGTCCAGATCGTAGACCCGCTCTCCATACATCTTGAGCGGCTCGCGACTGGTTACCAGCAGGCGGAGCGTCGGCACCGCTTTCACCAGAGAGGCCAGAACATCGGCGGCAGGAAGGACCTGCTCGAAGTTATCCAGCACCAGCAGCACGCGGTGCGCGCTTAAGGCGTTTTGGAGCAGCGGCAGGGGATTGGCGTTCGGGCTGATGGCCAGGGAGAGCGCGGCGGCAATGCGCGTCAGCACGCTGCCAGGCTCGCCGGTCTCTTCCAGGCTGACAAAATAGACCCCGTCCGGGAAATCCTTCTGCGCCTCTTGCGCAACTTGCAGGGCCAGCCGCGTTTTGCCGCTGCCGGCCGCCCCGACGATGGTAAGACAGGGCGGGACGCCTCGCGTCAGGGCACGGCGTATCTCCGTCCGTTCCCGCTTGCGCCCGATAAACCGGTCCAGAGCCGCCGGCAGAACGCCTGGGGGAAGCGAACCGGGATCTCGTCCGGCAGGCGTGGTGGAGGTGCCGCTGCGCAGAAAGAGGCGGCTATCCTCCACGCTCAAATACAGGACGGGCACGCCCCAGTCCGGCTGCGCGCTGCGAAGCACCTGACGCGCCTGGTGCAGCGCCTGCTCTACGCTGCCGCTTTCCATGAGCGCTCCATAGAAGACGCGCGCAAACGGCGCTGCCACGCTATCCCGCAACGGCAGTTGCATCGCCACCACCGCGGGAATACCCTGTAGCGCCAGCGTCTGCGCGACCCCGCCCGTGCGTGTCGCCGTCCGGCAGGCCGAGAGCACTACCAGCCGCACGGCTGAACGAGAGAGCCACTGCGCCAGTATGTCGGCATAGACGCTGGCCTCTACACCGGCCCGCTCGCCCTCCAGAATCAACACTCCCCCGGAAGCCCGCACGTCCCCATGGCCGATAAAGTGCAGCACGTGGGGCTTAAACTCGGAAAGGTCACGCTCCAGCCCGGCAGGGGTGGCATGGCGCAGCTCTCGGGCTTCTATCCATCGACACTCCGAACCGGAAAGCGCAGCGAGCACGCTCTGCGCCTCCGCGGTCAGAGAAGGCAGCGTCCCATAACAGGCTGAGCCGGGATCGGCCCAGGCCACCAGTATCCGCAATGGATGGGCCGAGATCGGTTCGCCAGGCTGCAGCGGCGAGATCTCCCGGCTCAGGTGCAGGCGTGGATGCAGGCATAGAAATCCCTCAACATCCAGGGTAGGCGGCGATTCGTTGACGTAAATAAACTCCCAGGGCAGACTGCTCATTTCGGGGTCTGCCACCGCAAGGCGCAGACGGATCGGTTGGGCAGAACCAGTACCGCGCAGCCATTCGGCAAACAGCGCCGTGCGCACGTGCTCCGGCAGCAATAAGTCTGCCAGCGCTTCTCCCAGGTTCTCTATAAGCTCTATCGAGATCGGCTGTTCGATATGGGAGCGAAGCGGAGCTAAATACCGGCTTTCGAGGGAAGTGAGGTCGACCGAAGGCAGACGGTCTTCGGCCAGCATGGCGCCTGTAGAAAGGCACTGGAGGGTGATGGATGCTTCGCCGCTTCCATCCGGGGACAGCACGCTCAGGCGATAATCCAGGGGGGCGCCATGCACGGGCAGGCTCCTATGCCGGCGCCTGCAGGGTGGCGCGCAGTCCCGAAGCATCCGGGAGCATCCCTTCGGGGCCGCCGGGAAACGGTATGATGAGACAGATGGGCGCGGCTTCGCCCCAGGCGCGCAGGGGCCACGTGCCAAGCCGCTGCCAGCCCAGCGGAGCAGCCCGGAAATCCAGGTGGAGTTGATAGTCCGCATAGGCTGCGTACGTGACGGCAGGCAACTGCAGAGCGACCATCAACTTCCCGGCTTCCCAACGCGGCGCTTCCGGCAGCTCGATGCGGGCCGGAGGGGCCGGAACGGGCTGACCGGCTGCGTCCCGTACCTCCGCCAGGAGGATCTGGCGCTCGGCAGATGCGGGAGCCGCCGGCTCGCCGAAGGTGATCTGCAGGCAGCCCGGCGGGAGCTGCCCCGCCGGCAGGTCCAGGGCGGCGCCTGCGTCCGGAATCATCCATTCATAACGGTCCTGCTCGCCCACCGTGGAGGCGACCGGCCAGGCACGCCCCTCGAAGACCAGAGCCAGATGGGCCGGTATCTCCTCGCCGGAGAGAGGCCGATTATTACCATCCCGCAACGCGATGGTCACCTGCAGCGCGCCGTCTTCTGTAATCGCCGCGTGGAGGACCTCGACGCGCCCCCCCGCCGGCAGACGACCGGCAACGACCGGCCGGTCTTCGGCTCCTCCGCGCGCCTGTGCTAAGCGCGGCTGCTGGAGCCCGAGCCGGAGCTGCTCGCCAAACGCGAGGAAGGCCGTCCAGGCGGCCTGCGCCTCGGCAGCGCCCTCCGCAGCCTGTCGACGCACCGCGGACCAGCCCTGCGAAAGCCACCAGGCGCGCGCCTGCGGCATGGCTGCCGCCTGCGTGGAGACCCGCTCCAGCCACTCCTTCGTCACTTCGCTGTCCGCACTCTCCTGCCGGGCCTGTTCCGCGACGTCGGCCCAGGGCTGAATCTGCAGGCGGTTGAGGGCGGCGCGGACCTGCCGCAGGTGCCCGCGCGCTTCCGGATGCGAGACGAGGCTGCGCTCGATAGCGCGCGCCTCCTCGATCGGGAGCGTGCCGGAGAGGTAACGGACCATCTGCGTGGTGGTCGGCGCCGGCAGAACAGGCGGGCGAAGCGCCTCGCGGCTCTGCAGCCAGGCTTTCAAGATCGCCGCGTTCTCCGGCGTCAGGCCAGGAAGCTCCTCCTCTTGCCTACGCATTGCCGTCTCCCCCTCCCAGGATCTCCGCGCCGTAGTGGGCGAGCTGGCGAATCAGGCGGCCCTGACTCAGCCAGCCGTTCAGCGCGGCCAGCGTGATCGTGTAACCGACCCGCTCGGCGGCAGGCTGGGTGCGCTCCTGGATATCGCGATGCGGCAAGTCGTCCGTATAGCAGTATTGGAAGGCCAGCCGCTTCCATAGCCCGGGCGTGCCCAGCACCGCGCGGGCTGGGATGCCCGGCGCGCGGCCCAGCCCTGCCAACAGATCCGCCATTTTCTTATTGAACGGCAAATGCGCCCCGGTTCTAACAAGCAGAGCCTTGATCTGCGGCCGGGTGAGAGGGCAATCGGACCGCTGCACGATCTGCTCGAGCAGCAGCGCGTTGCGGTAGCGCCAGAGGATCACGGCCACTTCCGGCCAGTTCCAGCCGCCCGGCGCCTCGTCTGCGGGAGTCGAATCGAGGGCCTGACGCATCAGCGCGTCCAGCGCCTCGGATGCAACGCCGTTCCCCAATCCCAGCAGAGCGCCGGCCAGGCGGTCGTTGGCATAGTAGAGCTCGTTGTAGGCCACATAGCGCAGCACGCCGGGATGCGCCAGCCAGGCGTCCAGCGTCTCCCGCGTCAGCGGGTCCTCGCCGGGGAGAGAAGCGCCCAGCATGTCCAGCACTTCCTGCCAGGGAGCGCCGTCCAGATAGGTGAGCTGCGCCGCCAAAAGCTGGCGGACGTGCGTGTCTTCCGAAAGCGCCGGGTCCAGCTCCAGCCAGAGGGTGTCGGCCAGGTGCGTGAGCCGCCCTGCCTGGATGGCCGCCAGTATCTGCTCCATGATTTTGTCGACCACAACCAATTCATGGCGGGGCGCCTCCTCGTCCCGGTAGGTTGGCAGAGGGATATCCGGGCGCTTGCCCCGCAGGATGTCCGTGCAGCAAGTATCTGCAACGCGCTTCAAATAGGCGTACCAGGCGGCGACCCCCTGATTCGTAAAGCTCTCCCGCAAGCGCCAGATCTTTATAAAAGCGTCCTGAACCGCATCCTCGATCAGGTCGTCGTGGTCGCACCGGTGGCGCAGTTTGTCGCGCAGATAGGCGCGCAAGAAGCGCCGCCCGGATTCGCACAGCGATCCGTAAGCTTTCCGTGCCAGGTCCTCATCCGGTCCTGGAAACGCTTCGAGCGCCTTCGCCTCGTCCATCCTCGCATCCTTTCCGGACAGGCTGCCCACAGGGATTTTCTTAGATTCGGCACGCAGGAGACTGACTCCTGCTGCGCGTCCAGGCAACTCACCCATTAAGATTTCCCCCTCTGCTTACGAAGGAGAGGCAGGGCCGCTAGGCCCGTGGTGGTTTAGGGGGTGAGGTCTGTTAGATCGCCGGCCTGCCGCCGGTTTATTTGCTGATCATGCCGTGTACCGAACGACCATCGAAGGAGGAGATGCCAGTGACAGCAAAGGGCAGGAAGATTTTAGTGGTAGACGATGAGCAACACAGCGTGCAACGCATACGAACCGGCCTCGAACGTGCCGGCTATGAAGTCATCACCGCGCTGGGCGGCCAGGAAGCGCTTGCAAGGACTGCCCTGGAGAGACCAGACCTGCTGGTTCTGGATGCCATGATGCCCTACATGGACGGCTTGGAAGTCCTGGATCATCTGCGCAAAGATCCCCAGACCAGACGCTTACCTGTCATCATGCTGACTTTGGGAGAGCAGGATGCCGCGACTTTTCGTGGCTGGCAGGCGAGCTGCAATGCTTACCTTGTCAAGCCGGTGCCTGCGGCCGAGCTGATCTCCTGCATACAGCGTCTTTTCGCGGAAAACGAGGGCCTGGGAGCTTAGCAGGCAACAGAGGCGGCAAGAAAAGAGCCTCTCTGCGTGGAAGGAAGAAAAAGAGAATGGACCCGATCGTAACGTTTCTCTTCACCGATGTCGTGGAGAGTACACAGCTCTGGGAGCGGTACCCGGCGGACATGCGCCGCATCCTTATGCGGCATAACACGCTGCTTACCGGCATCGTCCGCGCCCGAAACGGGCGGGTATTCAAGACGATGGGAGACGCCTGCTGCGCGGTCTTTGCACACCCCACCGACGCGCTCCTGGCCGCTCTGGACGGCCAGCGCGCTCTTTTAGAGCAGGACTGGGGCGCGGTCGGCGCCTTGCCGGTGCGCATGGCCCTCCACACCGGCCCTGCGGAAAAGATGCGTAATGACTATCTAGGCTTGAGCCTCCATCATACCGACCGCCTGCTCAAGATCGGAGACGGCGGACAGATTCTGCTCTCGGAGGCGACCTCTCGGCTGGTCGAATCCTGCCTGCCGGCCCAGACGGCGCTGATCGATCTGGGCGCTTTCCGTCTCAAAGGGCTGCAGCGGCAGCATCGCATCTTTGCGCTGCGCCATCCCGCGCTGCCACTCGATAGAGCAGAGCCACGGTGGGATGCGCTCCGTCTGGACGGCCTCCTCTCCGCCCGCTTTCCCAGGGAATCCGCGCGGGCAGACCTGGTAGCGGCAGAACGGCACTTGAGCGCCGGGGACTATCAATAGAACAGGAAAGGCCACCAGTTCTTCATCGGGCGGTCGTGATCGTCTCTGGCCTTATTGCCGAACCCGGGAAAGTTCTGACGCCAGTAGACCAGCCACGGCCCCATGCAGTCGTTGGCGAGCTGGCGGTAGCGGGCGAACTTCGTGCCGTTCCACAACTCGGCCCGGTCTCTGCCGCCCGGCCCATCGTGCAGGCCGTAGTGCTCGATGGTGCTGTAGATCGAGGCCGGGTTATCCATATCGTAATCGCGGCGGCCGGTCGGAGTGAAGTGGACGCTGCCGCCTGCCGGCATGTACGGATGGACCGTGTATTGCTTGCCCTGCCACGTATAGACCATGCTGTCGGGCGTTGGATAGCTGACCTCCGTGCCGCCCTCCCGCTCGTAGAGCGAGTTAAAGGGCATGCCGTAGCGCCGCTTCAGATCGAACATGGCATACGGAACGAAATAGCGGGTGAAGTAGGGGATCGCGCCGGAGTTGGACGTGCCCTCGATGGCGTGGCTGAGGCTCTCCATGGCGCAGCCGGGGCCGCGCTCGGCGTTGATGAACAGGATGCGCAGGCTGCGTCCGATCCAGGGCTGCTTGTCGGTGCCGCCGTTGCCCGCCTGCACCCACTTGCCGGGTATCTTGTGGAAGGCGGCGGCGTAGGCCTGCTTCACCTCGGTACACTCGAACGGCGCGCCATAGTTGCCCTGTTTGGCCAGAAACCAGACCTCGTGAACCAGGCCCCGATTCACCAGATCCGCCAGCAACAGAAAACGGTCCGGATGCTGCGGATCGGAAAAGCCGTAATAACGGGCAAAACGCGACCCGAACAGCTCTTCGTAGCGAAAATTGAGGCCCTCTTTCCAGTTGGGGACGCGCGGATAGAAGGAGCTGTTGCCGTCCAGGCGCTGGTCTGGCGGCAGCGGCGCTGGATCGGTCAGATCCACGATCTTAGCGACCTGATACTCCAGGAAGGCGGGCGCCTTCGGGTCCTGGTATCCATGATAGCGCGACCCCTCCCGAATGGCGGCGATCAGGCGCTCGACCTTCTGTCTCGCCTCCTGGGCCGAAAGGCCGTTGACAAAGTTGAGGACCAGCAGGCGGGGGCGCATTTGCCGGATCTGATCGTGATGCAGCCGGATCCAGTCGTCGGAGTTGGCCTTGCTGACGCGGTTGGGCCACACCAGGCCGGCAGGCGCTCCCTGCTTTGCCGCCGAGGCAGGCGCCCCCATAGCGGCGACCGCTAAAAGCAGCGCGCCTACGCTCCAGAATCTCCCCAGCATCCTTCGATGAACGAACATCCTATCCCTTTCTCCTTGCCGATTGGAGTCATAAGAGGCTCTCTTCAGTGTACCCTAACAGGCAGCCTACTCAAATGCAAATATTTTGACTTTTTACTTGATTTTATCGGTGTTGGCTTATATAATACTAGAGAATAAGTCGAGGTAAATCGGGCTCATGCGTAACATGCTCGCTTTCCTCATGGCGAACTCCATGATTGCTGCAGATTATCGACAAATCCCTTCTTATTGGGGTTCTGTTCCTTTGAAAGGAAGAGGTGTATTCTCAGTGTTACCTGGAAGACTTCCATTGGCATTCGCCTTATCGATCGTTCCCATTCTTTCGCAAGCGGCTCCCGCCCCGCCTTCGTCCTCTGGCCTGGTCGGGGCGCGTATTCCTGCACAGGTCCCGCTGCAGTTCGAGGCGAACCGGGGCCAGACGGACCGCCGTGCCAAGTTTATCTCGCATGGCCGCGACTACACTCTGTTTCTTACTCCCACCGAAGCGGTGATGACTCTCGTTCACCACACAGCCCAACCTGCGTTTCTCCAACGGCATGCCTACCGCGCCGCGCTCTTGCCTGCATCCTCCCGCGCCTCGATCCTTCGGATGCGGCTGCTCGGAGCCGATCCGGCGGCTCCGATAACTGGCAAAGGCCTTCTGCCGGGCCGGGTCAACATCTATCAAGGACGGCATCCGGGAAGCTGGCAGACCAACGTGCCGGCCTACGCCCAGGTGCAGTATAAAGGCGTCTATCCCGGCATCAATCTGGTCTACTACGGCAATCAAAGCCGCCTGGAGTACGATTTTGTCGTCGCCCCCAAAGCCTCCCCCGCGGCCATCCGCCTGGGCTTTGCCGGGGTGCGGTCTCTGCAGGTAGATAAGCAAGGCAATCTGGTCGTGGGCTTGCCGGACGGCCAGGTCCGCTGGCACAAGCCGGTCGTCTACCAGCAAAAGAACGGCAAACGGATCCAAGTGGCGGGCCGGTACGCGCTGCTGGGTCCGAGGCAAGTCGGCTTTCACATAGCCCGCTACGATCGCACTCGCCCCCTGGTGATCGATCCCGTCCTCGTCTACTCTACTTACCTGGGAGGCAGCGATCGCGAGAACGGTGCAGGTATTGGAGTAGATGCGGCGGGTAACTTCTATGTAGGCGGCGATACGAGCGCTACAGACTTCCCAGTCCAGAATGCCATCCAGACCACCAATCACGGCGGTATAGACCTATTCGTGTCTAAGTTCTCGCCTGCCGGCAAACTGCTTTATTCGACCTACCTGGGTGGCAGCAGCGACGATCGTTCCTATACGCTCACCGCCGACCCGGCAGGCAACGTCTATCTGAGCGGTTGTACGACATCTACAGATTTTCCCGTCAAAAATGCCTATCAGCCCACCTACCATGGGGGCTTGGCGGCGTTCGTCATCAAGCTGGACAAGAACGGCAGCCTGGTCTTTTCGACCTATCTGAGCGGAACGACTGGGATTCCAGGGATCTCTCCTCAAGGAAACACTCCCTGGGATGAGGCCAATGCCGTTACCTATGATTCACAAGGGGATGTGTTTGTAACTGGGGAGACCTACGACGCCGATTTTCCTGTGACAACGAACGCGTTGCAGAAAACGCATGCTTACTGCTATGTGAGCAAGTTCGGTCCGAGCGGGCGCCTGCTCTATTCGACCTATCTGGGTGGCACAGGCGGCGCGGTCGCCGATTATGGTCGGGGAATTGCCGTAGATGCCAACGACAATATGTACGTGACCGGCGCGGCCGGCTCGCACGACTTTCCGACCGTCAACGCCTTTCAGCCCACCTTCGGCGGCGGGACCTACGATGCCTTCCTGAGCAAGATCAGCGCGGATGGCTCTCATCTGATCTATTCGACCTACATCGGTGGAAGCGGGGATGAGGCCGATAAGGACTATCCTTATATCTTTCATGCCGGCTTAGCTGTAGATGCGAATGGGAACGCTTATGTCAGCGGTGTGACCGACTCGACCGACTTCCCGGTCAAGAACGCTTTTCAACCGCGATTGGCCGGAGGCTGGGATGCCTGGGTCGCCAAATTCGATCCCAACGGGCAGCCGCTCTTCTCCACTTACCTGGGAGGCAGCGGCGACGAATATATCCACGATAATACAGGCCGCACGACGACGGGTCTGGCGCTCGACGGCAGGGATAACATCTATCTGATAGGCGCCACCAACTCGCTGGATTTTCCGACCAAAGACGCCTTTCAGCCTGCCTTCGGCGGCGGAAACTGGGATGCCTATGTCACCAAGCTGGACACCAACGGAGCGCTGGTCTACTCGACCTATCTAGGAGGCAGTGGAGATGACGTTCCAAGGACAGGAGCGATCGCGGCGGATGCCGCGAGCAATGTCTATGTCGCCGGGAACACGACCTCGGCGGACTTCCCCATCGTGAACGCATTTCAGAAAACCTATAACGGCAATACGGATGCCTTTATCGTCAAGATAGCTCCCGCCGCCTTTGTCGCTTCCGACTTCAACGGAGACGGGCACCCGGATATTGTCTTCCAGAACCCTTCGTCGGGCCAACTGGCCGTTTGGTATCTGAATGGCACGACGGCCATCGGCGGCGACTATATCACTCCCGTTCAGGACCCGCATTGGAAGACGGTCGGGGTGGCCGACTTCAATGCCGACAGCCATCCCGATCTGCTCTTTCAGAACCCGCAAACAGGGCAGTTGGCGCTCTGGCTGATGGATGGCGCTACGGCTACGGGCGGTCTGCTGCTCTCCTCCACCGTGCCTGCCGGCTGGAGTGTGGTCAGTGTTAACGACTTCAATGGAGATAGGTATCCGGACCTGTTGCTTCAAAATGCGAGCACCGGAGGGTTGATCGCCCGACTGATGAGCGGCACGACGGTCATCGAAGATGTCACTCTCAATGACTCGCTGTCCTCCGGCTGGAGCGTCGTGGGCAGCGGAGACTTCAACGGAGACGGCAAGCAAGACCTCGTCCTGCAAAACAGTTCTTCCGGACGGCTGGCGGTCTGGTTTATGAACGGCGCCACCGTCACCGACGGCGCCTATCTCACGCCGGCGCAGTCGGCCAACTGGAAGTGTGTCGCCGTGCTGGATCTCAACGCAGACGGCAAACCCGATCTCGTGTTCCAAAATAGCGCCACCGGCCAGCTTGCCTACTGGATCATGAACGGCACGAAAGCCGTGGATGGTAACTTCTTCTCCACCACGCCGCCTTCCGGCTGGCTGGTCGCCGGACCCCACTAAACCGGCGCGCAAAGAGAGGGACTGGAGCAGCCTCCCGCGGTCTCATGGGAGGCTGCCTGTTTTTCTAGAGGACCTATAGAAAAGAGGGAGCGACGGAGGCGGTATAATAGTGGGTGTATGACCGCCCCGGCCCGCCCGCAAATCCGCGCGCTCTTTCTCGACATCGACGGCACCCTGGTCGATGGCGCGAACACTATCTCCCCTGGCGTGCAGAAGGCCATCGCAGCGGCGCGCGAAAAGGGCTGCGAGATCGTCCTCTGCACCGGTCGCACGCGCTACCGCACTCTGCCCGTCGCCGAGCTGCTCGGCCCACCGTTAGGCTACGCCATTACCTCCAACGGCGGCGTGGTGGTCCATCTCGGCGCAGGCGAGGTCCTCTACCGCCGTCTGCTCCCGATCCCGGTCGCCCTGGAGATCGTCCGCGCCATCGTCGAGGCCGGCGCCGAGCCGTACGTGTATGAGGACTCCGACGTGCCGGGCGAAGAGGGCGCCCGCGTGCTCTTCCATCCCGATCTGCCCGTCGGTCCGTGGGCCACGTTTCCGCGCTATCGTCCCCATGCGACCCTCCTCGAGGACCTGCCTTTCGCGCCCGTCTCCGTGAGCTGCTTCGGGGCGCCGGAGAAGATGCGCCCGCTGGCCGCCCGGCTTTCGGAGCGGCTCTCCGCCGACGTCAGCATCATCCAGTCCGGAACGGAATACAACTGGGGCGTCGAGGTCTTCGTCTCCGGCGTCAGCAAGCGGCTGGGACTGGAGACGGTGGCCGCCCGGCTGGATGTGGCGCGCGAGGAGACACTGGCCATCGGCGATCACTTCAACGATCTGGAAGTGCTTCGCTGGGCGGGTGTCGGTGTCGCCATGGGCAACGCGCTGCCGGAAGTGCTGGCCGCGGCCGATTGGGTCACGGCTTCGCTGGAAGAAGACGGCGTCGCGCGAGCCATCGAGCGCTTCATTCTTTGAGTTTCTAGTTGCTAGTTCTCAGTTGTCAGTAGAAACGGGTTTTCTGACAACTGAGAACTCAAAAGGGGCGCTGAAACTTTTACCCGGTCCCAGGCGTCCATTCATCAAGAGAAGAGTCTGCGGGCGGAAGGGAGGAGGCGTTGAAAAACTGGATTCTGCGCTGGATCGCCAGCGCGGTGGCACTGTACGTTGTCGCCAATATCGTGCCAGGGATTCATCTGGCGAAAAACGATTTAGGCGCCCTGATTGTCGCGGTCATCGCTCTGGGCTTGGTCAACTCCCTCATCCGGCCGATCATCATGTTCTTTGCCTGGCCGATCAACTGCCTGACCTTCGGGCTATTCGGTTTTGCTCTGAACGTCGTTCTCTTCCTGATCGTAGGGCAGGTCGTGCCAGGCTTTAAGGTGGACGGGATTGTACCGGCGCTGATCGGCATGATCCTGATGGGCATCATCAGCGGAATCATCAACTTCCTGCTCAAAGACCGAGGCGACCGGGATAATAGATAGGGACTGGGGACTAGGGATTGGGGACTGGCAAGAGCCTGCTGCCCAGGTAGATGCCTCCAACACAGGCTTTTCCCTAGTCCCCAGGCGCGCAACGCCGAAGTCCCTAATCCCCAGTCCCCGCTTTGCTATCGCAACCCGATGCGCAGTTGCAGCGTTACCAGCGTGTCGCTGAAGCCGGGCCAATGCACGGCCAATTCCGCCGCCAGTTGCTTTGAAAGGCCCGCGCCGACCAGCACTTTGCCGCCGAAGCGGGTCGTATTGCCGATGTAAGCGCCGATACCGCCGCCGATGTAGATCGGGGCGCCGCCGGGCAGCGTGTGCGTATAAATCTCGTCGAACGTGATAGGCACCAGCGTGGAGATGCCCCCGAAATTGGCGGAGATGATGACGTCCGCGTCGAGGCGCGCGTCCCAGCCCGGTCCGATCCCCAAGTGCGGAAGAGTCACGTCGATGCCGACATCCGCCTTGGTGCGTGGGGAGAGCATCGCGCCCAGCCGCAGAGCGACCGGAAACGGGCTGAACGCCCCGATGGGCGGCACCTGAGACACCGTAGAGGCCGCCAGCGTGGAAGCCGTCAGGCGACGGTTCTGCAGCGAGGCCAGCGTGAGGCGGGTATTCTCATAGCGCATCGTTGGAGAAGTCGAGGCCGTTTTTGGTGTTGAGGCCGGCGCCGCCTCCTGCGCGCAAGAGGGCGACGCTGAAGTTACGAGAAAGAGGGCTCCAAGAGAGCAGAGTAGAGTCAAGCCGGTAAGACGAGAGACAGCGTGAATCGAACGAAAGGTCATCCTAAATCTCCTTGATCTCCTTGGTTTCCAGAGTGTGTTGGTAGAACGCGCTCAAGAGCAGGAATTTGACGGTGTAGTCATTGGCCGGCTCGTTGGACACATAGTTCTCCACCACGTCGTGATAGACGCCGGTCCCATCCGGCAGATCGTCCGCATCGGCGCCGCCGGAGAGCTGCGTGCTGATCTCCACGCCTTCCAGAGACATCTTCTCGCCCCGGAACGCGTGCAGGCTGGCCGGCCCGCCGATCAAAGCGCCGGCGAGCTCGATCCCCTTCAGGTTGGCGATCTGATGGTGCGGATAGAGCGCATAGCGGGTCCCCGCGCCGATTAGGCAGCATAATCCGAACGGATTGCATCCCAGAATAAAATCGCGCTGCCTGCGCGCGATGGCGGTATAGGCGCTGGTATCCACCACCCCATGCGTGGCTTTTGCGTAGAGCAGACAGGTGAGGGCCGCTCCCGCCGCCATCTCGCTCGTGCCCCAGCCATAGCGCGGGGCCAGACCGTAAGGGTTCTCCGCCTGCATGCGGATCGTCTCGGCGTCCTGGCGCAGGTAGTCGCGCAGGCGCTCGCGGTCGCCGAACGGGACATGCGGCAAGAGGGTCACGTAGGCTACGGCGTGCGTGTTGTAGACGCTCGTTCCTTCTCCGCACGGCCCGGCGCTGTGCGCAAACTCCAGCGCCTGGTCCAGAAACTCCCGGCGGCCGGTCGCCTTGAAGAGCTCGGCAGCTCCCCAGGCCATGTCGTCCTGCCAGGTCTGCTCCGGGTAGAAATCGTCCGGCTCGGTCGTCTGAACGTGGCGGTTCTCCAGGCCGAGCGCGTAGATGGACTGCGCGGCTTCCAGGCAGCGCGCGGCGTAGCGGCGGTCGAAGCGGCGGAACTGCTGCGCGGCCAGCGCGAACGCCGCGGCCGTGCGGCCCGCCAGGTTCGCCCCTACGCCATAGTAGACCGGGCGCGGCTTCCAGGCTTTGTTGTTCTCCACGCAGTCGTCTTCCGGCAGCCGCCAGGTCTCATGGTCGCTGGCATCGCCGACCTGATAGTAAAACTCCTGTGGAGACGGATGCATTTTGAGCAGCCAGTCCAGCCCGACCTTCGCCTGCGCCAGAATCTGCGGCAGGCGGCTCTGCGGATCCCGTTGGGCGAAGATCAGGGGGAAGTGCTCGTAGGCGAAGAGCATCAGCGCGGTGACGTAGCTGGTCGTCTCGACGAACTTGAGATAGTCGCCCGCGTCGTGCCAGCCCCCGGACGCATCGAACGGCTGCCCGTTGCGCGGCCCGCCAATAATCACGCCGTCATCCCGATGGCAGGGTCCGTGCGCGTCCGGGCGTGTATCCCCGCAGCGCTGCACGTCGAAATAGCGCCAGATCAGCGGTACCAGGCGCGCGTAGAGATCGTGCCCGATCGAGAACGGAGCCGACAGGCTTCCATCGGAAAGCCGCAGACGATACCGGCCCGGCCGGTCGAACCCTTCCAGATCGGCAAAGTAGTAGTTCAGAGCGCCATCATCCACCGAGACCGGCCCGCCGTAGCGCGTCAACTGGCCGCGGTAATGGATGTGGGGAGTCACGTCATCGTCGAGGACGCAGAAGCCGGCGCCCGTGATCGCGTTGATGGCGGGAATCACGACGCGCTTCGGCTCGCCGGGCAGATAGCCGACCTGATTGACGTGAACGCGCCCGTCCACCCGTGGGGCAGAGGGCTTCATTCCCCGCATGGGCGCATCGTGCGGATCCTCCGGCATCTTCGCCTCGTCCCTCTCCGCGCCTTTCGCAGGGGATGCCGGCGGGTTATGATCCTGCGCCATCGCCGCCATGCCGGCCTGGGTCATCAGCCCCGCGCCCAGAATGGCGATCCGGGAAAGGAAATCCCGGCGTGAGGTCCCGCCGGAGCGCCGCTCTTTATTTCGGTTGTAGCGTCGTTTGGCTCTCATCACGTTGCTTCGCCGGCCGGGCACGCTATTGGCCGATTCTAACGATTTAGACGCGCCCGCAACGGACCGGAAATCTTTCTCTTTCTGTAACGCGGACGAACGAGAACGTTCCGGGGTTCCCGGTTTTGCCGGCTCGGGAAGCGAGATCGCCGGCCTGCTTCTCGAAAATCCCGGTAATATTATGGGCTTTTTCTTGCCTGCTCGTCAGGTCGCTGCGACAGATTTATACCGACAAAAAAACCTGCGGGCAGGCAGGCGATTCGGCCCAGATTCGGCTTGCAGACCGGGCGCATTTTTGCTATAATTGGCGCGGTTAGGCCATGCGCCCCCACACCGGCATCCAGGACAGCATCCGGGCGGAAGGCGTTGTCAGGTCTGGAGCAGCGAGAAGCCGCGACCCGGCACGAAACCGGGCAAGCGGACGCGGGGTGGAGGCGGCGGTGAGCGAACAACAGAAGCCCGGGCAGGAACAGGATGCTTCGACCCTCCGTCGCGCCTGGGAGCTAGCCCTCCATCTGCTCGCCACCAAAGTCAGCAAGGTCACCTTCGAGGGCTATATCCGGCCCATCCAGCCGCTCCAATACGAGGGCAGCGTCATCACGCTGGGCGTCGCCAACCCGTTCGCGCGGGAGTGGCTGGAGAAGAAGGCCGTCAACCCTATCCGCAGCGCCCTCGAATTCCATCTGGATACCACCGGCCTGCAGATCCGGTTCGTCGTGCTCTCGCGCGACGCGCAGCGCTCCCTGGAAGCGGCTTCCTCCGCCAGAAAATCGGAAGCTTCTGCTTCCGTCGATGTCCTGCAGCCCGCGCTGCCACTGGACGAGGACGACGCGGCGCCGGAGCTGGTCCCGACCGTTACCGGCAGCCTGTTCGCGCAGCCGGAGGACGCTTCCCAGCCGCCTGCGGCGCCTTCTCTTCCTGTCACCATCCGGGCCTCCGGCGGACGCGCCTCCTCCAAAAAAACGCCGCCTAAGCGGCCTGCCGCCGATGAGCCTCCGATCCCCAGCCTGCCCCTGAACGAGCGCTACGTGTTCGAGACCTTCCTGATCGGCCGCTCCAACCGGCTGGCGCACGCGGGCGCACTCGCTGTGGCGGCCCAGTCCGGCGAGGTCTACAATCCGCTCTTCCTCTACGGCGGGCCGGGCCTGGGCAAGACGCATCTGCTGCAGGCCATCGCCCAGGCGCTTCAGCGGACGCGCCCGGAGCTGCGTGTGGCCTATATTTCCGGCGAGTATTTCGCCCAGCACTATATCGGCGCGCTGCGCGAGCACAATACGGAGGCGTTCCGCCGGCAGTACCGGGAAGTGGATGTGTGGCTGGTGGACGACGTGCAGTTCATTGCGGGCAAGGAGCATACCAAGGAGGAGTTCTTCCACACGTTCAACACCCTCTACCAGACCGGCAAGCAGATCGTGCTGGCCAGCGACCGCAGCCCGCGCGAGCTGAATACGATGGACGAGCGCCTGCGCTCCCGCTTCCAGAGCGGGCTGATCGCCGACATCGGCGCGCCGGATCTGGAGACCCGCATCGCCATCCTCCAGCAGTTCCGTCGCCGTGAGCACATCACCGTCGCCGATGACGTACTGGAGTATATCGCCAGCGCCATCCAATCCAACATCCGGGCGCTGGAGGGGGCGCTGACGAAGCTGATCGCCTACTCCTCCATCATGAACGCGCCGGTCAGCGCGGAGCTGGCGCAGGGCGTGCTGAGCGAATACTTCATCGAGAAGCCGGTGCGGATCAAGCGGGTGACGGTGGACGATGTGGTGCAGGCCGTCGCCGAGCGGTTCGGCACGACCGTCAAGGAGATCAAGGGTCCCAGCCGCCATAAGGACATCTCCCTGGCGCGGCACGTCGCCATGTATCTGTGCCGGGAGCTGCTGCCCGGCGAGAACATCCGCATCGTCGGCCTGGCCTTCGGCGGTCGCGACCACACGACCATCATCAAAGCCTGCCAGAAGCTGCGGGCGCTGATGGACTTCGATCCGGAGCTGGAAGAGATGGTCCGTCAACTGAACAAGGAGCTATCGTCCTGATCTCTCTCATTTTCTTCCGGATTCACAACGATGGGGATAGTTATTCACCAAAAAGGAAGGGCTTGGTGAATAACTATGGGCATAGTAGATGAGACAGATGTAGACTCAATTGCGTTATGTACAATTCGCAGAATCTGCTAGAATCGTACAACGATTTGATTCTATATCACGCAAAATACGATTCGCTTGTCTACTATGCCCATAGTTATTCACCAAATTCACCATATAACCATAACCATAAAGAGTCATATATATGTCGTTGGTTGACTCTTTAGATTCTGCTAGGAGCCTGTACGGAAACCCGGTATACTCAAAATATCCAAAAGCCTTTCCGTCCGGAGGACGGTCGTCCGCATGCAAGTCCGACGCCTACAACTGAATCGCTTTCGGAACTACCGGGATCTGGACTTCGTTCCGGGAGAAGGCTTAAACCTTCTCTATGGAGCCAACGCCCAGGGAAAGAGCAACATCCTGGAGGCGATCTCGCTATTGGCGACCACGCGCTCGCTGCGCGCCGGGCGGGAATCGGAGATGATCCTGCGCGACGCGGACGAGGCCCGCGTGACCGCCGAGATCGACCGGGAGCGCGAGGGCGACGTCGAGCTGCAGGTGTCCGTGTTCGAGGGCGATAAGAAGACGGTGCGGATCAACGGCCTCAAGCGGCCTCGCGTCATCGACCTGCTGGGCCAGTTCAACGCTGTCTTCTTCGGATCCATCGACCTGGCGATCGTCACCGGAGACCCGTCCGACCGGCGGCACTATCTCAATGTCGAGATTTCTCAGATCAGTCCGCGCTACGTCTACGATCTGGGCCACTACAAGCGGGTCCTGGGGCAGCGCAATCGCCTGCTGCGCGATCTGCGGGATCGGCCCCGCCCGCCCTCCGAAAGCGGCCTGGACGCCTGGAACGAGCAGTTGGTGTTCTTCGGGTCGCCGCTGTTCGAGAAGAGGCGATTCTATATCGAGCGGCTGGCGCCCCTGGCCGACCAGATCCACCGCGAGCTGACCGATGGCCGCGAAGGACTGGAAATCCGCTATCTGCCCAGCATCCCGCTGCCGCCGGCCGTTCCGTCGCCCAGCGGAGAACCGGGTGCTGTACGGGAGACTTCCCGCGAGGAGCGGTATCTGGCAGAAGCGGAATCGGAGGCTGTGGAGGACGGAGCCGTCGCCGTACAGGCCCCGCCAGCGGCCCTGAGTGGCATGGAGGCTATCGCCGCCGCGTTCCGCGAGCATTTACGCCGGGTGGCGTCGGAAGAGGCGCGCAGAGGCACCACGCTGATCGGCCCGCAACGCGACGACCTCGTCTTTCTCATCGATGGCGCGGACGCCCGAATCTACGGCTCGCAGGGCCAGCAGCGGACCGTAGCCCTCTCCTTGAAGCTGGCCGAGTTCCGGCTGATCGAGGAGTACGTCGGCGAGCCGCCCGTCATGCTGCTCGACGACGTCATGAGCGACCTGGACGATACGCGCCGCCGCCACCTGCTCTCCTGGATCCGCCGGCGCTGCCAGACCTTTATCACCTGCACCAATCTGCGCGCGTTTCCCAAAGAGATTCTGGCCGAGGCCGCCGCCTTTCGCGTGGTGGCCGGAACGGTAACACCCGATGCCGATGCAAAGACCCGAACCCTCCGACAGCAGCCCGCCTCCGCGCCGGCCGAGCCGGAACATACCGAGCGCAACGGACACCGCGAAAGCGAAGTCGAATCTGCCGAGCCCGCCGGCGAACCCCGTCCGTCCGTCTCCCGGTGCCGAAAACAGCGCGCCGCCGAAGAGTCCGGCACGGAACCGACCGGCGCGTAGCAGCACGCTCACCATCCGCAGCGGCAGCACGACCGTTGCCAACGCGCTCAAAAGCGCCATCGACGGCCTGGAAAGCGCCTCTCGCATCCGCGAGAGCATGGCGATCGGCCTGTGGCCGCGCGCCGTCGGTCCGCAGGCGGCGGCAGCCACCGAGCCGGAGGCCGTGCGCGACGGCGTGCTGTTCGTGCGGACCAAAAGCTCCGTCTGGTCGCAGGAGCTCGTCTTCCTCAAGGCAGACATCCTCACTAAGCTCAATCGGCTGCTGGGCGGCAACATCATCACCGATCTTCGCTTCCGCGCCCGCGGTGTCTCCAAAGCCGAAGCCGAGATGGAACCGGACACGCCCGCGCCAGAAGAGCTGGCGGCGGTGGTCCTGGAGCCGGCGGAAGAGGCCGAGCTGCAGGCCCGTCTGGAGACACTGGAGGCCATGCCCGGCGAGCGTGCCCGCCGCACCATCGCCGCCCGCCTGACCACCGAAGCGCGCCTGCGCCACTGGCGGCTGGAGCGCGGCTGGAGAGTCTGCCCCCGCTGCGCGACCCTCCATAAGACCGAATTTCCCCTCTGCCCCATCTGCCGCCTCTGTGGTTAGAGCCTGCGTTCATGGAGACCTACTCGCATCCGGCCAATCGGCTGTTGCTGCAAGCTTTGACGACCCGATAAATACATGTCATCCCTATAAAGCGTAAAATGATGCCGTTAGTTGTCATAAAATATATAAATTTGGAAGGAGGTGAGCAGGCAAGCGGCGAATCGAAAATTACATTCTTGATTAAGGAGGTAAATTTCGATGAAGTACCTGCCCGCTTTCGGACTGTTATGCGGACTGCTTGTTATCCAGGTCCCTTCGGCGCGCGTAAGCGCCGCTCCAAGCATGCAGCAGGCAGCTAACCTATCCGTCACAATCGTCATCGTAGACAATCTCGTCCCCCATCCGGTGCCGCTCACCGCTTCAAGCTCCGTGCAGACTTTGGCAGCCATACAGAGCAGGTGTTGCGCACCGATGTGAGCGGGACGCTGAGTGCCACGCTTCCATCCGGCGACTATCTGCTTGAAAGCGTTCATCCTGTCCTCTATAATGGGCGCTCTTATACATGGAGCAAGCGCATCAACCTCGATGCCACCAAGCCCACCAGACTGACCCTTACCGACTCCGACGCCACCATAAGTGGAACGGCCCCGTCCACGCCGTCCGAATCCCTGGATGAAGGAGCACTCTATCGTAAATTTCACACAGGAGTGGTCACTGTCGAGAATGATGCGGGACATGGCAGTGGCTTCGTCGTCGATAGTCGCGGCTTGATTCTGACCAATCAGCACGTAACCTTCGGAACCCACTTTGTTGCCGTGCGATTCGCACCGGGAAAGCGCTTCCCAGCGGCCATTGTGGCCGAGGATAAAGACGCCGATGTGGCTGTTATCTGCTTCAATCCCTCTGCCTACAGCGACTTCACCGTCATTCCTCTCGCTTCACCAGCCTCAGGACCTATCGCTACTATAGGTAACAAAGTCGTCGCTATCGGCAGCCCGTTGGACCAGGAAACCATCCTTACGTCCGGTATCGTCTCCAAAGTCGAGCCGGGAGTTCTCATTTCGGATGTCAATATCAATCCTGGTAACTCCGGCGGACCGCTGCTCGATGAGAAGGGGGAAGCCATTGGAATCACCACTTTCATCAATCAAGTTACATCCAACGGCCCTGGCATCTCCGGTATTGTCTCCATAGACAAGGCACTTCCCATACTGGAGAAGGCGCGCAAGGAGTTCGACTCGTCCAAGCTGCCGCCTGCCACGAATCTGCCGGATATGCCCCCTCCTATTCCCGACTCAGTAATGGATGAGGCAGCAAAGACCAAGCGGCTACCCGAAGAAATCAAAGCGCCTCACAACTTCTTGACGACCATATCCACGCCCTTCGAAGACGCTTATGAACGCGCAGAGGCGCAACGGAAATTGACCGAAGACCTCCAGCGTCGGGCTAAAAAGCGCAGCCGCTCTGGAGCCCCGCCAGATGAGGTATCCGAACCCAGAAGATTTTATGATCGGTATGTCGGCGCTAATGACGCCGTGGTTCGTATCTGGGTCGATCCGGTTCCCCGCGAAAAATCCAGCAGCCTATGGATGCGAGCGCTTGTCAACGTGAACCTTCCACAGCATATGGAGTTTCGGGACGACTTCTGGGACATGCAACTGCTGCGCGGTACGCAGGTGATTGAGCCCGTCAGACGCAATCGTCTTTCTTTCACGATAGTACATGCAGACTGGGTAGCCTATATGAAGGACAAAAGCTATGCCGGCTACTATCTCTACGACCCGGCGGCATTTGCGCCTGGCGAGACGTTGACCTTGAGAGTCCACAAAGCCTTCGACCTCGATCACTGGATGACCGTCCCTATCGACCCAAAGCTGCAGGCCCGCATTTGGGAGGAGTTCGCGCCTTATCGCGCGGCTATAGCACCAGCAGAGTCAGCCGCCACGTCCACAGATTCGGCTCGCCAGACAGGCCCATCGCAAGGACCCGAACGTCCGTGATTTAAGCGGTAAGGCGATGACGAACCGGCCTCTCGTGGTGTTGATCCTGGCATTTTCGGCGGGCATCCTGGCGATGGCGTTCGCCCGGCTGCTGGTCGTGGCAAGCCTGCCGCTCTGCCTGCTTCTGCTGGGCCTCTTTTGGGTCACGCGGCGCCGGTTCTGGGCCGGCGCCGCCGTGGTCGTCGCCTTTGGGCTGTTGGGCGCGGCACGCTATCAATCCGCCACCTTTGTTCCCGCCAACGACATCTCTCACCTGGCTCCGGGTACGGTCACGGTGACCGGTATCGTGACCTCAGACCCGAAGGTTCTGGAGGAGCCGCATCCCTCTCTGCCGGATATGGCAAGCTGCGTGCTGGTGGTGCGGCAGGTAACAGACGATGCGGACGACCGCGTGATTCCCGCGACCGGCAGCGTCGAAATCCGCGCCCTGCTCCCGAAAAGCGATTCGCATACGGAGACCGTGCCGCAAGTCCCGCTTGCCGGCGATATGCTGACCGTGCATGGACGGCTGGAGACGCCGAGCGGGCCGCGCAATCCGGGCGGGTTCGATGACCGCGCGTATCTGGCGCGTCGCAACGTCTACGCGATCCTTACGGCTCGCCGCGCCGAGGATTGGCGGCTCCTCTCTTCCGGCAGGACCGGCGGGAATCCGTGGGATCGCCTGGCCTCCTTTTTGCGCCAGGGCATATTAGACCGTATCGCCGGAATGCTTCCGCCGGAGCGGGCCGCAGCGCTGAGCGGGATCCTGCTGGGCGCGCGGGAGGACTTGCCGCCCACCCTCCAGGACGATTTCGAGCGGACAGGGACCACGCACATCCTCGCGACGGCGGGACTGCACGTAGGGCTGGTCGCCGGGCTGCTCGCCCTGCTGCTGCGGCTGTTGCGTGTCCCCATGCGGTCCCGCATCCTGCTGTTGCTGGCGGCCCTGGCGCTCTATGCGACAATGGCCGGCGGGCGGCCTTCCGTCACGCGCGCCGCCCTCCTGGCCGCGGTCTTTTTAGCCGGATTC
>DASRCN010000037.1:0-20197 GCA_035653075.1 Chthonomonadaceae bacterium | reverse complement strand
ACCGGGACGGGCCGCATCGGCATCGCCTTCCTCGCTCCCGCTGCCGGTGAGAAAGACATGGCCTGCGCCGCGCAGATCGCGGCGGCGCTGCTTGATGGCGAGCATGGCGGCCGTCTGAGCGGCGGAGCGCTGGCAGGCACGAATGCCTCCGTACGCTATACGCCGCGTCAGGATGCCAGCCTGTTTATCGTGACGGCGACTCTGCCTCCGCCAGATTCCCTCCGCACTGGCCGGCGCTCCGCCGCTCCGACAGACCTTTCCGCACTCGAAGAAGCCCTGCTCGGAGCGGTTCGCAGCCTGCGCACGTCCCCCTTCTTGACCGACGAGCTGAACGCCGCGAAGCAGCGGGTGCTGGGCGAAGCGCGCTACGAGCAGGAGACGGATGCCGGACTGGCGCGCGCTGTCGGATATGCGGACGTGGTCGGCGGGGACAGCCCGGAAAGCTGGGAAGCGCGCATCCTGCAGATGACCGCCGCCGATGTTCAGAGGTTCATTGCGCGCTATCTCGACCCGGACCGCCGCCTCACGATCCGCATGGTCCCCAATTCGGAAACTGCTCCATGAGACGGGAAAAGGGAAAAGGGAAAAGGGAAAAGGAAAGAGCGTTCTTCCTTGCCTCCTGTGAGATCCTGTGCGTACTCTTCTTGCTGATGAGCCTGGCGGCCCACGGAGCGCAGACGCAGGCGCACGGCCCGCAGAGGGTCACGCTGACCGATGGCGTTCGGCTGATCCTCAACCCGGAGCCTGACGCCGACGTTGTCGCCCTCTGTGTCTTCGTGCGCCGCGTCGAGCCGGACCGCACGCCCCAGGAGGAAGCCATCGGGGAGGTGGTCGCACACGCTCTCTTCTTCGGCAGCCTGAACCGATCCTACGATGCCGTGATGGACTCCATCGGGCAGGTCGGCGGCGGCCTGGAGATTCGGCAGACTCCCGACACGATCGCCATAACCTGCGTCACGGTGCCCAGGCAGGTGCGTGAGGCGATCTATTTGCTCTGCGAATCCCTCAAGAATGCGGACTTCGAGCCGGAGGCGCTGGAGCGGGCGCGTAAGGACCTTCTTAAGGAAAGACAACAGCACCCCCAGGACCTTTTCAGCGCCGCTTATGACGCCCTCAGTGCGCGGGTGCGCGGCGTCCCGGAGGCGCCAGACCCATTCCTGTATCAGCACGTCACCCAGCAGCAGGCCCAGGCCTACTTTCAAGCGCATTACCTTCCTGCCCGCACGGTCATTGCCGTCGGAGGCCGGTTCAACGCGCCGCTGGTGCAGAGCGACTTCGATAACCTGCTTTTCGACTACGACCGCCAGCCGCCGCGCCCATTGGCACCCGCCGATCCGCCCCAACCCTCTCTGGGCGGGTCCCCGCAGCAATATTCCACGCCCGGCGGCGCGGCCTATGCCCTCGTCGCCACCTCCACCCCGGCCGTGACCGATCCCGACTACCCGGCTTTTCTGGTCCTGCATGCCGCCCTGGGCAGCGGCCACGCCTCGCGTCTGTTCCGCCGCGTGCGTGATACACTCGGCATCGGCTACGAGGTAGGCGCGTCCTTTCGGGCGAACCTAGGCGAGCCGCTGATCGCCTACCTGCAGTGGGATCCAGGCCGCGCCGCCTCCGCGCCCGCGCCGCCCGCCGCGCTCAAGCTCCTTACCGCGCAGATGGACACGCTGATCTCCGATCCGCTGACCGACGCCGAGCTCGTCCGGGCGCGCAATATGGCTATCGGGCGGGACGCCCTGCGTCACGAGCGTGCCCGCGACCGCGCCTTCCTCCTCGGCTGGTACGAGGTCATGGGAGCCGGGTACGCCTTCGATGCCGATCTGCCTCATCGTCTCGCTTCCGTCACCCGCGATGATGTCCTTCGCGTTGCCAAGACCTACCTTTCCCAACGCGCCTCCGCCCTGGTGATTCCGGCGGCAAAATAGTCGTAAAAATAGACGGTCTCGGCGGTGAGTCTACTAGTTTCCAGCGTGCGAGTATGATAGAATCTTGTACGGTAGTTCAGGCTAGTTTTCCGCCCGCAGGGCAACCTGAAGGTTCGACAGGGACCTGTGGGCCGAAGGACAGCCCGAAGGTTCGATAGAGCCCGCAGGCGGGTAATTCATGGCCCGGCAACCAGGAAGATGAGCGGTAGTAGAGAGGAAGACGGACGCGGATCATGACACAGGCGAAGACATCTCCCCGACAGGTCAAAGTCAACAGGAACGGCAAGCGGGACGCTCAGGAGGAAGCCGTTGCAATGGCGGCGCAGGAGGAGGCGCGGCTGCAGGCGATCTCCGAATCGCTCGCCACGGCTGAAGGTGGGCTGCCTTCGCGTAACGTCATCCGCATCCGGGGCGCCCGCCAGAACAACCTCAAGAATATCGACCTGGACATTCCGCGCGATAAGCTGGTGGTCATCACGGGCTTGAGCGGCTCCGGGAAGTCTTCGCTGGCCTTCGACACCCTCTACGCGGAGGGCCAGCGCCGCTACGTCGAAAGCCTCTCCGCCTACGCGCGCCAGTTCCTCGGCCAGCACGACAAGCCGGACGTCGACCAGATCGACGGCCTCAGCCCGGCCGTCTCTATCGACCAGAAGTCCACCAGCCGCAACCCGCGCTCGACGGTCGGCACGGTCACGGAGATTTACGACTACCTGCGCCTCCTCTACGCGCGCATCGGCGTGCCGCACGATCCCAAGACCGGCCTGCCGCTGACCAAGCAGACTATCGAGGAGATGGTGGACCGTGTGCTGGCCCTGCCGGAAGGCACGCGCGTGCAGATTCTCTCCCCGATCGTGCGGGGCCGCAAAGGCGAATACCGCAAGGAGATGGAGGAGATCCTGCGCGAGGGCTTCGTGCGCGCCCGCGTGGATGGCGAGATGGTGGACCTGAGCGAGGAGATCCCGACGCTGGAGCGCTACAAGCAGCACACCATCGAGATCGTCGTGGACCGCCTGGTCATCAAGGAAGGGCTTCGCTCTCGGCTGGCCGATTCGCTGGAGCAGGCGCTCAAGCGCGCCAAAGGAATTGCGGTCGTGGACGTGCTGGCAAGCGGCGACCGGCCCGCGCAGGAGCTGCACTTCAGCGAGAACTATACGACCTCCGAAGGCGACTTCAACTTCGAGGAGATCGAGCCGCGCCTGTTCTCCTTCAACTCGCCCTACGGCGCCTGCCCGGAATGTCACGGTCTGGGCTTTAAGACGGAATTCGATCCAAACCTCATCATCCCGAACCGGAGCCTGAGCATCAACCGGGGCGCCCTCAAGCCGTTCGTGCCCAAGACCGGCACGCACCAACTGCACGACTACATGCGCGGACTGTTCGAGGGCGTGGCGCGCAAGCTCGGCTTCACGATGGACACGCCGATCCGAGATTTGAGCGAGAAGCAGCTCGACGCGCTTATCTATGGGGTTCATGGCAACGTGACCGTGCAGTTTCGCAATAAGTGGGGCCGCACCCGCCACTTCGATACGGAGTACCCCGGCATCATCACGATGCTGGACCGGCGGCTGCACGAGACCAGCAGCGACTACATCAAGGAAGAGCTGCAGCAGTACCAGAGCGCGCGGCCCTGCCCGGTCTGCGACGGCAAGCGGCTCAAGCCGGAGGCGCTGGCGGTGACGGTCGGCGGCACGAACATCTCCGATCTATGCGCGCTCTCCCTGGACCGCATCGCCGGCTTCTTCGAGAACCTGCGGCTGACCGAGCGCGAGCAGATCATCGCGCGTCAAATCCTCAAGGAGATTCGGACGCGTATCGGTTTTCTATTGAATGTCGGCTTGAACTACCTGACCCTCGACCGCGCGGCGGCGACGCTGGCGGGCGGCGAGGCGCAGCGTATCCGCCTGGCGACCCAGATCGGCTCCGGCCTGATGGGGGTGCTCTACATCCTGGACGAGCCGAGCATCGGCCTGCACCAGCGCGACAACACGAAGCTGATCCACACTCTGGAAAACCTGCGCGACCTGGGCAACACGATCCTGGTGGTCGAGCACGACGAAGAGACGATGGAGTCCGCCGACTGGCTCATCGACATCGGGCCGGGCGCGGGCGAGCACGGCGGCTATATCGTGGCGCAGGGCACGGTGGAGCAGGTCAAGGCGGTCCCGGAGAGCATCACGGGGCAGTACCTGAGCGGCAAGCTCAAGATCGAGGTGCCGCAGGTTCGCCGCCAGCCGAACGGCAAGGCCATCGAGGTGATCGGCGCGCGGGCGCACAACCTCAAGAACGTGACCGCCCACATTCCGCTCGGCCTGTTCGTGACGGTGACGGGCGTGTCCGGGTCGGGCAAATCCACGCTGATCCAGGAGACGCTGTTCCCGCTCCTGATGCATCATCTGTACGGCTCACATGCGGTCTGGGGTCCGGTGGAAGAGATCAAGGGTCTGGAGTATATCGACAAGGTCATCGACATCGACCAGTCGCCCATCGGGCGCACGCCGCGCTCGAACCCGGCCACCTATACGGGCGTCTTCGACCTGATCCGCGACCTGTTCGCCCGCACGCAGGACGCCCGGATGCGCGGTTACCAGCCGGGCCGGTTCTCGTTCAACGTGAAGGGCGGGCGCTGCGAGGCGTGCAAAGGCGACGGGATCATTAAGATCGAGATGCACTTCCTGCCCGATGTCTACGTGCCGTGCGAAGTCTGCAAGGGCAAGCGCTACAACCGGGAGACACTGGAGGTCAAATACAAGGGCAAGTCCATCGCGGACGTGCTGGACATGACCGTAAGTGAGGCGTGCGAGTTCTTCTCCGCCATGCCCAACATCGCGCGCAAGTTCCAGACGCTGCACGACGTGGGCCTGGACTACATCCGCCTCGGCCAGCCGGCGACGACGCTCTCCGGCGGCGAGGCGCAGCGGGTAAAGCTGGCGGCGGAGCTGGCCAAGCGCAGCACGGGCCGCACCATCTACATTCTGGACGAGCCGACGACCGGCCTGCACTTCGCGGACGTGGAGAAGCTGATCGGGGTCCTCAATCGCCTGGTCAACACCGGCAACACGGTCCTGGTGATCGAGCACAACCTGGACGTCATCAAGACTGCCGACTGGATCCTCGATCTCGGCCCTGAAGGCGGCGACGCGGGCGGGCGCATCATCGCCGAAGGCACCCCAGAGCAGATCGCTCAGAACGACGCCAGCCACACCGGCCGCTATCTTAAAAAGGTACTCTAACAAATCGCTGGTCGATTACTAAGGGGCATAGATTAGGAGCATCACATATGTTTCGAATAACAAGATGGGAACTGACGGATTCTGTTCAGCCCGAACCACAGCCGCCGATCAACCAAGAATATCCAACATTGCAAGACGCCCAACGGGATCTTGAGCTTGAGCAGCTGCTTACCATCTTAACCCCTAATTTAAGGATCGAAGTGCATGGCGATAAGCGAGGGCACACAATCTATTCGCTAGATTCTGAACAGGAGGTTAAACAAGCGGTTAAATGCGTTCGCATGTCATAATGTATCAAAATTGCCGTCTTGATGCCGGTCGAAGCCAAGAATGAAGATATGCAACCGCGTATACGCAGAGATATGTTCTTTACTAGACGTTCAACGACAAGAAAGGTATCCAGTCAAAGTCTAAGTCGGGCGACTGAAGTCACAGCAACAAAGGCACAAAGTCCGCCTATGCGGACTGCCGCTGCAGGTTTACCTCTACCTGCCAGCCCGCTCTGGCTCAGAAGCAAGAGATAAGCCTACGGTTGCAGTCGCCGAAGGGCGACTTTGTGCCTTTGTTGCTACGGTTTTAATCGCCCGCAAACCAGCATGGAATAGCCTTGTCAAACTGGGGGAATCAAACATGGCAGACGCGTCTAAACGAAATGTGCGTGCCCTCTTTATAGATAAGGAAGAGATCCAGAAGATCGTTGCCGAACAGAATGCTCAGATAGGTTTTGTTCCTGACCCAACGGCGACACCGGAGAAGGTGCAAGCCATGACACGGGCACTTGGCATTCGCCCAGAAGATAACCTTCTCTCCCGTGGTATTATTGCGGAGAGATATGGCCACGATCCTGAGGATACGCTACCTGACGACCTGCAAGCGGAGTTTGATGCTCCAGAACATACCTCAGATGAAGACCTTTGCCCGTTTTGAGCGGCAACAGTACAAAAGCTAGGGCATTGAAAAGGGAATACCCGCCTCCTTTAAGACCTGGTTGAATATTCCCTTTGAATCCTTAGAAATAATCGCGTCGTGGGAGGCAAGCTGCCCGTTGACGTAGGTATCGACATTCTCACACTGGAAGCAGATGACCACGTCGATTGTCTGCTTTCCCTGCACGCAGTGAATGGCATGTCTGGGATTGAAGCAGGCCGCGTTGTTATGATCGTTATAGGCAATGCCGTGATATAGCGCCGACAACAGTGCAGCCTTGCGATTCCCCGTAACCACCGTCTTACCCAACACCTCGACATCATGAAATTTGCCCTTGCTCTTGCCGGTCATAGCGATTGTATCCATGCAGGGATCGATCATGGGACAAAGGGAGTACAACTCTACCTGTGAAGCGTGGTCCAGAATAGCTTTTGAATCGCCGGGAAAGGCGGCACGTAATCGCTCCTCCGCTACCTGCTCGTTATGACGATGGATGATAACAGCAGCGGCGGCAATGACCGCAATCAGCCCTAAGATTATCCATGCTGCAAACCGAAACCGCATAGGAAAGCCTCTCAAATAGACGGCTACGCCCAGGCGCGCTGGATTTTGGCGATGGCGGTGGCGATGTCGTCCATGTCGGCCTGGGTAGCAAGCAGGAGGGTCTGGTAGATCCAGACGGTGTCCCGGCAGACCTGCTCGGTGACAGGCAGGGAGAGGTTCGGATAGTCGATGCGGCGGCCTGCCTGGCACCAGGCGCCTTCCCGCGCAGCGACGCGGGCGAACAGCTTCTCTTTATAAAGCGGCGTATAGCCGGAGGAGCAGGGAATGCCTTCTGCTGTCAGAGCTTTAATGAAGGTCGCATAGTCCTTGCCGCCGAAAGCCTGCGGATCGTAGCGGAAGGTGAAGAGGTGGTAGGCGTGGGACGTGATGCGCGGATCGCCGGCGGGCAGGCGGATGCCGGGGACCTGGGCGAGCAGGCCGCGCAGATAGGCCGCGTTCTCGTTGCGCCGGGCGTGCTGCTCCGGCAGGCGCTGGAGCTGGCAGCGGAGGATGGTCGCCTGGAACTCGGTCATGCGGAAGTTGCTGCCGAGGACATGATGCTCGTACCAGCCGCCGCCCCGGCTGCGACCCACGTTCATAACGGACCAGGCCGCATCTGCATAGGTCTCGTTGTTGCTGACGATCATGCCGCCTTCGCCGCCATTCAGGTTCTTGCTGGCCTGGAAGCTGAAGGTGCCCAGATCACCGAGCGCACCGACTTTCGTTCCCTTCCAGGCGGCGGCGTGCGCCTGCGCGGCATCCTCGACGACGAAGAGATTATGCCGGCGCGCGACCTCCAGGAGGCTGTCCATGTCGGCGGGCCTCCCGGCCATGTGGACCGGAATAATGGCGCGCGTGCGGGGCGTGATGGCCGATTCGACGCTCTTAGGATCAAGGTTGAGCGTATCCGGCTCGATGTCCGCGAAGACCGGCATGGCGCTGACGGAGAGGACCGAGGTCGCCGTGGCGACAAAAGTGTAGGCCGGCACGATCACCTCAGCGCCGCAGCCGATGCCTAACGCCCGCAGCGCGATTTCCAGCGCCGCCGAGCCGTTGGTGCAGGCCACGCCGAACCGGGCGTCCTGGAACGCGGCGAACTCGTGCTCGAAGGTCTTGCCCTCGTTCCCGCCTACGTACCACCACTCCCCGCCGTGCAGGACTTCCAGCAGCGCCTGCTCCTCTGTCTGGTCGTAGATCGGCCAACGCGGCCAGGGGTTCTTTTCGATGTCCCGGACGGGCGTGCCGCCGTCCAGGGCCAGCGTCTCGGTTCCCATAGCGGTCATGGTCTTCTCCTTCATTTGGGCGTTTGGCGTTAGGCGTTGGGCGTTGGGAAAAGCCTCCAACTCCTAAGCTCTCTTACCTGACCCGGTTGCTGGAGAGAGGCGAAACTTGGGAATAGAAATCCCCAACGCCTAACGCCCGCTCCGAAGGAGCGACACGCCCAACGCCCACTACGGTGGGCCGGCCATCCAGCTTTTGCGCAGGGCGATCTGCTCTGGAGAGGCGTCGGGAAGCGGGTTCAGATCGGTATCCAGGCCGGCGTAGCCCAGGCACTCTTTGAAGGGCATCTCTTCGGTAGAGCGCGCCATGAGGTCGTAGAGCGCAGAGAGGTCTTTGCCGGCGACCTCGCTGAACACGGCGCGCAGATCGTCTTCGCCGTAGCCGGGCTTGGGCAGCCCGTAGCGTTCCATCAAGAGGCGCATCATGGTATCCAGCGAGCTGCGATTGTTGGTGGCGTGCCGGATCGCCAGATCCATGCAGAGGCCGATCAGCTCGCCTTTCTGGTAGTAGGAGAGGCCGCCGTAGCCCTCGCTATTGTCCGCCTCCCAGACGCGCAGGCTCGACTCGTCCGCCGTCACCTTCAGGCGCGCCGGGTTGCTCTGCAGTCCCTCGATAGCCCGCCGCCAGTGGTTCAGGAACTCTTCCAGGGTCGTCTGCCCGCTGCGGCGCAGGGCAATATGCGCGTAGTACTCGGTGACCCCCTCACAGAACCAGAGATTGCGCGTATGCGGGGGGTGAATGTAGTCAAACGGTCCGAGGACGCGCGGGCGGATCCGCTTGACGTTCCACAGATGGAAGAACTCGTGTGCGGCCAAGGCTCCTAGATAGGCTGGCTGGCCCGGAAACCCGATGCGGCAGCAGTTGAGATGCTCCAGTCCGCCCCCTACCCCGCCGATGTCGAACAGGAAGTCGTAGCGCGCATAGGGCGTGACGCCCATAATGGTGTTCTCCGCCTGCGCGATCTTCTGCAGAACGGGCACGTAGGCATCGGGATCGGACACACGGTCCGGCTGCCCAAAGAGGACGATGAGATGCGTGACGCCCTTCAGCTTGAATTCCCGCGTCACCACAGCGTTGTTCGCCATCATGACCACCGGCGAGTCGGCCAGCGTGTCGTAGTCGGGCGCGGTGTAGGCCGGCGTTTCGGGCGGGAAGTCGTGCGCGTGCGGCAGCGCCACCACCACATCCCAGCCCACCGGAACATGGGCGATCAGGGTCGCGGGCACATCCTTGTGCCCGACGATATACATATAGGCTGCCGGGCCGTTCACGAATGCCTGATCGGGAAGCACCTGCGCGTTCTGGCTGAAGAGGCCGGGCGGCTCCTCCGGCAGCGCGTAGGTGACCAGAATCTTATGCGCGGTCCCCGGCGTGATCTTCCAGGTGTTCTGGTCCGGATGGCTCACAGCGAGCGTATGGACGCTCTCGCCGCCGTCCTCTTCGACCGCGCGCAGATTACGCACATAAAGCGCAAAGTTCTGGACGTGATAATCGCCGGGCGCCCAGACCGGCATCTGCAGGCTGATCGGCGTCGAGGGGTCTTCAACGGGAATATGCATTGCCACCAGCATCTCGCGCGAAGATCGCTGCGGCAGCGGCGTCAGCTCATACGTGACGCCGGTACTGGCTTCCTGCGCCTTTGCGGCCGGATGATTCAGCAGGAGAGGCGCATGCGGACTGCATCCCAGCAGACCTACCAGGAGAGCACACAGTATATTTCGACGTGTTAGCAGCAAGGTTTTACCTGACCCCTCACTTCACTACGGGCCTAGCGGCCCTGCCTGCCCTACTTCGATCACTCCGCTCACAGGGAAGGGGATGACCCGGCTATTGCGCTCTAACCCCAATCTCCCCCCTCACTCACAGTGTGGGAGAGAGGGTCAGGGGGTAAGGGCCAGAATCCGCAGCGTCGTGGCAGTGCGCGAATCGGGTGGTGAATCGGCGAACGGCAGCGCGTAGACGATACGGGTGCGATCGGGAGACCAGTCGCAGTCCGCAGTCGGCAGAACGCCGAGGACACGCGCGGTCCGGGCGGCGATGTCCACCGAGACCACGTCGAAGCGCCCACCCTGCGGCGAGAGCGCCCCCAGATGCCCGCTGTCGAGCCAGACGGGAGCGAAGTAGCCGCGCCTATCTCGCGGGCTGACTCGCCGCGCGCCCTGTCCCGCGTTATTGACGATCCAAAGCTCGTAGCGACCGAAGTTGTTGCCGTCCGGCGTCAGGGTAAAGGCAAGCCATCGCCCATTCGGCGACCAGGCGAGATGGCCGACGCGCGGCACGACCGTCTGGGATGTTTCTTGCGCCGGCAGTTGGCGGGCATAATCCTGTGCCGTGACCCGAAGGATCTCCCCGGTCGCCGTTCCGTCCGCGCTGCCAGGACAGATGCGCCGCAACGTCTCGGTAGAAGGGACAGCCGGCGTGCGCCGGATGGTCTGCCGATAGACGAGCGATTCCGGTCCCCCGACGGCCGGCGGCTCCCAGGCCGGCCAGTCGCTCTCCTCATAGTTATCGAAATGGGCGGTGACTTCCTGCGGCTTTTGCCCGGCCAGTGGATGAATGAGAAGGCAGCGTTCTCCGTGAATCCCCTCTCCCAGGAATGCCAGATAGCGGCCGTCTGGCGACCAGTGTGGGGCGCGATAGTAGTAGAACGGCTCGAAATAGTCTTTGGGGTGGAGTGCCAAGGGAAAGACCCGCCCGGATGGCAGGTCCAGCGACCACAAACCTGTCCCGAATAGATGATCGCCGTTATCGAACGTGAATTCTTCGGCGCGCTCGAAGGCGATCTGCCGGTCGTGCGGCGACCAGGCGAGGGTGTCGGGACTGGTATAGCGTTCTCGTCCCGGACTGTAGCCGCGGTCCGGCTCGACCAGATCGGGTTCCAGCAGGGCCAGCGGACGGCTCAGGCCCGCATCCGCCAAAAACAACTGCAGCGTGCGGTCCGGCCGGACGCGCAGAAAGGCGATATGCCGGCCATCGTGGGACCAGCGGGGGCCAACATCAGCATAGATGCCCGAATGTGTGGGCAGGCCGGCAGGAACTTCATCCGTGCCCGGCAGAGGCGGACGGGCGCAGCCGGCCAGCAAGAGGGCCAGCGCGAACGCAGCTCCCGGCAAGCGCAGGGAAGATAGAATGCGCCCGAAACCATTTACCCCTTTACTCATTTACCCATTACTTCCCGACCGGTGTGATGTCCAAACTCTGGGTCGTGGTATCGTGAGGCGCTGCCAGAGTCAACACGCCGTTTGGATCGGCGGTAACGGTTCCCTGCAGCGCGCCAGAGAGCGTGTACTTGCCATCTGGCTTGCCCAGGACGCAGAGGAGCGCGCCGGGGGTCTGCGCGTTTTGCGCGCTGAAGACCAGATGCAGCGTGTCCGCCATTTTGTCGTAGCGGCTATCCAGAAGGTCGATGTCCCAGCCGGTGGAGATCGTGCCCAGGATGTGATAGGCCGCATAGAGTGGGATCGCGGCGCAGGCATCTCCCGAATAATCGGGCGCCCCACCCGGCGCGCCCGTATCGCCATTGAGCCATTCCGGGCAGGCGCCGGAAGCCGCCTGTGCGGCGGAATAGGCGCCTACGACCGCTTCGGCAAGCTTGCGCGCGGTGTCGGTTTCTCCCAAGTCGAGCAGCGCTTTCCAGAGGAGCCAGTTGGGTCCGATATGGACCGCGCCCTGTTCCGCCGCGTCTGCGTGATAGACGGCAGCCGATTTCGAGACGCTTCGGAGGCCCGCCTTGCTCCAGAATGTGTTCGGGTCTGCCAGCGCCTTGAGCAGGGCGGCACGACGATCCGCAGGAATTGCGTCCGCGCCGGCAATCAGGGGCAGCAGCTCGGCCAGCGAGCCGGATGCCTCCTCCGTACCACCGGAAACTGGCTGGAAGCCATAAAGGCTGCGCGCCGGGTCCCAGAGATTCGCGTTCAGCGCCTTGATGGCGGTTTCCCGGTCCTGCGTGTAGCTAGCGATCTCGGAAGGCGGCTGGTGCAAATCCTCGGCCATTCTCTCCAGGGTGCGCGCCGAGCGGATGATATAGGCGGCATAGTCCGGCGCAAAGAGGAGTTTACCGGATTCCGCAGGCGTGCTGACCGGCGCGCTGATATAGTGCAGATTATCTGAGGCGACGGGCCAGGCATACAGCCCATCCTGCCCTTTCTGCCGCCCGGCCGCCAGCAGCTCCTGGTAGCGGTGGCGGGCAAACGGATAGAAGAGCGCCAGCATCTCGCGGTCGTGCGTGCGCTGATAAAGCTCCCAGAGCGCGAACAGGTTGGTCGGAGGTACAGCGATAGGATTCACGATCGGCGGATCGGACTTGCCCAGGGTGAGAAAAGTGGCGTTGAGCTGCGCGGCGGCGAAGTCGGGCCGGAAGAAAGCCCATCCGAGCGCCATGAAACCGCCTTCCGCCGGCGTGAAGACGCCGCCGGGCCGGCCGGGCCGATCCTGCCGGGTCGGTACGCCGACGCGCCGATAATCGAACAGAGGCGCATTCGCCAGGGACTGCGCCGCCAGCCGGTCCAGCGCCTCGCTGCCACTGGCGAAACGGGCAGCCCGATCCTGGGCAAGCGCTTTGGAGTAGGCGCCCTCGCGCGGCGTATCCCCGGCAGGCACGTCACCCGCGAGGGGCAGGAGAATGCGCGCCGAATCCCGCGCCGCTGCTTCGTCCTTGCCCTCCCCCACGCACAGGAAGATGGTCACCGTCTGCCCCGGCGCGACCGCGATGCCGTCGAGCCGGACCAGCCCCCAGCCTCCCGTTTGCGGCGCTCCGGCATTGGGCGGCGTTTCCTCGGAACGCGTTTTCTCTTTTCGTTTCCGGCCACGCTTCGTCTCGACCGGAATGGCGGGTTCGGCGGCAGAAGCCGGCAGGCCGGGCGGCAAAGCGGTACCGATCTCATCCCGTCGGGTGACATCGTCTGCCGGCAGGAAGTAGTCATCGGAGACTCGGTAGCTGCGTGGAGGAACCGGCGCTGTGCCGGCAGCAAGCGCGAAGACCGGCGCGTTGGCGGCATGTTGGAGGAGGGCCGTGCCCTCTTCTTGCGGCGAGACCGTCAGGTCCTGCACCGCGAAGTCGGGGCCGGTGACTTCGATGCCGCCGAGCAGGTCTACAAACCAGTTTTGCGGCGATTCGGAGCGGTTGGTGAGGGTTATGCGCACGAGCAGGCCATCGGCAGCCGGATCGGCATAGGCCGGGAAATATTCGACCGTCGCCTCCCCGACCCCCCAGTCTTGCGGGGGAACTGGCTTGCCGGAGTCATCGTAGCGAGGGGCGAGTTCCTGCGCGACGGCGGCGGGCGCGAACCGCAGCCGGGCGCCCCAGAGCAGGCCGCTTGCGTCGGCTTCCACGATTTGCGCGCGGCGGTTTTCCCCGGCCTCGGCGGCAGGCGGCCGGTCGTCACCGGCGGCCTGAATCGGCGCGAGCCCTATTGCCCGGCGCTCCAGCACGACGCGCTCCGTCCGGAGGTGCGTTCTGCCCTCCGGGGTCTGCTCCATTCGCAGCAGGACCTCGTCACGCTCCTGGCCCACGACGATAGGAAAGGAGAAGAGCTTCTGCGGCAGACGGCTGACGAGACAACTCGGCCCGACATGCGTCTGAGAGAACGGCCCCCAGGGGCCGAAGGGCAGCTCGGTCGCCTGTGCCGCCGCTGTCAGAGTGGTCGGCGCCGCCTGACTCCTGGCCTTAGATACGCAACCTGTTAGCAGGAGCAGGCCCACCAGGAAGCAGGAAAAACGCCTCCATCGTACCATGGTAACGTTCAATGCCTAATTCTGGCATTTATATACTTGACACAGTGGGAGCGACTTCGCCCCTATTGAGGAACAGAAGGTGACTCGTCGTCAATTCCTCGTATGTCAGGCGGCGTCCGATGATGCCGTACATGGCAGATAGGAACCGCTCCCCGTCCTTCTGCTTGCGAGTATTATACCGGAAGTCTTCTTCCGCTAGATACCGCTCTTGATGTTGCGGCGACATGATTACGTAGGTTCCATGATAGCATCTATCCAGCAGGCTCCAATACCCTTCCATAGCGTTGATATGGGCTTTCCCGCCGTCATATTCCTTGACGTATTCCCCGCTTCCATGATCTACGGTTCGGTGCGCGTAGCGGTCAGATAGCCCATTGTACGCCCGTGCGGTATCGGTGAAGACTTCCGCGCCTTCCTCGATATGCTCCTCTATCTTCTCCTGCAACGTCTCCTTAGTGGCATCGGGAACGACCATCGTTCTGACTTCCCCGTTGCGCTGGCGAAGACCGAAAACGGTAGTCTTGGGAAAACCCCGCCCCCTCTGTTCCCGCCGCTTGTCACCGTGCATATTGCGAGCCTTGCCGCCGATGTAGGTCTCATCACACTCCACTTGACCGTCTAACTTCTCGAAACTGCCCGCTTCCATAGCGCGGCGTATCCGATGGAGCATGAACCATGCCGTCTTCTGCGTGACACCTATAGAACGGGCAACCTCGCAAGAAGAGACGCCATTCTTGGAATTAGCAAGCATCCACACCGTACAAATCCACTTGTCAAGCCCTATTGGGCTATCCTCGAAAATCGTTCCGGTCTTGACGCTGAATTGCTTTTTACAGCCCTTACACTGCCAGATACGCCGAGCCTTTAGGAAGGTAGGCTCAAGGCAACCGCATTTCCGGCAAAAGGGGCCATTTGGAAAGCACAGGTCTACCATGAACTCAAGAGCAATATCCGGGTCAGAGAAGTATATGATTGCTTGCTGTAAGGTGGTCGGAACGTTGATTTCGGTCTGCATCGGTCTGCCTCTGAGTATCTGTGTTTTTCTACTTATATACTCAAATGTCCGCTCGCTAACCGGAAATCCTGGGAGAAATTTCCCAAAGAAAAACGACACCGAATCATTCTGTGTCGTTCGTGTTACCTACTTTGCTAAACAGTTTCTTGTTGTTTTTCTTCCCAATCAATATGACGTATTTTGAAGTGAGTAAGAATTGGATAGAAGAATTCATCGTGAAGGGCTTCTACCTGCTGTACGTTTCTCTTTATGCGCTTATATCTAGCGTCTTCACTAGCAGCCTTCAGCTTATTATATGCGACGTAAATATCATTACACTGTTCGTACACATATCTGTCACGGCCTCTGTCATCATCACTGCGATCTGTGTGGACAGAGGGAATAGGAACTCTAAGATTGCGAGCATGCTTTTCCGCATGTGCTTGAATAAGATGCAGGGCGCAATAGAAAAGGGCTACGAGCGCCCAATCTATATCAAGCCCTCTAGGATCATGCAAGAAGCGTAGATACCTATCATAGTTATCTTTTGCTTCCTGAATATGTTCTTTTGAAAATTCACGCCTAGCCTCAGTGTCCGGCATAGAAGTGCTATCTTACCGTTTCACACTAACGGTATCTTCATCGTAACTTTTGATGTCAACGGACTCCGTTATATCTACTCGAATGCTTGATCCGGGGTACTTCGCATACATATCTCCTTTGAGGAGTATAACGTCGGTGGCTTCTTGTCCCATAATAGAAGGAACCTCGACCACAATTGTTTGCTCAGCAAGCGTTTTGCCGCCATAAAGCCTTACTTCCACGCCAGATATGCCCTTGACACGCTCAAGGAAATCACGCATGGCGAGTTCTGTCGCAGATGGCTTTCGTGCGACTTCCTCTCGAAGAATAAGGAGATGGCCTTTGCGGTGTCTTGTTTCAGCATAAGGCACCCTTCGCTCCTCCCTTTGCAATTGGCACGCATAGGTAGTATCTATCCCATACGGCCACAAATCGGGCCTAGTAGCCCCTTTTGCCAACTGGGCGAACTCAGCATTACTTAGACCGTCCAGCGTCCGATCTTTCAGTGTGCCAGCATCGCCAAGTTTGAATTCAACGGATCGGAAGCTATCCTTGAAGCCATGAGTCGCGTTATCCATCGCTCTCCTCCACGTCGAGGATCGGGATATGCTCCCGATCAAGAATCGCACGCAAACTCTGTTCTTTCTCTTCTGCCCGATCCAAGAGTTTGCGTAAATTTCGTATGTCACGACTATCTAAGGCCACGAAAAACTCTTCGACATCATCAGATGTATGGTAAGCGATTTTTAGCGTATGAACTATTACGGCAGCCTTCACTTGACCTGCCGTGTCACCGTAGAAGATAGGACGAATATCGCTGACCAGGCGGGAATCATAGCCGCAATACGTATGTGCCTGTTCGGTAACGACACCGATTGCTTTAACAGTGATCCCTACAGACTCGTATTGTAGCAATCGAGTCATCTTTGCGCGAAAAAGCTCCCAGTCGCCCTTCGGTGGCGTTAGGTCAAAAGCGTCATCGTCGTCATCGTCGTCATTCTCATTGTCCATATAATCCTGCATGGATTCACGTAGGTCTTCGATGAACTCTGGAACCGTTCGCCTGCCTACATCTCTGGCATAATACAGAAAGAGGAGAGCCTGAGTGATGTCTTGAGCAATCTCTTCATCAATAGACATACGTTTAGCCACCGCAGCCGCAAATGTGGCCCGGAATAGCGATGGCCGCGCATCTTTTAAGGCGGCTTCAAATTCGGCTAATGCAGCATCATTCAGATTGATAAGTGCCATCAAGTCTGGAATCATGCCATCAGGTATTCTCAATCTGCGTCCCTGTGCCATATGCTTCTTCACTCACCGCTTACTTTCGTTTTTGCCTCTTGGTGTCGGGTTTCCGTCTGTTCGTCTCTACTCTTAGGTATTGCTTGCTGTTTAGGTACAGCGACCAGCCGACGCATAAGTTCCCGTGTCTTTTCATAGGGCGTCGGTTCTACGGGCGAAGACCCGGTTTCTTTTTCCATGCCTGTTCTCTTTCTAGCGATATTGGTTAAGGAGCCTCCATCCCCGTTACTCCGCAGACGTAACGAAAGACGGAACCCCGGTCTCTGCCGGTTCCTGTAAATTAGGAAGTGCTGACGAGAAAGCGGGCGTGCAAGAAGGAAGCAGCCCTTCTCTGTACGCTTGGGGAGTCTTGCCGTAGCCGCGTATTCTGTTGGTCTTACCTGCCCCAGCGGGGATGCGCGAGGTAGTGCGGGCCGCATGGAGGGGCCAAATTGAGTATACTATATAATCGTTCCCATGTCAATACGCCGGTACGCCTGTCTACTGTTCCCACTGTGTCAAATATATAGACCCCCTAATTCTCGATCTTCGCGCCGCGTTGAGCTCGGATAACGCCGGAAGTCTTAGCCGGTCAGGATCTTCTTGACGACGTCGATAACGTTGCCGGCGTCGCCGGTAGCTTGCGCGTCCTCCAGCCTATCCTTGACCGCGTAGATATGGAGCGCCTTCTTCATGGCGTTGGCGAACAGCTCCTTCGAGAGCGTCATCGCCTTGACCGGCTCCATGCGGTAGGTAAACTGGTCCTCGCCAAACCAGCCCTGGTAATCGGTGTCGATGGCGGCGTAGCAGAACTCAGCCAGACGCCAGATGTCGTCGGTGCCGGTGACGCGGTCTTCGTCGTTGGAGTTGTATTTGGCGGCGTTGATGTGGAAGTTAGCGATCGGCACGCCGACCCGCTTGAGCAGATAGAGGCTGTCGGCGGGCTGATTGCCGACCATCTGCTCGTGGCCGTAGTCGATGACCACGCCCATCACCGTCGCGCCGACGGTCTCATTGACCGTTTTGGCGACTAGAGCGGCTTTGGCCGTAGTGTTGAGGATCATGTTGCCTTCGCGCGGCTCTTTCTGCTTGGCCTCCGTGCCGAAGCGCAGGCCGTAGCCGTGCGCTTTCTTCGCGATCTCCACGCAGCCGTCGATGAACCAGTCGAGCTGGCGGCCGTAGTTGACCTCGAAATGGTAGTCCCAGCCGTCGGAGCCGGGCCAGAGCTGGACGCTGGGGCAGCCGAGCCGCTGGGCCAGATCCACCGTCTGCAGGCAGTAGTCCAGCGCCTGGCGGCGGCGACCGGGGTCCGGATTGGTGATGCCGCCCATGCGGTAGTAAGCCCGCGTCCAGATGTTCGTGTTCATGTTGGTCGGGATCAGCTTGTAGCGCTGTAGGGCGTCCTTCACCTCGCCGATCTTCGCGTCGCAAATCTGGAGATGGTCGTCCAGGAACATCTCGTTGTTGAGCTCGACGCCCTGGATGCCCGCCTGGGCGACGCGGGCAATCTGGCCCACCGCCGATTCATCGATAGGCTCTTCCAGATAGCTGCGGCAGAAACGGTCGCTGAATCCGCCGGCGCACCAGTGCCCGGCGGAGAACTGGATGCCGTAGGTCGCAAAAAAATCGTTGACGTGATCGCCTTCCAGGTAGCTGGCGTATCGGGTAGAGAGCAGAGCCAGGTTGTCCGCAGTGACGCGCATGGCCGGAACCTCCTTGCAGGCAGATGAAATAGACGGGGGTATCTTCCCGATTCCCGGTCGGACTTCCTGCCCCACCGCATTCTGTCCTTTCTTCCTGATATGTGCGATTTTGGTGCTTTTTGTTACGCTTAGGTCCGGTACAAAACGGCGCTGGTTCTAGGAGCCAATAGCGGGCGATCAATTCTCACTTCGATAGCTTTTCCAGCGCATGCATCACACTTGCAGGTAATCTTCTGCCATATATCGTCAGTATACTGTGGCTTGCAAGGCCGCGAATGAATTGGCTGCCTGGCTTGCGTGCTTTCTCGAAAATGGGTCCGAGCGCGTCGTTGTCGCCTTCCGCCAGGAAGAAGGTATCGTTCAGCACGCCCCAATTGCCATCCCCGCTTGCTTCGATGACATTGACCATGTCCGCCGGGGAGTCGCCGATCCAGAGCCGGTAGAGGGCCAGTTTCGGTATGGCCCGCTCCTGACCGCTCCAGTTCTCCAGGAACGCATTGAGCATCCCGCCGAACGTCGGCACCGAATCGTGTCCATCGTTCGGGCTGGAGATGGTGGCCTCGTGGACCCACTTCCTCATTCCCTCATCATAGAAATACATCCGGGTCAGCGTGTTGGCGCCCGTCGCGTCCGGCTGCTTGGTGACATAGTAGCGGTAGGTCTTGCCGAGTTTCCAGTTGTAGTCGAGATGCGTATGGGCGCCCTCTCCCTCGCCGCCGAACCGGTTGAACCTGGTCCGGCTCTCGGCATTGACGGTTTTGGCGGGGAGCGTGGGAGACGTATCCCAGATCGAGAAGATGACCAGATGGCGGCCATGGCCCGCATCCTGAATGCCGGTGTAGCCGCCGGCCGGGTTGCCGGGCCACCAGTTGCAGCCGCAGTAGTAGATGGTCGAGCCGGTCGCCAGCACCTCGATCTCTCCGTAGAGGCAGGTGATCTTCTTGTCGCCGGGCTTCGGCTTCCAGATCAGATGCTGGGCACTGGTGACGGCCGGCAAGACGCTGATCGTGACCAGAATTGCAAGGAGCTTCGCGAAAGACCTCATTTCGTTTCCTTTGTACATGGATAATCCCGTCTCATGTCCTCCTGGCTAGATGCCATCCGTCTTCTACATTTTACCTATTTCCTCGATTCCTCATTTGCTTCGGGCGAACGGATTTGGCTCCTCGCCGTAGTCATGAGTATGACATGACAGGCTCTGCACCAGAACCGATTGACAAGAGAACGCCTGTCTGCTATACTGAGCATATGCTAGTGACCCAAGCTATTCGCTATCGTCTACGTCCTACCGCAGGACGAGAGACATATTTTCTGCGTCTGGCCGATAACTGTATCTATGAGCGCCTGATCGCTCGGTCCTTGCCGACCTATCATCGCTAAACAGCGTATGGGATAGTGGGAGGCGCGCAACCTTTATGCTCCCCTTCCTGGCGCTGCGTCCCTCAATGAGGAGGAACATTGAAAGTCACGGATCATCCTGTGAGCGATATCATCTCCGCTCCTGTGGCGGGAGCGCTTCCATTTCCTGGGGTAGAGCTGCTGCGTCAGATGCTTCTTGCGCGGGAAGGTGACCGCCGGGAAGCCATCCTCATGCGACAGGGCAAAGGATGGTTTCAAGGCCCCGGCATGGGCCATGAAGCCTTCGGCGTTCTCGCCTATGCCATGCAGCCGGACGATTACTATTTCCCTTGCTATCGCGACCGAGCGCTTATGCTCACGCGCGGCGTCACCCCTTACGAGCTCGCCCTCGACTTCCTCGCCCGCACCGGTTCCAGCTCGGAGGGCCGGAATCTTCCCGGCCACTTCTCTTCCCGGCGCATAAATGCCTTTTCCATCGCCTCCCCGGTCGCCTCCCAATGCCTTCCGGCGTGCGGAGCAGCGTGGGGCTTAAAGCGAGCGGGCCAGGGACAGATGGTCTTATGCACCATCGGCGATGCCGCCACCCGCCAGGGCGAGTTCTATGAGGCCGTCTGCTTTGCCGTGCAGGAGCAGTTGCCCGTT
>DASRCN010000036.1:0-2538 GCA_035653075.1 Chthonomonadaceae bacterium | reverse complement strand
AATGATTCGCAGATGTCAGGCAGCCTTCTGTACTTTGTTGCTCTTGATGCACGACGTGCACACTCGCAGACGCTTCGGCGCTCCGTTCACCAGCGCGCGCACAAGCTGCAGATTCAGATTCCACCGTCGCTTTGTTACATTGTGGGCGTGGCTGATTCTGTTTCCGAACTGAGGCCCTCGTCCGCACACTTCACATACTTTCGCCATCGTCTCTTCTCCAGGGGAAATAGAAACTTCGATTTTACCATGCACGGCCCGGTAGGACAGGCCTGAAGGCCTGCCCGGGCCGACCTCCGGTCGGCCCGCTCGGCTTTGGCCATTCACTAGATAAAAATCATTTTTTGTATCTCATGTTGCAGCGGCGCGCGCTTTGTGATATCTAGTTATATGACTAGTTAAATACAGAGGAGGCCGTCCACACCAACTTATGGGATTCCCCACCAAAGTCCAGCTCATCAAACGCCGCGCCAGCGAACAGTGGTACGTCAATCTCCCTTCCGCTGTCGCCCAGGCCATGGAGTTCTCTCGTGGCGAAACCGTCGAGTGGATCGTCGAAGATAAAGCCGTTCTCGCTCTCCGCCGCCTCGATCCTCCACCCTCCGCTCTAAAAAAAACTCTGCCGGCATCCTCGCTCACTTCGGCCAACTCTGGAACGCCTGCCTCCCCGCCTTCGGCCAGCGCCGCGTCGCCGACCGGGCCCAAACCCTCGCCCTGAGTTCTCTGCTGTGCCTCGGTCGCCACACCATCACCGGGCTGCTCAGCACCTCCGGATCGCAGTTCGTGGATTGGAGCGCCGCTTATCGACTGTTCTCGCAAAATCGTCTTCCCCTCCCGGACATCTTCTCCGCCGTCCGTCGCACCGTCGCCGCGCAACTGCCGCCCACCGCCCCCTTCCGCGCTTTTCTCGACGACTCCCTGCTTCGCCGCTCCGGCCCGCACACCCCCGGCGTCGCCTGGCGCCGCGATCCGCTCGGACCTCGCTTCCAAACCAACTTCGTCCGCGCACAGCGTTTCCTGCAGGTATCCGCCGCCCTGCCCGGAAACGATGGCGTCTTCCGCCTGGCGCCCATCGCCTTTGTCCACGCTCCCACCCCGCTCAAGCCCAAACTCACAGCCAGTGAGGACCAATGGACCCAGTACCGCTCCGCTGCCCGCCGCTCCCGCATCAGTGTGTGCGGGGCCCAGGAAATGATCCGACTCCGCGCTGCTCTCGACCAGGATCCCGGCGGTCTGACCCGACTCCTGCTGCTCGGTTTCGACGGCGGCTATACCAATTCCACCGTGCTGAAGAAGATCCCGCCGCGCACCGTTTGTATCGGCAGAATTCGCAAAGACGCCAGCCTGTGCTTCACTCCCGATCCCGCCCTCAGAAAAACCACCGGCCGCATCTTACGTTATGGCCCTCCGGCTCCCACTCCCGAGCAACTCCGTACCGACGACTCTCAGCCCTGGCAAACCATGAGCTTCACTCATTCCGGCATCCTTCACCCGCTGCGCTTCAAGCGCCTTCAGAATGTGCTTTGGCGTCCCGCCGGGGCCCGGCAGATTCTTCAAATGATCGTTATCGCGCCTCTCGCCTACCGTCTCCGCAAAGGTTCGAAACTGCTGTACCGCCAGCCCGCTTTCCTCATCTGCACCGATTCGGCAATGGAGGCGCGCGAAGTTATTGAAGCCTACTTTCAACGCTGGGATATAGAAGTCAATTTCCGCGATGAAAAGACTCTGCTGGGCGTCGGCCAGGCGCAAGTGCATAATCAGGCCTCGGTGGAGGCGGCCCCGGCCTTTGCCGTCGCCAGTTACGCGATGTTGCTGGTTTCGGCCGAACTCGCCTTCCGCAACTGCTCCCACCGCCTGCTGCCGCAGCCCAGGTGGGCGGCCAGTTCCCGTGGCCCCCGTATCTCCACTCAACAGCTGATCCATCAGCTTCGCGCCGAGGTATGGGGCCGCGGACTCGGCATTGACAGTTTCTCCGGCTTCGCGTCTCACCTGGCTCCGGACCGGAAGCCGGAGAAAGGTCACTTCAATCTTGCCTCCGCGGTTTGTTACTCCAATCGATGACTAACAGAATCACTAACAAAAGGCCAAAGCCGAGAGGGCGGACCTCCGGTCCGCGCCGGGCGTGGTCGTCGGGATGGCCGACGAGGACGTCGGCCGCAGGGCGGGAGCCCTGCCCCACAAGGAGGGCGGACTTATTGGCGGGTGTAGACGACCTGGCCGTCGAAGATGGTGATGTCGACCCTGGTGCGGGCGATCTGGTGCGGATCGATGTTGAACAGGTTCTGCGACAGGACCACGATATCGGCCAGCATGCCCGGCTTCAGGCGGCCCTTGACGCGGTCCTCGAAAGAGGCATAGGCGCCGTTCGTTGTCCAGGCCCGTACGGCCGTATCGACGCTGACGCGCTGCGCCGGAATCCAGCCGCCGGGCGGTTTCCCGTCGAGCGTCTGGCGGTTCACGGCGCAGTAGATGGAGCGAATCGGATCCATGCTGAGCGAGGACGGCCAGTCGCTCGAAAACACCAGCCGCACGCCCGCCTGG
>DASRCN010000035.1:0-25783 GCA_035653075.1 Chthonomonadaceae bacterium | reverse complement strand
TGCCCGCTCCTGGAGTGGAGACCACCACCTTAGCCGAGCCGGCGGATGCGATCAGGCTGGCCGGCACCGAGGCGCTCAGTTGGGTCGAGGAGACAAAGCTGGTCGTCAGCACCGTCGTCTTCTTGTTCTCGGTCCAAAGTGCGTACGAGGTGTTGAGGAAACTGGAGCCGTTGAGGGTGAGAGTAAATCCGGGTCCTCCGGCCAGCACGGAGGTCGGGGAGATGGAAGCCAGAACCGGAGCAGGCACCGCGGTGATAGTGAAGGTCTGCGCATTGGAGGTGCCGCCGCCCGGTGCGGGATTGACCACCGTTACGCTGGCCGTGCCGACGTTGGCCGTGTCACTGGAAGGCACGGAGGCTGTCAGTTGGCTGCTGGAGACGTAGGTGGTCGGAAGCGCCGTCCCGTTCCAGTTGACCACAGAGCCGGACACGAAGCCACTCCCCTTGACGGTCAGGGTGAAGTTGCCATAGCCCTGATAGGCGGACGCGGGATTGAGGCTGCTTGTGCTCGGCACCGGGTTGTCGATGGTGAAGGTAGCGGAGCTGGAGGTTGCGCCACTCGGATTCGTGACGGTGATGCCGGCCGTGCCGGCAACGGCGATGTCACTGGCGGGCACGCTGGCGGTAAGCTGGTTGCCGGAGACAAAGGTCGTCGTCAGGCCCGATCCGTTCCAGTTGACCGTGGCGCCGCTCAGGTAGTTGCTGCCATTGACCGTCAGCGTGAAGCCAGGGCCACCGGCCGTGGTGGAGCTGGGGCTCAAACTGGTGATCGCCGGAGCTTTGATGCTGAAGGGCGCAGGGCCGGTCTTCGTTCCGTCCGGGTTCGTGACGGTGACGAAAGCGATGCCAGGACTGGCGATGTCACTGGCGGGAACGCTGGCCGTAAGCTGGGAGCTGGAAACGAAGCTCGTGCTCAATGCAGCCCCGTTCCAGTTGACCGTAGCCCCGTTCTGGAAGTTGTTGCCATTGACCGTCAGGGTGAAGCCAGGGCCGCCGGCGGTAGCCGAGTTGGGACTCAGGCTGCTGATGTAGAAGTTGGAGATCGGGATGAGAGTGATCCGAACATCGGCGTTGTTGCCCGAATGGCCGGCGCTAGGCAGCCGGTTATCTCCCCAGCTATAGTAGAAGAACGCGTTATCGGAATCGGCCTTGTCGTAATCGCCCATATAGCTGGAATTGACGACCGGGTCCACGCCAAAAACCGGCGGGAAGGAGGCGCTGGTGATCCGGAAGTTGGGCTGGAAGGTGACGGCGGACCCGCTGATAACGCCGACGGCGCCGAACGTATCGATCATGTAGTTGCTGGAGTCCAGGCGCCGATCGTAAAAGCCGATGAATACCTGCGTGCCGTCCGGAGAGACGGCGATGGCCGGCTGCCATTGATCGTTCGTGGTGGTATCGTCGTTGACACGAACCGGCACGCTCCAGGTGTTCCCGCCGTCGGTAGATTGCGCAAAGAAAACGTCCGCCCGATCGTTGCCGCCCGGATGGTCATTATAGGCAACATAGACGTTGCCGGAGATCGGATTGACGACGGCCATCGGAAACGCGTTGGAGCGGAATCCGCCCAGGCCCAGATCTCCGTTGACCCCCGTCGTCTTGAGGGTGGCTACCGTCACCGCCGAGGCGAAGGTGTTGCCGCCATCGGTGGATTTGCGCACCATGATCGCCTGAGAAGCGCCATTTCCGTCCAGCCAGAACACGTAGACGGAGTGGTCGGGACCCACGGCGATGTTGGTGCCCTGAACGGTGCCGGAGGCGATGGTCGTGCCGCCGGAGGGTCCCCAGGTGTTCCCTCCATCGGTGGAGTGGGTGATGCAGATGCGGGTGCTCGGTCCGAAGTCGGTGAATCCGGAGTAGACCGTTCCCTGGCCGGCGCCGGAAGCGTTATCGACGGTGATCCAGTCCTTGTCCAGGAAGTCGCTGGAGCTAAATCCCGGTCCGCCATTGACGGGGGTCTGGAAGGTCGCGCCGCCATCGTAGGAGCGGAAGATCTGAATTCCGGGCACGCCGAACTCCTCGCCGAAAGGCAGCGTGGAAAAGTAGATGGTGCCGGCTACCTGGTCCGCCGCCAGCGACGGGTCTCCCAGGTCGCCATTCGTGTTGGCCGGCAGGGTGCCTTCATCCGTAAAGGTGTTGCCGCCATCCGTGGAAAGCGAGTAGCCGGTAAATTGAGCCGATTGCGTAAAGCCGGTGAAGGCGGTGGAGTCGTTGTACCCGACGAGGACGTTGGTGCCGAAGACAAGCGTGCTCGTCTCGCTCTGGGTGTCCTGGGCGCTGGTGCCGTCGGCGGAAGGGTTGTTGACCAGGATATTGGCCAGAAAGCTGGTCATGGGCATCGCCCCGCCCGATGGTTTATAGGGGGGTCTATCCGGCGGATGCACGTTGGCACGATACCAGCCGACGAAGGGGTTGACGATGTGCGGATCGGCGAGGTGGGCCTGCGCGCCGGGAGGCAGCGTTTGGGCCCCAGCGGGTGCGGCGGCCGCGAGGGCCAGCAGGGCCAGAGCGGCCAGTCCCCGCTTCATGGGAAATCGGGTGCGCATGGGGATCCTCCTTCAGGAGATCATGGGGTTGCCCGGACAACCGGTTCATGCATGGGAGTCCTTCGGGTCCTAATATTAGCTATTGCATAAATCATGCCATAAACCGCAAAACTACCGAAAAGGCGACCAAATTAATACGGGGGTGTCCGGGCCGAAGGCCCGGACACCCCCACCCGCTTCACGGGGGATACCCCCGCCGCTACTTGCCGATGGCGAAAAGGATAGCGTTATTGATGGCGTAGACGGTGCCATCGCCTCCCACCACCGTAGGCGTGTAGGCTTCTCCCAGCCCGGAGGTCAGGGTCATGACTTCGGAGAAGGTGTTGGTGGTCAGGTCCCAGCGATAGAGCTTGCCGTCCTCGCTGTTGGCCAGAACGCTCTTGGTGAACGGGTCCACCGCCATCGAGTTGATGCACCATTCATCGACCCCGCCCGCCGGATTGGCCGTCTGGCCCAACATGGTCATGACCTCATTCATGATCGTGCCTCCGGTGATCGGATCGGTCATCGTGGCTTTGGGGTCCAGGATGGCGATCTTATCCATGCCGTCCCCGAACCCGATATAGTTGTTGTACTTGCACGCGATCAGATACCGGGACTTGCCTTTGTAAGAGGGATCTGCTGTTTTCGGTACGAACGCAGCGGTATAGTCCCAGCCGAACGCGCCCGGCGTCTTTTTGGTGGAAAGCGTCTTGTCGAAGTGCAGCAGCCAGCCGCGGTCATGGTTGTAGGGGAAGGGGTTCTCCAGCACGCCGAAATAGACGTCGCCATCCGGGCCGACCGAAGGCGAAGCCGTGCTGTCGTCGATGACATAGGAATCGTAGCCGGTCAGCGGATCCTCGAGAGGGACCGGGTTGGTGAGCTGGGTGGAGGGATAGACGGTCGCCAGCGTGGAGCTATTGAGCCCCACCAGGTAGCCATAGCCGCCGTTCGTGAAGGCCGCATAGACGATGGACTCATCCTGGCTGAGGGCGGGGGCGCTGTTGTACTGGACGTGGTCTACGCCGCTGTCGCCGGTAGCCGCGGCTGCCGTGACGTAGCTGCCCACTCCGGTGGAAGAGATACGCGCCAGCCCGCCCGTCAGGTTGAGCGGGTTGGAGCCGGTGACCACGAAGCCGAAATAGAGATTACCGGCCCTATCGACGGTGATCGGAGTGCAGACATAGACGCTGCTATTATAGGCGCTGGGGTTGGCCTGGTAGTTGCTCATCCCGTAGAAGGCATACTGCGTGACCGTGCCCTTTGCGGCGCTGGCGCGCGTACGGCGATAGACCGTGCCGCCCGCGCCGGGATAGTAGAGATCATCATAGTGCAGACTCGGTCCATAGCTGGGCGTCCAGTTATGCGGAGGCAGGCTATAGTCCGTGGCGAGCGTGTAGAGCAGGGAGCCGTCCGTATTGCTGTGCGCCTCGATCTGGAACCCATCCGTGGCGCCGGTCTTGACCGGAACGATCACCGTGTCGTTTTCGGTCGTGATCGGCGAGCCATAATGAATGAGAAGCTCGGAGTAGCTATATTGGGGATTCAGATCTACCGGTGTCTGCCACTTGATGCGGCTGAACGGCTGGCTGGCGGCCGGCGCCTCGGCGCTGTGCTGGGCATTGCGCGCGAAGCCGTGCCACATCGGAAAGAACGGACCGTTGGCGCCCGGCTTGGGAGCGGCGGTCTGCGCGTGCCCGGCCACCGAGAAAGGAAGCGCGCCAAGCGCCGCAATGGCCGCCATCACGCGGAACGGGTAGAAGCTGCGCCGGGAAGTAGGGGACTGCATCGTCTTCTCCTTTCTAACAGAGCGAGCGCCTCCGGCAGACTCGAGCTACTACCAGAGGCGCCCTGAGATAGTGATTGAGACGCTCGATCGGACACAAGGCTGTGGTACCGCCATCCCTTCTTTTGTACTGCGGACCCGCTCGGAAATGACGGCTAGATATTTTACGCCAAATAGGAGCGCGTCTCCTGCCTGGAGATATTTTTGTCGCCTGAAAAGAACTATGGTGCCTGAACAGCAGACATCGCAGCAGGATAACGCGGGCGGCAGAGCCAATAGAGGAGGAACGCGAAGGGGCCGATCGGACGGTAGCGAGACGCAACGGCAGCTTCGCGGCAAAATCTTGTTAAGAAGAGGAGAGACTATGCAGTTACGCGTGGTGGGAGCAGGCTTGGGGCGAACGGGTACCCATTCGCTGAAACTGGCGCTGGAGCGGCTGCTGGGCGCGCCCTGCTACCACATGATCGAAGTCTTCCAGCATCCCGAGCATGTTCCCGCCTGGCACGCGGCAGCCGAGGGCCGGATGCCGGACTGGCAGGCGCTTCTGGCCGGTTACGCCGCCGCCGTGGATTGGCCGGCCGCGGCGTTCTGGCCGGAGCTGAGCGAAGCGTTCCCGGAGGCACTGGTCGTCCTCTCGGTGCGCGATCCGCAGGCCTGGTGGGAGAGCGCCCACCAGACGATCTTTCAGGCCATCCCGACCCGGGGCCCGGAAACCGAGTGGCGGCAGATGGTGGATGCCATGCTGGCCAATCGGTTCACGAGCGCCATCGACGACCGGGAAGCCTGTATTGCGGCGTTCGAGCGCAACAATGCACGCGTGCGGGAGACCATCCCACCCCATCGCCTTCTCGAATGGCGCGCCTCCGAGGGATGGGGACCTCTCTGTAAAGCCCTCGGCCTGCCCGTTCCCGACGAGCCGTTTCCGCTCACGAACACCAAAGAAGAGTGGGCCGCGCGCCACTCGGCGGCGCAGCAGCAGGCCGCAGAGGCCTTTCGCAACGAGGAAGAGCGGGCGCGCTAAAGGAGGAAGCTAGTCGTGTCCCGACATGCCGGCCGGCGGCGCGTTGCCGTCTATCTTCGATTTTAGCTCGCGGGTATCGGCGTGCTTGAGCTTCCAGGCGCTGCCGGAGCGGACCCAGGTATCCACCGTCAACGCGTCCAGCTCGAAGACGTGCGGCTTCCCGTCCTGGCCGCTAAACGTGCCGTGGAAGTGGCCCTTGACGGTGGCGATCGCCTCGTTCTTATGCACGTCGACCGAGACGATTTTGCGACTCCAGGTAGCGCCCTTTATCCGGGAGGACTGCCGTCCGAAGTCGGAAAGGATCCGCGCCCGGTTCCAGGTCTTATGATCCGGAGTCGTAAGGGTGGCATCCGGCGCCAGCAGGGAGGCCATCACTTGCGGCTTGTGCGCGCGAAAGGCGGCGGAAATCCTGTCATAGTTGGTCTGCAGCGCCCTGCGTACCCCGGTGTCATCCGCGCGTGCGGCAGCCGTCGTGCCGGCCAGCAGTGCCGTCGCTGCCAGCCAAAAGAAGAATCGGCCTTGCATAGAGAAGCCTCCGGAAAACAGGTTTATGCCCGGCTTTACTCTGCGTGGCTGCCGGGCAGTCTATAGGATTGTACCTGCATCCGGTCGCCTTTGAGACCAGGCGCCTGGCAATTCTCGAGCGCGTCAAGGCTCGGGTGTTGGAGGGCTGGAGCGAAGGAGTTGTGCCTGGTCCAATTGGGCGTCGTGCGGGGTCGGGCGCAGCAGGCTCCCGGGAGCCGGATCGTCTCTCGCGGCGGCGCGCAGCAGCGTCTGGTTGGCCTGGTTCTGTTCGGCCACGATCTTGAGGAAAGGCAGGCACGCGATCGCGGCCTGTTTCACGCGATCCTCCTGCTGCGAATGCGTCATCGTTGTGTTTGCCAGGCGCTCCACATAGGGTATGGCCTCCACGTCGCCGATCTGCTGTAAGCTAAGGAGAGTGCTTTCCAGGAATCGCGTATGGGCCTTCGCGTGCGCCATATCCAGCATGCGATAGATGCTGAGCCGCTGTTTGGCATTGAGCAGGTGCGCATCACGGGTCCTGAGCTGGGGCAGCAGGCGGGTGAGCGCCTCCACGGCGATGGAGCGCAATTGTGGGTCCGGCCAGTCCAGCATCTGCGCCAGCGCGCCTACCTTCCGGAGGTCGTTCGTGTGGACCAGCGCGCGGGCGTCTCGCATCTGTTTTGTCATGAGCGTCAAGCGGTAAAGCTGGGTGGAGAGCAGGGCGAGCAGCGCCAGGCCCAGTCCGGCCGGCAGATGGCCCATCTGGAACATGCGGATGGCCTTGACGGCGAGATAGGGCGTAATGACGCACCAGGAAGCGATCAGGAACACCAGGCGCATCTTCGGATGGCTTTCCGGGCGGCGAAGGGCTTCCACGCTCATTCGGTCCGCAGCTTCCTGGGAGGGGGATGGGGTTTCCGGTCCGGGCGCTCGAATCACGCGCTCTTCCGTTGCCACAGCTTCCTTCTGGGGGCCTGATTCCAGCCGGAGCAGGCAGGTGCGCGCCGCTTTGCGCACGCGCCGGCCCGACGGAAGCAACAGCAGCGCCTTGCCTCTTGCCAGCTTCTCTGCGTAAGGCAGTGCCTTCGTATCGCCGATCACCCCCAGGGCCTCCAGAATCATGCCAATAAAGGGGCTATCGACCAGGGCATTATAAACGCTCAGGCGGTGGCGCAGGCAGGCGCGCTGCTCTTCGCCGAGGTGTTCGGCGTCCCGTGTCTCGAGGGCCGGCAGCAGGCGCAGCAGGTGCAGGCGCGCTACACTGCGCACGCGCCGGTGCGGCCACTCCAGCAGCTCGGCCAGAGGGCCGGGTCGGCACAGATCGAGATCGGCCGTCAGCACCGCCGTCTGCATCTCCTCCAGCATATCTGCCTGCCGGTTTAGCCCGTAGGCGGTCACGATCAGGAAGCCGCAGAGGACAGCGACCGGCCAGGAAGGCAGGATGCCGGTCGTCAGGTTCACAATCACGCCCAACGCCAGCAGCGGGCTTAACAGCGTCCAGGTCCAGACCAGCGGGCTGCGTTTCCGATGGAAGCGCTTCTGCTCGAGAATCGCGGCCAGGGTCTCGGCGTCGTTGCCCGTCTTTCTTACGCGCTCAGGGGGCGCTTCCGGTGACGATGTCGCCTGTGACGTCTGATTCGATTGCTGGATAGATTGCGTAGCGCGCGTTTTCATTCCATCTTCTCTTCTCATCCACCCTCACCTCGGCGGAGCGATCCTCCATAGGGTTCCCTGCTGGTCGATTCCGTCCGGGCCGATGCTGTAGAGCACGTATTGCGCGCCTTTGCGCCGGTAACGGAACGGGCCCTGCAGCGCGAAGGGATCGTCAGGAACAGCCTGCAGATAGCGCGGGACCAGTTGGGACAGCGCCGATGGATAGACGCCGTGATCGTTTCGATAGACCTGCAGCGCTGCGTAGACAAGCAGGAGACCGTTCAGCGCCCGATCGGCGGCTTCCTCCCGTCGATTGTTTTCCAGCCCCTCCCCGAACGTTTCGATCTTCAGCCGCGTATTGACGGGGTCATTGGGCGCGGATAGCTTGTCCGGCCTTATGCGGTAGGGCCGGCGGGCGCTCGCTATCAAATGATCGAAATAGGCTGTGACTCCATGCATGATCTGGCGCTTGGTGTAGGGCAGCATGTGAAGCCATTTCATCAAGGTTTGCATCGGAGAGTGGTCAAGCGGATCGTTCTGATCGAGACTTCTGGGACGCCATTTAGGATACTGAAAGACGTTCTCGACCTCCGCCTGGTAGGTCCACTTACTCTCTTGATAGGCCTCTGCCGGCGGAACGTGGAGGGAGACGATCTGCTTCAGCCGTTGGATCACGACGCGAGTCTGCGCGGCGTCCAGGTGCCGAATCTCCCCCCAGAGTCTCTTGCGGATCGACACCGGCACGACGGCATAGATTCCGGATCCCTCGTCAATAGTGATCGGCTCGCCATACCAGCCGTTGGTATACCTTCCAACTCCGGCGCCACGAGCGATCTGCTCGCCAAACTGAAGCGCATCCAGGCCGCTGTTGACCGCGCCGAGCCAATCTCCACGCTCCTCGCGGACCTGCTGCTCCAGCTCCAGAAGGTCGATCAGACTTTGGTCATTGTTCCGATAGTTAAAATCGGCGTTCACCGAGTGGATGGCCGGACGCAGGTACGGTTCGCGCAATCCTTGCCGCAGGAGCGCGAGGGCGCGGGCATTTCGCTGCAATAGGAGCTCTTTTTCTTGCAGCGTATAGACATGATACGGCGGCAGATGCGCCAGCGGATCGCGGGGCTTGGCGGCTGCAGACCTGCCGGCAGGAACCCCGCCGAAATGAGTTGGGCCCGATGGGTGGTCGTACGGAGGCCGAAGGATTAACGGAGGACTATATATTTCGGCACTGAGGACCTGGTCTTTATAAGACGCCACCCGCGCGGCGGCGCGATACGTATCGAACGCATTCACCGAGGGCATGGCATGCGTGGGAATCGATACGTTGGGATCGATATCGCTCCAGTAGACCCATCCATATCCGGCGGCGGCCAGTCCCGCCGTGAGGACGCCCGGAGGCAGCAGGCGGCGGCGCCAGATCGAGCGCGACCGGGGACGCGGCGGGAACAGGGCGGTCAGCTCCGCCAGCACGCGCGCCTGTCCACCGGCCGGGGCCGGCTCGACCTGCATCCGCGCGATGCCGCGCGCGATGACCCTATCTACTGCCTGCGCTGCCCAGCACTGCGGACAGCGCAGACGGCGCCACAGGCTAGTCAGCCCGGTGCTGCGATGGAGATGTTGACAATCCATCGGGAACAGCCTCCTGGATCAACCGGTCGAGTGATGAGGAATAGGACCCTGACGGGCCGGCTTCGACGCTGTCCTGCAGCAGCACGCGCAGACGCTGCCGGGCCGCAAACAGCCGCGACTTGACCGTACCGGCGGGTATCTCCAGTACCTCGGCGACCTCGACGATCGATAGCTCCTGGACATAGTAGAGCAGAAACGCCTCGCGCTGCTCCAAAGGCAACTGAGCCAGAGCGGCGGGCAGCAGGATCGTTTCCAGGCTCTGCGGCGTGCGCGGATCCGCGATCTCCGCGGCGGCCTCCAGTCCCACGTGAGGACGCTGCGCCCGCAGCCAGTGCGTGTACTCGTGATAGGCGATCCGATGCAGCCAGGTGCCCGCGCTGGACTCGCCTTTGAAGCCGGGAAGCGCCTGCCAGGCGCGCGTGAAGGTCTGTTGCGTCAGATCCTCCGCCGTATCGCGCTCGCCGGTGAGGTAGCGCAGCAGGCGAAAGATGCGCGGGTAGTTCTCCGCGACAAACTGTTCGCCGGCAGCCCGATCGCCGCGCAATATCCGCTTCACCAGCGCATGGTCACGCAAGGAGATCGCTCCTCTTTCCGAGACTCAGGCAGCGCGAGGGAAATGCTTCCCCTCTGCATTTGCCATGAACACAGAGCCGGCCGCCGCGTGTTTGGTTCATTGGCAAAAGTTGCTTCCCATCGAACAGAAAAGGCCGCCGGACGTGCCGGGCGGCCTTTTCTTCCCCTCGCCCCGTGTGGGTGCGGGGCTAATTGCCGACCGCGAACAGAACGGCATCGTTGATAGCGTAGACCGTTCCATCGCCGCCGACCACCGTAGGCGTATACGCTTCTCCCACGCCGCCCGTCAGGGTCATGACTTCGGAGAGAGTGTTGGTGGTCAGGTCCCAGCGATAGAGCTTGCCGTCCTCGCTGTTGGCCAGAACGCTCTTGGTGAACGGGTCCACTGCCATCGAGTTGATGCACCACTCTCGGACCCCGCCTTGAGAGTTGGGGGTCGGTCCCACGATGGTCATCACTTCCTTCATGACCGTCCCGCCGGAGATCGGGTCCGTCTCGGTGGCCTTCGGATCCAGAATGGCGATCTTGTTCTCGCCGTCTCCAAACCCGATGTAGTTGTTGTACTTGCACGCGATCAGGTAGGAAGACTTGCCGGTATAGGAGGGCACGGCCGTTTTCGGCACGTACGCGGCGGTATAGTCCCAGCCAAAAGCGCCCGGAGCGTGCAAGGTCGCCAGAGTCTTATCGAAATGCAGCAGCCAGCCGCGATCGTTGTTGTAGGCGAAAGGGTTCTCCAGCACGCCGAAGAACACGTCGCCGTTCGGCCCCACGGAGGGAGAGGCCGTGCTGGCGTTGATGACGTAGGCGTCATTACCGGTCAGTGGGTCTTTGAGAGGAACCGGGTTGCTGAGCTGCGTAGACGGATAAACAGTCGCCAGCGTGGAGCTATTGAGCCCCACCAGGTAGCCATAGCTGCCGTTGGTGAAAGCCGCATAGACGATCGAGCCGTCGTGGCTTAAGGCGGGAGCGCTGTTGTACTGGACGTTGGTCATGTTGGCGTCGCCGGTGGCCGCCGCTGCCGTCACGTAGCTTCCGACGCCACTGGCGGAGATACGCGCCAGCCCGCCCGTCAGGTTGAGCGGGTTGGAGCCGGTCACCGTGAAGCCAAAGTAGAGATTGCCATAGGCATCCACGGTGATGGGCGTGCAGACGTAGACGGTGCTGTTGTAGGCGCTGGGATTGGCCTGATAGTTGCTCAGGCCATAAAAAGCAAGCTGGGTGACCGTGCCGCTGGCCGCGCCGGCTTTAGTACGCAGGTAGATGGTGCCGCCGGCGCCCGGATAGTAGAGCTTATCGCCGGAAGCCAGGCTGGGACCATAGCTGGGAGTCCAGTCGTGCGGCGGCAGCGTATAGTCGGTCGAGAGCGTATACAGCAGGGAGCCGTCGCTGTTTCTATGGGCCTCGATCTGAAACCCATCGGTCGTGCCACCGGAGGTGGTGACGGCGATCTTGACGGGAACGATGACGGTGTCGTTGGCCGTCGTCAGCGGCGAGCCATAATGCGTCACGTTGTTTACATTCCGGTCCACCACGACCGACCATTTGATCCGGGTAAACGGCTGGCTGGCCACGGGCGCCGCCGCCGTATGCTGGGCGTTGCGCGCAAAACCGTGCCATTGCGGATAGGTGGTCGTATCCGGTTTTATCGGGGCCTGGGCAGCGATCGGCGCCGCCAGCGCGCCGAGAGCCGCAATAGCCACCATTCTGCGGAGCAAAGAAAACGGGTGCGGGGAAGGGAAGGACGGCATAGAACTCTCCTTTCAGACAGAAGCGACGCCTCCATACAGCCGGAGACTGCCTGGAGGCGTCACAATATATTGCTAAAGACGCACTATCGTACCCTATTTGGTGGCAGCTTGTCGTCGGTTTTTATAGACCGGCGGCAGAGAGACCCCGCCCCGCGTGGATGCGGCAGCTCACGCATCCAGGGCGTCGAGGATGCCTTTGAGCAAGCGGTTGACGGCATCGAGGTGGCGCGTCATGCCATCGTAATCTTCCAGCAGCTCGCAGAGATCGGCGGCGCGCAGATGGGCGCCGATGTCCATGAGTAGAGCTTCCACACGCTCGGAGGAGCCAAAAGCCAGATCGCAGCCCTGCTCGGCCAATCGATGCACGAGCCCCCCGATCATCTCCCGGACCATATCCGCTGTCGTCAGCATCCTTGCCAGTCTCCTCCGTACGTGTCTATTTATAATATTATTGGCTTGCCAGGCAATATTTCCAGGGCTTATTTTGCACGGCCGGAATTTCTCGAAAAGCATGGAACCAGAAAGGCAAAAGGTACGTCCCATTGTCGCTAACGTTTGTTTACTGCCAACAGAAGTGAGACCAGGATGGCGCGCAGGGATTTCCTCTCTTCTTCCTTATTGTTTGCTCCCGGCGAGGTGCTGGCGTTGCTCTCCCCGCTTCAAGAGCTGGAGCCTGGGCTGTACCTGGTTTATACCTATTCGGACGAGTGGGCGGTCCTGCGCTGGGTCATCGACGATGAGGCAGCGGAGCGGATCCTGGTGACGGAGCGCGAGGCCGTCTTGCCGTCCGCCCTGCTTCAGCTTTTTATGCCCGTTGGGATTCGCATCCGGACCGACGAGATGAACGCCAAGATGCATTGAGCGCCGCCGGGCCGACCCATCCCAGGGCTTTTCGGGAACTTTTTTCTTGCCGGTACCTTCTTCTATGAAAGTGCAGCGTTCTCATGTATCTTACGAATGAAGCAGGTTTTGCCACATACGATTATGGCGATCGAGCACGACGAGGGGGAAGTACCGATCGGCGGAGGCGGCGGGTCCACAAAGCCGCCTCCGGGATCTCGTATTGCCATGACCGATGAGGATGCAAAAGACTTTCTGCCGCCGTTTCCGATCGCGCTATCGACCTACCAGGCCCGCCGCGAGCAGGGCGATCCGCCGCACGTGGCGCTGCGCAAGACGCTGGAGGTCTGGCGGGAGCTCTGGCGCTCTTAAGCCTTCTGAATCACGGATGACACAGATGACACGGAGGGACACGGATCAGAACCTTGACTATCCGTGTCATCTGTGTCATCCGTGCTATCCGTGATTCAGACATCGGTAGTCCGTGATTCCTCTTCTTCTCCTTCGGACCACGTTACGGCGACCGGCGGAAAATCGGCGACGCGCAGGAGATAGTCGCCGCCCGCTTTCGGGACCTCAAAGACGGCCGCGCAGGCGAACGCCAACTGGCGCGTATCCGCATCCGGATGCTGGACGATCCGCAATCTTTCCCCTTCGACGAGCACTTTGCCGCCGGGCAGGTCCATCGGGACGCCGACGGGCCGCAGAGGATCGGCAGAAGCCGCTTCCGCCTCCCTGGGAGTCAAACGCAGGTCCGCGATCTCCAGAGTGATGGGCGCGGTCTCCTGGCGGGTGTCCACATTGTGCAGGGTGATGACGACTTCCAGCAGCGCCGCCGCCTCTTTGGCCTCGCTTTTAGGCCGGCCGAGAAACGTGGCGATCTCGGCCCGCGTCACCCGCATCTCCAGCAGGCCATCTGCGCCGGGAACGCGATCTCCCACGCGATAGAGGCCCTGCGCCTGGCCGCCGTGCCGGACATAGCGGTCCATCCAGGCCAGGCAGCGGCGAATCTCGTCGAGCTTATGGTTGGGCTCGCGCAGACCGTGGCCCTCGCGGGGATAGTGGACGAACTGCGTGATGACGCCCCGGTGCCGCAGCGCCTGGTACATCTCTTTGGAGTTGCTGATGAAGGTGTTGTTATCCGATTCTCCGTGGATGATGAGCGTCGGCGTCTGGATGTTCTCCAGGTAGGAGCCGGGCGAGAGGCGGCGATAGATTTCCGGATCCTCCCAGTAGTAGGCGCCCAGGTAGTCGTTGTCCCAGCTGGACAGGTCGGAGTTGCTGTAGTCGGTCTGCAGGTGGAAGATGCCGAAGAGCGAGACGGCCGCTTTGAAGCGGTCCGTGTGGCCGACGACCCAGTTGGTCATGTAGCCGCCGTAGGAGCCGCCCATCACGCCGAGCTGGTCCGGATCGGCAAGGCCCTTGTCGATGAGGGCATCCACGCCGGCCATGATGTCGGCGAAGTCGCCGCCGCCCAGGTCGCGCCGGTTGGCGATGGCGAAACCATGGCCGTAGCCCTCGCTGCCCCGGTAGTTGGGCCGCAGGACCGCCCAGCCCTCGGTCGCCCAGACCATAGGGTGGCTGTAGTTCTGGATCGTATTGGTCGAGCGGCCCTTCGGCCCGCCGTGGATCTGCACGACCAGCGGCGCGCGTCGGCCCGGCGCGTGGTCCAGGGGATAGGTCAGCACGCCCTCGACTTCCAGGCCGTCCGGACTTTTCCAGCGCACCACCTCTTGGCCCGGCAGGCGATAGGTCTCTCCGAACTCCGCGTTGAGGCGCGTGAGCTGATGGACTTCACCCTGCTCGTCCCGCAGGAAAATCTCCTCCAGGGCGGTGGCGCTTTCCTGCACGTAGGCCAGGCAATCTCCCTCCGGGTCCAGGTCAAGGGCATGGCGCTCGGCCTCGTCCCCCAGCTCCAGACGGGTCATCTCGCCATCGCGCAGCCGGTAGATCTCGCTGCCCGTGCGGACGGCGGCGATGACGTAGAGCGCGCCGTCATGCCGGGACCATTCGTAATCAAAGATATCGTAGTCGAAGCTTTCCGGGGTCGCCAGGCGGCAGGAGCCTGCGGTGGGAAATCCGGCCTCCTGCCCGATCGCCGGCACGTCCGCCACGAACAGGCTCTCGCGGGAGTAGGAGAGCTGCGGATCGAGCCAGGAGAGAAAGGCGATCTGCGTTCCGTCCGGCGACCAGCGCAGCCGGTACTTGCCGCCGCGCCGCTCCAGCAGTTGGAACGCCTTCCCGTCCGCCAGGTTCAGGATCCACAGATCGACTTTATGATAGTCGTTCCATTCCCCGGTGTAGTTGGTGACGAAGCCGATCCGCTCGCCATCCGGAGAGAGCGCAAAGTCGTCGATGCCGTAATCACCTGTATAGAGCAGCTTCGGTTTGCGCTCCTCGACGTCCACCCGCCAGAACTGGCGGCGGAGGCGGTCTTCCTGTTCCACGACAGGGTCCAGCTTGCGCCGGCTGCGCTCCTCCTTGCGGACGCTCTCGATGGGACGTGGCCGCGGCTCCGGGGCCAGGTAGATCAGGGCCGAGCCGTCCGGCGTCCACGCATAGTCGAGCACGCCCTCTTTGGCGCTGGTGATCTTGCGCGCCTCGCCCGCCTCAGCCGGCAGGACCCAGAGCTGCTGCTTCGGCTCGTCCTCTTCGTCCTCCTCATCCTCTTCCGGCGGCTCGCTCTCATCCGGGCGGGCGGAGAGGAAGGCGAGATAGCGGCCGTCCGGCGACCATCTGGGGCGCGTCTCGCCGTCGTAAGAGAAGGTGAGTTGGCGCGCGTGCTCGTTTTTTTCCTCTGTCTGAATCACGGATGACACGGATTCAGGACCCTCTTCTTGGCGCTCCGTTACGAACGAGGCGTCACGAGGAGGCGTGGCTTTATCCGTGTCTTCCGTGCCATCCGTGACCATCCGTGATTCAGAAGCCTCCGTGCCTTCCGGCATCCCTTCTTCCGGCGCCGGCCACTCCGTCAGCCAGAGGTGGCTGACCCAGCGGCTTTCGTCGAAGTCGGCCTCGGTCACGACGAAGACGACGTGCCTTCCATCCGGATGGATTTTAGGCTCGCTGAGGCGTTTGGCTTCTAAGAGCGCGCGCGGCGTGATTCGCTGCTTGGAACGGTTCCTGTTTTTTGTTGGGGCTGTCTCTTTGGTCATGGGAAAAGTATAGCCGAAAGAGAAAAATAAGAAAATGGGTTAAGGATCGTAGCGGCGCATTTCGCGCTCCATGCGGGCCTGAACGGTAGCGAGGGCCTGTTCGGGAGTGACTTCGTGGAAGAGGGCGCGGTCGAAGGCGTTCTGGAGGGTATCGCGGTAGATCTGGGCGATGGGCAGGGAGGGCAGAAAGCGGGCGTTGTGCGGGTCGCTGGCGATATGGCCTAAAACGTAGCCGAGGGCGCGCTTGGTACGGGAGCCGCGCGTCAGGCGGGGAGAGTGGCGCAGCGCCATAATGGAGGGCAGGTTGTTCATGACGGCAGCGTAAAAGTCTTGCTGCGCGGGCTGCTGCATCCAGACCATGAACTCCCAGGCGAGCTGCGGATGCCGCGAGCCATTCGGGATCACCATAATGTCGCCGTCCTGCCAGGCCAGATTCTTGAGGTCCGGGCGGGCGGCGGGATGGGGGATTTCGCCGATGGCGTAGTCGGTCCAGGGACCGTACTTCTCCAGATACATCGCCGTCCATTCGCCGTCGATACGCATGGCGATCTTGCCGGTCGCCAGCGGGTTCTGGCCGCTCTGGTCCGCGCCGAACCCGGCGGTCAGGGCGCTGATGGCCCGGTAGCCGCCCTGGGCGTCCGCCAGCCGGACATACCAGCGCAGCGCCTCCACGTTCTCCGGGCGATCGGCCGTGATTTGGTAGGTGCGCTCGTCCACGACATCCCCGCCGAACAGCGCCATCACCAGCTCCGGGCCGCCAGGCAGAGGCATGCCCAGCCGCTCCAGCGTGCCGTCCGGGCGGCGGCGCGTCAGGCGGGCGGCCAGCGTCAGGGTCTCCTCCAGGGTCTGCGGCGGCCGGTCCGGGTTCAGGCCGGCCTCTCGGAAGACCGTCCGGTTCCAGTAGAGCGCGCGGGAGTCGCGGGTGACCGGCATGGCGTAGAGATGCCCCTTGTAGCGGCCCTGCGCGATGGCGCCGGGCAGAAAATCGGACTCCCGCAGGCCGGACCGGGCGAAATCGCCGTCTAGCACGCGAACGGCCCCATTGGCGGCCAGCGGCCCGACCGGAGTCGTGTCGTAGAGATAGGCCAGATCGGGGGGAGCGCCGGCGACGATGGCGCGCACCAGCTTCTCCATATTGGAAGCGCCGACGTTGTGGACGGTCACGCCCGGATGCTCCGCTTCGAAGCGGCGGCACAACGCAATGAATCCGCGCTCCTCCACGCCCTGCGGCGCCGACCAGATGTCCAGCTCGACCGGCGCCCGGCCTCCGCCCGCCGGAGGGCGGCAACTGGATAGCGGCAGGAGCAGGCCGAGGGCCGCCGCCAGGAAGCGCCCCCACCGGAGACAAAGCCGGCCTGGCCTGCGCGCCATCAGCGGTCTGCTTTCTGCGCCCGCGCTCGCTTCGGCTTGCGCTCGTAGCCGACGAAGTCGCCTGCGGGCAGCTTCACGTCGCCGTCGCTATCGCGACGGGTGGGGACGTTGGGCATTACCCGCTTCGCGGGGGGCGTTGGGCGTTCCGAAGGTTCGACGTTGGGCATTTGGGAGGCTTCTCTTTTCCCTTTTCCCTCTTCTCTCTCCTCTCTTCCCTCTTCCCTTTTCCCTTTTCCCTTTTCCCTTTTCCCTTCTGGTCGCTGCTCATCACGAGGCACGGCGACGGCCACATTGCCGATCCGCCGCAACGGAATGGGCTGGCGCGGCAGCGGATCGCGCCGGCCCGTCGCGGCGACGCGCTCGCGGACCCAGGCGGTCATCTGGCGGCGCAGCCGATGCACGATCTCCGGCCGCTCGGCGGCGACGTTGCGCAGCTCGCCGGGATCCTCGGTGAGATGATAGAGCTCTACGTCGGAGTTGCCGTGTAGATCGGGGATTTCCAGAGGCACGATCAGCTTCCACTCGTGCGTGCGCAGGCCCCGCTTCTTCATCCAGGTATTTTCCGTCAGATGCAAGTAGTCGGTTGTGCCGCGCGCCGTTGCGGCGGGAGAGAAGATCAGCGGCAGCAGGCTTGCGCCTTGCATCCCTTCCCGCTCCGCGATGTCGTCAAGCTCCAGAATGTCTAGAATCGTCGGAGCGATGTCGAGCATGTTGGTCAGGCCGCCGACGCGCGCTCCGGCGGGCAGCAGGCTGGGGCAGCGCATCAGCAGCGGGATATGGACGTTGGTGTCGTAGAGGCCGTGATGATCGAACCAGTGCGCGTGCTCGTCCAGCTCCTCGCCGTGGTCGGCGGTGACCACCACGAGCGTGTCCGCGCTCAGGCCCAGCTCGTCCAGGCGCGTCAGAACGTGGGCGAAGCAGGTATCCATGTAGGCGACGCTGGCGTCGTACTGCGCCTTCGGGAACTCGATGTCGGTGACGCCGGGCATCCACTCGGCGAAGTAGTATTTGAAGTTCTCGAACTCCCAGACGGGGTCCATGCTTCGATTCGCCGGGTCCTTCTCGTCGCCTTCATAGAACATCCGGTCGAAGGGCGCGGGCGGCAGGTAGGGCGTGTGCGGGTCCCAGAAGTGGAGGAAGAGGAAGAACGGCTTGTCCTGCGCTGCGGCGGCATTGAGGATTTGTAAAGACGCCTGCGCGACCGCCTCGCCCTTGCGCCAGGCCTGCGATTGGCTCGTGTCCCAGTGATAGTCCTGCAGGAGCGAGAACCCACGCGCGAACCACCGGCCCAGGTTATCCGCCGCGGCGGTGAAGTAGCCCTGCTCCTGCAGCAATTCGGCCAGCATCCGCACGCCTTCCGGCGGCGCGAACTTGCCGGACTGGCCCGTCACCTGATGCGCGTAGACGTCTTTGCCCGTCATCATGGTGGTATGGCCGGGAAAGGTGGGGATGTGCGGGCTGAAGAAGTCCGTGAAGAGCGCGCCCTCTTCGGCGAGGCGGTCCAGATGCGGGCTGGTGCGCCGGAAATGGCCGTAACAGCTCAGCCGGTCGGCGCGGGTGGTATCGAGACTGACGAGGATGACATGGGTCATGGGGACGTTCCGCTCTCCCGTTTTGCCGGAAGATTCCCCACCAAGCCCGCCATGTCCTGCCTGGGTTGACCCCTTTCCAGGACGCGAACGACCCGTCCGGCAGGCGGCAGAGCCGCCACACGAAGCGAGCGGAGGGGTTGCGTGGACACGCCATCTCGCTTGCGCCTGCCTCGCCAAGAACCGTCCTCGCGGGCGAACCTCACCCCTTTCCAATCGCCATCGGTGCGGGGTAACGGCCCCGCACCCCTCCCCTCTCCTTCGTAAGCAGAGGGGAGCTAAACCGATAGCTTCTGCCTCTGCTTGCAAACTCGAACGACTTCAGGCAGAGGCACAGGTGAGCAACAGAATGTCCCCTCCTCTGGCATTCCGAAGATTCGAGGAGGGGTAGGGGATGGGGCTTGAGGGCCTACAGACCGCCGTCATCGGGCGGAGGCGGGGGCTTCTGCCCACCGGGCGGGGGACCGCCTCCGTCGGGCGGCGGCCCGCCAAAACCACCAGGAGGCGGACCGAAACCACCAGGAGGTCCGCCGAAGCCGCCGGGACCGGGCCGCCGGTGCTGCCGGGCGAACTTCTGTGCCGTCTCCCGCTGCGATTCCGTCAGGATCGCCATCACCTTTTCATGGGCCTGCTGATGGGTGCTGCGCATGGCCTCTCGCAAAGACTCGAAATCTCCGCTTTGCTGTGCCGCTTGCCGCTTCTGGTCCATCTCCTGCCGGGTCTTTTTGCCGATGGCGGTGATCTGCTGTCTCTGGTCCGCGCTGAGCTTCAGATCGTTGTAGGCTTCGAGCGGTATACCCGCGGCCTGCAAGGCGCGGGCCTCATCCAGCAGGTCGGGCAAGGTCGCCTTCTGCTCGGAGGTCAGGACCGCCTCGATGCGGTGTGTCGCCTGCTGCTCCATCTCACGCCCTTTCTCCATCGCGGCGCGCATCGTTTGCGGGTCGGGCGGGCCGCCTTCGCCCGGTCCCGGCGGGGGCGGCATCTGCGCGCGCATCTGCTTCCGGAACTGCTGCTGGATCTGAGCGATTTTCGTTTGCTGGTCGTCGGTCAATTTCAGCCCGGCTTCCAGGAACGGCAGGGGCACGGTGGCCGCGGTAATGGGTGGCGGGGGACCCCCCGGCCCACCGAACGGCGGCGGTCCGCCCGGCCGGCCAAAGGGCGGCGGCCCACCAGGTCCGTTCCCGCCCGGTCCCGGCGGGGGCGGCTGGGCGAGGGCGAGTGTCGCGCCGAGCAGAAGCGCAGCCGCCGTCCCTATCGTCAGGCAGCGCTTCCGTAGATGAAAACGCAAAGTCATTTCTGGTTCCTCCTCGATCCGTTGGTCCCGGCGGCTAATGGGCCTGTCGGCCTTCCGACCGGAACCGTTCTGCCTGCAGGATAGCGGACAAAGATGAAAACCACATGAAAACGAAGAATCTTTTTCCATGATTTTGCCTTTACGCCTGTTTTCATCTGGTTTTCATCTGCCGACGCTATCGTAATAACGAGGAAAGGCAAGCGAGGACGCATGAAGATACTGCTTATCGAGGATGAGCCAGGAATCGCCAGCTTGATCCGACGGGGGCTGGAGGCGGAGCGTTATGAAGTCGATACGGCGCTCGACGGAAGACGCGGGCTGGAGAGGGCGCAGGAGAAGGACTACGCGCTCATCATCCTGGACCTGATGCTTCCCCACGTCGATGGCTGGCAGATTTGCCGGGAGCTGCGGGCGCGCGGGGACCGCGTCCCCATCCTGATGCTGACGGCCCGGGATGCGGTCGAAGATCGGGTGCGCGGGCTGGACCTGGGCGCCGACGACTACCTTCCCAAGCCCTTCGATTTTCAGGAGCTGCTGGCGCGCGTGCGGGCGCTCTTGCGGCGGGATAAGATCCATCGCGCCCGCGTCATCCGCGTGGACGATCTGGAGATCGATACCGCCCAGCATCGGGTCTTTCGCGCCGGGCAGGAGATCCGGCTGAGCCACCGCGAATACGCGCTGCTGGAAGCCCTGGCGGCGCACGAGAGCCAGGTATTGACTCGCGAGGCGATCCAGGAGCGGATCTGGATGGACAACGACTCCTATTCCAATACCGTGGATGTCTATATCGGGATACTGCGCAAGAAGATCGACGCCGGGCATCCGGTCCGGCTCATCCATACCGTGCGCGGGGTGGGATATACGCTGCGCCGGGGCGAGCCGGAGGGCGCCCCATGAGTCCTGCATCTCTCTCCCGGCTTTCCGCTTTCCTGGGTGGTCGCCGCTCCGTGCGCCACCAACTGATCGCGTGGAACGTGGCGACCCTCGCGCTGCTGCTGGGCGCGCTGGGGCTGTTCGTGCGCTCGATGGTGCGCACGAGCATGATGGCTTCCATAGACCACGATCTCGATCTGCGCACGCGCGGCTTCGTCCGCACGCCCCCGCCCCCTCCCGGACCGCCGCCCGGCGAAGGGCCGCCGGGAATGGATTTCGGAAGCCAGCCGCCGGGACAAGGCCCTGGCCCGCCGCCACCAGGGCCGCAGGGGTTCCCGCCTTTCGAGCGCCGGGGAGGGCCGCCGCCGAACACGGACCCCTATCGCCCGCGCCGCTTCGATCTGCAGGGGCATAGTCTGGGGCCGCCGGACAGCGCCCCGATGCTCGATCCCGCCGGGTATGCCCGCGCCAAACAGCAGGGGCAAGACGTCTTCTCCGCCATCACTTTTCAGGGCGAGCCGGTGCGGGCGCTGTCCCGGCCCTTTCCCGTCTCCGGACCTGTGCAGGGCGTGGTCCAGGCCGGCTATGGGCTCACCGAAGTGAACCGCGCGCTGGCCGGACTGAACGCCGCGCTGCTCATGCTCATTCCCGTCGGACTGCTCTGCGCCGGGGTCGCGGGCACCGTCTTGACGGACCGCATCCTGCGCCGCGTGCGCGTGATGTCCCAGGCGGCGGAGCATCTGAGCGCGCGGGACCTTTCCCAAAGGCTGCCGGTGGTCGGCAGCGACGAGTTTGCCGACCTGGCGGAGACCTTCAACAGCCTGCTCGGCCGCCTGGAGATCGCCTTCCGGCAGCAGGACCGGCTCATCGCGCAGCAGCGCTGGTTCACCGCCGATGCTTCCCACGAGCTGAAGACGCCGCTGACGATCATCAAGGGCAACACCAGCATGGCGCTGCGCGGCAAGCCCACAGAGGCGGCGCTTTTCCAGACTCTGCAGGAGATCGACGGGGCGGCGGATACGATGTCGCGTCTGGTGCAGGACCTGCTCCTGCTGGCCCGCTCGGATGAGGGGCAGCTTGGCAAAGACCGGATCGAGCTGCTCTTGCAGGAAGTGCTGGAGCGGGCGATCGCAAACGTGGCGAAGTGCCAGGGCGCGCCGATCACGCTGCAGATCGCGGGCGAATCCCCGCGCGCGATGGGCAACGAGGCGGAGTTGACACGGCTGTTTTCCAATCTGCTGGACAATGCCGTCCACTATACGCCCCAAAACGGCAAGATCACCGTGACCGCGCGCCGGGAAGGCGCTAGCGCCCTCGTGACCGTCGCGGACACCGGCATCGGGATCGCTCCGGAGCATCTGCCGCACCTCGGAGAGCGCTTCTACCGCGTCGATCCCTCTCGCACCCATCAGGACGGCGGCACCGGCCTGGGACTATCCATCTGCAAAAGTATCGTCGAAGCGCATGGAGGTACGTTGACCTTCACAAGCACGCCCGGCAAAGGAACCGTCGTCACCGTCACACTGCCTGCCCTCAGCCCTTAACTCTGTGGTTTGTGGGATCGGCATTATTACCGGATCTGCACATAGGGAGTGGAACCTGCTTCTTCGTCGTATCCGTGTTCCTTACCCTCTATCTCCTCCGGCGAATCTCATCCTCCACGCTTTGCAGATTGCGCAGCACCCTTTGGGTATTCGGATGCTCGTCGCCTAGATAGTATCGGAATATTTTAAGTGCCCGTTCACAGGCTTGTTTAGCGGCATGCAAATCGCCTAACGCTTGCAGAACATCGCCCAAATTGTTGACATCGATTGCCACATTAGGATGATTGGGTCCGTAGGCAGCTTCGTCAATCGTAATGGCTCGCTCAAAGGCTTGTTTAGCGGCTGGTAGGTCGCCTAAATCTCGCAGGACACCGCCCATATTGTTGACGAAAGGAGCCACATTGGGATGAGCGGGGCCATAGGCGGCTTCCCCTATGGCAAGTGCCCGCTCATAGGCTTGTTTAGCGGCATGCAAATCGCCTAACGCTTGCAGAACATCGCCCAGATTGTTGACATCGATTGCCACCATAGGATGATTGGAGCCATAGACGGCTTCCTGAATTCTCAAAGCTCGCTCAAAGGCTTGTTTAGCAGCTTGCAAGTTGCCCAAATCCCGTAGGACATTGCCCAGATTGTTGACACGGATAGCCACCGTAGGATGATTGGGTCCGTAGGCGGCTTCACCAATCGTAAGAGCTCGCTCAAAGGCTAGCTTAGCGGCCGGCAAGTTGCCTAAATCTTGCAGGACATTGCCCAGATTGTTGACGTAGATCGCCACCTGTGGATGATCGGATCCGTAGGCGGCTTCCCCTATGGCAAGTGCCCGCTCAAAGGCTTGTTTAGCTTCTACGAATCGGGCATGCCCATATAAGTAAATCCCAAATTCATTCAACAGTCTACTTGTAGCCTCCCTGGCTACTTCTAGTTGCTCCGCATGGTCTGAAACTGCCTGTGCATGCGGCAACAGTCGCGCACAGTCAGGCCAGGTTCGCACGTCATTACTATTTTCAGGAAATGCATTATTGATAATACGTACAGCGGCTTCGGCAAAGGTACGTCGGTCGGCATCGGAAAGACGTTGGCGCGTAATTTCCTGGACCAGACGGTGAACGGATAGACTTTCCGGGGTTGCCTCGACCAGGGAATACCGTGTCAAAGCAGCGATCGCCTTATTGAGTTCATTAGCCCCTGTAACTCTGTCCCATTGACGTAAAATACCGCGTGGAATCCCTTCGGGCGCGAGGAAAGCGCATAAGTTCATCAACTCTGCGCCTAAAGGCGATTCGGGTACTTATAGACTTGACGCACCTAGACGGAATCCAGCCCGGTAGACTCTACCGGGCTGGATTATTCTAGGCGTTCTTGTTTCGGTAAAGTAGAGAGAGAAGGATCGTAGCTACTACAGAGGCACCTAACGCCTCCTGCCAGACATACCTCAGAGACTCATGCATGAACAGATGGGTAAGCGACAACCCTATCAAAGTGACAAGGAAGAAAAACACGAAGCGAATCGGCCACGCCAGTTTCATAAACGGTGGCATCTATTTGCCTCCCGGCTTTTCCTTCTTGCCTGCCTGCTTCTTCTTCCACTCCGCTTCCTTCTCGTCTATCTCCTTCTTGGGAACAGACATAATCCGGCGGGTGAACTCGTCGAACTTCTCGAATGGAGTTTGCTCGGCAGGGGTCGTATGTGATGATGCTTCCGCGCTCATGCTCCCTCTCCTTCCTCCTCTTCCTCAGAGTCCTCTCCGAACTCAAATGCCAGATTCTTGTTCGGGTCAGGATCAAGCCAGGGGCGGACAACCTTGAGGCTAAACCTCGTCTCTAGTGTTCCTGCCGCTGGTAAGATTGTCCGATTTCCTCGTATCCTCGGTTTTCCATCACTGCCATCGAATGACAAGAGGTAGTCACATCCAGCGACAATAGCTGTTGCTAAATGAATAGCATCCGGTGTAGTGAATGTGCCGTAACCGTCTCCACATCCTCGATAGTAGTCTCTGATTTCATGTGCTTTTGTACAGACCCGCCGCGTGACTTGTTCCAGGTGAAAATTATCACGCTGCATTACCTTATGCCAGTCATCAACCGCAGTAGTGGGCAGTGTACCTTCTAATACCTCCACTATCGTTATTGTGGAGGTACAGAGGTGCAGACGACCAGCGTCGAAGAAGTTCTGCTGTCGCGCTAATTCGTCCATCTCCTCTTTTGCACGTGGCTCATTTTGAAACCACGCTAAGAAGAGACAAGCATCCCAATATACCTTACTCGGTTTTTTGGATACTTTGCGCTTCTCCCCACTCATCTCTTATCTTTCGTATGAAATCCTCGCTCGCAATGCCACCTGTCGCATTAGGGGCGATACCCCTTAATTGGCCGAGCGTAGGCAGTTCACTCATAGCAAGGTGCGTCTCAATATCTTGCACCTGCATCTCATAGGGGCGAACATCTCGCGACTTATATTTCATTCTACCGTACACCGTGACATGCTTATCGACAGCCAGAACGGCCTGCTCTCGCAATTCTTTCGGGAACAAACAGCGGAGATTATAGCCTTCTAGGGTCGAATAGACTCGGAACACATTCAAGCCTGCATGAATGTTGATCTGTTCCATACGACCTGATACGGCACCATTCTCATATTGGTCAGGGCCAAGTATGAAGTCTATATTATGGGCAAGTGTAGGCCGAACGTTCATTGAAGAACCATTCCAAGACACGCGCAGGTCTGTAACCTGTTTGCCCATCATCATCGGCGTAAGGTTCCGAAATGCCCGAAGTGCCTGCCCGTCAAAGATTTCGGGCGCTTCACGGTTCTCCTGTATCATGCGTAGACCTTGACCGAACGTGTCTGTAATAGCCTCAGAATAGTCTGCCTTCGGCTCCTTCGGCACAACTTCTAATTCTATTTCAGCCGGGCTTTCGTGTCTCAGATTCACAACCCGGTAATAGGCGGATTGTTTATGAGAGATAAGCCTATCTGTCTCAGTTAAGGCACTCCTGATGGCAGTTAATTGCTTGATAAAGTCGTCAAAGCGTACATCAAAGTTATCCACTTCGATGCCGACGATTTGCACTTTAATTCGATTTGACGGCATGTTAGTAACCCGTTCCTAAGTACACGAATGTCCAACTATATTGTACACCCGTATACCTAAAAGTGCAACGCCTACCCTATAATTCTCGGTTTGTCAAGGGGTATCCTGCATAAACCGAAAAAATTCTTGGCCGTTTGCTTTAACCTCTATGTAAATTGACGAGATGGCTTTCCGTCAGTTCCTTGTAAGTCAACCGCTTGCCAACTGCTAGGGAGAGAGCCTGCCGGAACCGTTCCCCGTCCTTTGCCGTGCGGGTGTTATAGCGGAAATCCTCCTCCGCTAAATAACGGTGCGTATGCCAACCGGCAAACTGCGTGTAGGTTCCGTGATAGCCTCTCTTCAACAGGTTCCAGTACCCTTCCATGCCGTTCGTACTGTACTCGCCAAACTCTCCGCTCGTATACTGTCCCTTCTTATGGTCAACAATCCCATGCTCGTAAGCGGCGGATAGTCCGTTATAGCCCTTCCAAGAGTCGGTACAGACAGTAGAACCGGTCTCTACATGCTTGACGATCTGACCCTGAAGAGAGTCGGCGGTCGTATCGGCTACTACCATCGTCCGCACATCGCCGCCGCGCTCCCGAAGT
>DASRCN010000034.1:0-37201 GCA_035653075.1 Chthonomonadaceae bacterium | reverse complement strand
GCTGATCTCAAGCAGGGGTGTAAATCCGACTTTTCCGTGCGTTTTGCGCGCACTAATGGAACTCCTTGACGGCCCTCCCTGTCAGGACTTCACTAGGCAAGCGAGCAATCGCCGTGCTTAGTGAAGTATATAAATGCCGAGCCGGCCTTTCTGCAATTCGGCCGTCAGCGCCTCGGTAGCGACGATCCGGCCCCGCGCGGAATTGATAACGATCGCTCCGTCCGGCATCGAGGTCAGCTCCCTCGCGCCGATCAGGCCGCGTGTTTCGGGAATGTCGGGCGCATGCAGGGAGACGATGCGCGCTGCCTGCAGCAGCGCCGGCAGGTCCGCGCGCTCCACCTGATGATACTCGGCCGCTTCTTCGGAAAGATAGGGATCGTAGACCAGCACGCGGCAGCCGAACGGCGCCAATAACTGCCGAAACTGCGTCCCGACGCAGCCGAAGCCGATCAGGCCGACCGTCTTGCCGAACAGCGTCTCGGAGCGCGGGCGAGAGCCGTCTGAAGCGAGAAAGGCCTTGCGCGCCGGGTCGGCGTCCAGATAGTAGAGCGCGCGGCGCAGGAGCAGCAGCGCGCTGAACAGGCAGTACTCGGCTACCGTCCGCGCGATAGCGGCCCGCGCGCTCGTGATGACGATCCCCTTTTCCAGCGCATAGCGCGGCAGCATCCGCACCGAACCTGCCGTGTGGCTGATGATCTGCAAGTGCGTAGCCCGGTCCAGCATCGCGGGCGTCGGCGGGCGCACGCCCCAGCCGGTCAGCGCCGCGTCGGCCTGCTCCCACAACTCCCCATATTCGGCCTCGCTTAACTCGGAGGCTTGGAGACAGGGCCGAATCTCACCGAGAGCATATAGCGCCGCCTCCAGTTCCGGCGTCATGATCTGCCGATACGTTCTTTCCGGCATCGCCACCAATATCGTCGCCACGTTCTTTCCTCCCAGACGGCAAGGCATTCGTTTTGTGTTTCGCTCTCTTCTTGAAATATTCCTGGCTTGCAAAGCCGGCTCCTTTTAAGGAGCGGGGGTTGAAAACCGCTGGCTCTCATGCCTGGCCGGAAAGTTTTGAGGTATACTCGATTTCGCTCGTTCGGCCAGGCATCCCATAGAGCCGAACGGGAACAGACAGCCTATGCGCAATCGCATCCTATGGAAGGCCGTATGCAGGACGGCCCATTGAACCCGTTCTTCCGGACGACGCGAGTTCGCGCCGACGCCGCACGACGGGCCGCAATGGTCCCTGCCCGCCATCACGCCTTCTCGATAGACATTTCTCCGCGCTTCCTTTTCGCCACCCACCCATTATCCGTCCCGAAACCCCTCTGCAATGCCTGTGCGGGCGGTCTGTCCCCCACGCTCCGCCTTCGCGCACGCAAGCATCCGCGCATTCTGACGGCCCTTGTGTTCTCCGCTGCCTGCCGGCCAGGCCATCCTCCCTTTCATATTGGCGTGATCCGTATGGAGAGGCATCCGGAGATCCAGCCGATCGAAAGCACGCTCACCCTATTCACCAGCCATAGGAAGGAATCAGGATGTATCGATTGAACGAACAACAGTCCGCGATCGTGGAAAAAGCCCGCCAGGTCGCGGACGAGGTGATCGCCCGGCATGCCGCTGACGTGGACGCGCAGGCCCGGTTTCCCCAAGAAGCTGTCGACGCGCTCGGCGCGAGCGGCCTGATGGGCCTGACCGTGTCCGGGGAGTATGGCGGCATGGAACAGGGATTGCGCGCCACCGTGGCCGTCCTGGATGAGATCGCCCAGCGCGATGCGGCGACGGCTATGGTCTACCTGATGCACCTCTGCGGAATCGCCTGTTACGCGGCGGCGCCGCAGGTGGCGGAAGGGTCGCTGCGGGATGCGGCGGCCGGACGCCACCTCTCTACGCTGGCCTGGAGCGAGAAAGGCTCGCGCAGCCATTTCTGGTCGCCCGTCAGCCAGGCCGCCGCACAAAACGGAACGGTATCGCTCAACGCGGAGAAGTCCTGGGTGACCTCGGCGGGTCATGCGGATGGCTACGTGGTCTCGACTCGCTCCCCGCAGGCCGCCGCGCCGACCGATACCGTACTCTATCTCGTTCTCAAAAACGATTCGGGATTGAGCGTCAGCGGCCCCTGGGACGCGCTCGGCATGCGCGGCAACGCCAGCGCGCCGATGCGCCTGCAGGACTGCACGGTCCCCGCGGATCGGGCGCTCTGCGAGTCGGGCAAGGGCTTTGAATTCATGCTCGGCACCGTGCTGCCTATCTTCCAGCTTGGCAACGCGGCCATCTCGGTCGGGATCTGTGAAGCTGCCGTCCAGACGACCACCGCGCACCTGACGAGCAAGAGCTTCGCGCACCTTTCGAGCAAGCTCGCCGATCTGCCCAATCTGCGCGCGCGGCTGGCGCAGATGCGTATCGAGACCGATAAGGCCCGTGCCCATCTGGCCAGCGCGCTCGATAAGGTCGAAGAGGTGGATCCGCAGGCGACGCTGTTCGTGCTCGAATCAAAAGCCGCGGCGGCGGAAAGCGCGCTCCTCGTCACCGATCTGGGCATGAAGGCGTGCGGTGGCGCCGCCTTCAGCAAGCACCTGAGCCTGGAGCGCAACTTCCGCGACGCCCGCGCCATGGACGTGATGGCGCCGACTTCGGACGTCTTGCGCGAATTCATCGGTCGCGCCCTCTGCGGCATGGAGTTGTTTTAATCCAGTTGCTAGTTGTCAGTTGCCAGTTATCAGAATGGGCTGGTTTTTAACTGGCAACTGACAACTGACAACTGCTTTTCTAAAAGGAGAATCAAATGCAAGAGCCGATCCTGGTGGGAGCGGTCGCCTACGATCCCAGCGTCGTGGTCATCTGGGACATCATCAAGACATTCTTCGAGACCAGCGGCTGCCCGATGGACACCGTCTTCTATACCAACTACGAGCGGCAAGTCAAGGCCCTCCTGAGCGGCCATATCGACATCGCATGGAACTCGCCCCTGGCCTGGCTCGACGCCCAGCGCCACTCCGGCGGGACCTGCCGGGCTATCGCCATGCGGGATACCGACCGGGACCGCGTCTCCCATATCGTGGTACGCGCGGATAGCGGTTTCGAGGAGGTGACCGATCTGGCCGGCAAAACCATCGCTACGGGCGCCAAAGATTCCCCCCAGGCGACCCTCCTTCCGCTCGGCCTGCTCCAGCGGCATGGGCTCGAACCGGGGCGAGACGTGCGCGTGCAGCGTTTCGATGTGCTGGTGGGCAAGCACGGCGACCACATCGGCGGCGAGCGGCAGGCGCTGGAGGCGCTGCAGACCGGCCAGGTGGATGGGTGCGCCATGTTGGATCTGAACTGGCAGCGCTGGTCGGCCGATGGAACGATCGATCCGGACCGCTATCGCGTGCTGGCGACGACCGATCTCTACGATCACTGCGTCTTCACCGTCCGGGAGGACTTTCCGCAGGAGACGGAAGCCGCCTGGCTGCAGACGCTCTTTTCCATGCGCTACGACGATCCGGCGCATCGCCAGATGATGGAGATGGAGGCCCTGAAAGCCTGGCTGCCGGGCCGCACTTCGGGCTTCGATGCCCTGTCCGAAGCCGTCGAGCGCCAGCATTTCTTCGAGCCGAGCGCCTCCTGACGCTTATTGCATTTTATGGCGAAAAATGCAATAACGTCTTGGGTAACCGAAGAAAAGAACAATAACGATCCCTCTCTATTATGCTCCTCCGCCAGTTCGATATGATCGACATATCCTTCAGCCTCTTCGGGCGACTAAAGTCGCAGCAACAACGGCACAAAGTCCGTCTGCGCAGACTCCTGCTGTAAGGTTTTTGTCTCTTCCGTCTAGCCTCTACGAACTTAATGGAAGAGGAAAAGCCTGGCAGTTGCAGTCGCCCGAACAAAGACAATGGCAGGCCCACGGTAGATGCTACAAGAAGGAAAACGACGAGGAGGATCCGAATGCCCTCTCAATTAGACTCGGAACAGACGGCTATCCAGGCGTTGCGCGGCCTGGTGGATCTGACCGATGCCCGCGTGCTCGAAGTGGGCTGCGGCAAGGGGCGCCGGACAGGCAGTTATGCGGCGGCGGCGCGGTGGGTCGTCGGTATCGACCCCAACGCCGAGGAGTTAGCCGCCGCTCTGCAAAAACGCCCGACCGAACCGAGGTTCCACGTGGCCCTGATCCACGCCCGCGCGGAGGCCCTGCCATTCCCGTCGGAGACCTTCGACGTGGCGATCCTCGGCTGGACCTTATGATGAATTCCGCAGGAGGGCATGGGGCATGCCCTCAAAGAGATCGCGCGGGTGCTGACACCGGACGGAACGCTCATGGAATTCCGGCCGCTGGGCACGCGCTGGCCGCTGGAGATCATCAGGGGCGATCGGGTCCGGCAAATTGGTCGGGTGGAGCGTGCCGCGCATATTCGAGACGATGCCGCCTGCGAAGTCGCCCTCGTCGAGGCCGTCCGTGCAGGAACCTTTCTGCGGGAGCGCCAACAGACATTCGATCTGTACGAGACCGCCGTCGATCCGAGCGAGCTGACAGGCCCGATGGTCCTTCCGGAAACGGCTGCCGAGGAGGCACGGCGGCAATTAGCCGAGGCGGGAGAAGACGCCAGAATACGCGTGCGCTACCACAACATCCTGGCCCGGTATCGAAAACCATCCGGAGGAACAGAGATTTTCTGACGGTGCTCGCCGTCTGGCAGGAGCAATGGGTTGCCTGAGCAGGACGATCTGATAGGTCTGATGGGGTCCGGACTGGAGGGAAAGGAGGAGCGGACGGCCGCTGCTGCCGCCTCTCCTCTACGGCGCGTGCGCTGGGGCCGGGTGATCGCCGTGACGCTGCCCCTGATCGTCCTGAACTGCGGCTGGATCGCCAACTCCGAGATGAAGACCGGCGTGACGGAGGTGACGATCTCCTCCCTGTTCATGGGCGTCACCTTCGCCCTCTTCGGGCTGACGCTCCTGAACCTGCTGGTCCGGCGTTTTGCCGGGCCACAAAGGGCGTTCAACCAGGCGGAGCTGATGGCCCTCTACACCATGCTCTCGCTCTCCAGCATCGTGGCGGGCGTCGGCCACTTCGGCTTTTTCATGCCGTTCCTGTCCAACGCCTTCTACTACGGCGCTTCCTCCCACCCCGAATGGAAAGCCTTCTGGCCCTATCTGCCGGCCTCCATCGGCCCGCGCGATCCCGCCGTCCTCAAGGCGTTCTATTCGGGCAACGCGACCTTCTTTCAACCCTCCCTCATGCGCGCCTGGGCGTACCCGGTGCTCTGGTGGATCGCCTTCTTTCTCGTGCTCCTCTGGACCACCCTCTGCCTGACCGCCATCCTGCGCCGCCGCTGGGCGGACGAGGAGCATCTGCCCTTCCCGGTGATCGCCCTGCCTCTGGAGATGACGCGTGAAGGTGCGCCGCTCTACCGCAACCGGCTGCTGTGGCTGGGCTTCGCCATTCCGTGCTTCTTCCACTCGCTTAACTCCCTGCACAGCATCTACCCCACGCTGCCCTTCTGGCCGATCAACAGCCTGCGCGACCTGGTCGGCGACCTGAACCTGCAGCCGCCCTGGAACGGCGTCGCCAGCATGCCCTACTCGGTCCATCCGGCAGGGGTGGGATTCGGCTATCTGGTCAACACCGACGTCTCCTTTTCGCTCTGGTTCTTCTACCTGCTGCGCAAAGCGGTTCTGGTGATGGCCGTTTCCTGGGGCATGCGGGACAACGCCCAGGGCTGGGGAGCGGACGCCAACCCGCAGTTTCCTTACTTTGTGGGGCAGGGCTGTGGCGCCTGGCTGGCCCTGGCGCTGGCAGCGCTCTGGACCGGGCGCGTCTACTTCCGAGCCTATTTCCTGCGCGCCCTCAAAGGCGATCGAGAAGGAATAGATACAAACGAGGCGATGAGCGCCCGGACGGCGATCTGCGGATTCGTGCTGGGCTTTCTAGCCCTGTGCGGCTTCGCCTGGTCCTGGGGCGGCTCCTGGTGGGTCCCGGCGGCCTTTCTCGCCATCTACCTTCTCATCATGGTGACGCTGTCGCGCATTCGAGCGGAGATGGCTGTGGTGTCGAGCGAGCTGGTCTGGATCAATCCGCAGACCATCCTGCCCGCCATCGCCGGCACGAACAGCCTGTCCGCCACGGATCTGACACATGTCGCCGCGCTTTCCTGGTTCAATACCGACTACCGCGCCTGCGGAATGCCGCATGAGCTGGAAGGGCTGGTGGGGATGCGCCGGGCGCGCGGCCGGCTCAGCCCGATGGTCGGAGCGATCCTGCTGGCCGCGGCCGTCGCGATGGTGTCGGCGGCGCTCTGGGACCTGCAGCTCTACTATGTCAACGGCGCAGCTACGGGCCATATCAACGACTGGCGCATCTACAAAGGCTCGGAGCCCTGGCGGAACCTGCAGGACTGGATGCAAAACCCCAAGCCGCCCGATGCCCACATGATGGGCGGCATGGCCTTCGGCGCGGGCATGACTCTGCTGCTTTCGGCGCTGCGCTCGCGCTTCGCCGGCTTTCCGCTGCACCCGGCAGCCTATGCCATGAATATGAGCTTTGCCAACGACTTCTTCTGGTTCGACATGATCGTCGCCTGGCTGATAAAGTCGCTCCTGCTGCGCTACGGCGGCATGAAAGCCTACCGGCAGGGCCTGCCCTTCTTCCTGGGGTTGATCCTGGGCGACTTCGTGACCGGCTCCGTGTGGAGCATCGTCGGCGCCCTCTTCCACCTGGAGATGTTCCGAACCTTCGCCACCTAAAACGAAAGGACTTCGCATAAACACGTCTGCCTCGCTGCCGGAAGAACACAGAATGAACAAAGTCGAAGAAGAAATGTTTGTCCGGACGTTCATTCAGTCGTCAAAACAAGAGCGGTATTTGTTTTTATTGGCTCACCCGAAACGACGGAAAGATATATTAGGCCGTCTCAGTCACTCCCTCGATTATAACCCTGCTTATGCTAGAAAGCTTGACGCTAAAGAAGATGTAGAAACGCTGCTTCAGCAGAAGGGGGCTGGCGATACCTGCTACGTTATCTCAGAATATTCGGATATGGATGGTCAAACACTGCCTCTGAGCGAAGCGATCAGACAAGCTAAACGTCTAGGAAGCAGTATTCTTTGTTGTGTGCCTGGACGCTTAGCCTACTATGAATCGGAAGCGCCCGCAAAACCTGTGCTTCTCGAAAAGAGATAGAGACCGTTTCCGTCACCATCCCTATTTCAAAATGCGAACAGGAAGCCAGGCGCAAAACAAGGCCCTGTATTCCGGTACAGAGCCTTGTTTTGTCAGTGGCACGGAGCGAATGTGCCGATCAGGCTTTTCGGGAGCGTTTGCGAAGAACCAGCCCCAGAGGCGCCAGTCCCGGCAACAGGAGAGCGAGGGAGCCTGGCTCCGGAATGGAAGCCTGCGGAACACCTATCGACCCCACGTTATCCACCGGCTTGCCGTTTCCTGGCTTGCCCGGCGCGTACTTGGTAGCCTCGGCGGCAAAGTTGCCTATCTGCACCTTGCCATACTTGCTGTCCGCTCCGAACAGTCCCAGATCCAGCGGCCCCGGCCCCGTTCTTGGTCCCGTATAGGTCCAGGTCAGGTTGGGAACGCCGGGATTGTCGGTAGGTGTCACCTTAGACGGGGTCTTGCCTGTCATAGCGCTGGAGAAGACCCAGTTGGCCGGCTGGAAGTTGCTGCCGGAGACAAAGCCCGCGAAGTCGTAGATCGTAAAGAAGCTGCCCCTCTTTATGATCTCATCGTTGGTCAGATCCACCTGGTAGGTCCAGGTATAGTGCCCGGAGCCGTTGTTGGCGACCGTTTGCAATTCCGGAATGATGTCGGCCCGGCTCGTGCCCATCGCAAAAAGCGCAAGGCCGCAGACGGCGCCCGTTCGTATTAAGTTTTTCAGTGTATTGCCTACCATCGCATATCCTCTCTACTTTTCTACTTTGTCAGGAAAGTAGCGGGGATGAAACTCTGCCAGACGCCTATAGGGCGGTCGTACAAGTGCCTGGAGACTACAGCTTATCCCCGCCCGGCAGTGTGCCGGCGCGGTCATAACGGAAGAGAACGGTTAAATGATAAACCAGGAGGGCTTAAGATTTGCTTAGATCGTCGAGGGGATTCTTAAGTTTTGCTTAAGAACGGCAAAAACCGGTATTTTTTCCGGTACAAAACCGGCTTCCCCAGCATTTTTGCGGGGATTTCCGCCGCAAGAAAAGGAGAGGGGGTCAGGGGGTGAGGTCGCTCAGACGGAAACGATAGCCTATGCCGGGAACGGCGAGGATGTGCCGGGGCGAAGTCGGTCCCTGTTCCAGCTTCCGGCGCAGATTACAGATATGCACGTGGATCGGACGGGTATCGGTCGCGCCGCCTCCCCATATCACGTTGAGAAGATAGTCGTAGGTAAGTACCTTGCCGGCATGGCTTACCAGCTCCCAGAGCAGGTCGAACTCCGTCTTCGTCAGATGCAGCAGCTCGTCCTGGCGCCTTACTTCCCGGCGCTGGGCATCGATCCGCAGGCCGTCCACTTCCATGACCGGGGGAGCGGAAACCCGCTCGGCATACACGCGGCGCAGCACCGCGCGGATGCGGGCGACCAGCTCGCCCATGTGGAAAGGCTTGGTCAGGTAGTCGTCCGCGCCGTATTCCAGACCTTTGATCTTGGCTTCGGGCGCGTCGGTGGCCGTGACCAGGATGATCGGAACGGCAGACCACTCGCGCAGCTCCCGGCAGACCTCCAGGCCATCAAGGGTCGCCAGGCCGATGTCCAGCAGCACCAGACTGGGCTCTGAATCCGCCACCGCGGTCAGAGCCGCCGGCCCATCGTCCACCACCTCGACCGGATAGCCGCGCATCTCCAGTTGGGAGCGCAGCAGCTTCTGCATCCGCGGGTCGTCTTCGACGACCAGAATCTTGTTGGCGTTCATTGGTGTACCTCACTCAAGACGGGGGCTGCCGGTAATGTGAGCCAGAATTCAATACCGCCCCGCACGTTTTGCACTCCGATCGTCCCGTCGTGCGCTTCGACGATCGCTTTGCAGATCGCAAGCCCTAATCCCGTTCCTCCGATCGCGGGCGAAGCCGAAGCCCGATAAAACTTCTCAAAGATATGCGCTTGCTCTCCAGGAGGGATGCCTCCCCCTGCATTGCGCACGATGAGGCGCACGGTGGCGTCCTCTCTCTGCCCCTTGAGATCGAGGGGTGTCCCTGCCGGAGAATACTTGAGGGCATTCTCCACCAGATTGACGACCACTGTCTCGATCTGCGCGTAATCGCACTCGGCCAGCAGCGGCTCCGTGGGGAAATCGGCGCGGAGCGGCCTGCCGCGCAGCAGGGAGCGCAGCCGCTCCAGCGCCGATCCGACGATGTCGGTGAGATCGTTCGGCTCTTTATGGATCGCATTGGCATGCGCCTCGATGCGAGACATATCGAGCAGGTTCCGGATACGGGCGATCAACAGGTCCAACTCTTCGCTCGCCAGTTGCAGGCACTCCTGCGCCTGCGCCTTCTCCCAGATCAGGTCCGGGTCCAGCAGCCCGGAGAGCGAGATTTGCATGTTGGCTAGCGGGGTGCGCAGCTCATGTGACATATTGGCGAGAAAGTCGGACTTGGCGCGGTCGGCGGCAAGCAGCCGCTCGTTCTGAACGGCAAGCTGGCGCGCCATCTGTTCGCGCCGCTGAAAGAGGCCGATGAGCATCCAGCCGGCCGCCAGCAACAGGGCGAGCAACGGTATCAAAAGCAGCGATAGCCGGTGAAAGAGATAGTTTGTCAGATTCAGGGCGGTCTCTTCATTCCGAAGCACCAACACATGCCAGTGGGGTTTCGCGGCAAACGCAAAGCCCACCAGCACCCTGTCTCCCTGCGTGCTGCGGGCTATCAGCGTCCCGCGACCGCGCTGCCCGGCAAGGTAGGACGGTAGATCGGGATTCAGCCCGGTCAGATGATTGTGCGTATTGCCGGTCATAGATACCACACGTCCCGTGACATCCAGGATATAGAGCGTGCCATCTCCGATGTGAAGCTGCTGCATCCACTCGTTGACGCGTCCGAGCCGGTAGTAGGCCAGAATATATCCTCCAGGACGGGCCGGGTCACCCCACGGGCGCGCAGCGACCATCACCTCCGTTTTGGGGTCATGCGGCAGGGTCATCACCTTGCCTATGTACAGGGTTCTGCCGGCCCGGAAATAGTCCGCCCATTCCGTATGCGCTGTCGTTGTTGGGGCCGCAGGAGCCGCCGGATACTGCTCGATCAGTTTCCCATCGGGGCCGTACAGGGCCAGAAAGAGCAGTTCCGGCACCAGATCGACGTCGAAGTGGAGGCTATTTCGCAGTGCGGCCCGGTTGCCGGAAGCCAGCGTGGAGTGCAGCGCCGCGGACTGCGCCAGCTCGTTGAGGACCGTGACCACATCCTCGCACTGCTCGTCCAGGAGCCGGGCGCTCAGTTGGGACATGGTCAGATTTCCTTCCAGCGCGCTCTGAATGCGCATCTCCCGGGTCGTTCCGAACGATACCCAGGCGTACATCAACGACAGTCCGATGATGGCTACAAGCAGCATCGGAACGAGCACGCGCGTGCTCCGGTAGCCCGGATCCCTACCCGATAGCTTTTCTATTTCCTTCATCTAACGTCCGTCATGCAGCCAGGAAGTCCTGCCGGTATCCCGCCTGTGTGGGAGAGCCGTGCCGAACCTTGTGGCGATGCTATTCTAGCATACAATGCCTGCCACTCTGTTTTTCCATATTAGAGGAGCAAACGAAATTTAGGGTAAACTTAGAAGAGGAAGGAGCCTCCGGAACGATGCGGCATGTGTGGCTGGCGATCCTGATCTGTGGCTGTCTGCTGGCAAACGGCCTCCCGTTTGCGCCCCTGGCGCCGGCCGGCAATATTTCTTCCCTTCCGGCGCAGGCGCTCCCCTGCTGCTGCCGGACGGGGACGTGCCGTATGGCAGCCTGTCCCGGCAATCCGAAATCCGCGTCCAGCCTGCGCTTTGCGGCCTGCGCGCAGAGCGCCTGCAGCGCTCCCACGCCTCCGCCGCCACAACGCGCCGCGCTCGTCTTTCTGCTTCCCGCGTCCATCATGCTCCCCTTCCAGGACGCTTCTCCGTCGTGTTTCCCTTCCCTCCGCGCTGGACTGTGCTCCCTTTCCGGCTCTCCCCTCGATAAGCCTCCGCAGGACTGCTGATTGCGCCGTTTCCGAACGGCCTTTCGCAGCATCCACACGAAACCCTTAAGGAGGCATAACCATGTCTGCAACATTCCGCGCGCGAAGCTTTCGGCGCGCGTTCACCTTGATCGAGCTGCTCGTGGTCATCGCCATTATCGCGATCCTGGCGGCCATCCTGTTCCCGGTCTTCGCCCAGGCCCGCGAGAAGGCCCGCGCCATCTCCTGCCTGTCCAACGGACGGCAGACCGGCCTGGCGCTCATGCTCTATCTGCAAGACTACGATGAGAAATATCCGCAGGAGCATCCCTCCACCGGCGATCCGGTGGCCGACGACAGCAACGGGCAACTGGAAACCATAGACTACGGCTCGCCGTTCGACAAGATTCTGCCCTATGTCGCCAGCAAGGACAGCAGCAAGACCCAGCTCTATATCTGCCCGTCGGACCCCGATCCCCACGGCATGCGCCTGCTCGACAGCAGCGGCGCCTGTATCGGCTCGAACCCGCCCGCGCCGCCGCCAGGCCCGTTAAGCAGTTACCTTCTCAACGCCTATTATCTGTTCGGGGCCACGCTGGCGCAGATCGTTACGCCTTCCCAATCGATCTACATCGCCGAAAGGAAGGACACGTTCTGCGACGTCCACTACCATCCCTGGCTCAATGAGGCGCAGTTGCCCACCGGCCCGTCCGATACCGCCGATCCGCTCGCCATCGCCAGCCTGCGGCACAGCGGAGGCAGCAACTACGTCTATGCCGACGGCCATGCCAGGTGGCGGCGCTTCGAAGATACGCGCCGGCCTTTCGAGGGACATACGCTCTACGGGGAACACCAGGCGTTCTGATCCGCCGTCACGCTTTCTTTTCGGGCCACAGATCGGTTAGGCAGAGAAAAATTCGGGCCGGGCCTGTCCATTTGGCGGAACTCTGCCCTTCCTGGCAACGTCATTTTGATACCCTGGTCCCGTCGAGGTGAAGGAATGACGCTTTTTTACCGGCTCATGAGCGTGGTGGTCTTATTATGCGTTCTCTTCGCGGCCGGCATCTGCATGGGCATCATGCAGCGGCTTGTCTCTGGCCTGCTGGGTGCGGCCTGAGCGGCCCCGCAAGAACGATTTTTCCAATAGCAAAGCCCTCCGCGCATGCGCGGAGGGCTTCGTTTTTTCAGGAGGGCCCTGGGAACTGTAAAAACCAAATTCCCCCTCTCCTTACGAATGCTCCTCTTGCTTCTAGGCAGAGGCACGAGAGAGCAACAGAGTTCCCCTCTCCTTACGAAGGAGAGGGGTTAGGGGTGAGGTTAGGTTAGGTCTTAAGGCAGCGTGACCTTAAGAGAGCCGCTGAAAGTGCCTCCGGTAAACGTGGCCGATACTTTTAGCGTGACCGTGCTGCCGGAACTGCCTGCCGAGCCAGGATACGTCAAGGTCGCGCTGCCGGTGGCTCCGGCAGCAATGCTGCCCACATTGACCGGCAGAGTGGTCGTAGTAGCTGTTCCGTTGAGCGTGGACTTGGTGATCGCTACGCTGGGAGCGGTCTTGTAGCCGATGTTCTTGAGGCCGACGGTCACCGAATAAGTGCCGTTGCTGTTCTTGGTCGAATTGGCCGACACGAGCTTGAGGGTGGTCAGCAGGATAGTGAACTTCTTGCTGGCGGAGACGCCACCCGTACTGGTCACGTTGACTTGAGCCGTGCCGGCATTGGCGATCAACGAAGCGGGCACCGCCGCTTTTAGCTCGCCCGCAGAAACATAGGTGGTTGTTAAAGCCGTGCCGGTCGATCCGGCGGTCCAGAATACGACCGATCCCTTCGTGAAATTACTTCCCTTGGCGATCAGGGTGAAGGCCGGGCCGCCCGCATCCTTTGAGGTGGGGCTGATGCTGCTCAGAGAAGGCGGCGTGCCGCCCCCGCTGCCGGTGGTGGTGAAGCCGCTAACGACCAGGACCTGATTGGTGTTCACGAGGGAAAAGAGCAGGTCGCCGGTCACCGGATCGAAAGCGGCGCCCAAAGGCGCGTTCAGGTTCGTCATAAAATCCTGCGCCGTAGTGGTAACGGGATCGCCATCGGAATCGGTCTGATAGGCGACGATGCGGCCCGCGTAGCCGCCAACGACGAGCACGCTGTTGGCCGAGAAGTTGGGGCTGCCGGCGGGCACAAAGGCGATGCCCTCCGGCCCGGCCACGACATTGATGATGATGCCGGACGTGTTCATATCGTAGGTGCCGTCCCCGTTATCGACCAGCGTAGCGTCGTACCAGGCGTTGGCGTTGTAAGAGGCGAGCTTGATGTGGCCCGCGCCGCCGAAACCGTTAGGCACGAACATCAGCGCGCCGACTGAAGGCGACACGGCCTGGGCATAGAGATCCACGTAGTAATCCGGCGACGCGCTTCCGGGAGGAATCTCCCCGACGGCGTTATCCGGGTTCTGGGTGAAGAAAAGAAGGTTGTTCGGACCGTAGGCCAGGCCGCCGTCTATATCGGAGGCGCTCGCTACCGGCGACGCCGTGCCGCTGAAGCCGGTGATGTGGTTGCTGGAGTTGCGGACGACCTTGATCGCGTAAATGGCGCCCGACGGACTATCCGCTGCCCCGCCGATCAAGAGCGTGTTGGGGTCGTTAGCCAAAAACGTCAGCCCGCCATAGCCGCCCGGAAGGCCGGGGACCGAGCCGATATTGTGATACGTATAGTTGGAGGCATACGGCGGTTGGATCGTCTGGGCGCTCGCAGCCCCGGCGCAGCCCAGCAGGACCCAGCAGAGCAGGAACTGAACGACGCGGCGAGAAGAGCGGGCGCTCGCCTCGCGGAAGAGAGAGTGTGCGCAAAGTGTCATCAATACCTGCTCCTTCCCGGGATCGCTGAACGTGTACGGAGACCTCCTCGGCTGGGGTACACGCTCTCAAGGACGACAGCCACTCGTTGCGCCAGGAGACTCAGGGCCGAGCCGAGATCGACCAAAAATTATGATAACATCGGCGAGCGGGCTTGTCAAGCCTCTCCGGTGCTCCTCCCAGGGCCATCGCATGTGGAATTTTCCGCCCGTGAGGGCGGTTGGCGGCTTTGCCGCCTGCCAGACGGGTCGTTCACGGCCCGGCCAAAACCAGGGACGGGGAAACAGGCATAGAAGTCTAATGCGAGGGCCCTGGCGATCCTCCCGGCCCGGAAACGGGCGTGAAAAATCTTGACAGTCGAGAGCCAACCGGGTATGCTAAAGACAACCCGAAGACACAGACCGTATCAAAAAGTAACATTCAAAAATCCGACCAGAGCGCCGGGCGGCTTAAGAGGATCGAACGCCTGTCATCAAACTATCTGTGGAAGGGCGTATGCAGCGAGACTACAAAGCCTATCTGGAATCCCATACCGAAGAAGCCTGCGCTACCTTTCTGGCGCAGTTGCTGGCGTATGAAGCGGAGCACGGGCCGGTCCGGCCGGCATGGCGCTGGGCGCGCCAGCGGCGCAAAATGACCAGAGCGCAGGAGATGGCTTACATCAAGCGGCTCTTGATCAATCATGGGCGCCTGCGCGAGTAGGCGCCCATACGATTTACTCCACCGGTTTTCCCTCGACCATCTTCTCCATCTGTACCACCTCGAAATCGGCGCCCTTGACTCGCTTCAAGGTCTCCAGTTCCTCCTCGTTCCAGCGCATATCCGGCGCGCCGCTCAAAAACCAGTCGCCCCCGTTGTCGGCCAGGATCATCCCATATTTTTTCAGCGCCTTGAGGATCACCTGGGCCGTAGGAGGAAAGCCGGAGATGTCGAAAGAGGCTTTCAAGCGCACCCGCACCCCCATCGGCGGCAGGCTGGGATCGGTAAAACGGCTGGCCCAGTGGCGGGCCGGGTAGACGTAGGCCCGCCGTGTCGTCCGGCACGTGAAGCGCAGCGCATGGGGAATGTTGCGCAGCTCGACCGCCTCCTCATAACGCACCAGGCCCGGAAAGACCGGCAGCCCCGCCGCATCCGCTGAGGTCCAGCCCCCCGGACGCAACTGGTTAGAGCTCAGATCGAAGACCGCTCCGGAGCCGGCCCGCCAGCCGTCGCCCTCCGGAAAGGCGCGAAACAGCTCGTAGAGCTTCCAGTTGTCCCGGTCGAGGACCAGCACGTGCCGGTCGCCGGTGGCGTCCGATCCGCCCTCGATAGGCGCGTCCGGCGGGATCGGATACGGGCCGGGATCGCTCTCGCCGGGCCATTTGAACCGCACCGGGACTTTTGGCTGATCGCCCGAAACGACCACGTACGGGATGCCGCTCGGTGCGCCGCGGTAGACGCCGCCGAAGTCCGGGTGCAGGCTTTTGTCCAGCCCAATGCTTGCGAGGAGCGTCTCCGAACGCGGATCGGCGGGCCGCTTTGAGATGTCCTGGTTCCAGGGGTTGTCCGCCGGAAAGACGGGCTTGCGGTGCAGCCTGGCGCCGGCGCCCAGGTCCGGCTTTCCTTCTCCAGCCTGCCCGCGTCCCAGGGCCGCTATGCTGCCTATCGAAACGAGGCTGATGCCCAGTAAAAACATGCCTGAGAGCCGCAGACGCATGTTGAAAGTCCTCCTTGATCCGCTTGCGCGAAATTTTCCGCGCTTTTCCCTCTAGTCGAAGCGGTCTTGAACCGATAACACAAGCCGGTGCCCGCGATCTTTCCCCCGTTTATTACCTGGGGACAGGCGGCGCCGCGGAGACGTTTCCTGATGCCCTCGATCTGCCGTTATTACGCGGAAACCGACGGAATTTGTGCCGCCAGGCCGGCCATAACAGAAATTTTTATGGTTTTTTTCGTTCGGACAGCGAATTCCACCGCATTTGGCACACATCTTGCAACATCTATCAGTGCCGGATTAGAGCCTCCTCTCGCTGCCGGCCGCACGTGCCTTCATCCCTTCCTGGATTCTCGCGGCAGGGTGGCTCTATCGAATAGGCGGATCGTCCCGTTGCCGGCTCGCCTTGCTTCCGGGCAGGCTGCCGCGCAACCGGATATTCCAGAGAAATACGAAGGAGACAGTCGATGGTAAGTGGCACACCGGGAGGCGTTCCGTCCGCGGATTCTGGCCGGGAAGATCGGGTCAACTGCGACGAGTCCTGCCTGCCCCTGCTCCAGACGGCAGCGTGCCCGCCGAGTACACCGGCTGCTGCCCATGATACGCGATCTGAGACCACTTCGGAGCCGCAGGGTATCCGCCCCCTGCAGCGAGAAGCGCTGTTTGCCGAATTCACCCCGCTGGTGCGTCGCCTCATTCGCCAGTACGGCGACGATCCCGAAATCCGCCAGGAGCTGGAGGGAGAGATCTACTGCCGCTTCTGCGCCCTCTTAGATGCCTATGATCCCGGTCGCGGCGTGCCTCTGCGCCCCTATCTGGTACGCCAGTTGACCGCCTCGATCTATACCTTCGCCCGCCATCACTGGCGTCGTCAGCGCCGCGAGGTCAGTCTGGAGCTGGATGCCGCTGCTGGAGAGCCCAGCGCGGTCGTCGATCCGACCGATCAATGGACGCACGATCTGACGGTGCAGCAGGTCCTCAAGGCGTTGCCGGAAGCCATCAACAAGCTGCCGCGCCGGCAGCGACAGGTGGTCATCTGGCGCTATTACGAGGAGCGCTCCTTCGAGGAGATCGCGGAGCGCCTGGATGTGCAATTGGCCACGGCACGCTCGCTTTTGCGCCACGGCCTCAACAATCTGCGCCGCTGGATCGCTCAGGCCCGCCTCGAATACTGAGTGGGTGAGACCTCACCCCCGCCCCCTCTCCTTTCGAAGGAGAGGGGCTTTTGTTTTTCACCCTCTCCCCCGCCGACACGAGCGAGCCGGCGCTTGCGCCCTGCCTCGCGCAGGAAGGCGGATCACCCGGCCCGCCAGGGCCGATCATTCCCTCAGCTTTTCTCGACGGCATCGGTTCCGTAGAGGATTTCCCGCGTAATCTCCGCTAAAATCCGGTCGCTCTCATCTTCGGCTTCCAGAACCAGGTAGCTCGCTCCGGCCAGCTTCACCAGAGCCTGTATTTTCTCCACATCCGTCTGGTCTTGCGGATTGGGGCTAAGCTGCTGGACGGTGAGCGCGTGCCGAAGGCAGTCCTTTAAGAGGAGCCGGGCGTTTTTCTCCGGCAGAATGCAGGGCAGGCTGTCGCGGTACGGCGCCGGGCCGTCACCCACGGCGGCGACCCCCGTCAGAACACTCTCCTGTCCGGCCCGGTACAGCGCCTGCGCGAAGAGGCACCAGGCCAGACCGACGCGCGCGTCCATATCCGCCGGTTCCTCATCAAGCCGCTTGAGGTAGAGATTCTCAAGCCGCCTCATGACTTCCATGTCAATACCTGTTTGCTGGCAGCTCATTGCTACACTCCATGCTCCGCCGGCCACCGCACGGTTGCGGTCCGGGAAGAGATCTGCAAGAAACGTCGGTTGTCCTCTTTGCCGGAGGCGAAAGCAGCGCCGGTCTCGCCTGCGCCCGCCTGTAGGAGGCGGGCCATCGTTTGGGATCAAGCATGGGCCGGCGACGAGGCGCGGTCCCAGGTCACCCGCTGGGTGCCGAAGAGAAAGCGCAAGAACCCACAGAAGAGCGCGTAGTTCATGAGATAGAAATAGCTGATCGGCCGCGTCCATCTGGGCAGCCTGCGGCCCGGATAGGCCCAGACCGCGATCAGCGCGCCGCCGGCCTGCAGGGCCAGCAGCAGCCGGTAGAAGCTCAGGCCGACCAAGCCCATATTGGCGGCCAGGGCGACCAGCAGAAGCAGAGGCACCAGCCACCGCAGTACCTTATGGCCCCAGAAGGCGAAGGCGCGCAGTCCATAGCGTGGATGCAGCAGCGCCCGCGTCAGTCCCAGCGCCTGCCAGCCGCCCGCGCCGATCCGTATCTTACGCACCATCTCCGCACGCGCGGAGGGACAGGGCGGCTCCATCGCCCGCGCCTCCGGCTCGAAGCGCACCAGATAACCGCGCTCGAGCACGCGCATAGTCAGCACGAAATCTTCGACTATGGTCGAAGGCGGCAGCGGCTCATAGAGCTCGCGGCGCAGGGCGAAGATCCCGCCGTTGCAGCCGATCAGGAATCCCAGACGGCCCTCGTTGCGCTTGATCCAGCATTCGTAGCGCCAGTACAGCCCCTCGCCGGAGACGCCGCCGTCCTGCTCCAGCGACAGCTCGCCGCTGACACATCCGACCCGAGGGTTCTTAAAATGCCGCACCAGCATCTGGACGGCGTCCGGGGCGAACATAGTGTTGGCATCCGACATCACCACGATATCGGCATCCACGGCCCGCATCAGGTCGTTGAGCACCGAAATCTTGCCGCGCCGCTCGGAAAACAGATAGGGTCGCAGGCGCTTATCCTGGCACGCCTGCAGAATCGGGGCCGTGTCATCTGCGGAGCCGTCCGAGCCGATGAGCAGCGTAAAGCGATCCTGCGGATAGTCGATCTGCCAGGTATTGGCTAGCTTGGCCGGCAGCACGCCGGCCTCGTTGTAAGCCGCAACCACCATCGCTACGCGCGGCAGCGTCCCTGCTGCCGAATCCTCATCCTCCCCCTGAGCCTTCTGTCGTCCGCACAGGCGAGCGAAGAAGGCCAGCAGCAGAGGAAAGAGGGCGTAGGTGTAGAGTATTAGCGCCCAGGCTATCCAGAAGAGCAGAATCAGAGTCAGCATGCGTCCCTCAGCGAATGCTTTTCCCGGATGGGGCCGTCAGCGCCCATCACGCTATACAACTGCCGATAGGTCGTAGCACGTGCAAGCGTACCTGACAAAATGCACAGGAACCATTTTCGATAGGGCAACAGGGGGGCTTGCTGCCCGAGGGCGCCACAAGTCTTCAAATAGGAATTAAAGAAAAAGGCGCCCTACCCCTCGGGTATAATACTGCCGATAACCGTCCTGGCACATTTGCGGACAATTTTGCGTATTCCGCTAAAATATGAACGCTTCTTGCCGAATATAGAGAAGGGTTCTCTCTCTACCGGCACTACCGTGCCATCGACTGGCACCGTATCTCGACGATCCGGGTTTTATGCGTGGGAAACCGCAGAAACATTGCACACCGGCCAAAGCTAAGGCAACTCAGTAAATGCGGCACGGAAGCTTGTGCAGGCAATAGTAGTAGGAGGTCATCATGGATTTCTGGCGCGCCGCCGCGGTTCTTGGCAAGCGCAAATGGCTGATTCTGTTCAGCGTGGTGGTCACGGTCGTCTTCACCTATGCGGCGACCCGCCTGGTGGGCACGCAATGGCAGGCGACGGTCCAGTTGGCGTCGTCGCTGCCGGGACCGCTCATGCCGGGCGGCGCGGCAACACGTGACCCCGGCAAGCAGGCCGCCACCATACAGGCCGCCCTCTATACGTCTTACCTGAGGAGCGGGGACGTCCTTCAGCCTGTATTTCAGCAACTGCACATCCAGCCGAACGGGGATATGCTCAACAATATTCAGATCGAAGCGACCGGACTGAACCTCTACCAGTTAGAAGTGTCGGACCGCAACCCCGATCGTGCCGCGCGGCTCGCCAATGCCCTGTCCACACAGTTCGTCAAGGAGATCGCTGCCAAGCAGATCACAGGCAAAGATAACAACATCGCCACGCTCAAAAAACAGCTTCATGATATTAATCAACAGTTGATGACAGCCCAGAATCAACTGAATGCCTACCGTGTCAAGCACAAGATCAATATCGATCTCAAAAACAGTGAGGGCCTGGCGCTGAACCAATTGACCCTCACAGAGCGCAACCGGGATGCGGCCGAAGAGAAACTGAAATCGGCCCAGGCGCGCCTGACTCAGGCGAAAAGCGAGATGGCTCAGCTTGCGCCTACGGTATCCGTGTCGGCGCCGACAAGCTCCGATCCGATTCTGAAGGGGCTGCAAGGGCAGCTTTCGGACCTGGAGAACAGATTGGCCCTGGCCAAGGCAAAGTATACCGACTCCGACCCGCGCGTGAAAGAGCTTCTCAACGAGATCGCCCAGACGAAAGACAGTATCAAACAACACCAGCAGACCAATCCGGAGCTCACTTCGCAGCAGAACCCGCAGTATGCGAGCAAGATGCAGCAGGTCCAGCAGTTGCAGGAAGAGGTCGCCTCCAATCAGGCGATTCTGGGCACCCTACAGAATCAAGTTCAGAATGCCAGGAACCTGGTGGACTCTTATGCGGGCGTAGATACACCTTTGACTCAACTGCAAGGAAACGTGAACGCGCTGAATGCGACCCGCGCAAAGCTCGAAAACGCGCTGAACGCCGCCCAGATGAGCACCAGTTCGCAGGGGCCACTCAAGATCCTGTCTCAGGTCAACAACTTTAATCCGCCGGTCAACACCACGATGGGACGCACGGTCAAGCTGATCATCCTGGGTGCCCTCTGCGCCCTGATCGGCTGCTCCGCGCTGGTCATCGCCTTCGAAAGCATCGACCGCAGGCTGCGCTCCGTCAAGGAGGCCGAGATCATTCTGCCGACCCGCGTGCTGGCGGCCATCCCGCAGCCGATGGGCGATGTCTCCTATGCCTCCCTGGCGCGGGCGACCGAGCTGTATCCGCTGTCGCTGCATTCCGAGGCCTACCGCTTCCTCGGCCAGCATCTCCTCAATGCGCATCGGCGCATGCGCTCTTACATGGTGCTGTCGGCCAAAGCCGAGCAGGGCAGCACCAGCACGGTCACCAATCTGGGCATCACGCTGGCCCAGGCCGGCCAACGGGTCATCATCGTGGACGCCAATGTGCGGACGCCGGAGATCCATCAGGTCTTCGGCCTGGCAAACGATTTCGGCTTCATGGACCTGCTTCAGAAGCCGGATGCCGCCGCTTTCGAGCAGGCGCTGCATGCGACCAACGTTGCGAACCTGCAGGTGATCACCAGCGGCACCGCGCCGGAGAATCCCTGGCAGTCCTTCCGTTCGCAAAACCTGGTCGACGTCGCTCACCGGCTGCGCGACATGGCCGATTACGTGCTCTACGACACGCCTTCCGCGCTGCTGTTTACCGACGCGATGAACCTGGCTCCGGTCGTAGACGCGGCCTTCCTCTGCGTGCGCGCTCTGGAGCCGCCCACCGGCGCGGAACGACGCCTGGTGGAACTGCTGGAACAGGCCAACGTGCCCGTGCTCGGCAGCGTGCTCACCGATGTCCCGGCATCGGTACTGGAAGGCTACAACAACTACCAGCACTACTATGCACCCACCGTCAATACCGTCCCCCTGGTAGCCAACGATGTGGAGGGCGGGGTCTCCATCGCTACTGCAGTCGCCACGCGCATCGAAGACCCGAAAAACGGACACGGACACGACGGCAACGGAAACAACGGGAACCTTATTCCCTAGAAGGTGACGCTGGAATGCTTCCGGCAGCACTCCTTTTTGCCTGGAGCATATCCGCGCAGATGTCTCGCGCGTAGGCGAGGTCTTGGCGATGACTATGCCAACGATAAAATATGCTTGTGTTGCCGTCACCATCGGGGCTGTGGCCTGGATTCCAGGCCCCTACCGTCTGCCCCTGATCCTGGCACTGGCCTGCCTGCTGGGTATGGTCCTGATGCTTGCGGTCGTTCTGGACCGCGATTCGTCGGAGCCGCTGCCACGGGAGGCCGGCAAGAAAGAGAACGACGCCGCCCGGGCGGCGGCCCCGGCGATTCGTACGCTGATCATCGGGGCCGGCTCCATCGGCCGCACGCTGGCCGAGAGCCTGGAGGCGAAAGGCAAATATCAGGTCGTCGGCTTTGTAGACGACCATCTGGAGCCAGGAGAGGAGCACGAAGGCTGGCCGGTGCTCGGTAAACGGGAGGAAACGCTGGCGCTCGTTCGGGAGCATGGCATCGACGAGGTCCTGCTGGCCCACGCGCCGACCTGGCAGCATTGTCTGGCGGAGGAGCTGGCGGCCAGTTGCCCGCAGGTGCGCGTGCGGATCGTCCCGTCCGCATACGAAGCGATGATGCGCATGACCACCGTGGAGAGCCTGGGCGACATCGCCGTCGTGCGCCTGATTACCGAGGCGGACGGGATCACGACCACGATCAAGCGCACCGTCGATCTCCTGGTGGCTCTCCTGAGTCTAATTCTGCTGGCGCCGCTGATGCTGGTGGTCGCCATCCTGATCAAGCTGACCTCGCCCGGTCCGGCCATCTTCGCCCAGGAGCGTGTGGGGCGCTATGGCAAGACCTTCACGGTCTACAAGTTTCGGACCATGGTGCCGGATGCCGAGGCCCAGACCGGTCCCGTTCTCTCCAACGGCAAACAGGATGCGCGCCTGACGCCTTTGGGAAGCCGGCTGCGCTCCTTCCGGATCGACGAGATTCCGCAATTGTGGAATGTCCTGCGCGGGGAGATGAGTCTGGTCGGCCCGCGGCCCGAGCGCCCGATCTTCGTGGAGCAGTTCGTGCGGGAGGCGCCCATCTACGCCAGGCGCCATCAGGTGCGTCCGGGGATTACCGGACTGGCGCAGATTTGCGGCGGCTATCACACGGACTGGCGAGACAAGCTGCGCTTCGACCTGATCTACGTGTCGCACCAATCCCTCTGGCTGGATCTGTCGATCATGCTGCGGACCATTCGCGTCTGCTGTTTCCCGGACCACTGATTCCGTCGGTCATGAAGCGAACCGGCTGCCCGCTTGTTCTCCGCCTGCCTTCGGATGCCCGGTGCCGCCAGTGCCTGCGGTCCCCTGAGAATAATCGCGTCAATCGTTAGTAGTGTATGAAAAAAAGCGTCCGAAACTCCTTCTACGTCATCGGCCAGCCCCTCCTCGTCAATCTTATCGGCTTGCCTGCCTTCGCCTATGTGGTACACCGGCTGGGACGGGTAGCCTTCGGCCAGATGTCGGCTGCCACGGCTCTGGTAGCCATCGTGAGTTTGTGGGGTGGACTGGGGTTACGGCCTCTGTTCGTCAAGAGGGTCGCGCAGCATCCTGAGGACGTGGAGCAGTCTCTAGGCTATCAGATGACGCTGCGTGTCCTTCTGAATACGGGCGTTGCCATCGTCTCTATTTTGATCGGCGCCGCGATACGCTACAACACGACGATCCAGATCTGCGTGATCATCTCGGCGGCCTGCTGCATCCTGAGCACCATCAGCAGCACCTTTCTGGATACGCTGCAGGGTCTGCAGCGCCTGCGCGCGTACGCCATGATCAACCTGATTGCCGGCATCGTCATCACCGCCTTTCAGGTGCTGGCCGCGTGGTTGGGACAGGGCGCGATCGGGCTGTCGGCCACTTTCCTGGCCCAGCCGGCGACCGTGCTCGTGCTCTCCTGGTACGCGCTTCGCCGGCAATCTGTCCACCTACGCCTGCACTTCGATCTATCGGTTTATCGCGAACTCTTGCGCGACGCGCGCAGCATCGGCGTGGCGCAGATCGCGACCGGAATCCGGGACCGGGTGGAAAACGTCCTGCTGCCCAAAATAGCCGGTATCGCCGATTTCGGCTCTTTTTCCGCGGCGACCATGCCGATGGGACGGCTCAACATCATTCCCGATGGCTTTACGACCGCGTTCTTTCCCACCATCGCCCAGGCCGGCAAAAACAGGCGCGAGGACGCCACGCCAACCGTGGTCGAGCTGATGATCTCCTCGCTGGTAGTCTGCATCCCCATCGCCGTCATCATCACCTATCTGGCCGGGCCGATCTCCCATATCCTATTTAAGCGGCAAGATCACCCGGAAATCTGCACGCGGATCATGCAGATCACCGCGTGGATGCTGCCTCTGCGCGGCCTGCAGTTGTCGATGGGCTGCGCGCTGCAGGCGACCGGCAAGCATAAGCAGACCTCGCACTTGGGCGTGGCGGCGACGGTGGTCAGCGTGCTGATCACGATCTTTATGATCAGTCAGTACCGCTTGATGGGTGCTTCACTGGCCTGGATCATTCGCCCAGGCATTTCGGTGCTGTTCCTGCTGCCGCTCTTCATCGGCAGCTTTCCTGCCAGCCTGCCGCGCGTCCCGATCGCCCGAATCCTCGCCTGCACGCTCCTGATGGGTGCGCTGCTATGGTACGTCAGCACCCTCTGGAAACTGCATCTGCTGGGGGTCGGCGTTGTCGGATGCGCGGCGGTGGCGATCTATATTGGAGGCCTGATCCTGCTTCGGGTGCTCGATCCCTCGGCGCTGACCGAGGGCGTACGGCGGAGGCTGGATAAGTTAAGATGACCTCGCCCCCTAAACCCACCACGGGGCTTCCGCCCCTGCCTCTCCTTCGTAAGCAGAGGGGGAATTTGGGTGGAATGGAAGAATGGAGGACATACGCATGGTACATCCCGATTCCTATCTATTCATAACACTGGATTCTTGCCGCTACGATACCTTCGAGGCGGCCGACATTCCCAACATGAAGGCCGTCGGCAAGCTCTGGAAGGCCGATGCGCCCGGCCACTTTACGTTTGCCTCGCACATGGCCATGTTCGTGGGCTTCACGCCCGGCGTGGCGACCGAGTGCCAGCCTTACGTTAATCCCAAGTTTGGCCGAATATTTAAGCTGTGCGTCGAAGCCAATCCCAAGGGCCAGCACCATATCAAGCTGAAGGGCCGCAACATCATTCATGGCTTCCGGAAGCTCGGCTATCTGACCCTGGGCACCGGCGCGGTCTCCTGGTTCAATCCCAGAGAGGAGGCCACACTGCCGCTCACGCGCGACTTTCACAAGTACTATTTTCCGGGCGAGTACTTCTTTCTAAGCCAGCAGGTGAAGTGGATGCAGGAGCAGATTCGCCGGACCAGCAAGCCGGTGTTTGCCTTCATGAACATCGGGGAGACGCACGTTCCCTACTACTATGAGGGCGCTCCCTGGTCCAAAGAAGACAATCCCTGCGTTCCTTTCGGCGCTAATAACCGTGCCGACGAGTGCCGCATGCGTCAGAGAAAGTGTCTGGAGTTTGTAGACGAGAAGATCGGGCCGCTTCTGGAGCAGTTCGAGAATGTGGTCCTCTGTGGCGATCATGGAGACTGCTGGGGAGAAGACGGGCTGTGGGCGCATGGCATCAGCCATGCCAAGACCCGTGAAGTCCCGCTCCTCATGCGCCTGCAGCCGCGCAACTGACCGGCTAACCAAATGAACAAAAGGAGGAAAAGATGGTACATCCCGATTCCTATCTATTCATAACACTGGATTCTTGCCGCTACGATACCTTCGAGGAGACCGATGTCCCCAACATGAAGGCCGTCGGCCAGCTCTGGAAGGCCGAAGCGCCGAGCTATTTTACGTATGGCTCTCACTCGGCGATGTTCGCCGGCTTCACGCCCGGCGTGGCGACCGAGTGCCAGCCTTACGTTAATCCCAAGTTCGGAAAGATCTTCAAGCTGCGCGGCGGAGGTCATGCCGGCTTCAGCAAAGAACATATCCTTCTGGAAGGCCGCAACATCATCCAGGGGTTCCATAAACGGGGCTATACGACCATTGGCACCGGCGCGGTCTCCTGGTTCAATCCGAACACGCCTGCCGGCTACAACCTGACCAGCCCCTTCGACAAGTTCTATTTTCCAGGCAACTGGTTCGTCGCCAAGCAGCTCGACTGGATGCAGTCCCAGCTTGATCGCGCCCGCCGCCCGGTGTTTGCCTTCATGAACGTCGGGGAGACGCATGTGCCTTATTACTATGAAGGCGCTCCCTGGTCATCGCAGGATAACCCCTGCGTTCCCTTCGGCACCGACAACCGTGCCGACGAGTGCCGGATGCGCCAGCAGAAGTGCCTGGAGTTTATCGATTCCCAGATCGGACCGCTGCTCGCTCAATTTGAGAACGTGCTCATCTGTGGCGATCATGGAGACTGCTGGGGAGAAGACGGGCTGTGGGAGCATGGCATCAGCCATGCCAAGACCCGTGAAGTCCCGCTCCTCATGCGCCTGCAGCCGCGCAACTGACGCGGCGCCGGGAGCGAATGTGTGCTGCCTGCTTATTTTGGCGGGCAAAAGAGAAGTAGGAGCTGACGTATGCCCGCCAGTATTTCCGAGACAGGCAATCTACCCCCTCCGTCCGTAGAGCGGGGCCAGTCATTTTCCCCTGCCACGCTCCTGATGCTGCTGGCATGCCTGCTGATTCCAGGCCTGCTGGCCTACTCGCTGGCGACCGAAAACCCTATCAAAGTCACCCTGTGGGTGGTGGAGGTCGCACTGCTGTTGATCGCCTTTGCGCGGCCGTTCTGGGGCATGCTGCTGTTCATCGGCCTCATCTTTGTCCGGCCGGAGGAGATGAGCCCGGACCTGGCCGGAATGCACCTGACCCTGCTGGTATCCTTGGTCACCCTGGTCAGCACCTGGTTCCAGTTCTTCCTGGACCGCGAGCGGGTCACCCGCTCTCCACAGATCACCATGATGTTCGGGTTCGCGGCCATCGTGGTGATCAACGCCTTCCTGACCGGCGGGCTCATCACCCAGACGACGCAGGATATGGTCCGGTTGACGCTGCTCGTGCTGCTGGTGCTGAACCTGGTACGGACGCCCGAGCGTTACCGTGCGTATGTCAACACGCTGATCCTCTTCACGGGCTACGTCGCGGTCTACTCTATCATTCTTTACCTGTCCGGCGTGGGAGTGATCGAACAGGCCGATACGGGGAGCGTGGGAGGACTCATCGCGCGCTCGAAGGCCACCGGTATCTTTGGCGATCCCAACGATCTGGCCGTTACCATCATCGCCGGCATGGCGCTGGCGCTGGCGATGGTAACCCAGGTGCGCGGGCTGGCTCGGATTCCGCATCTGCTCGTCCTGGGCCTGGGCAGCTGGGCTGTTCTGCAGACCAACTCCCGCAGTGGAATGGTCTCCTTCCTGGTCGTGCTGGTAACCGGTTTTATCTGCTTGAGCCGCCGCAAGGCCGCCGCCATTGGCCTGATCGTCGTGGTCGTCGGTACGCTGCTGGCGGTATCCTCCTCCCGTATGACCAACTTTAACACCCAGGAACAGTCCGCCAATGAGCGCCTGATGTTCTGGTCGAACGGCCTGGACCAACTGCGCCAGCATCCGCTCACCGGCTGCGGCTATACGAAATTCCCGGACTACAACGGCCACCGGGCGGCGCATAACTCCTTCGTGCTCTGCTTTGCGGAGCTGGGCCTGCCGGGCTATTTCTGCTTTATCGGTCTCATCTACTACGCTTTCCGACGGCGGCCCAAAAGCGCTCCCTGGACGCCCCCGGACGAGCGGTCGGCACGGGACCTGCTGGCTTCCCGCCTCGCCTTGATCGGCTACCTTACCGGCAGCTTCTTCCTGACGAGGACTTATATCCCGATCACCTTTCTCTATATCACCCTGCCGGTCGCCGCCCAGATTGCGCTCAGCGGCCAGACGGAGCCGTATCGCCTGACCGCCAGGGAGCGACTGCAGGACTTCGGATGGATCGCCGCCATCTGTGTCGGCTCGATCGTGTTCGTCCGCTTGATCGTCTATCGCTACGGCGGCATGTGACAGATGTCGATCCGGCAGGGGAGGAGGGGTGGCGCTTGCACGTGCCAGGCGTCGGAGGCACCTGCAAAGCGGGAGCGCACGCGCCAATATTGCTTGCTCCCTCTCCGTCACCCTGCCTGGGCAGACCGGCGGAGCGAAGGGGAGAGAGGCGTTTGCGCGGGGAGGCACGCCCGCCTGAAGCCGCGAGCGCAGACAGCGAGGAGTCCAAAGCATGGATAACGGACCTGGAAAAGTCATCGTTCTGGAATTGAATGAGATCACGTGGGACCTGATGGACCCACTGATGGCCCGTGGGCTGTTGCCCAACTTCCGCGCCCTGGCTCAACAGGGAGTCCGGGGCAATGCCTGGGCCTCCGAGAAGCCGGAGCACCTGGATCCCTGGGTCACCTGGACCACCGTCTATACCGGCGTGCCGCAGGAGACGCACGGGCTGACCATGCTGGAGCAGGACCGGGAGACGATCGGCGCCAAGCGGGTCTGGGAGTATCTGCGCGAGGCCGGCCTGCGGATCGGCCTGTTCGGCTCGGCCAACTCCTGGCCGCCGCAGCCCGTGGATGGCTACTGGATCCCCGGCCCGTTCTCCCGCGACTTCGCGACCTATCCGAATGAGCTGGAACCCATCCAGGCCCTGAACGTCGGGCTGACGCGCGGACACACGGCCGTGGATGTGCCCAAGCCGAGCATGAAACAGCTCCTGCCGAAACTCTATCGCCTCGGTCTGACGCCGGCCACGACGCTCTCGATCGTGCGCGAGATGGCGGCCATCAAATTCAAGCCGAAGACGCGCTGGAAGATGGTCGCGTTCCAGCCCATCATCAACGTGGACCTGTTCGCGCACCTCTACCGCCAGTACCGTCCGCACTTTACCACGCTGCACTCCAACCACGTCGCCTACTATCAGCACCGGTTCTGGCGGGCCATGCAGCCGGAGAAGTTCGAGGTCGCGCCCTCCGAAGAGGAGAAGGCCACCTTCGGCGGCTGCATCGAATATGGCTATAAGGTCGCGGACCGGATGCTGGGACGGCTGCGCCATCTGGCCGGGCCGGACACCAATATCATCGTGCTCTCCAGTTGCGGCCAGCAGCCCGCCACCGGAGGCCGCTATAGCGAGGACCAGAGAAACGGCCACGTCGGCTTGCAGATCCGTGTCCAGAAGCTGCTGGAAGCCGTGGGGATCGCCGATAAGGCGCGCTACAGCAACCTGATGGCCCCGCAGTGGAAGATCGACATCGACGACCCCGCGCTGTTCCAGAAAGCGCTCGCCGATCTCTCCAATATCCGCAATGTGACGCGCAATACTCCGGCTGTGGCGGCCCACGAGGAGGGCGGCTCCATCTGTATCGGCCCCTACCGCAACCAGGAGATGAGCGACACGCTGGAAGTGTCCACGCCACAAGGTGTGCGCAAGTTCAAAGCCTCCGACCTGCTGGACAAACACGCCGAGGTCGCCAAGTCTGGCTACCATCATCCCAAAGGGATACTGCTGATGCAGGGACCGGACATCAAGTCCGGCGTGGTCATCGACCGGTGCGACAACCTGGACATCGCGCCCACGCTGATGCGCCTGCTCGGCCAGCCAATTCCAGACGTGATGCGGGGCCGCGTGCTGGAAGAAGCGCTGCGCGCCGAGACGCCGAAACCGTCGCTGGTCGTTGCCTGAGGATATAAAAAAGTGAAGGGTCTGATCCTGGCAGGAGGCAAAGGGACGCGTTTGCGCCCGATGACGCACACGCAGGCCAAGCAGTTGCTTCCTGTCGCCAACCGGCCGATCCTCTCGTATGCCATCGAGGCCATCCGCGCCGCCGGCATCCGCGAGATCGGCATTATCGTCGGCGATACCCGCGAAGAAGTGATGGCCGCCGTCGGCGATGGATCGCGCTGGGACGCGCAGACCACGTTTATCTATCAGGAGCAGCCGCTGGGGCTGGCGCATGCCGTCTGGACGGCGCGTGAGTTCCTGGGGGATTCGCTCTTCATCATGTTCCTGGGAGATAACCTCATCCAGCACGGCGTGACCGATTTCGTGCGGACCTTCGAGATCGGCACGATGGACGCGCTGATCTTGCTGAAGGCGGTGGCAAATCCGCAGTCGTTCGGCGTCGCCGAATTAGGCGAAGGCGGGCAGATCATTCGCCTGGAGGAGAAACCCAAAGAGCCGCGCTCGAACCTGGCGCTGGTGGGCATCTATCTCTTCCGTCCAACGATCCACGAGGCCATCAGCCGCATCCGTCCCTCTGCGCGCGGCGAGCTAGAGATCACCGACGCGATCCAGGAGCTGATTAACATGGGCCATCTGGTCCACGCCCACGTCCATACCGGCTGGTGGCTGGATACGGGCAAGAAGGACGACATCCTGGAAGCGAACCGGGTGATTCTGGACGAACTAGAGAAACGGGTGGAAGGGGAGCTTGATCCTGGCTCTCGCGTCATTGGGCGCGTAGCGATCGGACGGGGGTCGCAGCTTGTCCGCTCCACCGTGCGCGGGCCGGTCATCATCGGGGAGAACTGCTGCCTGGAAGATACCTTCATCGGACCCTACACAAGCATCGGAGACCGGGCAAAAATAGTAAAGGCCGAGATCGAGCACAGCATCCTGCTGGAAGACAGCCAGATCCTGGCCCCCGGCAAGCGTATTGAAGACAGCCTGATCGGACGGGGAGCGCGCGTTCACCGGCAGGGCGGCCCGCCCGCGGCGCTGCGCCTGCTAATCGGAGATGACAGCGAGGTAGACCTGGATTAGATGCGACCGCCGCTCATTATCATCGGCTCCCACCGCTCCGGCACCAGCGCCACCGCCCAGGCGCTCGGCACGATGGGTCTCTTCCTGGGAGCCAGGCTCCAGAAGGAGCACGCCGAGCCGTTCTGGCTGGCAGACCTGCACGACGAATACCTGTATGAGGTCGGGGCCACGTGGTATGCCCCGCAGCGGCTGCTGGACTATCTGGCGACCGAGCACGGCAAAAAGCACTGCGCCGCGTTTCTGCGCCTGCGCGTGCAGGGACGCGGAGGCTATTACGGGCTGTGGCGCAATTTCGGCGGCTTTCCACACGGCGCGCTGATGGCCCTGGGCTGGCCTCTCGCCTGGGGCTGGAAAGAGCCGCGCACCACGCTGTTCGCCTCCATCTGGGCAGAAATCTTTCCGGAAGCGCGCTTCCTCCACGTCGTTCGGCATCCACTGGATGTCGCCATAAGCCTGCAGCGGCGGGAGCTCAAAGCCCTCGAAGCCGGCGACCCGCCCAAGCCGGGGCTGGAAGATCTGGACACCTGCGTGGCCCTGGTAGGACAGTACGTCCAATGCGGGCTGGAGATGGCGAAGCTTGGGGACCGCTACCGGGAAATCCGGTTCGAGGACCTGCAGGAGAATCCAGCGGAAGGACTGGCCGACCTGGCCCGCTTTGCCGGGATGAGCATCTCCAAAGCAAAGCTGGAGCGGGCCGTCTCCCAGATAGACAGCAAGCGCCGCAGCCGCTGGCAGCAACTGCCGGACACGACCGTGGCGGAGTTGATGCAGGCGTATCCTTTCGCAGCGCGGTTCGGGTATCGTACCGCCGTGCTGTGATCTGTTTTAGGAGCATAGTATGAAAAGTCTGGTTACGGGCGGCGCGGGCTTCATCGGCTCGCACGTCGCCCGCCACTGCCTTGCAATGGGACATGACGTCGTCGTGCTGGACGATCTGAGCGGCGGGTTCGAGGACAATCTGCCGGAAGGCGTCCACTTTGTCGAAGGCTCGGTCACGGACCATGCCCTGGTAGACTGCCTGTTTGAAAAGCATAAGTTCGACACCGTCTATCATCTGGCCGCGTATGCCGCCGAAGGGCTTTCCCATTTTATCCGGCGGTTCAACTATGAAAACAATCTGATCGGCTCCATGGCCCTCATCAATGCCTCCGTCAACGCGGGCACGGTCCGCCGCTTTGTCTTCACCAGCTCCATCGCCGTCTATGGACCGGGGCAGACTCCGATGACGGAGGCGCTGACCCCAACGCCGGAAGACCCCTACGGGATCGCCAAGTATGCCGTCGAGCTGGACCTGAAGGCCGCGCACGAGATGTTCGGGCTGGACTATACGATCTTCCGTCCGCACAATGTCTATGGCGAGAACCAGAATATCGGGGACCGGTACCGCAACGTGATCGGCATCTTTATGAACCAGATCATGTCCGGCCAGCCGATGACCGTTTTTGGGGACGGCCTGCAGACCCGCGCCTTCACTTACATCGACGACGTCGCGCCGATCATCGCGCGCTGCGTGGACGTTCCGGCGGCGCGCAACGAGGTCTTCAATATCGGCGCCGAAAAGCCCTATACGGTCCTGGAGCTGGCGCACGAAGTCGCCCGCGCCTTCGGCGTCGCGCCGGAAATCAAGCATCTGGAGGCCCGTAAGGAGGTCGTCCACGCGTTCTCCTCGCACGCGAAGCTGGAGCAGGTGTTCGGGCATGAGCAGGAGCCGGTCACCCTGGAAGAGGGGGTGCGCCGCATGGCCGACTGGGCGAAGCGCAAGGGCGCGCGGAAGACGCCGGTCTTCGAGGGCGTCGAGGTGCAGAAGAACATGCCGCCTTCCTGGCGGGCTGCCATCGCCACCGGTTAACCGGGACGGTTTTTGCCGAAAAGGAGGATCGGCCACCCGAGCCTTATCATGGATAGAGAGCATGCGCGCGTTTTACTGGCGACCCAGACCTTTCCGCCCGCGATAGGAGGCACGTCCGTCATTTTGTATGAGCTCGTGCGCCATTTTCCGCGGGAGATGCTCGTCGTCGTGTATGGCCTGGGCGATCCTCCGGAGAAAGAGTGGCAGCACCTGCACTTTCCGCGCTATCGCGTGCTGGTCAACAATAGCATCCGCAACACGTTTTTAAGCATGGACTACTGGCCGGGTCTCTATGTCCGGTTGCTGCGCCGGGAGATCATGCGGCTGGCGCGCCAGTACAAAGTCGAGCGGATCTACGCGCACTATCCGAGCGCGCACTTTATGATCGCGGCCTGGCAGGCGGCAGTCAAGCTGCGCCTGCCGCTGACGGTCTATTTCGATATTCTCTGGGAGGAGTGTACCCAGGCCCGGTTAGGACGCCTGTACGAGCATAAGATCGTGCAGTACGCGGACATGCGGATCGCCATTACGGAGCATGCCGTCGATTTTCTCTCGAAAAAGCATGGCGTCCCGTTCACGCTTATCCCGCACACGCTGGACATCACGAAGCTGCCGGGGGAGACGCCGCCAACCCCTGTGAACGAGAAGCCCATCGTCCATTTTGCGGGGGCGATCTATCCGCGCATGAACCAGGATTCGGTGGTGCGCCTGATCGCCGCGCTGGAGAGCATGCAGCCGCAGCCCGTGCTCGATCTGTGCAGCGCGCTTCAGCCGCCGCAGGAACAGGAGCTTGGGCTGCCGAAAAGCTTTATCCAGCCGCGCTTTCTCTCGCGGGACGCGCTGATCCAGGCGCAGCGCCAGGCGGACATCCTCTATCTGCCGCTGGCCTTCGAGTCGGATGCGCCGCTCATGATCGAGCATAACATGCCGACCAAGGCGATGGAGTATCTGGTTTCGGGCCGGCCCATCCTGGTCCACGCGCCGAAAGAGAGCTATCTGGCGGATTTGGCGCGGCGGGAAGGATTTGCGCTGGTGGTGGACCAGCCGGACGTGCAGGCGCTGGCTTCGGCTCTGCAGCGGCTGCTGCAGGATCGGCCTCTGCAGGAGGAGTTGGTCGCAAACGCGCGTGCCTTCGCCCGAACCCGCGACAGCCAGCTCTGGGCGCAGCGATTTATGCAGATGCTGGCGCCGGATGCCGCGATGGAAGCTTCGCCGGGCACTGACGTACCTGTCTTGGGGGCCTTAGGCCAACCGTCCTCCGGACGGAGCTTTTAGCAGAGCCAGTCCCCTGCGGGGACTTCGAGATCTTGTTGCCGCAGTTTTAACTGCCCGCAACATGGAAACCTTATGCTCATTCCGTATCAAAAACTTGCCGTCTCGGATCATCCGGCGGCGCAGCGCCTACGGCGTCTGCGGCGGGGGGTCCAGCGTTTTACGCTGCCGGCGCCCGTTGTGCTGGTCCGGCCGATTCTCTGGGGCTATGTGGGCCTACGCACGCTCACCCACTTTATTCGGCGGGTGTTCATCGCCGAGCCGCTGTTCAAAGCCTCCTGCAAATCGTATGGACGGGGAGTGCGGACCGGTATCTACATCCACTGGATCATGGGCAAAGGCGACATCGTGCTGGGCGATAACGTGCTGCTGGACGGCAAGTGTACGATCAGCTTCGCCGCCCGGTTCGTCGCTCACCCGACCCTGGAGATAGGCGATGGCACAGGTATCGGGCACAACTGCATCTTTACGGTCGGCAAGCGGATCACCATCGGCAGATACTGCATGATCGCCACGGACGTGTTTATGTTCGACTCCAGCGGCCATCCTACCAGTCCGGAAGCGCGCCGGGCGGGAGCCGCGCCCACCGAGGAGGACGTCCGACCCATCACGATCGAGGACCACGTCTGGATCGGTCGACGCGCTATCATCTATCCGGGAGTGACGGTGGGCCATAACAGCATCGTCTCGGCAGGGGCTGCGGTCATGTCCGATGTGCCGCCCTATACGGTCGTGGCCGGTAATCCGGCTCGCAAAGTGGCCTCTCTGGCGCCTCCAGAGCCAACCACGCCTGCCGAGCCGGTCGCCAGTGGATAAAATACGGACGCTGGGCGTGAAGAAAAACGTCTGGCGCTTCTATACGGGAATAGAGAATGAACGACCTGGACTGTATCACTCAACTTATCTGCGAGATCGGCAAACTGCCCGCGATCGGCCCGGATGAGGTCATGATGGATGCCGGCTTCTCCTCCATGAACGCCCTGCAGCTTCTGGTGGAGCTGGAATCAGCCTTCGATATCACGATTCCGGATGAAGATTTCATCACGGCACAGACGCCGCGCGCTCTGGAAAGCCTGGTAACCCGTCTGCGTGAGCAGTAAACGCGCTGCTGACGTCCAGGCATCCAGACCAACTTGCCGCCCGATCGGGCTTTACTGGCAGCCTTTCTATCTCGCCAGGAGAAACTATGATCAGGATCGAGCGGATCGACCCGCTGCAGCATGTCCAAGAGGCAAGCTGCGTGATCAAGGCGGCCTGGCAGCCGCCCTGTCTGCACTACACGCCAGACTATCTTCGCTGGCAATTTAGCTTTCCCGGCTCTCTGCCACCTATCGGCCTGGCCGCTTATAACGACGATGAGATGATCGGCTTCAACAGCGCGATCGTGCGTCGGCTGCGCTGCCGAGAGTTCACTGCGGAGGTCTGTCTGGTCTGTCTTTCCGCCGTGCACCCGGCCTGGCGCGGCAGCCGCGCCGCCGGCCTGCTCTATAAGACGATGCTGGGAATGGCCGAGGAGACTCGCCGGCCGATCATCGGATTCGTCGAGGCCGGCTCGGAAGGCGAGCGGCGCGCCGAACGCGCGGTCTCTGGGGCGGGATACGCGCTGCAGTGGCTGGGACCGTTTCCCGGTTATGGGTATGTGCCGCGCCCCGATGCGCCATCCAATGCGGTGCAAGTCGTCGAGACGGAGGACCCGCTGGACCTGCTTCCGGCTCTCCAGGCGTGCCGGCGGGAAGACACCCTCTGGAACGCTCCGGACGAGACCATGCTGGCCCACTATCATAAGGACCCTCGCCCGCACGCATTGACGCTGCTCTATGGGCCGGAAGGCGACCTGCGCGGAGCCGCCATCGTCGTGCAGGCCGAGTTCGTCACCGCGCAAGGTCTTCGACCGGCCGTATCCATCGACAACCTGTTTCTGCCAGATCCCGATGCCGGAACCCTGCAGGCATTGTGCCAGTTTGCCGCCCATCGGTGGGCAGAGCCGGGCCGCCCGGTGCGGATCATCCTTCCCAACGTGTGGGGGATCGACCCCGAGGTCCTGCAGGAAGCCGGGCTGCGGCAGCGACCGGGCAAGTTTGCGGGGAACGTGACCACTATCGAGCCAGACCATCCTTTTCTGGCCGCCAGGGGGACTAATCTTGAGATCGTCTGAAGACCATCGCCATATCAGGCATATCGCCGCCGGCGGCTGCGTTTGCGAGCAGGCGGCGCAAAGGTAGGAGGGAATGCGTTGGTGCGCGTGGAGTCGATAGATCTCATCGCTCATGCGGAACCGATCAGCCAACTGCTGCAGCAGGCCTGGGATCCGCCGTGTCTGTTCTACACGCCGGACTATCTGCGCTGGCAGTTCCGCTTTCCCGCCACCACGCCCGCCATCGGCTATGCGGCCTACGATGGTGAGGAGATGATCGGCTTCATGGGTGCCTTTCCGCGCCACCTGCAGTTCGGACAGACCCGCTCGGAAGCCTATATCGTCTCCTTTTTCGCCATTCGTCCCGCCTGGCGTCCCACTCTGGTCCCGGCCAGCCTGTACGCCAAGATGCTGGCGGCTTTTCGGCAGGCCAACGTCCCTATCGTCGGCTTTGCTGTTCCCGGCCAGGGAGGAGAGCGCATCGCCGCCCGCGCCTACCCGGCCGCGCGCTTCGGATTCCAGACCCTGGGGCCGTTCCTGGGGTATGGCTACCGGCCGTGCCCGCCTTTCAAACCGGCCTCCGTGGAGATCCGGGAGACGACCGATCTGAATCTACTGATGGAAGCCGCCGAGGCCTGCACGGAGGCACGCCTGCTCTGCAACGTCCCGGACCAACCGATGCTGGCGCACTATTTGAAGGACCCGCAGCCGCGCATTGCCGTCTCTCTGCACGACAAGAAAGGCAAGCGGATCGGCGCCGCGATGATCGTCCGGTCCACCATTGTGACTCCGCAGCGCCACCGCATTATCACCACTATCGACAATCTCTTCCTCCCCTGTCCCAGCGCCGAAGCGCTCTATGCCCTCTGCCACTTCGCCAGCACCTGCTGGACCGAGCCGGGATCGCCGCTCGGCGTCGTCCTTCCCAATCTGTGGGGGATCGGGCCGGACGTCCTGCAGGCAGCCGGCCTGCGCCATAACGGCGGCCGGTTTATGGGCTATGCTTGCGCCCCAGATCCCCAGCACCCCTTCCTCCGCGCGGAAGGCACCAACCTCGAGATCGTGTGAGATTTTTCCACAGCAGGAGCGCCGCCACCGGGCCACCATCCTGGCACTGGGTTGTGGGCGGCTGCAGGACGTGGCGCGCTAACACGGTCTAAAGATTTGCGTATTAGGGAAGAGGCACTCTACGATAGCCTGAAACAGCCACCCTGACGTGGCCTCCCGAGAAGTAGCTTACAAATGAAAGCCCTGCTTTACTCCAACCCTGCCGTGAGACGGTGGCTCGTCATGAATGTGCTGGCCTGCAGCGTCCTGGTAGGCTTCGCACTACGCCTGCTGCTTGCGCAAAGAAGCGGCCTCTGGCGCGACGAGGGACTGTTCCTCTTTATCGTTCGCTTCCCGACGCTCCGGGATATCTTCCACTTCCTGCACTATCACGAGTCTCACCCGCCGCTCTTCTATCTGTTGATGCGGGGCTGGCAGGCTGTGTTCGGTCCCTCGGATGCTGCCGCCCTGGCCCTGCCTCTGCTGCTGGGCGCTCTCTTTCCTATTGCCGTCTTTCTGGTGGGAAGAGTCCTGTTCGGCCTCCGGGCAGCTCTGCTGGCGACGGTGTTTGCCTGCGTCTCTCCGGGTCTATGCGCGTACTCGGCACAAGTGCGCCCTTACTCGCTTCTGCCGCTTCTGTGCCTGCTGTCGGTCTTCTTTGTCTGGCAGGCCCTTCAGGGACAAGGCAAAGGAGCATGGGGCTGGTATACGCTGGTGACC
>DASRCN010000033.1:0-14315 GCA_035653075.1 Chthonomonadaceae bacterium | reverse complement strand
AGCCGTTCCGGCGTGCAATGTCCACCATCGCGGAATGCATCTCGGAACGGCTTTTTCTACTCTTTTTCGATCTGCGCGATTCCCTGCTCCTGCGCCATCCGCAAGAAATCTTCGCAGCTTGCGGGCAGGGGCAGGTTGCGTTTCTGCGCCTTGTTGTAGCGGCGCACGATCTCCTGCGCGAACGCGAGGTTGCTCATCGTGTTGGCCGCCAGACGCAGCGCAAAGGGCAGCTCCTGCGTCACCCGCTTCTTGATAGCGCCGACCACCTCTTCGGCCGTATTGCCGGTGAAGGTCTCCTGCAGGGGCAGGCCCTGATCGCTGGTATTGACGTGGACTCTCATGTTCGCCTCATTCCATTCACTATCTCATGATACCGGCCATTCCTGAAATCGGTTCCAGGAAAGAACGCTCGTTCTTACCGCTGATAATCCGCCCGTGAGGGTGGTTCTTAGTGAGACACGGTGCAAGCACCCACTCGCTTCGTATGACCGAAGGACAGCCCGAAGGTTCGATAGGGACCCGCAGGCGGGTCTTTACGGACCGGCACCTGATGAGCCGATCTCGACCTCGGGTGGCGAGACAAAGTCGAGATAGCGCTCGTGAATGCGGCCCTCCGCTACGTTGCCTGCATGCAACGCCAGGCGGTAATGGAAAGAGAGCGTTTCTCCTGACGGTAGGAAATGTCGGCCATTCTTCCGACCCTGCGTATAGGCTCCATAGCCGAACGGATTGGCGGTCATCAGGCCATAATCACGCACATGCCAGTGCGTGGGATAGCGAAAGCTGAGCGGGTGGTCCATGATGGCGAGGCCGGCCGACAGCCCCTCGATCTGGCCCGAATAGTCGCACCAGTGCGCGGCTTTGCCCCACGTCTCTGCTTCGTCTATGCCGCCATAGCTGTTCTCGATCCGCCCTCCGCGCGGCACATCCAGCGCGCTGGCGACACGCGCCGCCAGAATGCCGCCTTCCTTGGTATCCCCGAAGGTCACGTTACCGTGGGTTGCTGTGAGCCAAATGGTGAAGTCGATAAGGCGGGTCGTGCAGTTCAACGCCCAGACTGTGACCTCCAGATCCTGGGTGAGCAGGGGAGATCGATCTGCGTCTGTCCAGAGGCTGGTCGTGGCGAAACGCCCAAAGACTTCACCGCTTTCCACTTGGTTCAGGGACTGATGCAGGGTAAACCCATGACCAGCCTCCTCGCTCCAGTTGTCCACGCCATTGACGTCCCCGAAAGCGATCCAGAGCGAGCGGTGATGGGGATGGTCCTGCGTCTCGCCGGGAATATTCTCTTGCATGGGGTATACCCGTGTCAGGCCGATAGCTGGCGGAAGCAGCAGCGGAAAGAAGTAAGGGCGCGCGGGCACGTCGCCATAAATGTAGCGCGTCAACAGCAATCCATTCACGGTGACGGATAGGGCGTGTCTTCCCTCCTCGATTCGAACAGAACATTCTGAATTTTTGCTTTGCGGTCGGATGTAATACCGGCGGTGTTGGTCGGCGAGAATATTCGGCTCGACGAAAGCGATCTCGTTGCCGCCGAGCCGTTGGAGGGGTAGGGGACGGTCCACATCGGAAGCGATCAGTTCCCATTCTCCGGCCGGAAGAGGCTCCGGCAACGTGAACCGGACCGGGCAGTCCTGGCGAGGATGGGGGCCGGCGTGAAGGGTGAGAAAGCCAGGCAGGGACATCGAGATCAACTCCTCGCCAGGACTGCTGCCTCACAGTGACACAGGTAGCGCAAGCTTTCCCGGGCGATCGTGATCGGATCGGGCGTATAGTCGAACACCTCTACGGAGATGGCGCCGGCGAATCCGGTCTCGTGGAGGGCTGTCAGGATCGGTATGAAGTCAGTCTCCCCGAAGCCGGGGCCGCGCCGGTTGGCGTCGTTGGCATGCACGTGCGCAAGATAGGGCGTAAACGCCTGAATCAGATCAGGAAGCGGCACGCCTTCGCTGGAGGCGCTCTTCACGTCGAAGATCGTGCGCAGCTTTGGATGGTCGATGCGTCGCAGAATGGTGACAGCTTCCTGCATTGTAAGTATCAGGTCGGCTTCGGGCGGCGGCAGTGGCTCCAGGCAGAGGACTACGTCGTGAACGTCCGCCCGCGTCAGAGCCGGCTCAAGACAGGCCGCCAGCCGCGCCAGCGCCGTTTCGACGCTTTGGCCTTCGGGAATGCGCCGCTGCGCGGGAGACCCCAGCACGAGAATGTGCCCGCCCAGATCGGCGCAGAAGTCCACTAGTGCCGCCAAATACCGGGCGGTTTCTTCTCGAATGGCCGTGTCATTGCTGGTTAGCGAAAGCCCTTTGGGGGAGACGAGCAGCCAGTGGAGACCGATCACCTCCAGACCCGCGCGGCGAGTCGTTTCCGCCAGGTGACGCCGATCCTGGGCGCCGAGAGCGCGGACATCCTCTGCCAGCGTGAAGGGGGCCACCTCGATACCCGTGTAGCCGATCTCGGCGACCTGACGGCAGGTCGCCTCCCATTCCCAGCCGGCGAAGGTTTCATTGCAGATAGCATATTGCATAGCCTACCAATTCAGGAACAGGCGCGGATAATCCTGCTTGCCAGCCTTTAACAGGAGTGCGCGGGCCGCGTCGCGGGCCGCGCGTTTTTTTGAGAAGGCCCGCTAGCGGGCCTTCTCAAAAAAACGGCAATAAGGTGTCCGCTATCAAACATTATCGGACGTATAGGATATCCTGGACCCTAGCGGCATTCCTCACTTGCCATCGTTCAAACCGGTACCCCTTCTTAATTTGTCTGTACTTTCTCTATTATCTTTCCCGCCGTCACGAAGAGCAGCTCCTGGACTGCCGGCAGGATCGCTTCCATCAGGGCGACGACCGCAGTATGGTCTACAGTTTCTTCCGTCACTCCCGCACCATAATTGGTCACGATGGCAAGTGAGGCATATTCCATACCTGCTTCCCGCGCAAATACGACTTCCGGTATACCGGTCATGCCCACGACATCCGCCCCCCAATGCGCGAAGAGCCGGACCTCGGCAGGTGTCTCGAAGCGGGGACCATCGCAGCAGAGATAGGTCCCCCTCTCGACGAGCGAGATTCCAAGGCGGTGGGCCGCCTCCTTGATCGTCTGGCGCAGGAAGGGGCTGTAGGGGAGCGTGAAGTCGACGTGTTGCCAGTTGGCATCCGTGTCGAAAAAGGTAAGGGGGCGGCCACGCGTAAAGTCAATAAAATCATCCAGAAGCACGAATGCGCCGACCGGCAGATCGGCGCGCAGCGAGCCGACGGCATTCGTCGCCAGCACATAGCGCACTCCCAACTCCAGTAAGGCGGCCGTGTTGGCGCGATAATCGATCCGGTGCGGCGGAAGGCCATGCGCTGCACCGTGTCGGGAAAGGAAATAGAGCTTGTACGGCTCCACGTAGTTATTGGCGACGCTAAGTATCCGCACGACGCCAAAACGCGTCTCTACTTCCACGGGCTCGGCAAAGATATCCGGAGGCAACTGCTCGAATCCCGTGCCGCCGACAAGGGCGATGTGCCCTCCTGGCGCGCTCGTTTCGCTGTTTATCGCGGCGGTCATGATCCCGTCTGCTCCCCCTTGACAAACGCCTTACGGCATGCTACACTGCCCCCGATTCTGATAGGCGACTATCCGCCGAGAGACCTGTCCCAACGATGCCACCACAGCCATCCATCAAGCAGATCGATTCGCGCACCTTCACGCGGATCCCCGTTCAGACTCATAAGGTGATGTTCGGCGAGGATCTGGCCGGCGTCATTGCCAAATACGCCGCCGATCAGCTTCACTCCTCCGATATTCTCTGCCTGTCCGAGAAGTTCGTTACCATCTGCCAGAACAACGTCCGGCACATCAGCACGGTCAAGGACAGTTGGCTGGCACGGCTGATCGTCCGATACGTAACGAAATATCCCAACGACATCGGCTACTCCCATCCCAAGAAGATGCAGGTAGCGATCGACCTGGTCGGTTACCCGCGCATGATGCTGGCCGTCGTTGGAGGTGGCCTGTCGAAGCTGCTGCTGCGGCGGCGCGGCGACTTCTATCGGATCGCAGGGCACCGGATCTCGGAGATCGATGGGTTCAACCCCGAGGCCATGAAGCCCTTCGACGAGTACGCGATGTTACCCCCCTTGCAGCCCGACGCGACCTGTGATGCGATCTCCGAGCAGTTTGGCTGCGGCTGTTACATCATCGACGGCAATAATATCAATGTCGAAGTCATCGGCATGAGCCGGAACCTCGCGGCATTGGGGATCGACAAAACTCTGGCGCGAACGCTGATGCTCGATAACCCTATGGGCCAGCACGATGAGCTGACCCCCATCTACATTCTGCGCGAGACTCCAGAGTGGGCTCTGCGGGAGCAAGAGCAGACGCCGAGCGCGCCCTATGTGGAGGCCTCATGACGGGCCTCTCTGACCGAAACCGCCGTCCATATTCCTCGAACGCCCGTGGACACATCGCATAATCCGGACAGGCCGCAGCCGGAGGCGCCTTTGCGCGCGGTGGCGGCGCCTCCCCGCGCGCCGGATCGAAAGGCGGCTTTCCCCAGGCTGCCTTCCGGCGAAGATGCCGTTCTCCGTTCTGCCCCCCCCCTTACCGTGCTGTCTCTGGTGCGGATCGTTCCCTACCTGATCCTCCTTGCGCTTACGGTGGCGCTGCTCTGGCCGCTTTTTCTGGGCCGTACGCTCTACTGGGGAGATCTGACGCTCTACTTCGAGCCGGTGTACCGCTATGCCGGCGAAGCGTTGAAACAAGGGCGCGTGCCGCTCTGGAATCCCTACGTCCTGTGCGGCCAGCCATTTCTCGGCAATCCCCAGATGAGCGTCTTCTATCCGGCCTCGCTGCTGCTGTTTTTCGTCCCGGCCTGGCTCTACCTGAGCATCGACAGCGCGCTGCACCTGTTCCTATGCGGGGCGTTTACCTACCGGTACCTGCTGCGCTGGACCTCCGGACGCAGCGAGTCGTGGCCAGGCACAGTTCCGGCGCTGGCGGGAGCCGCCGTCTATATGGGCAGCGCCTGCCTGGTCGGGCGGATCCAGTTTCCGCCCATGATCCAGACGGCGGCTTACTTTCCACTCCTGCTGCTCTGCCTGGATGCCTGTATCGACCGTCCTCGCGCGTCGGCCTGGGCGGGGCTGGCGATCGCCGTAGCGCTGACTATCCTGGCCGCCCACGCCCAGTTTTCTTATCTGATCCTGTTCTGCGGCGGCGCCTATACCCTGATGCGCCTCTGGCACTGGAACCGCCAGGAAAGAAACCTCAGCGCACATCCGCGCCACCGGCTGGCGAGGCGGCTTCTGCCCTTCCTTGCCGTCGGATTGCTGGGGCTGCTTCTCGCCGCCATCCAGGTGCTGCCCACGCTGCAGCTTTTTCGCGACAGTACGCGGGAGCAGATGACAGCCAACCAGGCAAACCGATTTGTGCTGAAGCCGGAGCAGTTGCTGACCCTGCTCTTTCCCCGCTTCTTCGGGCATCCGGCAAGCGCCGACTACTGGGGCGCCGGCAATGCCTGGGAACCCGCGCTTTTCATCGGCTGGCTGCCGCTCCTCTGTATCGGCTTCGCCCTGTGGCGGCTGCACCGCCGCCGGCTGGTACGCTTCTGGGCTATCGTGGCCGGCATTGGCCTCTGGCTGGCGCTCGGCGAGTCGGGCGGGCTGTACTGGGTGGCCTACGCGGTGGTGCCGGGGATCTCCAATTTCCACGACCCGGCCAGGTTTCTGTTGGTGACCACGTTCGCCTTCGCCGTGCTGACAGGTGTCGGCCTGAACGCGATGCACTGGCGCCGGCGTGGACCTTATGTGCCGGCACTCGCGCTTCTTGGCATCCTGGCGCCGCTCTGGTGGTATGGTCGGGACTGGAATCCGACCACAAGCCCGGTCGTGTTCCGCCGGCCACCACTGCCGCCATCGACGCTGGCCGCGCTGCGGCAGGACCGCGTCTACTCGCCCTGGAAGGAGCTGGTCTGGCACCGATACGTCGACTACGGCGACTATGGACCTGATGATGTGGGCACCATCGACGCGTTCATGGCGACCCTCCTTCCGAACAACGGGATGCGCTACGCATTGAGCGAAGCCTCCGGGTACGAGCCGGTCCCCATTCAGGCTTCGACCGAGCTGGATGCGCTTGCACGCACGGCGCTGCGGCGGGGCGAGCCGAATGCTTCCCGACTTCTGGATCTCCTCTCGGTGAAAAAGGCGCTGTTTCCGATGGGGGCAGGCATCGCGGACCCACGCCTTCATCAGGATTCCTCTCTCAAATTACGCGCCTGGGATAACCTGGACCCTGTCCCCGCTGCCTGGCTGGTGCGCCGTACACGGCATGTCGAAGGCGTAAAACGTATCCTGGCAGCCCTGGCGGCGCCCGATTTCGCTCCGCGTCGCCTCGCCATCCTTTCCGGCGCGCTGCCTCCGTCTCAGGATCTGGAGTGGGGGAGGGGACAAAGCCAGGATGAGGCTACGCTCCCGGTAACGATGACAATGCGCAGGGCGACTTCTCTAGACCTTCGCGCGGACGCAGGCTCTGGCCCTGCGTTCCTGGTCCTTTCGGTGGCGGCCTATCCCGGCTGGAAGGCCACGCTAGACGGCGCGCCGGCCTCCCTTTTTCGATCCGATGGCGCACTGATGGGCCTTCCCCTCCCGCCGGGCGCGCATCGGATCCATCTCACGTACGCGCCGGACGATTTTCGCGTGGGCGCCTATATCACCCTTTTTGCGATGGGAGCGTTGGCCGCCTTTTTGGTCGCCTGGCGCGTCCCGCCGGGCAGGAAAACGCCTCGTCTTGGTCGAACATAGCTCCGCGATGCAAGTTCTCGAGCTGATGAAGACCCATGTCGTCAAGACCACGCCGGATGCCACTCTGGCCGAAGCGGTAGACCTGATGGACCTCTATCAAGCGGGGGCGCTGCCGGTCGTGGACCCGGACGGCCGTCTCTGCGGCATGCTTTCGGAGGGGGATGTGCTCCGTGCCTTGCGCCTGCAGAACCTGGCCGGCGCTGACGCCGCGAATCTGCGAGCGGGGATCTCCTCGGCAGCCGAGGCGGCCGGCTTTCGGGTCGGCGATTATATGACGCAGCCGGCTCTCTCGGTTTCCGAGAACGCCGACATCCAGGAGGCGGCGCATCTGCTGCTTACGCGCGGCATAAAGCGGCTGCCGGTCATACGGGAAGACGGCCAGGTGGTCGGGGTGCTGACACGCCTGGACGTGTGTGAGGCTATCTTCGAGGGCAATCTGTAAGTCCAGGGAAAATGGATAAGAACGCGGTCTTTTACTTTCCCTTTTCCCTTCCATCTTTTCCCTTATTAAGGAGGGCAATTCCCATGAGGCGCTATAACTCTTTCTTCAGAAACAAGGCCTGCCCGGCGTATCTCGTTCTGCCGGTAGTCCTCTCGATCGCCATTTTCGCCGGATGCAATGGATGCAAGCCGGCGAACTCCGGCAATGGCGGCCAGGGTAGCAACAATACTTCAACAGGCTCAGGCAACACAGTCACCGGCAACACGATCGTTGTCGGTGAGTACGGCTCCATGACGGGTAGCGAGGCGACCTTTGGCCAATCCACCAATAACGGCATCCAACTGGCTGCGGAACAGATTAACAATGCAGGCGGCATCAACGGCAAAACGGTCTCTATCGCTTTAGAGGACGATGCCAGCGATGCGACCAAGGCGGAGACGGCCGTCAAGCGGCTGATCGACGAGAAGCACGTCATCGCCGTGCTCGGTGAGGTGGCTAGCGGCTCTAGCATGGCCGGAGGGCCGGTCTGCCAGAAAGCCCAGGTCCCGATGATCTCGCCTTCCTCGACCAATCCGGCGGTGACCCAGATCGGCGATTATATCTTCCGCGTCTGTTTCATCGACTCCTACCAGGCAGCGGTCGTCGCCCGCTTCGCGCACGACTGGCTGCATGCCACGAAGGTCGCCATCTTCACCAATAAGTCCATTCCCTACAGCGTCGGCTTCAGCGACAACTTCAAGACGGCGTTCACCGGCATGGGCGGCCAGATCGTGTCGGAGCAGAGCTACTCCAAGGACGATAAGGACTACCGCGGCGCACTGACGGCCATTCAAGCCGCCAACCCGCAGGCGATCCTGGTTCCGGGTTATTATAGCGACGCCGGCAGCATCGCCAAGCAGGCGCGGGACCTGGGCATCAAGGTCCCGCTGCTGGGGGGCGACGGCTGGGATTCTCAGGCTCTCTTCATGACCGGGGATGATGCCGTAGATGGCTGCTACTTCTCGGACCACGTGGCTATGGACGAGCCCGACCCGGTGGTCCAGAACTTTGTGAAAACGTATCAGGCCAAATTCAATCAACGGCCGGACGCGCTGGCTGCCCTGGCCTTCGACGCGGCCGATCTGCTCTTCGATGCGATGAAACGCGCCAAGTCGCTCACGGGACCGGATATCCGCGATGCGGTCGCCTCGACAAAGGACTTCAAAGGCGTGACCGGTACCATCACCATCGACGCGGACCGCAACGCCAAGAAGCCGGCCGTCATTATCTCTATCAAGGATAGGCACTTTACCTATCTGACAACCATCGCCGATCCGAGCCAGCCTCTGCCCCCGCATTAAGGACTAGGGAAAGCACGGCGCATCTGTCTGAATCACGGATGACGCGGATGTCCCGGAGGGACACGGATAAACGCCTCCTGCTCCGCCTCCTTTTTGCCCTTACGGGAGCAGATCACCGATCGGGAGGAGAGAAAAGGAGAAGGGAGCGGATCCGCGTCATCTGTGTCGTCCGTGCTTTCCGTGATTCAGATTATCTCTTTCAAGGAGATAGTATTTGCAGGCACTGCAGCTTTTTCTACAGCAGCTTATCAATGGCATTCAGACCGGAAGCATCTACGCGCTGATCGCCGTGGGCTATACGATGGTCTATGGCATTTTGAAGTTCATCAACTTCGCGCATGGCGATGTCTACATGGTCGGGGCGTATATCGGCCTGTTTACAGTCACCGGCTGGATGGCGCAGGCCAGCCCTGGCCCGCAGAGCGCCGCCGCCCTGATATTCTGCATGGTCGGATGCGCCGCGCTGGGCGCGTTCATCGAGCGGCTGGCCTACCGGCCCCTGCGCAACGGCCTTCAGATCACGGATGCCTGGCCGTGGGCGCTTTTCTGGGCGCTCTATTTCGGCCTGTTTCTCGGCCCGGTACTGGAGCAGAACAGTCGCCTGCTGAGCAGTACCGCTTTCTTTCTGGTGACCGCCGTCGCCTTCGTGGCTTTGCTGCCGGCCATCCGCTCTCTGTTCCGCTTTCTTAGTCCGCGCCTGCAGCCCTCCCGCAGCCGCCTGGCCGCACTCATCACCGCCATCGGCATCTCTTTGCTGCTGGAGAACCAGGGGCAGGCGGTCTTCGGAGCGACCCCGCAGGCGTATCAGCTCAAAGGGATCGGCGGAACGGTGGATCTGCATGCCGGCGTCGTGCATGTCAACATCAGCACCGGACAGGCGATCGTCCTGCTGGCAGCCGTCGTGCTGACGGCGCTGCTGGTCTACATCGTGCGCTACACGCGGGTCGGGCGGGCGATCCGCGCCGTCTCTTTCGATCCGGAAGCGGCGGCCCTGATGGGCATTCCCACCGACCGCATGATCGCCATGACCTTTATCCTCGGCTCGGCAATGGCCGGCGCCGCCGGGTTTTTGAACCACGCCCTGACGCGCATCAACTTCGATGCCAACGTCGGCATCGGACTGGGCCTCAAGGCGTTCGTGGCGGCCGTGTTGGGCGGCATCGGCAGCATCGAGGGTGCTGTCCTCGGAGGGCTGCTGATGGGACTGGCGGAAAGCTATACGGGCGGGTCCTCACTCTCCTCCTTCCGCGACGCCATCGCCTTCATTATTCTCATCGTCGTGCTTCTCTTCCGTCCGGCGGGCCTGCTCGGCCGGAACGTGGCCGAAAAGGTCTGATCGCGCATGTCCACCCCTTCACAAGCCCTTTCGAGTGGAGAAGCCAGACCGGCCTCGACGGCGGCGCAGTTCTACGGCCGGCGGCTGATCTGGCTGGCCGTCGGCGTGGTCTGCCTGCTCATCGGCAATGCCATCAACAACAACCTCATCGACTACGTCCAAGACATCATTCGCCAGTGCGGTATTGCCATCATCATGGCCGTCAGCCTCAATATCGTCAACGGGATGACCGGCCAGTTCTCCATCGGCCACGCGGGCTTCATGTCCATCGGCGCCTATTCCGGAGCCAGCCTGACCTATCTGGCCGCGCAGCGGATGGGCCATGGTGCGGCGCCGGGCTTCGGCTGGATGCTCGCCGCGATGCTCGTAGGCGGCATCGTCGCCGCGATCTTCGGCTATATCGTCGGCGTGCCGAGCCTGCGGCTGCGTGGGGACTACCTGGCGATCGTCACGCTGGGCTTTGGCGAGATCATTCGGGTCATATTTGAGAACGTCGGCGAAATCAGCCCCTCCTTCAACTTCATGGGTGGGGCGACCGGATTTTACGGCGTGCCGCAATTGACCAACTTCGTGCTTGTCTTCGGATCCGCTCTTGCTGTGATCGTCCTGACACGCAACCTCAAATTCTCCTCACACGGCCTGGCGTTCATGTCCGTCCGGGAGGATGAGATTGCCGCGGACGCGATGGGGGTCAACACGACGCGCATCAAGGTGGTGGCGTTCGTGCTCTCGGCCTTCTTCGCCGGTATCGGCGGCGTTCTGTTTGCGCACACGCTCTTCTTCCAACCCAAGACTTTCAACTTCATTCTGTCCATCAACTACGTGGTCATGATCGTGCTGGGCGGCACGGGCAGCATCACCGGGGCGGCTCTGGCCGGCGTGGTGCTCACGGCCCTACCCGAATATCTGAAGACGATTCAGGACAAGATCCATTTCAAGGACGAGTACCGTCTGGTCGCCTACGCGATCCTGCTGGTCCTGATGATGCTCCTGCGCCCTTCTGGGATATTCGGGCAGGGAGAGATCAGCCTGAGAGGAGTGGTCCGATTCTTCCGGCGCGGGCGCACGCCGGTGACTTCCCTGACGGAAGGGCTGGCGGAAGAGGGCGAGCAGGCTGTCGAGGACACCGGTGTGGAAGCGGTCACCGCTCCGCCGATCGAGCGTGACGGCAAGGAGCGCCCGGTGATCCTCTCGATTCAGAACCTCACGAAGCGGTTCGGCGGCCTGACGGCGGTAGGGGACGTGAATATCGAGATGAAGCGTGGGGAGCTGGTAGGGCTGATCGGGCCGAACGGCGCCGGCAAGACCACCGTCTTCAACCTTCTCACCGGCGTCTATGAGCCGAGCGAAGGTCGACTGGAGTTCGATGGCGCCCTGCTTGCCGGGGAGCGTCCGTATGCTCCGCTCCAGCGCGCGCTCCTTCTGGCGATGGATGTCCTCATCGCCGCAATCGGGGGATGGATCATCACCACGATCATCGCCAGCGCCATCGTGCCTTACGCGCCGGATGCCGCCGCGCAGCGGCTTCAGGCGTTCGTGCGCTGGACCGGACCTATCCTCGGCGTGGCGCTCTCGCTGGGGACGGCGCTGCGGCGCCGGCAGAACCGCCCTGGCCTCAAGCCCTATCAGTTCGCGCAGCGAGGAATCTCGCGCACCTTCCAGAACATCCGTCTGTTCGGCAACCTGACCGTGCTGGAGAACGTGCGCATCGGCACCTACTTGCGGCGGCGGACCAACCTGTTCGACGGCCTGTTCCGGACCCGGCGGCAGGAGCGCGAGGAGGCCGCCTCGATCCACAAGGCGAGGGCGCTTCTCGCGCGGTTCAACCTGCTGCGGTTCGAGCATGAATTGGCGCGAAACCTACCCTATGGCGATCAGCGCCGCCTGGAGATCGTGCGCGCCCTGGCGACCGAGCCCAAGCTGCTCCTCCTGGATGAGCCGGCGGCGGGCATGAACCCGCAGGAGAAGAGCGGCCTGATGCGCCTCATCCGCCAGATCCGCGCCGAATACGGGCTGACCGTTCTGCTCATCGAGCACGATATGAAGGTTGTCATGGGCATCTGCGAGCGCATCTACGTCCTGGATTACGGCCGCATCATCGCCTCCGGCTCGCCTGAAGAGATCCAGCGCGATCCGAAGGTCATCGCCGCCTATCTGGGCGAGGATCTGGGAGACGCCGATGGCGATGGCGTTCCGGACGGCGAGCAGCGCGAGAAGGTAAGAGAGTAAATGCCCGCTTCGCGGAAGTAAAAGGTAAATGGGAAAATGGAGCGAAGGGTGCTGAACATATCTAATCTGCAGGTCTACTATGGCGCCATCCGCGCGCTGGACGGAATCTCTTTGGAGGTCCATCAAGGAGAGATCGTCTCGATGATCGGCGCGAACGGCGCCGGCAAGAGCACGACCATCCGCACGATCTCGGGTTTGGTCCGACCACGCGAAGGCGAGGTGCTCTATGAGGGCCAGCCGATTCAGAGACTCCCCGCGCATCAGATCGTTGAGCGAGGGGTGGGGCAGTCTCCGGAGGGACGCCGGGTCTTTGCCAACATGACGGTGCGCGAGAACCTGGAGCTAGGCGCCTACACGCGTCAGAAGCATAGGGCCGAGGTCAAGGAGGACCTGGATCGCGTCTTCCAGTTGTTTCCCCGCCTCAAAGAGCGCCTGACGCAGTCGGCGGGCACGCTCTCCGGCGGAGAGCAGCAGATGCTGGCGATCGGTCGTGCGCTGATGGCTCGTCCTCGCCTTCTGCTTCTGGACGAGCCTTCTCTGGGGCTGGCGCCGTTCCTGGTGCAGAGCATCTTCCGAATCATCCGGGACATTAACGCGCAAGGAGTGACCATCCTGCTCGTGGAGCAGAACGCGCACCAGGCGCTGCGCATTGCCGACAGAGGTTATGTCCTGGAGACGGGCCGGGTCGTCCTGACCGATACGGCGGCTAACCTGCTTAAGAACGACATGGTCCGCAAAGCCTACCTGGGCGAAGCGTAACGCATGGATGATCTTCTCAAGGGATTGGCAGCCGGCGCGGCGGCCCTGATCCTGATTCACGGCAGCCTGGAACACCATCTACAGCAGGATGCCACGCGGCAGGTGAGTGAGGCGTTTCGCGGTCCAGGAACGGTGCAGGTCAGGATCGCGCCGGAAGGACTGTTCGGCATCTTTGGAGGGGATCTTCGCGCGGTCGATGTCAGCGGAGAGCGCCTGAGTGTCAACACCTTGCCCTTTGCGCTCGATCCGAGGGCGGGAGCAGATGGCAGCATTCACCATCTGGGGCTGCATCTGCGGAAGGTCACGCTGTCCGGCCTGCCTGTCGAGCGGTTCGACGCGGATGTGCCCGGCCTTCGGTTCGATATAGGACGCACGATGCGCCGGAATGCAATCGTGCTTTCGCGAGCAGGTACAGGGCATGCGGAGGCGAAGATTACCACCGAGGGTCTGCGCGCCTTTATCTTAAACAAATACGAACAAACATTATCGGACGTTCTGGTTTGGACACAAAATAAAAAACTTTACATCCTCGGTCGGGCTCGTCTTTTCGGCACGCCGGTGCCTTTCGTGGCGAGCTGCACTCTGGCGCCGCGGGATGGCCGCTATGTGGACCTGACCGGAGTAACGGTCCAGATGAATGGGGTGCCGATGCCTCCCCAGAACGCTGCTGTGATGACGGCCCAGTTCAACCCGGTCCTGGACATTGTGAACGACCTGGGACTGGGCGGATACCTGACCATGACCCAGGTCGAGATAGGGGACGGGTTCGTGACGATCCGGGGGCAGGCGACGCTGCCTGTAGCCCCAACGCAAACAGGAAAAGAGTGATGGAAACGAACTTACGACAGACCCCGCTTACGGTCGCGCACCGCACGCTGTCCGGCCGGATGGTGGACTTTGCGGGCTGGGAGATGCCGGTCCTCTATACGAGTATTCTGGACGAAGCCCGCGCGGTCCGCGCGGCGGCCGGCATCTTTGACATCAGCCATATGGGCCGCATCCATGTCTCCGGCGAGGGCGCGACGGCGCTTCTGCAGAAGGTGACCAGTAACGATGTCTCCGCGCTCCAGCCCTCGGAAGCCCAGTATTCGCTGCTGACTAACTCGCAGGGCGGCATCATCGACGACATTATCGTCTACCGGCAGGGACCGGAGGCGTATCTGGTGGTCATTAACGCCAGCAACACCGATAAAGACCTGGGCTGGATTCACAGCCATACGCCTGCCAACGTCACCATCGACAACCGCACGGCGCAGACGGCCATGATCGCCGCGCAGGGACCGCGCGCGCCCCAGCTTGTTGTGGACATCGCATCCGATCCATCGCTTCTTGCGTTGGACCGATTCCAGTATGGGACAGGAGCTATCGCCGGTGCGCCCGCGACCTTCTGCCGCACCGGCTACACGGGTGAGGACGGCTTCGAG
>DASRCN010000032.1:0-22033 GCA_035653075.1 Chthonomonadaceae bacterium | reverse complement strand
CGACCCGAACGTACAATATGGTCAGGAAGGTATCGATGTCGACCATGAGTTAGCTCCTTTCCAGCCAAAGAAAGATAACTAACTCTACGGCAGCGATGCCTTCCACGCCTGCTTATATTTCACAGCAAGCGTTTCAGTGCCCGGCTCTCAAACGGCCCCAGCTAACATGCCTGCCTTTTTTCGTGGCAGGTCTTGACAGTAACGTATATCTCTGCCAGAATCATTTCAACGTTTCGCGAAATGTTGGAGGAAGTATGATCGACAAGGAGGCTGGCGGCCCGGACTACGCCGCGATGTTCAAGGCGCTCGGCGACCCGACCCGGCTGCGCATTTTCGAATTTCTGCGCGCCTGCTGCTGCCCGGTCGCGGTGGAGGAGACGGGTGACGTGCGCCCGGTCCTGGGACCGACCGTCGGAGAGGTCTGCTGCCGCATCACGGGGGCGGAGAAGATCAACTCGACGATCAGCCACCACCTCAAGGAGCTGCGTCTGGCGGGCCTCATCACGGTCGAGCGGCGCGGCAAGAACATGATCTGCGGCATCAACCGTGAGGCCGTCGCCGCGCTCGCCGCCTACCTGGGCGATTCGAGTGGCGCGGGTGACACGGCCCCGAACAACTGCTGTGAGTAGCATCAAGAAAGGATCGTGAAAATGGACGACGTAAAGCTGGTCGACCGCGAGGACGTGCGGGAGATCGTTCGGCAGAAATATGGCGAGGCGGCCAAAACCATGCTGGAGGGGCGTGGAGAAGCCTGCTGCAGCACCGGCAATGTCGGTACGGGGAAGTCTACTGCCTCCTGCTGCGGCTCCTCGCAGAAAGACGTTATCACCTCCGATCTGTACAGCCAGACGGAAGCCGCGCAGATCCCCGAGGCCGCGCTGCTGGCCTCGCTTGGCTGCGGCAACCCGACTGCGCTCGCGCAACTGAACGCGGGCGAGACGGTGCTCGATCTGGGATCGGGCGGCGGCATCGATGTGCTGCTCTCAGCGAAGCGCGTCGGACCGACGGGATTTGCCTACGGGCTGGACATGACCGACGAGATGCTGGCGCTTGCCGAGAAGAACCGAGCCGAGGCGGGCGCAGAGAACGTGCGGTTCTTGAAAGGTCACATCGAATCCATTCCTTTGCCCGACAACAGCGTGGATGTTATCATCTCCAACTGCGTCATCAACCTCTCGGCGGATAAAGACGCCGTGCTGCGGGAAGCGTTTCGGGTGCTGCGTCCCGGCGGACGGTTCGCGGTCTCGGATGTGGTGGTAGATGGCGACCTGCCTGAGGTGGTGCGCAAGGACATGGAGGCGTATGTCGGCTGCGTGGCGGGCGCGCTGGAGAAGGGCGACTACCTGCGGCGGCTGGAGGCCGCCGGTTTCGTGGAAACCTCTATCGAGCCGACGCGCCGCTACACCTTTGCCGACCTGGGAGAGGGCTGCTGCGGCTCGGAGGCTATTATCACCCTTTCTGCGGAGGAGAAGTCCGCGCTTGACGGGCGCGTGATGAGCGTGTTCATCCGCGCCGTTAAGCCGAAAGAGGCGTAATGAAGACCATCCTCTACGTCTGCGTCCACAACGCGGGCCGCTCCCAGATGGCGGAGGCGCTCACCAATCAGATCGCTGCCGCGCGCGGTCTGCCGGTCCGCGCCCTGTCGGCAGGAACGGTGGCGGGAGAGCGTATCAATCCCGTCGCGCGGGCGGTCATGGAAGAGATCGGCGTCCCGATGGATGGGCAGAAGCCCAAGCAGCTCACGCAGGAGATGGCCGATTCGGCCGACCGCATCATCACGATGGGGTGCGGCGTGGATGCCGCCGCCTGCCCGGCCCGCATCTTCGTCAGCGAGGACTGGGGTCTGGACGATCCTGCGGGCCAGCCCATCGAGATGGTACGCGCCATCCGCGATCAGATTCGGACGCGCGTGGAGGCGTTGCTCGCCGAGATGGGAGCCGAAGCATGAACGGGAGTATGTGGCGGCGCTACCTGGCCGAGTTTGTCGGCACGTTCGGCATCGTGTTTGCGCCGGTCGCGCTGTCGGCGACGGGTCCTTTCCACGGCGGGGACGGCGGGCGGATGGCCTCGGCCTGGGTATCGGGTCTGGCCGTAGCCGTCATGGTCTACGCGTTGGGCCACATCTCTGCTGCTCATTTCAACCCGGCCGTCACGCTGGGTTTTAGTGTGGCGGGCCGCTTTCCCTGGCGCTACGTGCTTCTCTACTGGCTGGCGCAGCTTCTGGGCGGGATCGCGGCGGCGAGCCTCGTGGCTCTGCTGTTCGGTCCTGGCTATGGAGCGCACATTCCCGCGTCCGGCCCTCTCCTGCGCGCCGTGGGCCTGGAGGCCATCCTTACCTTCCTGTTGATGCTCGTCATCATCTCCGTCGCCACGGACCGACGGGTCAACGAAGCGGTGCCCGGCCTCGCCATCGGTCTGACGGTCGTGGTCGGCGTCGGTATTGGAGGGCCGGTCACGGGCGGCAGCATGAATCCGGCCCGCTCGTTTGGACCGGCCCTCTTTGCCGGCCGCAGCGCCCTGGCAAGCTACTGGATCTACCTCGTCGGGCCGATGCTGGGCGCCGTTGTCGCCGCACGGCTGTATGAGGCCCTGCGCGGCGGTACAGAGCACGCCCAGGGCGCTCCGAACGATCTGTTCGCGGCCTTAGAACAGACCCGCCAGGCGGCGGGCCGGGCACTCGATTAAACTGTTCGCATTCTGTTTGCGGGCAGTTAAAACTGCTTGCGGGCAGTTAAAACTGCGGCAACAAAGGCACAAAGTCCCCTCCGGGGACGGCCCCCACCCCCTTCCAATCGCCGACGCGCTCCCCATTCCCTCCTCGAACCTTCGGAAGTTTAGGGGAGGGGGGACTATGCCGGAAGCCAGTCGCCGAAGGGCGACTTTGGGCATGGGGTAGGGGTCCCAGGGGTTGCGGCTTTAGCCGCCCGAATCCATGGGAATGCCGATGACCCCTGGAGAAGCAGGGGGGCTTGTTGCCGATGGCGAACTATACGCCAGCAAGGGGTTACCTGAGCGCGGAGAGGCAACCAACATAAGCTCGTTTCAGTCAGGGAAAGGGCGATCCGAAATGAAGGATAAAATTCGGGTTGGAGTGATCGGCGCCGGGCAGATCGGCACGCATCATCTGGAGGGCTACAGCAAGATAGAGCAGGCGGACGTGGTCGCGGTGGCCGACCTGTTCCCAGAGAGAATAGAGACCGCCCGGCAGAAGTTCGGTATCCCGGACGGCTATACGGACTTCAAGGAGCTGCTGGCGCGCGACGACATCGACGCGGTAGACGTCTGCGTCCATAACAACAAGCATGCGCCCATCGCTATCGCCGCGCTGCGGGCGGGCAAGCATGTCTACTGCGAAAAGCCGATGGCCGGCACCTTCCGGGATGCCGACGACATGTTCCAGGCGGCGCGAGAGGCGGACCGACGGCTGCACATCCAGATGGCTTTTATCTACTCCGCCGAGGCGCGCGCCGCCAAACGCCTGATCGAGGAGGGCGCACTGGGGCGAATCTACTACGCGCGCTCCTTCGGCTTCCGGCGCCGAGGCCGCCCCTTCGTCGACGGCTACGGCTCGGCGACCTTTGTGGACAAGCAGATCGCTGCCGGCGGCGCCCTCTTCGACATGGGCATCTACCACCTCACGCAGGTCCTGCATCTCATCGGCAACCCCGCCGTGCGTACCGTGACGGGCGCTACCTACCAGGAACTCGATATGTACGAGGACCGGCGCGCGTTCAGCGGCTACAGCGTCGAAGAGATGGGGCTGGGCTGGGTGCGGCTGGAGGGCGGAATCTCTTTCGACATCGAGGAGACATGGGCCGTGCATTACGACGGCCAGGAGTCGAGCAAGATCCTGGGCAGCAAGGGCGGCCTGCGCCTGGACCCGCTTACCTACTTCTCCCAGGCGGGCGACATGCCCTTCAGCGCGAATTTCGACCTCAACAGCGCGGACATCCGCTGGCACTCCTGCTTCCCAGAGACAGCCTGGGCCGACAACTCCCAGCGCCACTGGGTCGGCGCGCTGATCGGCCACGTGCCGCTCCTACCGACCGCCGAATACGCCCTCAACGCCGCGCTCATCAGCGAGGGCATCTATCTGTCCACCCAGGCGGGCCGGGAGCTGACCGCCGACGAGATTCGGGAGCAATCCCGCAGTACGGCCATCGATCCGTACACGCCTGAAAAGATCTGGAAATAAGCCTACAGGAGAACGAGATGACGATACCGGTCGGTCTACAGTTATTCGCGGTGCGCGGGGAATGCGACCGCGATCTGGAACGCACGCTCGCCGCCGTCGCGGAGTGTGGGTATCAGGGCGCCGAGCCCTGGAACTACGACGGCAGCGCGCTGGAGTGGTACGGGCGCAGGGGTCCGGAGCTGCGGCGGCTGTTCGACGCCAACGGACTGACGTGCTGCGGCTTCCACATCAGCCCGAAAGCGCTCTCTCCGGAGAACCTGCCGCGCACCATCGAGTTCAACCGGACACTGGGAAATCGCTTTCTTATCGTCGCTTCCGACCAGCAGCGGATGACCTCGGTCGCGGGCATTGCGGAGCTGGCGCAGCTTCTCAACGAGACGGCAGAGCGGCTGCAGCCGGAAGGGATGTTCACCGGCTACCATGCCCACGGCTTCGACTTCGCGATGGTCGAGGGCCAGGTCGCGTGGGACCGCCTGTTCTCCCAGACGCGCCCGGAAGTCATCATGCAGATGGACATCGGCAACTGCGCCTCCGGCGGCGGCGATCCTATCGGCACGTTGCGAAAATTCCCCGGCCGGGCGCGCAGCATGCATCTCAAAGACTATGGCGGGCCGCCGGACTCGGTGATCGGCGAAGGCGTTGCGGACTGGCCGGAAATCTTCCGCCTCTGCGAGACGGAGCAGCATACCGAGTGGTACGTGGTCGAGGAGGGCAGCCGGGACGGATTGGGGTTCGACATTCCGCGTCGCAGCCGCGAGGCTCTGCGGCGCATGGGCCGCTGATTCCATCTCCTGTCGGCGCCTGCTGTGAGATACCATCGTGCTGCTGCTCCCTGATAGATGAGCAGCAGCACTAAACTTTCGATAGATTTCTGCAATGATATACCCATAGAGACAGCGCCTCCAAGTAACCTCAGAAAGGCTGTGTTATTGAAACTCATCTGGAAAAGTGGGACATGCGCTCTCCTGCTTGTTCTGGCGCTTAGCCCGGCGTGGTCCCAGGCCGGCGATCATCCGACTCCGTATCATCAATTGACCTGGAAAGACTTCCGTATCGACGACGACGCGCCCGCGGGGCAGGACACGGCGGCCTGCACGGCCTCTCGTATCGCCTATGCCTACCGTATGCGCTATTGGGGCAGACGAGGCTCTTACGTTGCCACGGTCACGCAGATGCGTGTTGTCTCGGAATTCGATCCGGCGCGTTCCTTCCGGCGCTCCTACCTGGGAAGCGATCCGGATCGCATCCTCCAGCACGAACAGGGACATCTGGATATCAACGAGATCTATGCCAATCGTATGCGGCAGATACCCCTCAGCGCCTGGCCGATCGGGCATGGCCCCACAGCCCAGGAGGCGATAGACGATCTGGAGTACAGGGTAAAATCCTACTTCGATCGGACCCTGGCCCAGGAGCACAGGGACCAGGAGACCTACGACCGGGAGACCGATCACAGCAGACGGTTGGAGATGCAGCAGCTCTGGACGAAGCACATTCAGAAGCTGCTCCATCAGACCATGACCGCCCGCCGGTGATAGGCACTAAAATTTTTGTAGGGGTTGATGCATGCCGAAGGTAGAATGAAGCGCTTCCCAGATGGATTCCGGGATTTCCGACCGGCAGGCCCGCAGGGTCGATTGCAGCTCGTCCGGATCGCCGGGTCCGGTCAGCGTGATGCTGATGCCGGGGTTGCGGAGAGGATATTGCAGGGCGAGCGCCAGGAGGGAGATGGCGTTTTGCCGGCAAAAGTCGTAAAGCTCGGTGGCGAGGGCGCGGTGGCGGCGCACTTCCCCATGCGTCTCGGTATCCGTGCGTGGGTCTTTGCCGGTCAGGAGGCCGTTGGCAAGGGGGGTCGCGTTGATGACTCCTTTTCCCCGGCCAGCGGCGAAATCGATCAGGCGCGCCGCCGTCTGATCGATCAGGTTGTAGTCCAGATAGGTCAGAATGGTATCGAAGCCGGGGTAGGCGCCCGCCTCTCTGGAAAGATCATGCCAGCGCGTTGCCAGGCCGATATAGCGGATCAGTCCAGCCTCTTTGGCCTGCAGCAGCTCCTCCAGAGCCCCTCCTGGCGTTACGATCTGGCTCAGAGCGGGCGCTTCATGGATCTGATACAGGTCGATCTGTTCCATTCCCAGCCGCTCCAGGCTATTTCGCAGGTTCTGGCGGACATGCACGGCCGCCTCTTCCGGGGTGAGCGCCGGGGGCAGGGTGGTCTTGGTGGCAACAAAGACGGAGGCGCGATCCACGCTCCACAGGAACCGGCCTAAACGAAACTCCGAGCCGCCGTAGAGCCGGGCCGTATCGAAGTAGCGGAATCCGGCTTCATACGCCTGCTCCAGCGTCTCCTGATACCGCTTCTGCCGGGCCGCGTCGCCGGCCTCCCCGATATATGCGCAGCCCAGACCGAGAGGCAGCGAGTTGCCGTTCAGGCGCGCATAGAAACGCGTCACCTCCTGCCGAAAATCGGGCGCGCTCATCCTTGCTCCATACGAGAAGCGCTTTCGTTGGAAGGGGTACGCCAGGAGTGCCGCGGCGTCCATCCCAGCACCTGTTTCGCCTGCGTGCAGTCCATGAGCGTGCGGTAAGGATTGTCCGCAAGCCAGGCCTCGCGGCCCGGCGCTTTCCAGGGCGTTTCGGGCCAGTAGCTTGCCACCAGCGACGCCGTCAGCGCTTCCTGGGTCGTATCCTCCGCGCTCAGCAGAAACGCCGCATGCTCGATGCCCTCCACGGTAAGCGCGCGCAGGGTGGCGTCGCATACGTCGCGCACATCCACGTAGGCCCAATACCCCTCCTTTTCCCCATCGGCGCGCAGAGCATCCGGTACGGAACGCAGAGAGACGGCATAGTCGCCGGTATGCACGCCGACGGGCCGCAGGCAGACGGTGATCAGACCGTGCTTTCGGGAAAACATCTGGCAGGTCTCTTCGACAAGGTGTTTGGATAGCTGGTAGGGGGTAAATGGATGGCGAGGATACGCGTCGTCGATGGGCAGATATTGCGCCGGCCGGTGACCCCCGACGCAGCCCAGCGCGTTGATGCTGGAAAAGGCGACCACGCGCTCCACCCCGGCTTCGACGGCGGCCATCAGGACATTCCACGTGCCCTGCACGTTCACGGCCAGCACGTCATCGCTGCCCTGGGGCCGATCGCCGGGGATCGCGCCGAGATGAGCGATCGCTTCCATTCCGTGGGCTGCCTGCCGCACCGCGTAAATATCGCGCAGGTCGCCGGGGATGTGCTCTCCCGGAGCGTCTCGGCGTTGCGCGGCGCGATCGAAAGTCCGCACCTCATGCCCGGCGCTCCTCAAGTCCGCCACCAGCGCCCGCCCGATCATCCCTTCACTTCCGGTTACCAGGATTTTCATGCTCTTACTTTACCTGATCGGCTCTTCGGGAACGGCAGGTTACTGGCGATCCGGAGGGCCTTTTCGCTGCCCGGTCACGGTACGAACGCCGCCGGTGAAATCCTGCGTGCTGCCGTGCGGGGAGCGGCGCGGAATGACCCCGCTCACCTGAGATGGCGGGGTCGTGGTTTTCATGGAGGCCGGCAGATCCTTCGTGGAGAAGCTCATCGAGTTGTCACGCCGAAAGACGAGCTGCCACAGCGCCAGGACGACCGCGACGGCGATCAGTGCGTAAGCCAGTGGCCGGGAGATACGATCGCTGTTCATAGGAGGTCGGCTCGCTATTCCCGGTCCCACACGTAGACCGATTTGTCGATGACCTCGCTGAGCTGCGGCGTGGTAATGTTGTACTGGACCCCCTTCATCAAGCTCAGCGGGGGCACGGCTTTGACGTGGCCGTCCACCCAGGTGATGTTCATAACACCCGTATGCCGGGGCCAGGCGCCGCCGTACTTCTGCCAGGTACAGGCCTGGCTCGGATCGATGAACCAGCCGAAGTAGTACTGCGCCGTGGTCGCATAGTTGAAGCCGGTAGAGTCCAGAATGGCGGGCGCGTCCTCCGAGAACCAGCCGCCGCTGACAGGGGTGCAGTTGACCGTGTTCGTGCCGACGGCGCCCCAGGAAGTCGCCTCGGCCAGCATGACGGTCGCCGATGGCTGCGCGATCGCCGCCAGGGGCTCTCCGATATAGTAGAAGGTGCCGGCGTCCGGAGAGAGGACCGCCGGGGAGAGGAAGGCGTAGTTGTAGCCATAGTTGGACTGATAGCCCCGGATCGTGTCCAACTGCGTCTGAGTGGAGGGGTTGCTGCAGAACCAGCAGTCGGTGGCATAGGTCTGATCGTTGGCCTGCCCATCCGAAGGACAGCGGAACTCATTCCAGTTTTTGATGTACGGTTGGACCATCTGCGGCCAAGTCATCTGCGCGCTTTGCCAGGCCCACTCCAGGCCGGGCAGGCGCTCGTCATAGTCCTGCGTGTACATGTCGATAGCCAGGCCAAGCTGCCTGGAGTTGGTGATGCAGGCGGCCTGGCGCGCTTTCTCGCGGGCCTGCGCGAAGACCGGAAAGAGAATAGCCGCTAGAATGGCGATAATAGCGATGACGACGAGCAGCTCGATCAACGTAAAGCCGCTTTGTCTTGTGTGGCGCTGTGTGAAGCGTGAGCTCATTACCGAACCTCCTTGGAAAAGGGCGAGTAGATCCGGCCGTTGCGAACGATCGGAGTCCCCATGCCGATGTAGCGATGCTTATTCTGAAGATCCAGGTTGTCTTTGCGGACATAGTTGTACGCGAGGCTCAGGCGGGAGCGCTCCGTAGCGTTCGGCCCCGACTTGTGTACCAGGCGCGCCAGAAAGATCAGCGCATCGCCGGCCTGAAAGCAAAAAGAGTGTCCCGGCGCGTGGAACCGCTCCTTGTCTGCCACCTCGCGCGCTTTGCTGCTGACGGTCTCGGACGGCGCGACGTGCGGAAGCGGGCCGTATTTGTGGCTGCCCGGCACCACCCACGTCGCCCCGGACTGCCCATCCATATCGTCCAGGCAGAGGATGACCGTCACGTTGCGGTCGTTGGATTGGGGATCGGAGTACTCCGAGTCCTGATGCCAGTCGCGGAAGGTGCCGGGAAAATGGGGGACTTTGGCGATAAAGCTGGTCTCATACAGGTTGATGTCCGGGCCGATCAGTCCATCTACGGCGAGCGCGATCCGCGGATGGAACGCCAGGTCATAAAAGCCGTCGTCGAACAGCGGCAGGTCGAAGCCGGCCCAGATCCCTTGCGGATTCTCCGGCGGGGACGGCGTGTGCGCCAGCCCGGCTTTCAACAGGCTGCTGGAATAGGGATGGTCGGCCGGCAGGCGCAGAATGCGGAGGACGGCATTGCGGTAGGCGGCGACCTCTTCCGGAGTGAGCGCCTGCGGCAGGACATGGTAGCCGCGTTCCTCAAACGCCTTCTTTTCGGCTTCCAAGATCGTTTGCGTGACCATCCGCTTAACCTGGTGGCGCAGGCACCGGCACGGCCTTCCAGCGCGCGCCCATCGAGTTTGCGGTGACCTGACGGACGAAAGAGGGGATATACCGCAGCGTCAGCCCACAGCGCCGCCGAGGAGAGCGATTGGGCAGGCTGCCGTGGATGAGAGCGCCGTCGTGCAGCGACATCTGTCCGGCCTTTAGAGGCAGATCGACCGCTGCTCTTTCCTCTTCCGGATGGACCGGGACTTCCTGGTTAATGCTGAGCAGGTTACCGGCCTGCTCGGCCTTGCCGTGCGCGCGGATTCCGCCGAGATGCGTGCCTGGAATCACGCGCATGCAGCCGTTCTCCCGGTCGCTGTCGTCCACGGCATACCAGGCTGTGACGGCGACCGGCGGCTCCAGCCCCCAGTAGGTCACGTCCTGATGCCAGGCGACGAATTTCTCCTCTTGCCCGTATTTGCAGAAGAAGTGGGTCGCCAGCAGCAGGACCTCCGGGCCGAGAAGTGATTCGACGGCGCCCAGAATCCGGGGATGGGTCGCCAGCTCCCAGATAAACGGCTCGTCGAAATGGCAATCGAGGAGGCCGATCCGCGCCCGCTCGCGGCCCACGCGCTGTTCGAGGGCATCGAACAGCGCGCGATAGCAGGGCGCTTCCTCCGCATCGGCGACCGGAAGCCCGGTCAGAAAACCGTTCCGGCGGTAGAGATTCACCTGTTCCGGCGTCAGCATCAATCCCTTCCCACGCCTGCTTGTGGTCTAAATTCCTCTCCAAGAGGCGGCGATCTGACCGGGCGCATGTCCCCTTCAACCCAGTGTAATAAGAGGCTGCACTTTTCGCAATAGCCTGCAATCACTATTTGTGGTATAAATTCCTCATGTCCGGAGAAAATGCTTGCTGGGACATTCCGCTGGACGCCCGCCCGACGGTTCTGCAGATGATGGTCGGTATTCACGGCCCCAACGACGTGCGCCGCTACCGTTTCGAGGGGCTGTGGATCGTCCATCTCTACGGGTATACCGGCCAGCTCTTTCTCGACGGGCAGCCTTATCCGATCCGGCCGGGCTATGCGGGCATCATGCCGCCCGGCATCACCTCCGAGACGCACTTTCCCGATCTTTCCCGGCATCTGTTCGCGCACTTCCGGCTGCCGGAGAACGCGGGCGGGGTCGTGCCGATCCCGGTCATGCAGGACCTGGGCAGCGACTATCCGGCCTTCCATCAGGCGTTCGAGCAGGCGCTGGGGTATTTTACGACCAATGTCCTGCGCGCGGAGGTCCGGCTGTGGGATATTCTCTGGCAGTTAGCGGAGCGGCGGCCGCGTCCCATTTCCGAAACGCCGCGCCTGCATCCGGCGGTGCAGCACGCGCAGCGGATCATCGAGATGCGCCTGACCGAGCCGATCCGGGTGCGGACTCTGGCGCGCGAAGTCGAGTTGTCCCACAACCATCTGACGCGGCTTTTCCGCGCCGCCACCGGCAAGACCGTGACCGGCTACATCCAGGAGCGGCGGGTCCAGCGAGCGCGGCATCTGCTCCTTCACTCCTCGCTGTCCATCAAAGCCATCGCGGCGGAAGTGGGCATCTACGACCTGCATCTGTTCAACAAGCTGATCCGCCGGATCTTGGGCGCGCCGCCCCGCGAAGTGCGGGCGCACCATGGCGAGAAGGAAGGGTAGTTAGAGAATGGATCTACAGAATCGGGTGGCCCTCGTCACCGGGAGCAGCCGGGGTATCGGCGCGGCGATCGCGCGGGTGTTGGCGCGGCAGGGGGCGGCGGTGGCCGTGAACTACGCGGAAAGCCGGGACCGCGCGGAGGCGCTTGTAGAGACGATTCGCGGGACGGGCGGGCGCGCTGCCGCGTTTCGCGCGGACGTGCGGGATGCGCCGGCGGTGGAAGAGATGGTGGAGGAGATCGTGGCGACCTTCGGCCACCTCGATTCGGTGGTCAACAACGCTATCGGCGGCCGGCAGCACGGTCTGCTGGAGGAGGCGACGGCGGAAGACTACGAAACTGCGTTTGCGTTCGGCTGCCAGGCGGTCCTTAACACGACCTGCGCGGCGCGCCCGCACATGCGCCGGGCGGGTGGGGGCCGGATCGTCAATATCGTCACGGAGCTATGGAATAAGGGCGTGCCCGGCTGGTCGGTCTATCTGGCGGGCAAAGGAGCGATGGTCGGCGTCTCGCGCAGTCTGGCGGGGGAACTGGGACCGGAGAACATCACCGTCAACATGGTCGCGCCGGGCTGGATGCGCGATGAGAAAGTGGACCCGCAATCGGAAGGCGTGCGGGCCTATGCCGCCACGGTCGCGTTGCGGCGGCAGGGCGATGCGGAAGAGATCGGCAACGCCTGCGCCTTCTTCCTCAGCGACTACGCCGGCTTCATCACAGGCGCCTATCTCCCCGTCACGGGCGGCCACATCACCCAGATGGGCGCCTGAAAATACCGCAGGAAATGGTGCCATCATCTGCTTGCCTACCTGGTAATTGGCCTCCCGGAAGGGTTCTTGGTCGGTTTTGTATTGCTCCTGAACCTCCCATTCCTTGCGGATTTGCTGCTTTATCTCTTGATAAGCACGTGGACTTTCCCTCTTCTTGCTCCTGCCATTGATGGCGTATCTCGTCGGCAGTGCTTGTGCCTTTTCCCCGGTGCCTACGCCGGGTAAATCACAGGAAAGCGTGCTAAGGCTCTCGCAACAGAACGCGAAAGCCAGCCTGTTGGAAATGGTCATCAGTTGCCAGCGCCGCTGTGATGCCCTGATCCTGCATGACTGTGAACGATACACAATCTATCAGGCCCCATTCCTTATCCGGCCGGGAGCGATAGAGTTGAAAGGCGCGGGCGAACAGGTCTTCGGTCAGAGGAACGATTTCCACGCTTGGGTCTTCTTCCAACGATTCCAATAGGGCGACAGCATCGGCCCGATAGCGTTGTTTCCCCATCGCGTTGCCGATTTCCAGCAGCACGGCGCGTGTGGTAATAATCCTGGTAGCGTCCTGTTCCATCTGCTCGGCAAGCTCTTCTGCCTTCGTATGAAACAGGTCGCTGGAAGATGAAAGGGCTATGGCATAGGCGGTGTCCAGAAACACCTCACTCAGCCGCCTCATTCCTTTCTCCATACAGGTAATGGTCTAAATTAGCCGACCAGTCGGCGGGACCTTCCAATTTCAGGGAGCGCGCGGTACGCAGGAAGGAGCGTGGATGTTGTTCTTCGGCTGGCAGCGTCTCTATGGTCACCCGGACTCGCGTATTGGCTTCCAGAGATAACGGCTTATCGGGACGCAAGACCTCGCCATCGAAAACAGCTTCAATTGTCTGAACCATTGTTTTTCCTCACGGGATAACCGGGTGAGAGCGTGCTCTCTTCCATTATACTGAATTCAGCTTTGCTTCCTGCTGACGGTTCTTTTGGATCTCAGCCAGCAGATCGTCCCGGGTTTCTCCTTTAGATTTCCCTGCAAGAAGCGCAAGAGAATGCGGTGCTGGAGAGGCATTCTGCTCGTTGGCGTGAAACCATTATTCCAGCGCGATATATAACAACGCGTCCATGTCCGCGCCCTGTGACTTTGCCTTCTCCACGCGCTGAACGGTTTCGGGCGCTACATGCAGAGTCAGTTTCATCTTGCGAACTCCATCTACTTTCTCAGATGGAGTGATTATACCATAGCTAGTCTCAGCCTCATCAAGGAAGGTGACCGTTCCTGTTGGCAGGACACCCTTTCCATCCCGCACTGCAACAAGGTAGACTATTCTTCGGTCCCATTCGAAAAGCTGGCCCATACCGAAACGGAGGTGAGGATAATGCTCTCTGAGCAGCAGATCGACTTCTTTAAGGAGAACGGATACCTTCGGATCCCGAAGGTCTTTACACCGGCCGAGATCCGGCAGATGAGCGAGGAACTGGACCGGCTAATCCAGGAGTGGGCCATCACGAATATGGGTTGGACCGGACCGTGGCGGCAGGTGTATATGGACCCGGATACGGAGAAGAAGTCCCAGCTCACCCACCTTCACGATCTCCACTTCTACTCCCAGGCCTGGTGTCGGGCGGTTGCGAACCCTCGACTGGCGGAGGCGATGGCGGAGCTCCTGGGAACGCCCAACGTGGAGCTGCACCACACCACGCTGCATCTCAAGCCGCCGGAGACCGGGATGCCGTTCCCCATGCATCAGGACTCGCCGTTCTATCGGCACGAAGGCTTTGGTTATATCGACGCTCTCGTCCACGTGGATGACGCCACTTTGGAGAACGGCTGCCTGCGGTTCCTGCCCGGCAGCCACACGCAGGGCCACCTGGACCATGTCCTGACGATGCCCGACGGATCTCCCTGCAGCCCGCACCTGCCCACGGATCGCTATCGCCTGGCAGATACGGTCGCCTGCCCGGCAGAGGCCGGCGACGTGGTGGCCTTCAGCATCTACACGGTCCACGGCTCGGAGATCAACCGGACGGACCGCTGGCGACGGCTGGTACGCATCGGGTATCGCGACCCGCTCAACCGGCAGGTTGCCGGCCAGTCGTTGGGCCGCGCCGGTCTGCTGGTTCACGGCACCCGGCCCCTCGGATCCCTCCAACCTACCGCTTCGGGCAACCTGGCTGAGGTATACGCCGGTCAGCCGGAAAGGGAGGCTGCCGCCGCGAGCGCATGATCGTGCGGAGGGGCAATGGGGTCGAGATAAGGATGCTGAAAGGGAGCAGATCCTGGGCAAGTCGCTGATGCTAGGCAGCCCGTTTCCTCATAAGGAGACCGAGTTTTCGGACAGGTTCTAGAAAACGCCTCGGGGTCAAAAAGGCTTTCTTTGTCGGGCTGTCACGATCCCCGTTGTAGGAACAGCCCATTGGCTTCTCCAGAAGGCATCGCGCCCTCCAGGAAGGCGCGGTAGGTACCGCGCTCTCTCAGCTCCTCGGCTATCCTTCGTGTCAGACCCATTGTCGCCCGGCACGGCCCTGCGCCCATGCTGACGCGCTTGACGCCGAGCCGCTCCAGGTCGCTCACGGCAGGCACGCCCGGCAGCGCCAGGACGTTGATCGGGCCAGGGATGGCCTCGACGAGCCGGCGTATCGTATCGGCGTCGGTGACCAGAATAGGAAAGGCGCAGTCGGCTCCGGCGGCCAGATAGGCGTTGGCGCGCTCGACGGCCACCTCGAAGCGGGCGTCCGGCTCCATTGGAACGAGGTAGGCGTCCGTGCGGGCATTAATGACCAGCGGCACACCCATCTCCTCGCCAAGCGCGCGTAAGGCTCGAATCCGCTCGACCTGATCGGGAATGGGCAGCAGGTGCTTCTCTTCGCTCCGGACGCTGTCTTCTAGATTGATCCCTACCGCTCCCGCTTCGATTACGGCACGCACCGTCTCCACGACGGCCTCCACGGTCGCGCCGAATCCGGATTCGATGTCGGCGGTGACCGGGATGTGGACCGTCCGGGCGATACGGCGGACCATAAAGAGCATCTCCTCGCGCGGAATGTGCTGTCCATCGGGATAACCCAGGGAGTTGGCGACCCCTCCGCTGGTCGTGGCGACGGCAGGAAAGCCCACTGCCTCGAAGATGCGGGCGCTGGCCGCGTCCCAGGCATTGGGCAGGACGAGGATGGCGGAATCGTGATGCAGTTGGCGGAAGCGGATGGCTCTGGCGCGTTGATCGGTCATGGCATGGTTCTCGGATAGGCTATTCATGCCGCAGCCGATTTAATAGATAACTGGCGGCTTGCCTTGAGCATGGCTGCCAGGGCAGGTGGCAGCATGGAAAGGTCGTCGGTCAACCCGAATAGATAGTGACTGATGGCATTGAACTGGCTCTGGTTGATCCGCCACTGCTGCATGAAGGCATCGCAATCCACCCCGGAGCGCTCCAAAAACTCTCCGAAAGCGATCTCCGCGTCCGTTTCCTTGCGGATCTGCTGTTTTATCTCCTGATACTCACGCGGACTTTCCATCTTCTTGCTCCTGCCATTGACGGCGCATCTCACCGGCAAGTCTTAAAGCGCGCTCAATGACGTTGCGCTCTACCTTTTGCCTTTTCTTGACGATGGCGGAAACCACGCCGATTTTATCTCCACTACTGGATAAAGAAGAAGCGGTATTCGATACCGCCGTATTCCGGTCTGACTTCCCACAACCCTTGTTCCAGATGCTTGATGATGTTGGCTGGCAGCCGGGTACCATGCTGCCGAACCCGCTCCAGGTAATCCACACATTTAGCCCGGTGCCTAGGCGGTAAGGCCCGCAGAAAAGTGCGTACTTCTCTCTCGCCGCGAGCCGTCTGAAAGAAGTACATAGAATAAGCCACGCCGGAAGCTCCTCATCCTCTATTGTAGCATAGCCCTATCGCTCTTCAAGGATGGTGAGCAATGGGGATGTGGATTTGAGCTAAGGCCAGGGGAAGAAGGGATGGGGATGTTGTAGAAGAGCGAGGGCAGGGTCCAGAGGACGGCCAGCGTGAACTCGCCCAGGACCATGCCCAGGAAGAAAGGACGCGCCCGGACATACAGCTTCATGCCGCCGTAGCGCAGCTTCTCGAAAAAGCGGGTAGAGACGGTCTGCTTGGAGCCGCCGGACGGATCGAACGGAACGAGCCAGCGGAGAATCGAGGGTATAGAAGAGGCGCTGCCAGCCGTTGCCGGCGGTCGCGAAGTAGTTGGGAACCCCCAGCAGCGGGATCAGTTTCTGCAGGAGGCGGGAGACGAGGGAACGAACTAAGGGTTGCTGCGAGCGTACAGGGAGAGGGCAAGCCGATACGCCGAGCGGCGCCAGGCTTGCGAAGGAGGAAGTATGGAGAACCTGCATTCGCTGCGGGAACATGTCGTCCGGCTGCTGGAGGGCGGCCAGGCGTACGACACATTCTCGGACATCGTCGCCGAATTTTCGGCGGACCAGAGATATGTCGTTCCACCCGGCGCAGAGTACAGCGCCTGGCAAATCCTGGAGCATCTACGCATCGCGCTGCGCGACATCCTGGATTTCAGCCGCAATGAGAACGGGACCTACGTGGAATTGAACTGGCCCCAGGACTACTGGCCGGCGACGCCAGCGCCTCCTGACGTCAGGGGCTGGGACAGCACGATCAACGCCTTCCTGGCCGATCGGAAAGCGCTCGAAGCGCTTGTCCTGGACCCGAAGAAGGATCTGTTCGCGCCCTTTCCCTGGGGAGCAGGCCAGACTCTTCTGCGCGAAGCCCTGCTTGCCGCCGATCACGCTTCCTATCATCTGGGACAGCTCGTCATGGTGCGCAGGCTGCTCGACTCATAGAAGAACCCGACCGGGCGCCTTTCAATGCCTGGCATATCGACGTGAAGAGGAGAGACATCATGCAAGTGAAAACCAGGGCCGCCTTTGTGGGAGTGGGTGGGATCGCCAACTACCATCTGAGCCGCCTGGCGGAGATCGAGGGCGTAGAGATCGTTGGCCTGTGTGATCTGATCGAAGAGCGGGCCGTCTCGGCCGCCGAGAAGTATGGCGGGCAGGTCTACACCGATTACCGCCGGATGCTCGACGAAGTGGAGATGGACGCCCTCTATGTTTGCGTGCCGCCGGATGCGCATAGCGACGCCGAGATACGGGCCGCCCAGAAGGGCGTCCACCTCTTTGTGGAAAAGCCGGTCGTGATGCATCTGGAGACCGGCCTGCCGATTCTGGAAGCCATCGACAAGGCGGGGGTCCTGTCCTGTGTGGGCTACCAGTTTCGCTACATGCCGTCGACGCAGGCCGTCCGGACATTTCTGACCGGCCGGGAGGTCGCCATGATCTGTGCCAACCGCTGGGGGAATATCCCTGGCAACGAGAATCACTGGTGGCGCGTCTTCGCGAAATCCGGCGGGCAGTTGCTGGAGATGGCGACCCACCAGCTCGACGCCATGCGCTGGCTCGCCGGCGACGTCAAAGAGGTCTGCGCGCGCTACGCGCAGCGGGCGACCCGAGATCTTCCTAACGTGACGGTCCCGGACGTGCAGGTGGCCGTGTTGGAGTTCGCCAGCGGCGCGGTGGGCTACCTCTCGACCAGTTGCGCGCTGAACCAGGGCGGCGGCCTTATGGACCTGCACGTGATCCTGAAGGACATGCGGCTCGAAGTGGGGAATGCGGTGCGCGTCGTTCCTGAAGGCGCGGCGGAGATCGGTCCCCTGCCGGAGCCGGTTCCCAGCATCGACCAGGCGTTCATAGCCGCCGTGCAAACCGGCGATCGCTCCCTCATTCGTTGCGACTATCGCGAAGGATTGAAGTCGGCGGCGACCTGCATTGCGGCCAATGAATCCGCCGCGACCGGCAGACCGGTGTCGTGCTGGAACGGATAAGAGGCTCTACGCCGACACCACGTTGCGCAGCGTGCCCAGGTGTTCGATCTCGATGGCGATCTGGTCGCCAGGCTGGAGGGTAAAATCGTCCGGCGGGACGATGCCGGTCCCGGTCAGCAGCAGGACACCGTGCGGAAAGTCGTTCTCGCGCAGCAGCCAGGGAACGATCTCGGCCACCGTGCGCCGCATGCGCGCCGTGCTCGTTTCGCCGGTAAAGGCGTTCTTGTCGCCGCGCGCGATCGTCAGGCGAATCGCCAGGTTCTGCGCATCGACCTGTTCTGCCGGGACAATCCACGGGCCGAGGGCGCAGGAGGCGCGGTAGACTTTGGCCTGCGGCAGATAGAGCGGGTTTTCGCCCTCAATGTCGCGCGAGGACATGTCGTTGCCGATGGTATAGCCCAGAAGCTGGCCGCTGGCAGCGATCAGCGCGGCCAGTTCCGGTTCCGGCACATTCCAGGCCGAGTCGGCGCGAATGCGCACGGCGTCATTGGGGCCGACCACGCGATTGGGCGTGGCCTTGAAGAAGAGCTCGGGGCGTTGCGCCGTATAGACCTTCGCATAGAAGTCGCCACCGGCCTCCGATTCGCTCATCCGCGCCAGCTTGCTGCTCTCGTAGGTAACGCCCGCCGCCCATACCTCCTGCCCCATCATGATCGGCGCGATCAGGCAGGGATGCCCGTTGCGGTCCGGCGTCCTATCCAGTTCGGTCAGCGCCAGCGAGTCCGACGGGGAAACGCCTGTGCCCAGCGCAGCCAATCCCTCCGGTGGCGGCGTGGTCAGGACTCGATGGACCTCCTGATCGTCGAGCGCATAGACTCGTTCTGCGGCCATCCAGCCCCAATGCCTCTGCCAACCCACTTGCGACATATAGGTCGTATACCGGCATAACGCCATGCTTTTTCTCCTTCGTTTGCCTGTGCGAGCACCCATCCGAACTATCCCAAGCTTCGACTGGCGATTAACAGCCGGTAGCGGAGAGGTCCTTCTCATCCGCTCCTTCTAAGGTATGGGAGTGGATTATTTCCTATGGCGTCTTTACTCCTTCTTTCTCCATGACTTCCTGGCATAACCTGATACAGCCCAAACAGATTCCTCCGTAGACGCCTAATATCAGTTTGAGGCCTGCACTTTCGATTTGAATACGGCTTTTACCGCACATAAAGCAGGTATGCAGGGTTGAGTCTGTGCTTGAGGTATGCGCTTGCTTTTGTATTTCCGCCCGCTTCATGCGTTCATAGGTATTCATGCCAGGCTCGACAGTCACAGAAGTCACTTCAAGCCATCCGCAATTCTGGCAAGTATTCGCTTTGCCGATGGCAGGCACGTCTTTTCTCACATCAACGGATTGGCACTTGGGGCATTCCATATCTCTTCTCCTTGAGCGTGCTTTTGGGTAGAAAGGTGAGCTACATTATACCTTCAGCGGCTGCCCGTTATCCGGAAGAAGATCGGCGGTATACTTCTTGTGTCGAGGGACAACGCGTTCCAGACCCATAAAACGCTCTCCGTTTGTAACAGGAGTTTTCTTTATTATCTTCCCGACGTTTCGAGACGTACCGGCCGCCCAGAAACGGATCCGCCTATACTTGCCGCGCACACCGCTTCTGCCGATCTGGAAAATGCGCATTGGGCCAGCCTTCGGGAACGCGACTGCAACTATCTTGCACGTTTAGCAATCCTTGATTGTAGAGCGACAGAGAATCTGAGAAATGCCTTTACTCTATCAAAGAAACGAAAGCGAGCAGGCCTATGCGCCAGTTCAATGCGCGCACGCTCAAGGAACGGAAGGAGCTGGAACAGCAGCGCGAGCAGCGAATCCTGCGAGCGCTTAAGGATCGCGGCAAGGTTCTGGAAAACGTCAAGCGCGAGAAGAAGCAGAAGAAAAAGTCGCTGGGGGAATTGCTGATGCTCCTGAACCTGTGCAGTATCGAGGGGCATACGCTGCGGCCTATCGACGCCTACGTGCCCCGATCGCATAATCTGGAGAAGCAACTTATCGGGCTGTTGAACCACCTGTTCGTTCGTTATCCCGTGCCGGCCTTTCTCTACCAGGCGTGCCTGACCGCAAGCGAGGACCCGTTCAAGTGCATGCACGAGATGTACCGGCAGTGGTTTGTGACGCTGGCGCAGGGAGGCAGCTTCTCGAAGTTCGTGAAGGGCTTTATGACCAGCCGGGAGGCGTTCGCCTTTCTCTCTGCTCCCGCCGGCCACCACATCCATGAGAACGTCTGGTGGGCCAAGATGCGGGTGGCCGGCCTGCCTGTCAGCCTGACCGAAAAACTCATCGAGAGAGTCTTCAGCCACTACTTCTTCGATGATCCCCACGGGCGATTGGCGGAAGTGGTCCTTTTCTATGCGCGCTATTACCAGGATATGGACAAGGTGACTTTCGGCGAAATCACCGACTTCATCGCCTGGAAACTGCGCCACGATCGGGACTTTCGCTTGAAAGGGCGCACGATCTCTTCGGTGATCAAGCTGACCAACGAGTGGCAGGCGCAGATGCAGAAGGCGAAGCTGGGTCAGAGCGTCGAGTGGAAGGGACTGGGCCTGCCGGATTGGGAGCTGGAGGAGCGCGACCGGATCTGGATCGTTGGCGAGATTCGCAACAACCGGGAGCTGCTGAACGAAGGGAGAAAGCAGCGGCACTGCGTCTACTCCTACGTTCACTGGTGTATGACAGGCCGGTCGGCCATCTTCTCTCTACGCGCCTACCGTAAGATCGCTGCAGGCTGCACCGACGACGGCCGGATCATTTGGGACCGGTCGCTGGATCAGACGCGCATCACCATCGAGGTGAACAGCCAGCGGGCGGTGGTTCAGGCGCGGGGCCTGCTGAACCGCATGCCGACCGACGAGGAGAAGCGAATCCTGCGCCATTGGGTGGGAGAGATGGGGCTGACGCTTAACAGTCGATAGCGGGTGAGGTTTCTCTCACCCGCTTCTTACTCACTCGATTAGCCGTTACTATTCTTTTCTCGTATGGCTCTCGCACACGCCTCCTGTACCTCGGCCTCCTGGTCACGTCCCAGCCTACGCAGAATCACGGCGTAGTGGTCGAGAATGGCTGCAATGACAGGATCATTAGGGCCAACAAGATCTTGTGTCCGTTTGATGGACCGTAAAATGGCTGGTTCGGCCTGGGTTAGTTGTTCGACATCTGCATCGGGCGCTGCCATCAACTTTTGCGATAACTCCGCCATTTGTCGTGTCAGTATGGTAAAGACGGGAGCCATCATATTCCTGACGATATACTGTGATTGAGCCAGCAGTGCGTCCGCCTCGCTTTGCCGCCCTTGAGAAAGATAGAACATGGCAAGATGACGAGCCGAGGCAGCCGTTTGATGGTGGTCGGCTCCAAGATACTGTCGCCTGATTTCCAGAGCGCGCCCCAACATACTTTCTGCTACGTCCATGCGATCATCCTTCCAATAGATATGTCCTAACCTCGTCAAGATATGCGCTGTGTAAGGGTGCCCTTGAGGATAGGCATGTTCTTGTAGTTGAAAAGCCTGTTCGTATAAGACTTCCTCTTCTGCGGGTCGTCCTTGTGTGCGTCGAACCTCTGCAAGGTTGCAAAGGCTCCTGGCTATGGAGGGATGGTCTTTGCCAAACGTATTCTCGCGTAGCGACATCGCTTGTCGAAACAGTTTTTCGGCCTGTTCGTAATCGCCGCGCACGAGCAGAGGAGCGGCCTCATAATCCAGTTTTCTTGCCTCTTCACTGTCTTCCATTGGTATTACTCGCCAGTTCCCTTCTTGTCTAATTGAGAACATTATACCGGAGCGGCTGCTCGTTATCCGGAAGAAGATCGGCGGTATACTTGTTGTGTCGAGGAGACAACCATTCCATACACGTAAAACGCTCCCCGTTTGCAACAGGAGTTCTCCATGACCTTTCCGACGTTTGCCGACGTGTTGGTCGCCCAGAAGCGGATCCGATCCTACTTGCCACGCACGCCGCTGCATACCTACCCGGCGATCAATGCGTTGATCGGCACGAAGGTGTTCATCAAGCACGAGAACTATCAGCCGGTCGGCGTGTTCAAGGTGCGGGGCGCAATCAACCTCGTTTCACAACTTAGCGAGGACGAGCGGCGGCGCGGCGTGATTTCCGCCTCGACAGGCAATCACGGGCAGTCAGTGGCGTATGCGGCGCGGCTGTTCGGCGTCCGGGCGCGAA